>NZ_JBIQHX010000023.1:0-36795 GCF_044508325.1 Microbacterium sp. | reverse complement strand
GCTACGAGCCGTTCGAGGTCTGGGCCACCGGCAAGCGCCTCATCGCCGACTGACGCCGCCGCACGGCCCCGCTAGGCTGAGGGGATGTCGCGCACGATCCCGTTCACAATAGTCCTATCGTAGGCATTGCTTGACTGCGACCCGCGTATCCGTCGCACATTGTGGCGAAGATCATCTGAGCCAAATCGGGCGTAACGCTGAGCTGTACGCGTGTGAAGGCTAGTGTAGGCGTTTACACGCATGACCTGGGCTTTGTCGTGCCGATGGGTTACCTCGCTCGCGAGCGCGGAGGGGAACGCGCGGAGAGGAGTAGTCAGATGGCGGAACAGCGCCTTGACGTGGAGGACGTAGCTGAGCTCGTCGGCGACCGAGTCGTCGAGCTCGTGGCCCGTCGGGCGGTGCGCTCATGGCGGCAGATCGCGGAGCGCGGGTCGGCATCGGATCACGGCGAGGCCGGATGGCTGATCGCACCGCTGGCGGCGGCGTTCGCGTCTGCGACGGCGGAACGTGTCGAGGCTCTCGTCGACACGGAGGGCGGAGTCGACGGGCTGATCGCCGCCGAGGCGCTCGGCGTCAATGTGCAGACGGTCCTTGAGGCGTCGCTCGCGGTGGCGGCGGGGCGGGTGGCCTCGTAGGCGTCCAGAAACGAAGAAAGGCCCCTACCTCCGAATGAGGCAGGGGCCTTCGTGTGGAACCAGGGGAGCGGGCCGTTCGACTACGGGGCGCCGCGCGCAGCCGTGTCCTGGCGTGGGTGCACGACGAGGGGGCTACCGTCAGGGCATGACGTGGAGTGACTCGATTCAGTTGATTCTCGCCGGGGCCGCTGTCTTCGCCGCTGTGGTCGCGCTTGTCGTCGGAGTCTTGGACAGGCGCACGCAACTTGAGATTGCGCGCCGGGCGCGTGAGCAGAGTCGGCTTGGACTTGAGCTCGAATATGCCGTGCGGCTGGCGGTGAATCTCAATAGGGGCGGCTCGACCGACCGTGCGGAGTCGTCACGGTTGAGTGCGGAAGCGCTGGCCCTCGCTACCGTCGTCGGTCCGCGATGGGTGCCTCGGCAGTGGCACGACGCCACGAATGGGATGTCCGAGGAGGAGCTTGCCGCAACCTTGGACAAGGATGAAGCCGAGACGCCGGACTGGGTGAGGTACAAGACTGAGACGGGCCTCGCGATCCGCGCCATTATCGACGAGATGTATCGCCCCTGACGGACGATCGGCCCCAGGGCTCTGGCAAGCCGGGGCGGGCCTACCGCTAGGGTTGGCGTCGTGGCTGACCTTGATGGGCCAGGGCGTTCGCGCTACGTGGAGGTAGTTGTCCGCGCGAAACTCCCCGACGACCTCTCGTTTGAGGAGTATCACCAGATCGTCGACGATCTACGGCTGGTCATTGCCTTCGCGTCGTTCTTGGATTCCATCGACGAGGTCTGGGACGAGTCCGTCACTCCGGATTCGACGGTGATCCGAGTGCAGTACGGGAGTGACTTTCTTTTCTCACTAGTGCTTGTCGGCGTAACTACCGTGCTTCCCGGCATGCTTATGGTGTCCAAGATCGTGAACGGTTTTGCTGACGCCCGGCTCAAGAAAGAACAGCGCCTCGGTCTCAAGGAGGAGCGCATTCGCAGGATGAAGGCGGGAGGGCAAGACGACGAGACCCGCGGCAGGGTATGGAAGCAACTCGATGCCGCCGACCGGCTGCCAGAAGGAGTTACGCCGCGGCAGTTCGAGCAAGTCGTCGCGGCGGCCTGGCGACTCGGAGAACTCCACATTCACATCGCTTTGGAGGCCAGTCGAACGGACGATCCCGACGACGAAGGGCCCTCCCCGGCGATGGGCGCTTGAGGTGTGGTGAGGGCGGGCGCTTCGCGGGCGAGGATGAGACGCGCCATGATGTCCGCCGCGTGCAGGCCGGGGACTGTGCGCAGAAGCTCCATGTACGCCGCACGGGTGACCCGGTCGACGTCGAGATTCGGGTCGGAGGCGCCGGCGCCGGCGGCGTAATCCGCGGCCAGGCGTAGGGCGCTCGCTGGGGTCCAACCGGTAGAGGGTGGCTCGGGTCGCCACTCGGGCAGGCTCCTGGCTTTGGACTCGTCCCGACCACGGATGCGTGGTCGGAGAGCCGGCTCCGTACGGTGACGTGCGTTTGGAATCATCGCTGCCACCTTCTTGCGGCCAGGGCGCCAGCGGCGCGCGAGGCGCTGGTGGCGGATCGGTCGGTCGTCAGGGAGAGGCCGCGGAGGGCAGCGAGGGCGTCACGGCGTAGAGCCCGAACCTCTGCGATCGCGGGATTGACGACGGTTTGGCCTTGGGAGCCGGTAGTCATCAGCCCATGCTCGGGAATCGTGTCGGCGAGTGCATCAGCGAGCGCAAGGAGCGCGCACGCCTCGTAGAGCGCCGCGAGCTGGGCCGCAGTGGCCTTGGGATTGTCCTCTGAGATAGCGGCATACGTCTCGCGGGCGCTGAGGCTCCACTCCTCGGGTAGGCCGTCGTAGCGGTCAGCGGTCATAGGAGGCCTCCAATCGGGAAAAGTCGAGGATGCGCATCGCGGGGCGTAGAACGAACCCATGCGCACGTATGGGGTCGAAAGCTATGCCGCACCGGGAGGGACGACCTCGCCCCGAGTTGAAACGGAAAGCGAAGGAGCGGGCGCTCCGGATGTGCCGCGAGCGAACCCAGCGTTCGTCGTGGCCGCTATGCTCGCGGCATGCCGGAAGATGACGAGACCGACGTGCGTTTCCGCTGCCCTCATTGCAACGCGTATAGCCACCACTTGCGATTCCCCCTGCTGGTGAGGTTGGCGGTGGCGACTGGGGGGTTCGCCGCCGGCAGCTTTTCCGACAAGGCGGAGGCGTTTCGGGTCGAAGGCACGCGCATGCTTCGCGGTGGCGATTCGGATGATCAGTGGCACGGGACCTTGTGTGTGTCGTGTAGTCGGTCAGCTGTCTGGCGTGACTCCGCGTTGATGTTCCCGCTGACCGGCGGGAACGTAGCGCGTCCTCACCCGGACATGCCCGAGGAGGCTCGGGAACTGTACGAGGAGGCAGTGGCTGTACTTCCCAGATCGAGGCGTGCGGCGGCGGCTCTCGCGCGAGCCGCTCTTGAGTCCCTGCTGAAGGAGCTTGCTCCGGCTGGGGGCAAGCCGAACCTGCAGGCGCGAATTGCGGAGCTGCGGGACCAGATCAATCCCAGCCTGTGGAAGGTACTCACCGCGCTGCGGGTCGTCGGAAACGATGCTCTGCACGGGGACACTGACGACCTGATCATCATGTACCTAAACGGCGAAATGTCAGAAACGGTCGAGCCGTTCTTCGAAGCCATCAACTCGCTCGTGGAGCAACTCCTGACTCAACCGCGAGTGGCATCCGAGATTTATGAACGTATCCCGGCGCCGAAACGCGAAGCGGCGGAGCGCGACGTTCGTTAGCGCGGGCCGAGCAAGGCAAGCAACAGTGCCCGACTTGGAGGTCTTGGATGCGCGTCGCGCCGGGCCCCTGATCCCAGCCACGCGCTCACGCCGCGCGAACCCACCTTGATCGCCGCGTGCTCTCGCCGCGCCCGAAAGGAGTGGAGCCGCGAGCACTCGATCGCGCACACCTTTCGAAGCGCGTTCGAGCTCTCCTCGTCGCTGTTGGCGCGAGGGTGTTAGTGGGGGATAGGTCGGGGTGCGAGGGCAGGGCCGCCCGTCTGCCTCGTTGGCTCGGGGCGACCCTGCCGAGTGATGGCGGTGATGACGCCGAGGTGTTACTTCGCGGTGTCGAGCTTGACGACAGCGCCGCCGTCTACCTCTTCGACGGCTGCCTCACCGGTGTCGTAGTCGCGCTGCACGTCGTAGAGCGGAGCGATGCCCGCGCCGACGAAGGTCGACACGACAGAGCGGTCGACGAGATAGTCGGCGGAGTAGTCGCGGAGGTAGCGCATCGCGATGCCCTCCTCGCGCACGACTGCGCCAAAGTTGGCGCCCTCCGGGATCGCCGGGGCCATTGTCGCAAGGAAGATGCCGGTCTTCGTGGCGAAGACGATCTGGTCGGCGTCGATACGGCCCGACTCGACGCACTGGAAGCCAGCGATGCGACCGATCGAACCCTTGCGGAGCGCCTCGGCGTCGCCGGTCTTCGAGAAGTCGAGGGCGCCGCTGTCGAGGAGCGCGTCGACCACGTTGCCGCCCACGTATGCGACGAGCGCCTCGTTGGCGACGTCGATACCGCGGTCACGGAGAGCGCGGCGGCCCAGCGTGAAGAGCTTGGCAGGGGCCTCGTCGTCATACTTGTCGGACACGTCAGTTGCCTCGACGTCGGCGATCGCGTCGCCGATGGCCGTCTCGATGCCATCGACAATCGCGTCGACCTGCGGCTTGAGAACCTGGGCGGAGAAGTCGCGCACGTCGAGCGAGAGCTCGGCGTCGCCGACCTTGACCGCCGAGACGAGGTGCGTCGACAGGTCGACCGAGACGCGGTCCTCGGCAATCTCGTCGAAGACGACGGCGGTCGTCTTGTCGCGGAGCGTGCGGGCGCGCGCCGTCAGGGCGCCGGGGACCTTGAGGTACGCCTTGCCGCCCGAACCGGATGCGAAGTCCGCGTCGGTGTAGCGGGCGACGTTCTGGCCGAGCGCGAGGCCCGCATCTGCAAGCTTGACGGCGACGAGCCCGATTTCATCGGCGGTGTACGTGTTGAATGCCATGTCTGTTCCTTTGGTTGTCGGCGCGATGCGCGCCGGAATCGAATGGGAAGGAACCGACCTGCGGGGTTGACGTCCTGCCGCCTGGGCAGGGTGTCGGCAGACACCATCCCTCGGGCCGCGAGCGCGCGCCTGGCGTGCTTGCGTGGCGTCGTAGGGGCGGGTGCCTGGGTTGCTCCCACGGGTGTCGTCCGGGCGCTCACGTCGCCATGCCGGGCCTGCCCGGCTTGCGTGTGTGAGCGCCGCTGTGACACCGCGGAGCGAGGGGATGCGCGAGCGGTGCTCGCTGGAGCCCGCCGGGGAGGGGCTCCGGTGCTCTGGCGTCGTCGCTCGTCAGCGAGGCGCGGGAGCGCACGCCCGACGCGAGGGTGCGCGGGCGTAGCTATGAAGTCGGCGTGTGGGCCAGCATCCACGAGGGGAGCCGCCGCGGTTGGCGAGCGCGAGCGCGCAGGATGTCGCGCGCGACGTCGTCAGGCGTGCTCCGACAGTTGCGGACGGGGCACTCGTGGAGGCGAGTCAGGATCCGGTTCTGCGTTGGCCGGTCGAGGGCGGCGAAGTGGGGGCCGTGTTTCGTGCTCATAGGCGAGGCTCCTTTCGGTGCAGGAACCGCTCGGCGGCGTCGATGACGGCGCCATCCGTTCCGGTGGCGGCGAGCAGCTCGCGGGGCCGCTCCACGGCGTCGCGTCGCCGCGCCAGGACGCCGAGGAGAACCTCGCGCTGCTCGGCCCATGCGAGGGCGGCGACGCGGTCGAGGAGTGCGTCGGCGAGGATCTCGTCGTCGGGGATGGTGGGCATGGAATTTTCCTCTCGTGCCTCCGGCTGGGGGAGGCGGTAGCGGCGCTCGTTGCCGGAACGCGTCTCGGCAAGGCCGAGCTCGCGGAAGAGCGCTATCGCGCGGCGGGGCGTGACGGTGACTGGGTGCTCCGGGTACCCCATCTCCTCGACGATCTCGGGCCACTCGTTCAATGGCTGAGGCGCCGCGTCCTGTCGCTCCTCGAAGCGGGCGCGGTTCCACTTGCCGAGGGCCATGACGTACTGCCGTTCGGCGTCCTCGAACGCCTCGACTGCCTCGTCCGCGAAGTTGATGAGGCCGTCGACGAGTTCGGCGCGCGTGACGACGACGTCCGCCTCGTCGCTCCACATCTCCAGGTAGGCGCGGGCAGTGGCGAGCTCGCGCTCGCGTCGACGTGCGCGCGAGACGCGCTTGCGCTCCGCGGGCGTCATAGGCGCCGGGCGGGGCGCGCGGGGTGCCTTTGGCGCGGGGAGGGGCTTCAAAGCACGGGGGAGTGCGTCGAGGACGGCGGCGAGGTAGGTGTCGACCTCGTCGGCAGGGGCGAGGCGCGCGTACGCGCGGAGGCCGCGGTAGAGGTCGCTCTGGCCGAGCTCGGGGATGCCGAACACGCGCTCGGGCATCGCGGCGAGGAGGTCGGTGAGGGATGCCGCGAGATCCTCGCGGGAGATTGGTTGAGGCTTGCCCTCGATGAGTCGGACGATGCCGTCGTCAGCGGAACGGTAGACGGGCGCCTCGTTGTTGAGGTGCCGGGCGAAGAAGTAGCGCGCGACGTGCGCCGCGGAGGGAACCCTGTAGTGGTGCCACCAGTTCGTCTCGGGATTGAAGAGTTCGATGTGGCGGGCGCGGTCGTCGCGGGGGTTCACGCCGCGGTGCGCGCGGGCGTAGAGACGGACTGCGTCGGGGACGTCTTGCATGGGATATCCGGTCCTTGTGCGCGCCGTTGAGCGTCTCGGCGATCCGGTCTCGCGGAGGGTCGGAGCACGGCAGATATGCCAGTAGGCCCAGCCCTCGGACCGGATAACGAGGGTGGGCCCACTGCGTTGAACCACGACGGTTGCTCAGGCCGTCGGGGTGCGTTTGAACGCGGTTACAGCGCTGGGGCGGTGCGCTCGGCGGCGTCGGCGAGGCGTCGGAGTTCGGCGATGAGGCGCTTCTGCTCGGCGTCTGTTGGCCGCAGGCTGGCCGCAGCCTCGCGGGCGAGGCGGGCCTGCTCGGCGAGCAGCGCGGCGGCGGTGATGGCGCACCGAGCCTTGCGCTCGCGGAAGCGGCGGACGCGGCAGGTTGTGCCGCATGTCTCGGCATAAGAACGGGCCGCGGTGAATCGGCGTCCGCAGACAGCGCAGTCAATCTCGTACGTCAATGCGGCTGTCCTCTCGTGTTCGCAACGGGATTGGGCCGAAGAAGAATGCCCGCCGCGTGGGCGGGCATTCTGTCTCTTCCTTCACGGAGATATGCCGCCTGGCTGCCCACGCGTACTCAGAGTGCGTCTGGGCGGCGGACGGGCTCATGCGCCGGTGGTCGACGAGGGCCGCCTGTGTGGAGAGATGCCGCCTGGGTCGGGATCCTGTCCAGACTTGTCGCGCCGCGGGTGCAGATGGTGCGGGCGTCGCCGGGGGCGGCTGGCGCCGGGGAGGTGGCGGCAGCCTATTGCGCCACGAAACGGTCACGATTCAATCGGAACGCTGTTTCTATATTCCTCTCACTAGTCGTCGTCTCTCTCTTGTCAGAACAAAGGAGATATGGCGCAAATTGGAATCGTGACCGGTTCATGACGCATTCGCGCCCCGCCGTCCGCTCCGGCGCCAATCGTGCCGCGTTGAGCTCGGCTAGCTCTCCGTCTGTTCCGCATCACGCGTCCGCGGCGCCCTGCTCGCGGCGCACAGACCGGCCCTAGTCAAGCTGCCCGGCGAGGACGTCGACGAGGTCGACGCGGTCGGGCGTAAATGCTCCACGGCGGATGGCTGGGACGATGCGGACATACGCGGAGGCCCCGCGCATGATTTCGCGCCGCTCGGGAATGGTCGCGCGCTCCCAGCGGTCGCCGTATGTCTCGCCGGTGCGCCGGTGGATCGCCTGCGTCCGGGGGAGCGCTTGAAGGCGGTCGCGCTCGCGGCGGAGAGTGACAAGCCGCTCGGCGAGCGCCATGACGTCGGCGTCCGGGCGTCGCATCGCGTCGGTCGTCTCCTCGATGGCCGCGACGACATCCGCGAGCTCCTCGGGTTCCTGGGCCTCCTCGACTGTCTCGACGACTTCCACGCGCCCGAATGCGGCGAGAAACTGGCGTTCCGCCTCCTCGTCTGCGAGGCGTGCGCGGATTGTCTGCGGGGCGTCGCACAGGCCGCCACGGTTGCGTGTCTGGCACACGTAGAGTTCCCATCGGCGACCCGGGTCGTCGACCGTGGGACGCCGCGATGAGCGAGCAACCATGAGGCGACCGCACGAGGAGCACACGGCGAGGCCCACGAGGAGGAGGGTGTCGTCGTGGATGGTCTTCGGAGCCGACTCGCCCATCTTGAGGATGCGGTCGAGCTCGCGGGCCTCCTCGGGCGTCACGAGCGGGGGCCAGACGATGAGGGGGAGGCCGCGCTCGTCGCGGACGAAGTCGCCAGGCTTCTGCGGCTCGCCGGGACGGCTGGCCTTCGCTCCGCCGGTGGTCGCGTAGCCGCGGATGCTGCCGTGGCGTAGGAGGCGGGCGACGACAGAGCGTGACCAGTCAGCGCCGCGACGGGGCGGGATGCCGTCAGCGTTCAGCCGTCTCGTGATCGAGAGGAGCGAGTCGCCGCGGAGGGCTTCCCCGACAATGCGGCGAACGACCGGTGCCTCGTCGGGGTCATGGACGAGAGTGCGCCCGACGCCGTCGGGAGACGGTGCCGAGGTGAAACCGTAGGGCGTGGGGCCGCCAGGCCAACGTCCGACCGTCGGGAGGTGCTTGCGGGCGGATGACACACGGAGCCCGATGGTCCGAGCTTCGAGTTCGGCGAACACTTGCGCGACCTGAGTCATCGCGCGGCCCGTCGCGGTCGAGGTGTCGAAGTCCTCGGTCGCGGACACGATGGCGATGCCTTCGTCGAGGAGTGTGGACACGTCGGCGACGTTGCGTGCAATTCGGTCGAGGCGGTGAACGACCACGGCCTCAGCCTCGCCCCGCTTGATACGTCGGCGGATCTCATGGATGCCGGGGCGGTCGAGACGATGGCGGGTCGCGGAGACGTCGATATCCTCGACGGTGTCGACGAGTGTCCAGCGCTTGCGCTCGATGAAGTCGGCGATGGCCTCGCGCTGCCGTTCCGGGCTCGTGGTCGTCTCGGTCAGCTTCGATAGGCGAACGTAGGCAAGGACTCGCATGATGAGGAATAGTAACGGCAGGACTATCGCGTTCACCAAGGGGCACGGCACCGGCAACGACTTCGTCATCGTCGCCGACCCCGACGGAGAGCTCGACCTCACCGATGATCAGATCTCGGTGCTGTGCGACCGGCACTTCGGCATCGGCGCCGACGGCATCCTGCGCGTCGTGCGCTCGCGCGCGATCCCCGAGGGTGCCGACATGCCGGATGCGGAATGGTTCATGGACTACCGCAACGCCGACGGCTCGACGGCCGAGATGTGCGGCAACGGCATCCGCGTCTATCTGAGGTACCTCCTCGACGCCGGGCTCGTTCAGCTCGGAGAGGGGGAGACGATCCTCATCGGCACCCGCAACGGTCCGCGGCCGATGACTCGCAGCCTGCTGGGCTTCGAGGTCGACCTGGGGGCGTTCCGCGTCGAGGAGGGCGAGACGCTGGTGCGCGCCCGCGGCCTGCCGGTGCCACGGCCGGGCCTGCGTGTGGACGTGGGCAATCCGCACGTCGTCGTCGCCCTCCCGTCGGACGACGATCTCGACGATCTCGACCTGACCGTCATCCCGCGGCTCCAGCCCGAGCCCGCGAACGGGGCGAACGTCGAATTCGTCGTTCCCGCCGATCCGCTGGTTCAGGACGGTGTGGGAGCGATCCGGATGCGCGTGTTCGAGCGGGGCGTCGGAGAGACGCTCAGCTGCGGCACCGGTGTGGCCGCTGCGGCTCTCGCGGTGCGGGAGTGGGCGGGCCCCGCGGCGCCGGATCGGTGGAGCGTCGAGGTGCCCGGCGGAATCCTGGGGGTGCGCGTGGCGCCGGTGGACGGCATCCCGCATGTCTTCCTCTCCGGCCCCGCGACGCTCGTCTTCTCCGGAGAGGTCGCCCTCGCGCAGCGATCCTGATCGCGCGCCGCCCCGATCGCACGCCGCGCAGCGGGCGGGCTCAGAGCTCGATCGCCTCGGTGCGCGGCACGCCGTGCCGGCGCACCCGGAGCACGCGATACCCGCGGCCGGTGGCGGCGCGATGGACGCTGTAGCCGCGGTCGAACGTGGCGGCGAGCCACCGCTGCAGCGAATCCGATCCGAGGTTGCGCTGCACCACGAGCCAGGCATCGCTGCGCTCGTCCAGCCGCGGGATCCAGCGCTCCAGCAGCCCGTGCAGCTCGTTCTTGCCCACTCGGATCGGAGGGTTGGAGCGGATCGTGCGGAACACGATGTCGTCGGGAACATCGTCGGGGATCGCGGCGTTGATGTTCTCGAGCCCGAGCGCGACAGCATTGCGGCGCACGAGGTCGAGGGCGCGCTCGTTCACATCCACCGCCCAGACCGTCGCATGCGGCGACTGCAGGGCGAGCGAGATCGCGATCGGCCCCCAGCCGCAGCCGAGGTCGAGCAGCTGACCGCCGGGCGGGGGCGGGGGAGTGTTCGACAGCAGCACCGCGGTGCCGGCATCCAGGCGGTCGGGGGAGAAGACGCCGCCCGCGGTCGTGAGCTCCAGCTCCCGGCCGGCGAGGGTGACGCGGATGGGGCGGAGGTTCTCGGGGCTGGCGGGTGCCGCACTGAAATAGTGGTCCCCGGATACGGGGCCCGCTTCACCGCCCATGGCCCCTGAGCCTAGCGGAGCCCGCCCGCACCACGGGAGGCTAGAGTTTACGGATGCCTGCGGGCACTCCGGGAAGGAACACATGACGGAGACGAGACAGACGTCCTCGCCGCAGGAGCCGGGCGCGGACCGGACCGATCCGGTCGCGCGCGTGCTCGCGCGGGCGGAGGAGCCGGGCGCAGCGGTGCGGGTCTTCGGCGCAGCGCAGGCGCTGCAGGACGAGCTCACCTCCGCGGACGCGAACGGCGACGGCGAGCAGTGGGATCGCGAGGAGCGGGCGGCGCTGCGACGCGTGGCGGGTCTTTCGACCGAGCTCGAAGACGTCACCGAGGTCGAGTACCGGCAGCTGCGACTCGAGAACGTCGTGCTCGTGGGCGTGTACGCCCAGGGCGACCAGGAGGACGCCGAGAACTCGCTGCGCGAGCTCGCCGCGCTCGCCGAGACCGCCGGCGCGGTCGTGCTCGACGGGGTGCTGCAGCGGCGACCGCATCCCGATCCGGCGACCTATCTGGGTCGAGGCAAGACGGAGGAGCTGCGCGACCTGGTCGCCGCCCTCGGGGCCGACACCGTGATCGCCGACACCGAGCTGGCGCCCAGCCAGCGGCGCGCGCTGGAGGACGTGGTCAAGGTCAAGGTGATCGACCGGACGACCGTGATCCTCGACATCTTCAGCCAGCACGCCAAGAGCCGTGAGGGCAAGGCGCAGGTCGAGCTGGCGCAGCTCGAGTACCTGCTGCCGCGCCTGCGCGGCTGGGGCGAGTCCATGAGCCGGCAGGCCGGTGGCCAGGTGGGCGCGGCGGGCGCGGGCATGGGGTCGCGCGGGCCCGGTGAGACCAAGATCGAGCTCGACCGCCGCCGGATCCGCACCCGCATGGCGCAGCTGCGCCGGCAGATCAAGGACTTCGGCCCTGCGCGCGCCGCCAAGCGCGCAGAGCGCGAGCGCCACACGGTGCCGTCGGTGGCGATCGCGGGCTACACCAACGCCGGCAAGTCGTCCCTGCTGAACCGGCTCACCAGCGCCGGCGTGCTCGTGGAGAACGCGCTGTTCGCGACGCTGGATGCGACGGTGCGGCGCTCGGAGACCGAGGACGGGCGCATCTACACGCTCACCGACACCGTCGGCTTCGTGCGGAACCTGCCGCATCAGCTGGTGGAGGCGTTCCGCTCCACCCTGGAGGAGGTCGCCGCCGCCGACGTCATCCTGCACGTCGTCGACGCCGCCCACCCCGATCCGGCCTCGCAGCTGGCGACGGTGCGGGACGTCCTGGGCGAGGTGGGGGCCCGTGACATCCCCGAGATCGTCGTGTTCAACAAGTCCGACCTCGTCGACGACGACACCCGCCTCGTGCTGCGGGGCCTCGAGCCGGACGCCCTCTTCGTCTCCTCGCGGACCGGCCAGGGCATCGACGAGCTGCGCGCGGCGATCGAAGCGGCGCTGCCGCTGCCCGCCGTCGAACTCCACGTGCTCGTGCCCTACGATCGCGGAGACCTCGTCTCGGCGGCGCACGAGAGCGGCATGATCCTGTCGCAGGAGCACGTCGAGCAGGGCACGCTGCTGCACGTGCGGGTGCCGGCGGGCCTGGGTGCGCGGCTGGCCCCGTACGCCGTCAGCTGAGCTCGAGCGCGGGAACCCCGGGCGTGGCGAACCCGAGCACCTGACCCAGGAAGCTCAGCTCGGCCTCCAGCGCCCGCACGATCGTCTCGGCGCGGCGGAAGCCGTGCCCCTCGCCCTCGAAGGGGAGGTACGCGTGCGCCACCCCGTGTGATCGGAGCGCGTCGCGTACCGCCTCGGACTGCGCAGGCGGCACGACGGCGTCCTCGAGCCCCTGCTCGAGCAGCATCGGTGTCGTGAAGCCCGCCGGACGCGACAGGGGGGAGCGCTCGATGTACACGGCCTCGGCCTCCGGCAGCGGGCCGACCAGGCGATCCAGATAGCGGGCCTCGAAGTCGTGCGTGTCCGCGGCGAGGGCACGCAGATCCGCGACACCGTACCGGCTGATGCCTGCTGCGAACACATCCGAGGCCGCCAGGGCGCACAGCACGGTCCAGCCGCCGGCCGAACCGCCGCGGATCGCGAGCCGGCGGGGGTCGGCCAGTCCCCGGTCGGCCAGACCGGATGCCGCGGCGATGACGTCGTCGCGATCGACCACGCCCCAGCCGCCGTCGAGGCGCTCGCGGTAGGCGCGGCCGTACCCGGTCGATCCGCCGTAGTTCACCTCGACGACGCCGATGCCGCGGCTCGTGAAGAACGCGATGTCCAGGGATGCCTCGCCGGCGGCGTGGGCCGTCGGGCCTCCGTGCGCGAGGACCAGATAGGGGGGCAGTTCGCCCTCCGGCGCGACGGCGTCGGGGTTGGTGGGCGGGTGCGCGAACGCGTGCACGGGCCCGCGCGGGCCGTCCACGGTCACCGCCCGGGCGACGGCGAGCCACGCCGCCTCCGGCTCGTCGTCGACGGTGCCTCGCACGAGCCGCGGGGCCGGCTCCGGCTCGGACAGGTCGAGCAGCCACAGCCCGCCCAGGGTGCGCGCGCCGCCGCCGCGCAGCAGCACGCGACTGCCGCGCACGTCGTCCAGCAGCACCCGGGCGGACAGGGGAGACGGGATGCCGCTCGCGGCACCCGACGACGGGTCCAGGAGCACGAGCTCGTCGCTGCCGCGGGTGCGCACCGCGAGGATCCGCCCGTCCTCGAGCGGGGCGAACCAGCGGATGCCGAGGTTCCACAGCGGTCCGCCGGTCTCCGCCTCGGCGGGGGCGACGTCCTCGAGCCCGTCACCGGTCCACCGCGCGAGGTTCCACCATCCGGTGCGGTCGGTGACCAGCAGCAGCTCGCCGGCATCCGTCCACTCCGGCTGCAGGGCCGACTCCGCCGGACCGCCGGCGATCACCTGCCAGGATTCCACGGTCCCGTCCACCAGGTCGCCCACGCGCAGCTCGGTCGCGTCCCAGGGCATGTCGGGGTGGTTCCAGGCCACCCAGGCCAGCTGCGCGCCGTCGGGCGAGACCGCGGGGTAGGCGAGGAAGTCGCTGCCGGCGACGACGGTGCGCAGTGCCCCGGGGTCGTCCGCCGCGGCGCCGTCGGCCGGGATCGCCACGATGTCGCGCCGGGGGGCCGCGTCGCCGGCGCCGTGATCCTCGCGGACGGCCCACACCTCGTCTCCGACGACGCGCAGGTCGCCGAATCGCATGCCCGTCTGCGCCGGGGTGAGCGGCCGCGGGTCGTCGCCCGGCCGCAGCGACCAGACGCGCTGATCGGTCTTCTCCACAAACAGCAGGACCCCGTCATCGGTGGTCGCCCAGGCGCCTCCGCCGTACTCGTGCACGCGCGAGCGCGCATCCCACGGAGCAGGAAGCAGCGTCTGCGGGATGCCGTCGACGAGCCTGCGGACGGCGGTGCGCCCGCCTTCGGCCGGGACCCGCTCCAGCCACCAGATCTCGTCTCCGACGAATCGGCCGCCGTCGACGGGGTGGGATCCTGCGGCCACATCGGCGGCGCTGATGGGCGACGGCCAGCTGCCGTACGGGAGGGTCTGGGGCATGGCTCCCACCGTAGCGCGCGGCTGTCGCGGGTCTGCCGACTACGGGACGGATGCGGGCGCCTCAGCCGGCGCCGGTTCCGCCGCATCCGTGGTCTCGTCCGGGCGGCGCTGCACGAGCTCGCACAGCCACCACACCAGCAGCCCCACGATCAGCACGAGGATCACGTCGCCCACGCTCAGCGGCCGCAGCAGCAGCAGCCAGAGCACGAGCAGGGCGATCAGGATGCAGCGCACGAGCACCCGCTGCGCGTGCATCCAGCGGCCGAACGCGCCGGTGTCGACACCGCGGTCGGCGATCGCGCGTCGCAGACCGGCGTTGATCGAGCCGACTGCATCGCGCACAGCGCGAGCGGGCCGCGAGCGCCCGAGCACCCAGGCGAGGGCCGCGACGATGAGCCCCACGACGGTGAGCACGATCGCGGTGTGCAGCATCGCGTCCACGACCTGTTCGTAGACCGCGATGAGGGCGGCGGGGGCGATGCCCAGCTGCAGAGCCATCGTCGGGAGGAAGGCCCGCAGCGACGAGAGCGCGATGGCGAGGACGCCCGCGCCCACCGCCAGTCCGATCCCGCTGCCGAGCACAGCCACGCCGCGGCGCCGGGCCAGGAGGATGCCGCCGAGGAAGAGCGCGAGGGTGAGGATCGGCAGCCACCAGCCGGCGACGACCGACAGGTTGTAGACCACGCCGACGGTCGCCAGCGCATCGCTCTGCGCCACCACGATGGTGCGGTCGATCTCGGGGATCATCGACGCGATGCCGATTCCCTGATCGGTCAGCCTCTGCTTGACCTGGGCGATGATCGGGCCCAGCTCGATGCCGAGCTCGCCGGTGCCGCTGATCGTCACCACCTCGCCACCGCCGGCGGCGGTGCGCACCAGCACACGGTGACTCGCCTGCAGCGCGGTCTGCCAGGCGGAGGCGAAGGCCTCGGACTCGACCAGGCGCGTGGTCGCCGCGGTCACGAGGTTCTCGAGCCCCTGTGCCGCCGGGGCCCGCAGCAGGTCGATCGCCGCGGCGGCGCGCGGCGGCAGCCCCAGGCCCTGGATGCCGTCGAACAGGTCGTCGGTGACGCCCTGGAAGTCGATCTGCTCGTCGATCGCGGTCGCGACGCCGTTGATGACCATCGCCTGCACCGCCGGATCCTCGGCCAGGGGCGCGAAGGTCTCGACGAAGCGCGACTCGTCGACGAGCTGCACCCGCGTCCACGATCCCACGATCGAGACGGTCACGAGCACCGATGCGAGCACGATGCACACCGCGGACAGCACCGTGCGCCAGCGTCCCCGGCGCGGTGGCGCCTCGTCGCCGTCGGGCCCGGCACCGAGCTGTTCCCGCAGCCTCGCGTTCTCCTCCTCGAGGGCGGCCAGGCGCGCTGCGACGTCTGCGGGGAGGGGGCTCACGGCATCCGAGGTCATTCCCCCCTTATAGCGGTCCCGTGCGTCCGGTGCCAGGTCTCCGGCGCGCGGTCACCTGGCGCGGGTGAGGATCAGACCGCGCGCAGGACGGCGACGACCTTGCCGAGCACGACCGCCTCGTCGCCGAGGATCGGCTCGAACGCGCTGTTGCGCGGCAGCAGCCAGGTGTGCCCGTCGCGCTGGCGGAACGTCTTCACCGTGGCTTCGCCGTCGAGCATCGCCGCGACGATGTCGCCGTTGTCCGCCGTGGCCTGCGAGCGCACCACGACCCAGTCGCCGTCGCAGATCGCGGCGTCGATCATGGATTCGCCGCTGACTTTGAGCATGAACAGCTCGCCCTTGCCGACGAGCTGCCGCGGCAGGGGGAAGATCTCTTCGATCTGCTGCTCCGCGGTGATCGGCACGCCGGCGGCCACCCGCCCGACCAGGGGCACGAGCGCCGCGTCGCCGACGGCGGGGGCGTCGTCGGCGGGGCTTTCGGTCGCCGTCCCGGGGAGGTCGATGAGGACCTCGAGGGCGCGCGTCTTGCCGGCGTCGCGGCGCAGGTATCCGCTCAGTTCGAGCTGGTTGAGCTGGTGGGTGACGCTGGACAGCGACTTGAGCCCGACCGCGTCGCCGATCTCGCGCATGCTCGGCGGATAGCCGTAGCGGGCGATCGAGCGCTGGATCACCTCGAGGATCGCCATCTGCTTCTCGCTGAGGCTCTTGCGCCGGCGGGTCTGCGGCTTCTCGCGGCGGCCGGACGGGGTGCTGGGCTCGCTCATCGCGGTGCTCCTGTCTGCGTGACTCTTCGAATGTCGGAGGTCGGTGGTGGAGTGTCCTCATCGAAACCGTATCCGATGCCGCCAGCGAGTTCAGGAGACGCGCCGTACTTTTCTTGGGAAGCAGAGTCCGGTTTCGTCCGACCTTGACACCGTCCCAGTATAGAAGATAGATTTCGAACAGAGGTTCGCTTTCGACCCTCCCGGCCGAGGGTCGAGGGCGAATCTCTTCCCGGCAGAAACGCGAGGACCGAGATGAGCACTCTCTCCATGGCACCCCCCGCTCCGCTTCACCCAGCGCGGTCGACGCGCCTGCGCCTCACGGTGCGCGGCAGGCGGCTGCTCGGCGTCCTCGCCGCGCTGCCGGCCGCCATCGCGCTGAGCGCGGCGATGCTCGCGGGCGGCTCCGCACTCGCCTCCGACGAGCCCGGCGCCCCCGGCGCGACGTTCGAGACCGTGACCGTCGCCCCCGGCGACTCCCTGTGGGCGATCGCCGCGGAGCACGCCCCAGGCGCCGATCCGCGCGACGTCGTGGACGCCATCGTGCGCCTCAATGCGCTGGATGGGCCCATCGTCCCCGGCCAGGAGCTGGCCCTGCCCGCGGAGTTCTCGCGCTGATCCCACCGCCCTAGCATGGACAGGGTGAGCGCGACCCTCGACGACCTCCCGATACGCGACGATCTGCGCGGCCTCCGTCCCTATGGCGCCCCGCAGGCGGCGCTGCCGATCGCCCTGAACGTCAACGAGAACACCCATCCGGTGCCGCGGCATGTGGCCGACGACATCCTCGACGCGATCGCCCGGGCCTTGCGCGACATCAACCGGTACCCGGATCGCGAGTTCACGGCGCTGCGGGAGGGCTTCGCCGAGTATCTCGGCCACGGCCTGTCGCCCGAGCAGATCTGGGCGGCGAACGGGTCGAACGAAGTGCTGCAGCAGCTGCTGCAGGCTTTCGCCGGGCCCGGGCGCACGGCGATGGGCTTCGCACCGACGTACTCGATGTATCCGCTGCTGACCCGTGGCACCGGCGCGAGATGGATCGAGGGCGTGCGCGAGGATGACTTCACCCTGTCCGCCGGCAGCGCCGCCGCCCAGGTCGGCGACGCAGCACCGGACGTCGTGCTCCTGTGCTCGCCGAACAACCCCACCGGGACACCGCTCTCGCTCGATGCGATCGCCGCCGTTTACGAGGCCACGGACGGGCTGGTCGTCGTCGACGAGGCGTACCAGGAGTTCGCGCCCCGCGACGCGCGGTCGGCGCTGACCCTGCTGCCGGGGCGCCCGCGCCTGGCGGTCTCGCGGACGATGAGCAAGGCGTTCGCCTTCGCGGGGGCGCGGGTGGGCTATCTCGTCGCCGACCCGGCGCTGGTGGACGCGCTGCGCCTGGTGCGCCTGCCCTATCACCTCAGCGCGCTCACCCAGGCGGCGGCCACGGCGGCGCTGCATCACGCCGACACCATGCTGGCGATGGTCGGAGAGATCGTGGCCCAGCGCGACCGCATCTCGGCGACTCTTCCGGCCCTCGGCTACGAGCCGTACGAATCGTGGTCGAACTTCGTCCTGTTCGGCGGCGTCGACGAGCCGGCGGCGGTGTGGCGGTCACTGTACGAGAGCGGCGTGCTCATCCGGGACATCGGCCTGCCCGGTCACCTCCGGGTCACCGCCGGCACCGAGGAGGAGACCACGGCGTTCCTCGATGCCCTGGCCTCGGTAGGATCGGCGTCATGAGCACCGGCCGCACCGCTTCCCGCCGTCGCGCGACGAGCGAGTCGACCGTCGAGCTCGAGATCGACCTGGACGGCACTGGCCGAAGCCGCATCGACACGACCGTGCCCTTCTTCGACCACATGCTCACGGCGTTCGCCAAGCACTCGCTCACCGACCTCACCGTGCGCGCCTCCGGCGACACCGAGATCGACGTCCACCACACCGTGGAGGACGTGTCGATCGTGCTCGGTCAGGCGATCCGCGAGGCCCTGGGCGAGAAGGCGGGCATCTCGCGGTACGGCGACGCCCTGGTGCCCCTCGACGAGGCGCTCGCGCAGGCGGTGGTCGACATCTCCGGGCGCCCGTACCTCGTGCACAGCGGCGAGCCGGCCGGATTCGAGCACCACCTCATCGGGGGTCACTTCACCGGTTCGATGGTGCGGCACTGCTTCGAGGCGATCACCTTCAACGCGGCGCTCACCGTGCACATCACGCTGCTGGGCGGACGCGACCCGCACCACATCGCCGAGGCGGAGTTCAAGGCGTTCGCCCGCGCGTTCCGCCAGGCCAAGGCCCTCGATCCGCAGGTGCAGGGCGTGCCCAGCACCAAGGGCGCCCTGTGACGCCGAGGGCGCTGTGAGCGCGGGCGAGCCCCGCCCGGTCGTCGCGGTCCTCGACTACGGTTCCGGCAACGTCCACTCCGCGGTGAAGGCGCTGCATGCGGCGGGCGCCGACGCACGGCTGACCGCTGACCCCGGCCTGGTGCTTGACGCCGACGGTCTGTTCGTGCCGGGCGTCGGGGCGTTCCGCGCCGTCATGGAGGCGCTGCGTGCGTGCCGCGGCGACGAGCTGATCGACCGGCGGCTCGCCGGCGGCCGGGCCGTGCTCGGGGTGTGCGTGGGGATGCAGGTGATGTTCGAACTGGGCGTGGAGCGCGGGGTCGACACGCCGGGGCTGGGGGAGTGGCCCGGAGTGGTCACCGAACTCGATGCCCCGGTCCTGCCCCACATGGGCTGGAACACGGTCCGGGCGGGCGAAGGGTCGCGGCTGTTCCACGGCATCGAGCACGAGCGCTTCTACTTCGTGCACTCGTTCGGGGTCCAGCAGTGGACGCTCGACGTGCAGCCGCCGTTCCCGCAGCCGGTCCTGACCTGGTGCGACTACGGCACGCCGTTCCTGGCGGCGGTCGAGAACGGGCCGCTCGCGGCGACGCAGTTCCATCCCGAGAAGTCCGGGGATGCCGGCATCCGCCTGCTCGCCAATTGGATCGGTGCGCTGGGCCGGGCTACGATCTAGACCTTGTGCCCATGAGCGATTTCAGCGCCACCCCCGAATTGATCCTGCTTCCCGCCGTCGACGTCGCGGGCGGCAAGGCCGTCCGGCTCACCCAGGGTGAGGCCGGCAGCGAGACCCACTACGGCGATCCGGTCGATGCGGCCCTCGAGTGGGCGCGTCAGGGTGCGCAGTGGATCCACCTCGTCGACCTGGACGCCGCCTTCGGCCGCGGGTCGAACACGGCGATCCTGCGCAAGGTCATCAAGCATGTGCGGGGCGTGAAGATCGAGCTGTCCGGCGGCATCCGCGACGACGCGACCCTGGAGGCGGCGCTCGACAGCGGCGCGGCCCGCATCAACCTCGGCACCGCGGCGCTGGAGAACCCGGAGTGGGCGGCGGACGTCATCGCCCGCTACGGCGACGCCATCGCCGTCGGCCTCGACGTGCGCGGCACGACGCTGGCCGCCCGCGGCTGGACCCGCGAGGGCGGCGACCTGTGGACGGTGCTTGAGCGGCTCGAGGCGGCCGGCTGCAGCCGCTACGTCGTCACCGACGTCACCAAGGACGGCACTCTGCGCGGGCCGAACCTCGATCTGCTGCGTCAGGTGACCGCGCGCACCCCGAAGCCGGTGGTGGCCTCCGGCGGTGTCTCCAGCCTCGACGACATCGAGGCGCTGCGCTCGCTCGTGCCGCTGGGGGTCGAAGGCGCGATCGTGGGCAAGGCCCTGTATGCGGGCGCGTTCACGCTCGCCGAGGCGCTGGATGTCGCCGCCGGCTGAGCCTTCCTCGCACGGCGCCGACTCCGCGGGTGTGCCGTGGGAGGGTCGCAGCTTCCAGCCCAATCCGCACGCCGCCGACGACGGCTCCGCCGACCCGGCGCTGCGGGCGGCGCTGACCGCCTTCCGTGCCGGTGAGGGCGATCAGGTCGCCGTCGTCGAGGCCTACCGGTCGGCGCGGCTGCTGATCCCGCTGGTCGCTCAAGCGGGCGACCACGGCGTCGGCCCGCACGGTCTCGAGGTCGACAAGACGCAGGAGCTGTCGATCGTGACCGTCGCCGCGCCGGACGGGCGCCGCGTGCTGCCGGTGTTCACGTCGGTGGACACGATGCGGAAGTGGGATGCCTCGGCCCGCCCGGTGCCTGCCGACGGTGTGCGCACGGCTCTGGCCGCAGCCGACGACGACACCGACCTCATCGTCATCGACCCCGGATCCGAGACGGAGTTCGTGCTGCGCCGCCCGGCGGTGTGGGCGATCGCCCAGCAGCGCGAGTGGGAGCCCAGCTTCACCTCGCCGGACGTGTTCGCCGGCCTCCAGGAGAGCATCGGCCAGGAGCTCGCCGTGATCGATCTGGCTGTGGCATCCGGCGATCCCGCCGCTCGGCTGCGCGGACCCGAGCTCGTCGTCCGCCTCGAGCTCATGCCGGGGCTCGACCAGGCCGCCCTGGACGCGGTCCTCGCCCGGCTCGCCAAGCGCTGGGCCGCGGATGATCGCATCGCCGTGCTCGTCGACTCGCTGACAGTCAAGCTCGCGCGCGCGAGCTGAGCGCGCAGACCTTCTTTGCCGGAGGCGCGCCGCGCCGGTACATTGACGTACGTCCCGGGCTGGGGCGGGATGCGGGGGAGATCGCATGGACAGACCGAGCGTGCGCGCGCGCCTGCAGTACGGCTTCGATACATGGATGTCGCGCGGAACGATCGCCATCATGGCGCTGCTCGGTGTGGCGACAGTCGCGTTCGTCCTCGTCGTCGCTGCTGTGGTGATTGTCTTCCGTGCGTTTCCCGAAGGCGTAGAGGACGGCGACTTCTGGGATGTCGCATGGGGCAACCTCATGCGCACGCTCGACCCGGGAACCATGGGCGGCGATGCCGGCTGGGGCTTCCGGCTCCTGATGCTGATCGTCACCGTCGGAGGACTGATCATCGTCGCGAGTCTGATCGGGATCGTGTCGGGGGCCTTCGACGACAAGATGGCGCAGCTGCGGAAAGGACGTTCGCGGGTCCTGGAGGACGACCACACGCTGATCCTCGGCTGGAGCAGCAAAGTGATCCCGATCATCGCGGAGGTCTGCATCGCGAACGCGTCCCACCGAAGGGGTGTGATCGTCGTCCTCGCGGATCGCGACAAGGTTGAGATGGAGGAGGAGATTCGCGCGCAGGTGCCGAATCCGGGCCGGACGAAGATCATCTGCCGAAACGGCGACCCGATGTCGCCGCTGGACCTGCAGATCGTGAGCCCGCGGTCGGCGAAGAGCATCATCATCCTGCCCGCCGATGGCGACGCAGACCCGGATGCGACCGCGATCAAGGTCGCGCTGGCGCTCACTCACACGCTGGACCCCGGTCGGGTCCGCCCGCACCTCGTCGCCGAGCTGCGCGATCCCGGGAACCTGGACGCTGCGCACCTCGTCGGCCAGGACCGAGCGCAATGGCTGATCGCGAGCGAACTCATCAGTCGGATGACCGTCCAGACCTGCAGGCAGAGCGGGCTGAGCTTGGTCTACACGGAGCTGCTGGACTTCAGCGGGGACGAGATCTACTTCACGCGTCAGCCGAACCTCGTCGGGTCGACGTATTTCGACGCCCAGCTCTGCTTCGCAGACTCGACTCTTCTCGGCATCGCGACGGCGGACGGCGTCCAGCTCAATCCCCCACCAACCCGGGTCGTGCAGGATGCCGATCGCCTCATCGTGCTGGCGCAGGACGACAGTGCGACAAGCGTGGGGCACCCGGCTGCGGTGGACGAGTCAGCGCTCAGCCACGCCGAGTCCGCCCCGCCACGCGCCGAGCGGACTCTGATCCTCGGCTGCAACTCGAGTCTCCAGACGATCCTCGACGAGCTCGGATCCTATGTGGCACAGGGTTCCGCCGTCTGCGTCGCAGCGGACGTGCCCGAGCCCGCTCTCCGGATCCCGTCCGTCCTCGATCTGACATTCCGGCGGCTCGATACGACGAGCCGTGCGGGTCTGGAGTCTCTCGACATCGTCGACTTCGACCACATCATCGTGCTCGCGTACCGCGATCTGCTCGAGGCGCAGGCAGCCGATGCCCGGACGTTGGTGACGCTCCTTCATCTCCGCGACATCGCCGACCGGCACGCGATCGACCTCAACATCGTCACCGAGATGCTCGACGACCGAAACCGCGAGCTGGCGGAGGTCACGAAGGCGGACGACTTCATCGTGAGTGATCGCCTCGTCAGCCTCATGCTCTCGCAGATCAGCGAGAGTGAGGATCTCGTCGAGGTCTTCCAGGAGCTGTTCTCCAGCACGGGGGTCGAGATCTACCTGCGCCCGGCCGATCTCTATGTCGCGCTGGGCGTGGACGTCGACTTCTCCACGGTGCTCGCGGGCGCCGCCGCGCGCAGAGAGACGGCGATCGGCTACCGCGTCGGGTCAGAGACACGTTCTCGGTCAGCGGGGTACGGAGTTCGTCTGAACCCACCCAAAGGGGAGCGGCGCGCGTTCGCACCGCGCGACAGGATCATCGTGCTTGCTGCGCACGAGCGCAGCGTCCCCGACGGCCCGCAGACCGAGACGGCGAGCGAGGTGCTCTCAGCGTCGTAGGCGCGAGCTGATTCAGGTGACCGGCCCGGTCCACTTCTCGCCGGGGCCCTGCCCGATCGGGTCGGGGAGGGGGGACGCCTCGCGGAACGCGAGCTGCAGCGACCGCAGCCCGTCCCGCAGCGGCGCGGCGTGCGCGCTGCTGATCTCGGGCGCGCCGGCGGTGATGAGCCCGGCCAGCGCGTTGATGAGCTTGCGCGCCTCGTCGAGGTCGCGCTGCGCGCCGGGATCGTCGGCGAGGCCGACCTTGACGGCGGCGGCGCTCATGAGGTGGACGGCCGTGGTGGTGATGACTTCGACCGCGGGGACATCGGCGATGTCGCGAGTCGCCTCCTCGGCGGCGCGCTCCTGCTGGTCCCAGCGGAGCATGCGCTCGTCCTCGGGTTTGTCGTCGGCGGGAGGAATCGTCGTCACGTGCTGCTTTCTGGTAGACTCGGCGCGGTTCTGGAGCGTCCTGCTCCAGGCGTCAAAGAGGATCACATCCCACCCGCGCTTGCCGCTCCAGGCTACCGGGTCACGCACTCCGCCCCGGCCGGATCGGTTCCGGGGTAGTTCAGGGTGCGAGAGCCGGCGCTCCCGCGTCGTGCCGGGTGGGTCTGCGGTCCTCTTCCGCCTCAACCCCGCACCGAAGAGGAGTTCCGCATCAGCGATCCCCGCACCAATGAGCGCATCCGCGTGCCCGAGGTCCGTCTCGTCGGACCGAACGGCGAGCAGGTCGGCGTCGTCCGCATCGAGGTCGCCCAGCGCCTGGCTCAGGAGGCCGAGCTCGACCTCGTCGAGGTGGCACCCAACTCGAAGCCTCCCGTCGTCAAGATCATGGACTACGGGAAGTTCAAGTACGAGGCCGCGCAGAAGGCCAAGGAGGCGCGGCGAAACCAGGCGAACACGGTCCTCAAGGAGGTCCGGTTCCGTCTGAAGATCGAAGCGCACGACTACATCACCAAGCTCAAGCGCGCCGAGGGCTTCCTCAAGTCCGGCGACAAGGTCAAGGCCATGATCCTGTTCCGCGGCCGCGAGCAGCAGCGTCCCGAGCAGGGCGTGCGTCTGCTCAGGAAGTTCGCCGAAGATGTCGCCGAGTTCGGCACCGTCGAGTCGAACCCCACGATCGACGGCCGCAACATGGTGATGGTGATCGCACCGCACAAGAACAAGTCCGAGGTCAAGACGGAGCAGAACGCCCAGCGTGCGGCGAACAAGGAGGCAGCGCGCTCCGCGCGCGCCGCAGGAAGCACAACGAAGGAATAGAGAGATGCCTAAGCAGAAGACCCACTCGGGCTCGAAGAAGCGCTTCAAGGTCACCGGAACCGGAAAGATCATGCGGCAGCAGGCCGGAATGCGCCACAACTTCGAGGGCAAGCCGAGCCGCCGCACCCGCCGGCTTTCGAAGGACCAGGTCCTCGCCCCCGGCGACGCCAAGGTCGCCAAGAAGCTTCTCGGGCGCTGACGCGCGCCGACACACGATAGGAACGAAGAGAAATGGCAAGAGTCAAGCGCGCCGTCAATGCGCACAAGAAGCGTCGCGTCATCCTCGAGCGCGCCTCCGGCTACCGCGGGCAGCGTTCGCGTCTGTACCGCAAGGCGAAGGAGCAGGTCACCCACTCGCTCGTCTACGCGTACCGCGACCGCCGCAAGCGCAAGGGCGACTTCCGTCGTCTGTGGATCCAGCGCATCAACGCTGCGAGCCGTCAGAACGGCCTCACCTACAACCGGTTCATCCAGGGCCTCGGCCTCGCCGGCGTCCAGGTCGACCGTCGCATGCTCGCCGAGCTGGCCGTCAACGAGCCCACGGCGTTCGCCGCGCTCGTCGAGACCGCGAAGAAGGCGCTGCCGGCCGACGCGAACGCCCCCAAGAGCGCCGCGTAGGCCCGAGCCTTCGAAGGGCGTCCTCCCGTACGGAGGGCGCCCTTCGCCGCTGTCGGGCGCCGCGTCCCGCCTAGACTGGGGCCGTGCTGGAGAACCCTCGGTCGCCTCGCGTGCGCGCCGTCGCGAAGCTCGCCAAGCGCAGCGCACGGCATGAGACCGGTCGCTTCCTCCTGGAAGGACCGCAGGCCGTCCGCGAGGCTCTCCGGTTCGCTCCCGAAGCCGTCGAGGAGCTGTACGCGACGCCCGGCGCGATGGAGAAGCATCCCGATGTCCGCGACGGAGCCGGCGACGCAGGGATCGACGTCCGCTTCGCCACCGAGGCGGTCATCGAGGCCATGGCCGACACGGTGACGCCGCAGGGCGTCATCGCCGTCGCCCGGCAGCTGCCCACGTCCGTCCGCGACGTCTTCGCGGCATCCCCCCGCCTCATCGCGATCTGCGAGGAGGTGCGCGATCCCGGCAATCTCGGCACGATCATCAGGGCCGCGGACGCCGCGGGGGCGGATGCCGTGGTGCTCACCGGCCGCACGGTCGATCCGTACCATCCCAAGGTCGTGCGGGCGACCACCGGGTCGCTGTTCCACCTGCCGGTCTCGCTCGGGGGAGAGCTCGCCGGCGTCGTCGGGCGCGCGCGTGCCGCCGGCATGCAGATCTTCGCCGCCGACATCGACGGGGACGACCTGCTCGCTGTGCGGTCCGAAGGCCTGCTTGCCGCGCCGACCGCGTGGCTGTTCGGCAATGAGGCCCGCGGCCTCGACGAGGCCTCCGTCGCGCTGGCCGACCGGTCGCTGCGCCTGCCGATCTTCGGGCGCGCCGAGTCGCTGAACCTGGCCACCGCTGCCAGCGTGTGCCTGTACGAGAGCGCGTTCGCCCAGCGGGCCGACTGACGGGCGGTCACAGATCGGTAAAGGTCGGTGGGGATTGCCCAGCCGTCTGGGCGGCATTGCCTAGTGTGTAGACCTATGACGACCTCGGACGGCACTGCTGCGCCGGAGACCTCGAACATCAGCGTGAGACGAGGCGACCCGCTGGTGGTGATCAGTGATGTGCAGAAGCACTACGGCGACTTCCAGGCCCTCAAGGACATCGACCTGACGGTCCACCGCGGGGAGGTCGTGGTCGTGATCGGCCCGTCCGGCTCGGGCAAGTCGACCCTGTGCCGCACGATCAACCGGCTCGAGACGATCACGAGCGGCACCATCACGATCGACGGCAAGGAGCTGCCCAAGGAGGGCAAGGCGCTCGCGGCGCTGCGTGCGGACGTGGGCATGGTGTTCCAGTCGTTCAACCTCTTCTCGCACCTCACGATCCTCGAGAACGTCACGCTCGGACCGATCAAGGTCAAGGGGATGAAGAAGGCCGACGCGGAGCGCGAGGCGAAGGTGCTGCTGGACCGGGTCGGCGTCGGACAGCAGGCGTCGAAGCTGCCCGCGCAGCTCTCCGGAGGCCAGCAGCAGCGCGTCGCCATCGCGCGAGCCCTCGCCATGAACCCGAAGGTGATGCTCTTCGACGAGCCCACCAGCGCGCTGGACCCCGAGATGATCAACGAGGTGCTCGACGTGATGGTCGGCCTGGCGCACGACGGCATGACGATGATCGTGGTCACCCATGAGATGGGGTTCGCCCGCAAGGCGGCCGACCGGGTGGTGTTCATGGCGGACGGCCAGATCGTCGAGGAGGCCACCCCCGACGAGTTCTTCACCAACCCGAAGACCGACCGCGCCAAGGACTTCCTGTCCAAGCTGATCACCCATTGATGTCCGCGCGCCACGAGTGCGCGGCGTTCCTGACCGATACGAAACCGAGGAGAAGGATCACATGCGCAAGACACGAATCCTCGCCGGGATCGGGCTCGCCGCTGTCGCGGCGCTGACCCTGACGGCGTGCAACAGCGGAACACCGGGAGGTGACACCGGGAACGGCACCGGGGACGCCGATCAGGGCAGCGAGGCGATCTGGGAGGTCGCCACCGATGTGACCATCGAGGGCAGCCCCACGTTCGACCGGATCCAGAGCGCCGGCAAGGTCCAGGTCGGCGTCAAGGAGGACCAGCCCGGTCTGGGCTACCTCGACCCCGCCACCGGTGAGCGCTCCGGCTTCGACGTCGACATCGCGCGCTGGATCGCAGCCTCGCTGGGCTTCGACGAGGCCGACATCGAGTTCCAGCCCATCGCGTCGGCGAACCGCGAGCAGGCGATCGTGAACGGCGACATCGACTACTACGTCGGGACGTACTCGATCACCGACAAGCGCAAGGAGCAGATCTCCTTCGCCGGTCCGTACTTCATCACCGGCCAGGGCCTGCTCGTGGCAGCCGACAACGACACGATCACCGGCATCGACACGCTCACCGCCGACATGACCGTGTGCTCGGCGACCGGCTCGACCTCGATCCAGCGCATCCGGGACGAGACTCCCGCGCAGACCAAGGAGTACGACACGTACTCGACCTGCGTCGAGGACCTCAAGAACGGCCAGGTGGATGCCGTCACCACCGACGAGGCGATCCTGATCGGCTACGCCGCACAGGACCCCGACAACCTCAAGGTCGTCGGTGACGTGTTCAGCGAGGAGCGCTACGGCGTGGGCATCGCCATGGGCGACACCGCGCTGCAGCAGTTCATCAACGACATGTTCACCGAGGGCGGCGACATCTGGCAGGCGATCTTCGAGAAGAACCTCGGCGCCTCCGGTGTGACCGGCACGCAGCCGGCGGTCGACCCGGTCGGCTGATCCGCATCGATCCGGCGGCGGCGCACGCCGCCGCCGGATCACCCGACGTCCCGCCGACGAAGGAGTGCACGTGGGAGTCATCACCGACAACGGCGATCTGTGGGCCGAGGCGATCGGCGGCACGATCGCGCTCTTCGTGGGCGGTGGCGTCATCGCCCTGGTCCTCGGGTTCATCGTGGGCGCGATGCGGGTCTCGCCGATCCCGATCGCCCGGTCGGTCGGCGCGGTGTACGTGAACTGGATCCGGAACACCCCGCTCACCCTGGTGATGTTCTTCTTCGCCTTCTGCCTCCCCATCCTGCTGCGCGAGCGGATCAACCCCCTGGTCCTGGCGACCGCCGCGCTCGGCGTGTACACCGCGACCTACGTCGCCGAGACCATCCGCGCCGGCATCAACACGGTGCCGGTGGGGCAGGCCGAGGCCGCTCGCGCGATCGGATTGACCTTCGGCCAGGTCATGACCCTCGTGGTGCTGCCGCAGGCGACGCGCTCGGTGATCCCGCCGATGATGAGCGTCTTCATCGCCCTGCTGAAGAACACCACCGTGGCGGCCGGCTTCTCGGTGCTCAACCTCGGCTCGATCCGCAACTGGCTCAGCGAGCGCGGTGAGAACTCGCTGGTCGTGCTGCTGCTGGTGGCGGCGATCTTCGTCGTGCTCGTGCTGCTGCTGGCCTGGCTGCAGCGGATCATGGAGAACAAGTGGAGGGTGGCGCGATGAGCTCGGTCCTGTACGATCTGCCCGGCCCCCGCGCCCGGGTCCGCAACCGCATCATCGGCGCGGTGACGGTGCTGGTGGTGCTCGGCATCCTCGCCTGGGTGATCTGGCGCTTCGCCGCCACCGGGCAGTTCAGCCCCGAGAAGTGGGAGATCTTCACCTACACGCGCGTCTGGGTGATCATCGGCGAGGGCGTGCTGGCCACGCTGTCCGCGTTCGGGCTCGCGGCCATCGGGGCGCTGCTGGTCGGCTTCGTCCTCGCCATCGGCCGACTGTCGGACCACGCCTGGGTGCGGGTGCCCGTGGGCTGGATCGTCGAGGTCCTGCGCGCGGTGCCGGTCCTGATCATGATGATGCTCCTCTACTACGGCCTGCCCACCGTCGGCGTGAAGATGGACCCCTACTGGGCGGTCGTGATCGCGCTGATCGCCTACAACGGCTCGGTGCTCGCCGAGGTGCTGCGCGCGGGGGTCGAGGCGCAGCCGCGTGGCCAGAAGGAGGCCGGGTACGCGATCGGCCTGCGCAAGAACGGCGTGATGCGGCTCATCCTGCTCCCGCAGGCGGTGCGGGCGATGATGCCGGTGATCATCGCGCAGCTGGTCGTGACGCTGAAGGACACGGCCCTCGGGTTCATCATCACCTACCCCGAGCTGCTGTACGTGATCAAGCTGCTGGGCTCGAACGCGGTGTACAACTCGCCGCTGATCCCCGCCGCGCTCGTGGGCGGAACGATCTACGTGGCGCTGTGTCTGATCCTGTCGTACATCGCGTACATCGTGGAGAAGCGCTCGCGGCGCACCTCCGGGTCCGCGGGCGCCGAGCTGCCCCTGCAGGACGGCACCGACACCGAGCTCATCGTGGCGCAGACCGGCGCCGGCCGGTTCGGCGCCGGCACCGCGTGACGCGGCGAGTGCCGCGCCCGCGCGTCGGTAGACTCGTACATCGTGTCCGACGCCATCGAAATCAGCCCTGAGGCGGTCGAAGGCGCCGTCGCCGCCGCTCTCGCGGCCGTCGCCGCGGCAGCCTCCACCGCCGAGCTCAAGGCCGCGCGCGCTGCGCATGCGGCCGAGGGCTCCCCGCTCGCGCAGCTGAACGCGCAGCTGCGCCACGTTCCCCAGGAGCGCAGGGCCGAGTTCGGCAAGCTCGTCGGCCAGGCCCGCGGACGGGTGACGCAGGCCTTCCTGACCCGCGAGGAGGAGCTGGCCGAGGCCGAGACGGCGGCGCGGCTGGAGGCCGAGCGCGTGGATGTCACCGCGCTGCCTGCGCGCGCACGCGTGGGCGCCCGGCATCCGCTCACGCTCCTGCAGGAGGAGATCGGCGACATCTTCGTCGGCATGGGCTGGGAGATCGCGGAGGGGCCGGAGCTCGAGCACGAGTGGTTCAACTTCGACGCCCTGAACTTCGACGTCGACCACCCGGCCCGCCAGATGCAGGACACCTTCTTCGTCGACCCCATCGAGCGCCACCTGGTGATGCGCACGCACACGAGCCCGGTCCAGGTCCGTTCGATGCTCGAGCGGGAGCTGCCGATCTACGTCATCTGCCCGGGACGGGTGTACCGCACCGACGAGTTCGACGCGACCCACCTGCCCGTGTTCAGTCAGGTGGAGGGCCTTGTGATCGACAAGGGCATCACGATGGCGAACCTGAGGGGCACGCTCGACCACTTCGCGAAGGTGCTGTTCGGCGCCGAGGCGAAGACGCGCTTCCGCGCCAACTTCTTCCCGTTCACCGAGCCGTCCGCCGAGCTGGACCTGTGGCATCCCACCTTCAAGGGCGGTGCCCGCTGGATCGAGTGGGGCGGCTGCGGCATGGTCAACCCCAATGTGCTGCGCGCCGCGGGGATCGACCCCGAGGTGTACTCGGGCTTCGCGTTCGGGATGGGCATCGAGCGCACGCTGATGTTCCGCTCGGACGTGCAGGACATGCGCGACATGGCCGAGGGCGATGTCCGCTTCAGCGAGCAGTTCGGGATGGTGGTCTGATGCGCGTTCCGCTCTCCTGGCTGCGCGAGTACGTCGATCTGCCCGCCGACGCGACGCCCGAGCAGGTCCTCGCCGACCTCGTCTCGGTCGGCTTCGAAGAGGAGGACGTGCACCGCTTCGAGCTGCAGGGGCCGATCGTCGTCGGCCAGGTGCTCGAGTTCGCCGACGAGCCGCAGTCCAACGGCAAGACGATCCGCTGGTGTCAGGTCGACGTCGGCCCCTCGACGGCGTCGGACGGCGGCCGCGATGTGCGCGGCATCGTCTGCGGTGCGCACAACTTCTTCGCCGGCGACAAGGTCGTGGTCACCCTTCCCGGCGCGGTGCTTCCCGGACCCTTCCCGATCGCCGCGCGCAAGACGTACGGCCATGTCTCCGACGGCATGATCGGCTCGGCCAAGGAGCTGGGCCTGGGCGAGGAGCACTCCGGCATCCTCCGCCTGGTCGAGCTCGGCATCGACGCGCCCGTGGGCACCGACGCGATCGCGCTGCTGGGCCTGGATGACGCCGCGGTGGAGATCAACGTGACCCCCGACCGCGGGTACGCGCTCTCGGTGCGCGGTGTCGCCCGCGAGTACGCGCACGCGACCGGAGCGGATTTCCGCGACCCGGCAGAGCGGGTGTCCGGCGGGGCGGGTCTGGCCGACGCCGAGGCGTTCCCGGTGCGGGTGGTCGACGAGGCGCCCATCCGGGGCCGCGTCGGCGCTTCCGAGTTCGTCGTCCGCATCGTGCGCGATGTCGATCCGACCCGGCCGACGCCCCCGTGGATGGTGGCGCGCCTCGTGCTGGCGGGCATCCGGCCGCTGGGCATCCTCATCGACATCACCAACTACGTGATGCTCGAGCTCGGCAACCCGATCCACGGCTACGACCTGGATCGCCTGCAGGGCGGGATCACCGTGCGCCGCGCGCGCACGGGCGAGAAGCTCGAGACCCTCGACGGCAAGGTGCGCACACTCGACCCGGAGGACCTGCTCATCACCGACGAGTCCGGTCCGATCGGACTCGCCGGCGTCATGGGCGGCGGCACGACCGAGATGTCGGATGCCACCCGCAACGTGCTGATCGAGGCGGCGACCTTCGACCCGGTGACGATCGCGCGCACCGCGCGCCGGCACAAGCTGCCGAGCGAAGCATCCCGCCGCTTCGAGCGCGGCGTCGACCCGGCGATCGCCTTCGCCGCCGCCGCCCGCGTGGCCGAGCTCATGGCCGAGTACGCCGGTGGGACCGACACCGCATCCGGCGGCGCCCTGTTCGCGACGATCGAACAGCAGGGCATCGATCTTCCCCGGAGGTTCGTCCCCGAGCTCATCGGCGTCGCCTACGCGGCCGACGAGATCACCGGCTCGCTCCGGCTGATCGGGTGCGAGGTGACCGAGGGCGCCGACGACGGGTGGATCGTGTTCCCGCCGAGCTGGCGGCCCGACCTGACCGACAAGTGGACGCTCGCCGAGGAGGTCGCCCGGATCCACGGCTATGACCGCATCCCCTCGGTGCTGCCGGTGCCGCCTTCCGGCCGCGGTCTCACCGCGCCGCAGCGGGCGCGCCGCCGGGTCTCGAATGCGCTCGCCGCGGCGGGCTGGGTGGAGACCCCGTCGTTCCCGTTCACCACTGAGGAGCAGAACGACCTGCACGGCTCGGAATCCGGCGAGCATCTGCCGAGTGTGCGGCTGGCCAATCCGCTCGACGGCCAGGCGCCCTTCCTGCGCCGCTCGCTGATCCCGGGGCTGCTGCAGGTGGCCCATCGAAACCACGCGCGCGGCTTCACCGACCTCGCGCTGTTCGAGACCGGCGCCGTCTTCCTCCCCGAGCCCGGGGTCGCGTATGGGACGGAGCACGTGCCGCCGCTGGCGGTGCGTCCGGATGCGGCGACCCTCGCCGAACTGGACGCGTCGATCCCGCCGCAGGCCCGGCACGTCGCGCTCCTGCTCACCGGAGCCCGCATCCCGAAGCAGCCCGGCCAGCCGGCCGTGACCGCCGAGCTGGCGGACGCGCTCGACGCGGTGCGCACCATCGCCGCCGCCGCCGGGGTCACGATCGACGTCGAGCAGGGCCGGCGTGCCGCCCTGCACCCGGGACGCACCGGCGTGCTGACGGTCCGTCCCTCGACAGGCTCGGGTCCCTCGACAGGCTCGGGAACCGGGGCGGGCTCGGGTCCCTCGACGGGCTCGGGTCCCTCGACGGGCTCGGGAACCGCCGGCCGCGTGGTCGTCGGATACGTCGGCGAGCTGCTGCCGGCGGTGGCCGAGGCATCCGATCTTCCCGGCCGTGTGATCGTCGCCGAGCTCGATCTCGATCGGGTCATCGCACTCGCGGGCGGCCGGGTCGTCGCGGCGTCCCTGCCCGGCTACCCGGCGGCCACGCAGGATGTCTCCCTGGTGGTGCCCGCCGGCACACCCGCCGCCGATGTCCGTGCCGCGCTCGTCGAGGGCGCGGGCGAGCTCCTCGAGTCGCTGCGGCTGGTCGACGACTACCGCGGCGCAGGCGTGCCCGAGGGGTCCAAGAGCCTCACGTTCGCCCTGCGCTTCCGCGCGCCTGACCGCACGCTGACCGCAGCGGAGGCGACCGAGGCGAAGCTGCTCGGCGTCGCCGTCGCCGAGGAGCGCTTCGGCGCCAGGCTGCGCGAGTAGCCGCGCGGGAGGGAGAGTGCGGATGTCGGAGACCATCACGCTGCTGGCCGGCGACACGGAGTTCGACGTGTACGTCGCGCGACCCGCCGGCGAACCGCGCGGCGGCGTCGTGCTGATCCCCGAGATCTGGGGCCTGGTGGATCAGATCCGCGACGTCGCCGACCGCTTCGCCGCCGAGGGGTGGCTGGTCGCCGCCGCCGACATCCTCAGTCAGGCCGGGGTGGAGCCGGCGCTGGGGGCCGAGCTGTTCGCGCTGCTCAACAGCGAAGACGAGGAGGCGCGCACGGCCGCCCAGCCGCGCATGCGCGAGGCCCTGGCGGCCGCGAAGGCGCCGGAGTACTCAGCCTGGGCGACACGCGCCCTGCGCACGACGGTGGATCTGCTCGAGGCGAGCCCGGGTGTGGGCGCGCACGTCGCGGTGGTGGGGTTCTGCTTCGGCGGGACCTACGCTTTCCTCCTCGCCGCCGCCGACGACCGGATCCGGGCGGCGGTCCCCTTCTACGGCACCGCGCCCGAGCCGGAGCGGATCGCAGACATCCGCTGCCCGGTGCTCGCCCTGTACGGGCAGCACGATCCCGCGCTCATCGACGCGCTGCCGTCGGTCCGCGCCGAGATGGCCGCCGCCGGGGTCGACTTCGAGGCGGTCGTGTACCCCGATGCCTCGCACGCGTTCTTCAACGACCGGGGGCGGCGCTACCGCGCCGAGGACGCGGCGGATGCGTGGGCGCGGACGCTGCGGTTCCTCGAGACCCACGTCTGAACGCGCCGCGTGCCGATAGGCTCGATCGGTGACGGATCCCCTCCTCCAGCCGAGCGCATCGGCCCTGCAGCTGACCGGCCTGACCAAGCGATTCGGGCAGAAGCTCGCCGTCGACGGCGTCGACCTGGTCGTGCCCACCGGCTCGTTCTTCGGCCTCGTCGGCCCCAACGGGGCGGGCAAGACCACGACCCTGCTGATGGCGACCGGGCTGCTGCGCCCCGACGCGGGGACCGCGAGCGTGCACGGCGTCGACGTGTGGCGGCATCCGGTCGAGGCCAAGCGGCTCATCGGCAATCTCGCCGACGGCGTGCGGCTGTTCGACCGGCTCACCGGCGAGCAGCTGCTCACGTACACGGCCATGATGTTCGGGGTGGACCGTGCAGAGATCCCGCAGCGCGTGTCCGACCTGCTCGACCTCATGGACCTGCGCGAGGCGGCCGGCACCATCGTCGCGGACTACTCGGCCGGCATGACGAAGAAGGCCGGGCTCGCCTGCGCGCTCGTGCACGCGCCGCGGCTGCTGGTGCTCGACGAGCCCTTCGAATCGGTCGACCCGGTTTCGGCCGCCAACATCGAGGACGTCCTGCGCGGCTACACGGGATCCGGCGGCACCGTCATCCTCTCCAGCCACTCCATGGACCTCGTACAGCGCATGTGCGACCACGTGGCGGTGCTCGCGGGCGGCCGCGTCCTCGCCGACGGGACACTCGACGAGGTGCGCGGCGACGACACGCTGCAGGATCGCTTCCTCACCCTCGTCGGCGGCCGCCACAGCTCGGAAGGACCGTCATGGTTGCGACAGTCCTGAGGCTGCGCTACCGGGTCCTGGGCAACACCCTGGCCCGCAACCCGTGGCAGCTCGTCGGGTTCTGCTTCGGGATCCTCGGTGCCCTGTGGGTGGTGGGCCTGGTGGCCGCCGGCGTCGTCGCGGCGACCATCGCCGCCGACCTCGCGACCGTCCGGATGATCGCGGTGCTGGGCGGCTCGCTGCTGGTGCTGGGCTGGGTCATCGGGCCGGTGCTGCTGGCAGGGTTCAACACGACGGTCGATGCTCCGCGGCTCGCACCGTTCCCCCTGACCCTGCGCCAGGTGATGGTCGCGCTGGCGGCCTCCGCCTTCACCGGTGTTCCGGGTCTTGCCACCGGGCTCGCCGTGCTCGTGGCGATCGGGCTGTGGGCGCGCTGGCCGCTCGCGGTCGCCGCGGCGGTGCCGTGCGCGATCCTCGCGCTGCTGACCTGCATCGTCGCGAGCCGCCTCGTGGCGACCCTGTCGGCCGGGACCGGCCGTCGGTGGCAGGAGGTGGTCGGCACCCTCCTGCTGATCGTGGTCATCCTCGCCGGGCCCACCCTCACCGGGCTGCTCGCCCTGCTGGACCGGGCGGTCGACCTCGGCGCGCGGCTGGTGCAGGTCTCGGGCATCCTGGCGTGGACGCCGGTCGGCGCCGCCTGGGCGGTTCCGGGCGACGTGGCGACGGGGGAGTGGGCGGTGGCGGCGGCGCGCTTCGCGATCGCGATCGCGACGCCGGCCCTGCTGTGGCTGGTGTGGATGCGGGTGCTGCGCGCGTCGATCAGCTCGCCTCCGCGCCGGGCCGCCCGGGCGGTCGGGGCCGGACGCGTCGGCCTGTTCGGCATCATGCCCACCGGCGGCGTGGGCGCCACCTGGGCGCGCTCGCTGACGGCATGGCTGCGCGATCCCCGATATCTGCGCCAGCTGCTCATCGTCCCGCTCCTGCCGATCATCTTCGCGCTCGGCGGCGGCGTGGAAAGTCCCCTGTTCACCGCATCCGCCCTCGTCGTCGCGCTGATCCTCGCGTTCGTCGGGTACACCGACGTCTCCTACGACGGCACGGCGTTCGGCACCGTGCTGGCGACCGGGATCCGCGGCCGCGCCGACCGGCTCGGACGGGCGCTCGGCGCCGCATGCGTGCTGATCCCGCTCGTCGTGGTCCTCGACGTCGCGGTCGTCGTGCTCTCCGGCGCGCCGGAGCGGCTGCCGGCGCTGCTCGGCGGCTGCCTGGGACTGCTGCTGACCGGATTCGGGGTGACCGCGGTCTCCTCGGCTCTGCTGGCGACCCCGGTGGCTGCGCCCGGCGACAGTCCGTTCAAGTCGGTGCCCGGCCAGACGTTCGTGAGCGGGCTCATGGTGATGGTGGTGCTCCTGGTCTGCGTGGTCGCGGCCGCGCCGCCCCTCGCGCTCGCGGTCGCCTCGCTCCTTGCCGGCTCGACGCTGCTGGGCGGCTTGGCCCTCGCCGTCGGGATCGGGTACGGGCTCGCGATCGCCGCGGTCGGCGTGATCGTCGGAGGGCGCGTCTTCGATCGGCGAGGACCGGAGCTGCTGATGACCATCAAGAACTTCGCGACGAGCTGAGGAGCGACCCATGCGCGTGCTCGTCCTCGGAGGGACCGGATGGCTGAGCGGCCGGGTGGCCGCGGCGTGGGCGGATGCCGGCGCCCGCGTGACATGCCTCGCCCGCGGGGGGCGCCCCGCGCCCGGCGGCGCGGAGCTCGTGGTGGCCGACCGCGCGGATGCGGACGCCTATGCCGCCGTCGCGGGGAGGGAGTGGGACGAGGTCGTGGACGTGTCGTCCCGCGCCGCCCACGTCGCCGCCGCGGTCGCGGCGCTCGGCGATCGTGCCGCCCACTGGACGTACGTGTCGACGGTGTCGGTGTACCGCGACGCGACGGTGGTCGGCGCGGACGAGACCGCCGCGCTGCTCGAGCCCGCGGGGCCGGAGGACGAGGACGACTACGGGCGGCAGAAGGTCGCCGCCGAAGAGGCGGTCCGGCGGGCCCGCGGCGCCGAGGCCGCGGTCGTGCGGCCCGGCCTCATCGTCGGACCCGGCGACCCGACCGACCGCTTCGGCTACTGGGCCGGGCGGTTCGCGCTCGCCGATGCAGCGCCGGTGCTCGCGCCCGGCCGTGCCGAGCTGCGAGTGCAGGTGATCGACGTCGACGACCTCGCGGCGTTCGTCTTCTCGGTCGGAGATGGCCGCTGGACGGGCACCGTGGATGCGGTCGGCGACAGCCACCCGTTCCCCGCCTTCGCCGGCCTCGCGCGTGCGGTGGCCGGTCACACCGGGGACGTCGCCGCCGCCGACGACGAATGGCTGATCGGCCAGGGGGTCGCCTACTGGGCCGGGCCGCGCTCGCTTCCGCTCTGGCTGCCCGCCGACATGCCGGGCTTCGCGACCAGGTCGAACGCCACCTACCGCGCCGCGGGCGGCGGCGTCCGCCCGCTCGCCGACACCCTGGCGCGCACGCTCGACGACGAACGGGCCCGCGGTCTCGACCGTTTCCGCGCCGCGGGGCTGACCCGCGCCGAAGAGCTCGAGCTCATCGCCCGCCTGCCATGACGAAGCGCCTCGATTTGCGGCGTCCGCCGGTATCCCGCTATCGTCTCGGCATGCCCACGGCCCCGCTGTCCGCCGCCTCCGCGGCTCTGCGCGTGCGCCGTCGTC
>NZ_JBIQHX010000022.1:36399-38360 GCF_044508325.1 Microbacterium sp. | reverse complement strand
GATTCCGGCTGTCCGGCTGCGATGGGGTCGTCCACGTCGATGACCGCCTGCTCGAACTGCGAGCGGTACAGACGCCAGTATGCGCCCTCCGCCGCGATGAGCTCGTCGTGGGTGCCCTGCTCGACGATGTCGCCGTGCTCCATCACGAGGATCAGATCCGCGTCGCGGATCGTGGAGAGCCGGTGGGCGATGACGAACGAGGTGCGCCCCTCGCGCAGCGCGGACATGGCGTGCTGGAGGAGCAGCTCGGTGCGCGTGTCGACCGAGGACGTCGCCTCGTCGAGGATCAGCAGCGACGGGTCGGCGACGAAGGCGCGCGCGATCGTGATGAGCTGCTTCTCGCCGGCCGAGACGTTGGACGCCTCCTCGTCGAGGACGGTGTCGTAGCCGTCAGGAAGCGAGTGCACGAACCGGTCGACGCGGGTGGCGCGCGCGGCCTCGACGATCTCTTCGTCGGTGGCCGACTCACGCCCGTACCGGATGTTCTCTCGGATCGTGCCGGCGAACAGCCACGGGTCCTGGAGCACCATTCCGGTCCGCGAGCGGACCTCGTGCCGGGTGAGCTTCGAGATGTCCTGCCCGTCCAGGAGGATGCGGCCGCCGTCGAGCTCGTAGAACCGCATGAGGAGGTTCACGAGCGTCGTCTTGCCGGCGCCCGTGGGCCCGACGATCGCGACCGTCTGACCGGGCTCGACGCGGAATGACAGGTCGGTGATGAGCGGGCGATCGGGGCTGTACGAGAACCGCACGTGCTCGAACTCGATCACGCCGCGTCCTGTGCCGTCGAGCGACGGCGAGTCTGCGGCATCCGGCTCCTGCTCCTCCTCGTCGAGCAGCTCGAACACGCGCTCGGCCGAGGCGGTGCCGGACTGGACGACGGCGGCCATGCCGCCCAGCTCCGACAGGGGCTGGGTGAACTGCTGCGAGTACTGGATGAACGCCTGGACGTCGCCCAGGCGCAGCTGGCCGGAGATCACCAGGAGGCCGCCGAGCACCGCGATGCCGACGTAGATGAGACTGCCGACGAAGGTCATCCCCGGGAAGATCATGCCGGAGAGGAACTGGGCCTTGAAGCTCGCCTGGAACAGGTCGTCGTTCTCGGCGGCGAACTTCTCGCGCGAGTCCTGCTCGCGACCGAAGACCCGCACGAGGGCGTGGCCGGAGAACGACTCCTCCACCCTGGCGTTGAGGCGGCCGACCTTCTTCCACTGCGTCTGGAAGGCCTTCTGGGAGCGCGGTCCGATGATGCCGAAGATGACGCCCATGAGCGGCAGCGCCACCAGCGCGACGAGGGCCAGCTGCCAGGAGATCGAGAACATCATGATGAGCACGCCGACAACCGTCAGCACAGAGGTCAGCGCGCCGGAGAGCGACTGCTGCATCATCTGCGTGATGTTGTCGATGTCGTTCGTGACCCGCGAGATCAGCTCGCCACGCTGCACCTTGTCGAAGTACGCCAGCGGCAGCCGGTTGATCTTGGCCTCGACCTGCTCGCGCAGTCGCCACATGGTGCGCACCATGATCACGTTGATGACGTAGCCCTGCACCCAGCTCAGCAGCGCGGAGACCACGTAGATGACGAGCACCCACAGGATGACGTAGCGGAGCTTCTCGAAGTCGACCCCGGCGCCGACCTGGAAGTCCTGCATGGCGGCGACCATGTTGGCGAAGTCGGTCTGGCCGGCGGCGCGCAGCGCCTCGACCACCTGCTCCTGGGTCGCGTTCGGTGGGAACTGGTCGCCCAGCATGGACGAGACCACACCCTCGAACACGATGTTCGTCGCCTCGCCGAGGATCTTCGGTGCGATCACCGCGAGCACGACGCCGACGGCTCCGGCCAGCGAGACGAGCGTGAAGGCGAGGGCATGGGGCTTGAGCAGACCGAGCAGACGCGCGAAGCTCGGGCCGAAGCGCGCAGCCTTGCCGGGCGCGACGCTCCCCCAGTCGCCGGAGTTCACCCG
>NZ_JBIQHX010000022.1:11644-36299 GCF_044508325.1 Microbacterium sp. | reverse complement strand
CGAAGCGCGCAGCCTTGCCGGGCGCGACGCTCCCCCAGTCGCCGGAGTTCACCCGAGCCTGCTCGGCGAGCTCGGCCTCGAGGCGTTCCTCTTCGGTGAGCATGTCGGGGGTGCTCATGCGTCCACCCTCCTCAGTCCGCGTCGCATTCTCATGCGTCGACGCCTAGCTGCGACTCGACGATCTCGCGGTAGGTCCTGTTCGACTCCCGCAGCTCGTCGTGCGTGCCGACGCCGACGACGCGGCCCTGGTCGAGCACGACGATGCGGTCGGCGCCGGTGATCGTCGACACGCGCTGCGCGACGACGATCTTCGTCACCTCGGGCAGTCGTCTCCACAGCGCGGCGCGCAGGCGCGCGTCGGTGGAGAGATCGAGTGCCGAGAACGAGTCGTCGAACACGAGCACCTTCGGCCGGTGCACGATCGCGCGGGCGATGGCGAGCCGCTGTCGCTGCCCGCCCGAGACGTTCGTGCCGCCCTGGGCGATGCGCGACTGCAGGCCGTCCTCCTTCTCGAGGACGAAGTCGCGCGCCTGGGCGATCTCCAGCGCCTCCCACAGCTCCTCATCCGTGGCGTCCTCACGCCCGAAGCGCAGGTTGGAGGCGATGGTGCCGGTGAACAGGAACGGCCGCTGCGGAACGAGGCCGATGCCCTCCCACAGCATGTCGGGGTCGGCCTCGCGCACATCGACACCGGCGACGCGCACGGCGCCCGAGGTGACGTCGAACAGGCGCGGGATGAGCGAGACGAGCGTCGACTTGCCGGACCCGGTCGAGCCCACGATCGCCACGGTCTCCCCCGGGGCGGCGTGGAACGAGATGTCCTGCAGGACCGGCTCCTCGGCGCCGGGGTAGGCGAAGGTGACCCGGTCGAACTCGACGGTCCCGGGTCGCGGGAACTCCTGCACCGGGTCGGCGGGCGGGGTCAGCGAGCTCGAGGCATCCAGCACCTCTCCGATGCGCTCGGCCGACACGGCCGCCCTCGGGATCATGATCGTCATGAAGCTCGCCATGAGCACGCCCATCAGGATCTGGCCGACGTACTGCATGAACGCGAAGAGCGTGCCGATCTCGACCTCGCCGGCGTCGACCGCGATGCCGCCGAACCAGATCACCCCGACGATCGTGACGTTGAGCACGAGCATCGCCAGCGGGAACAGCAGCACGAACAGCGACCCGACCTTGCGCCCCACGACCATGATGTCGGTGTTCGCCTCGCGGAACCGCTCCTCCTCGATGCGCTCGCGCACGAACGCGCGCACGACGCGCACGCCGGTGAGCTGCTCGCGCATGATGCGGTTCACCGCGTCGAGCTTCGCCTGGTACTGACGGAACAGCGGCACCATGCGGCTGATGATGAGGATCGCCACCAGCAGCAGCGCCGGGACCGAGACCGCGATGAGCCAGCTGAGCCCGACGTCCTGCTGCAGCGCCATGATGACGCCGCCGATCGCGAGCAGCGGCGCGGTGACGAGCATCGTGGCGCCCATCATGGCGAGCATCTGCACCTGCTGGACGTCGTTCGTGTTGCGGGTGATGAGCGACCCGGCGCCGAACTGCGAGACCTCGCGTTCGGAGAAGGAGCTCACGCGGTGGAACACGTCGCGGCGGATGTCGCGGCCGGTCGCCATGGCCGCGCGCGCCGCGAAGAAGGTCGCGATCACGGCGGTGACGATCTGGCCGAGCGAGATCCCGAGCATGAGGACGCCGTGCGACCAGATGTAGCCGATGTCGGCACGGGCCACGCCGTTGTCGATGATGTCGGCGTTCAGCCGCGGCAGGTACAGCGCAGCCAGCGCCGAGGCGAACTGGAAGACGAGCACCGCCAGCAGCAGCCAGCGATAGGTCTTGAGGTAGCGGTAGAGGAGCTTCCCGAGCACGCGTTCTCCCGGACGGTGAAAAGCGCCGGATTCGGCGCGCCATAAAGCATGGCACGGATCTGCGACATCCTGTTCCGCCCAGCGCGAACCGCACGGGAAGCGAGGTGTCGGGCAGGACCCGCCGACATCGATCCAACGGGCTCGCTGGCGGTACGACGTGCCGGTGTGCCGGATCAGGGCACCGCAACGCCGGCGGCGGCGAACTCCTCACGCATGATCGGGACCGACGCCTCGAACGCGTCGAGCCCGAGGACGCTGGAGATCTCCATGACCTCCAGAATCTGCCCCACCGTCGCCCCGTGGTCGAGTGCGTTGCGGATGTGGAGTTTCGTCCCGGGCACGTAGAGATGGGTCGCGGCGATGTCGTACGAGATGTAGATGAGCTCCTTCTCCGCGGGCGTCAGCACGCCGGTGTTCCACGGGACGGAGGAGAACTTCAGGTACGCCGCGAACATCTCGGGGTCGAGTTCGAGCATGTCGTTCCAGAACTCGTGCCAGTAGCCGCGCACCTTCGTGAACTCCGCCTTCAGCTCCTCCTGCCGCGCGGTGAGCGGGGCCGATTCGGAGCGACCGCGCTCCTCGAGCACTTCGACCAGCAGCGGCACCCCGATGTTCATCGTGTGGATGCCCAGCGTCGACGCCAGCTCGAGGACCTCGACGATCTCCTCAGGCGTCGCGCCGAGTGCGATGGCCCGCCGCATGTGACGTCGGACGCCAGGCAGGTGCCGATGCGTCGCCGCCGCGTTCCACGACAGGTAGCACAGCTGCTTGAACTTGTCGGACAGGTGATTCTTCTGCCACGGCACCTCGTACAGGTCGAGAGCGGCCGAGACGAATTCGGGATCGATCGCGAGGACCGTCTCCCACGTCTCGCTCCATTCGCCGTGTCGGGCGAGGTGACGAGCCTTGATCTGATGCTGATCTTCGGTGAGCTCCATGTGCGCTCCTCCAGGACGGGCGCGACGTCGCGCCGAGTGGCGGGTGTCAGTCTCCCGCGCGGATGTGCTGCAACGCCGACACCGACGCCGCACGGATGTGCTCGGTCGTGCGCTGCGCTGCCAGCGGGGCGTCGCGTGCTGCGATCGCCTCGACGATGCCGCGCAGCTCGCGGACGGCGGCGAATGTGCGTCCTTCCTCGGAGAGCGAGGTTGCCCGCAGGATCTGGACGCGTGCCTGGATGCCTTCGAGCAGCTGCTGCAGGACAGCGCTGCCGGCTCCCTCGATGAGGACGACGTAGAACTGGTCCTTCGCGGCCAGGATGGTGCGGATGTCGGCGGTGCGGATGGAGGCGTCTTCGAATCCCTGGACCGCGGCCTCGAGCCGCCGCACCTGCTGGTCGCTCGCACGTTCCACGAAACGCTGCACGACGAGCGACTCCAGCCCGGCGCGCACCTCGTACAGATCGACGGCGTCATCGGGGTCGGGGGTCGCCACGACCGCACCGCGCTGCGGCACGACGGTGACGAGTCCTTCCGAGGTCAGCTCGCGAAGCGCTTCGCGCACCGTGGTACGCGAAACGCCGAGCTGCTCCATCAACTCGCGTTCGACCAGCCGCTGGCCCGGCTGGAGCTTGAAGTCGAGGATCGCCTGGCGCAGCGCCTGGATCACCTGCTCGCGCAGCGGCGCGGCGACGCGACCGACCGGCTCGACGCTCCAGGACTCCGCCAGCGAGTTCGCCCGTGCCATCCATTCTCCTCTTGTGCGACCGACATCTTGTCCGACGTTTTCTACTGCATCCTATGTCCCTCCCCTGTCGTGGACCCACTTCGCCACTTCGGTGTGGTCGGCGTGTTCGCCGAGGTCAGCGGCTGCTTCCGCCCACAGATCGACGGTGTCGGCTCCCAACCGGCTCGGAACCCCGACCTGCTCGGCGAGCGCCACAGCGATCCGCATGTCTTTGAGCATGAGGCGGAGTCCGAAGCCGGAGTCGTACCGTCCGGGGAGGATGAAGTTCGGCCACTTGTTCTCCGTCGAGCCGCTGCGACCGCTCGACCCGTTGAACACGGCGAGCATGGTCTGTGGGTCGAGCCCGAACCGCTCCCCCGCGATCATCGCCTCGGACGTGATCCACAGATGCGTCGCCGACAGGAGGTTGTTGAGCGCCTTCATCGCGTGTCCGGCACCGACGGGTCCGACGTGGATGACGCTGCTGCCGAGCTCGGTCAGGACGGGGCGGACTCGAGCGACCGCCCCTGCTCCGCCGCCGGCGATGATGGTGAGCGAGCCCTCAACCGCACCCTTCACACCACCCGACACTGGAGCGTCGACCAGCTCGATGCCGCGGGCATCCAGCTGCGCCGCCAGGGCCCTCGTCGACCACGGCTCGGAGGAGCTCATGTCGACGATGAGCATCCCCGGGCGCAGGTGCTCGCTCAGGCCGGGATCGGCCAGGACTGCACCCACGACTCCGGAGTCCGGCAGGATCAGGACGACGATCTCGCTGTGCCGCGCGACGTCCGCCAGGTCGTCCGCGACCGCTCCTCCCGCTGCCCGGAGCTGCTCCCGCCGCGTCGCATCCACGTCGAATCCGGTGACCCGCATGCCCGCAGCCACGAGCCTCGACGACATCGGCAGCCCCATGTTGCCCAGGCCGACGAACCCGATGCGATCGCTCATGATCGCGACTCCGCGATGACCCGTTCGGCGACGCGGAACGACTCCAGCGCCGCAGGCGCCCCGACGTAGATGGCGGTCTGCATGAGCACCTCCTGGATCTCGCTCTCGGTGACGCCGTTGTTGAGCGCACCGCGCACGTGCACGGCCAGCTCGTGCAGCCGGTTGAGCGCGGTCAGCGTCGCGATGTTCACAAGGCTGCGGGTGCCGCGCGGCAGTCCGTCGCGGCTCCACACCGCGCCCCAGCAGTACTCGGTCACGAACTCCTGGATCGGGCGGGAGAACTCCGACACCTGCGAGAGCGAGCGGTCCACGTGAGCGTCGCCGAGCACCTCGCGACGCACCTGCATACCGCGCTCGAACGTCTCGCGGTGGGTCGAGTCGGATGTCATCGGGTGTGCCCTTCGTCAGGATGGTCTGCGGCGTAGTCGACGTCGGAGACCTCTTCGTGCCACACGGTGGCACCGAGGGAGATGGCCGTGTGGGTGAGGAAGCTGTCGGGAGCAGCACCGTGCCAATGACGCTCACCAGGCGGCACCCACACCCAGTCGCCAGGTCGCAGCCGCTCCGGCTCGAGCCCCTCCGTGCAGATGAGCCCGTACCCGGCGTCGACGCGGAGGATCTGCCCGTTCTCATGGTGATGCCAGTGGGTTCGGGAGCCGGGCGTGAAGGTGATGGTGTTGATGATGACGCCGTCGGTGGCGGGCAGGATCGAGTCTCCCGTGGCGGTCCCCGTGAAGCGAGAAGCCTTCGCGGGAGGGATGCGCGTCTCGTTGGCGTGTCGGATGATCATGTCGGTTCCTCCGTCCGGTCGTGGAGTCGGACGCCGCCGGAGATGTCTCCGATCGCGTCGACGACGGTGTTGCTGATCTGCTCCGCGTAGCCGAGCTGGCGGGCGAGTCCGAAGGATGCGATCGGGCCGGCTGCATTGAGACCGGCGACGCCGAGCTCGGCGACCAGCTCGGCGTAGAGCGCGACGTCCTTCAGCATCAGGGTGTTCGTGAGACCCCCCTTGAGGTAGTCGCCCTGGATGATCTTGGGAAAGCGGTTGAGGGTGGCGAAGTTCACTCCCGAGCTGTTGTTGAGCACGTCGAGTACGGTCGCCAGATCCAATCCCGCTTTCTTCGCGGCGACCATCACCTCCGCGGTCGCCGACAGCGCGACGGCGTTCAGGAAGTTGTTGAGCAGTTTCGTCGTGTGTCCCGCTCCCGGTCCGCCCACGTGGAAGACGTTGCTGGCGAACGGGGCGACGTGCGGTCGCACTCGATCGAGCGCCGCAGCGTCACCGCCCACCATGAGTGTCAGCCTTCCCGCCTCCGCCGCTGCCGCGCCCCCGGAGATTCCCGCGTCGAGATACGCGACGCCGCGTTCGGCCGCGAGGCCGTGAAGCCGCCGAGTCGACGACGGAGATGACGTGCTGAGATCCACCAGGACAGTGCCGTCGCGGGCGGCGGCGATGACGCCGTCCTCGCCGAGCGCGACCGCCTCCACGATGTGGCTGTCCGGCAATGAGAAGAACACGATGTCCGAGGCTGCGGCGACCTGCGCCGCCGAGGACGCCGGTGTCGCCCCCGCCTCCTCGGCGGCGCCCGCACGGGGATCGTGCCCCAGGACGACGACTCCGGCGTCGGTCAGTCGGCGGGCCATTCTGCCGCCCATGTTTCCCAGTCCGATGAAGCCGATCGCGGTCATGATGATGCGCCCCGCCCCTCCTCTTCGCGCGGCCAGTTGCCGCTGCCACGGTAGAGCGGCTCGTCGACCGCTCTGGTGTCCCACGCGCCCGCCCCGCCCGACGGCCGGACGGTGTTCACGATGGTCGCCCCGCCATCGGCGCTCACGATATGCCCGGTGACGTAGGCGGCGTCGTCGCTGAGCAGGAATGCCGCCACCGCCGCGATCTCGTCGGGGGTGCCCGCACGGCGCAGCGGCGTCGTGGTCGCCCTCGCAGTCATGTCGTCCTTGCCGCCGAGTGTCTGTGCCGCCGAGGCGAACAGCTCGGTCGGCACGATCCCCGGCGCCACGGCGTTGACCCGGATGCCGAGCGGCCCCCCGTAGACCGCGCCGCCGTGCACGAGCCCGGCCACGGCGTGCTTCGAGACGTGATAGGCAAGCAGATCCGCGGATCCGGTCAGGCTCGCGATCGAGGCGGTCAGCACGATGGCACCCGCACGGCGCTGGGCGCTGAACTGGCGGAACGCCGCCCGCATGCCGAGGAACTGGCCGCTCACGTTCACCGCCATGACCTGCTCGAACTCGGCCGCCGTCAGGTCGGGCAGCGGGACGAACGAGCCGAACACGCCCGCGTTGAGGTGGTGGTGGTCCACTCTTCCGAAACGGGCCACCGCCCGCCGCATGTACTCGGCGACATCCTGTTCGGATGCGACATCGGCGCGGACGACGAGCGACTCCTCTTCTAGGCTCTCGGCCACCGCCTGCGCGCCGTCCTCGTCCACGTCGACCAGCACGATGCGCGCCCCCTCGGCGGACAGCCGCCGCGCGGACGCGCGGCCGAGTCCGCTCGCCGCCCCGGTGACGACGACGACGGTGCCGTCGAAACGCCCCCTCATGACAACCGCCCGATCACAGCCGCCGCCCCTTCGAGCGGCGGGCCGTACGGAGCGAACAGATCAAGGGTTGCGGGATCGTGTCCCGGCACGAGATGCTCCACCACCCCGTCCGCGACGAGTTCGCGGATGCGGTCGAATCCGGCGTACATCTCGACCAGGTCGGCGACGGCCATGAAGGGCAGATCCCGCTCGTACTCCTCCAGATAATGGACTGCGTCGGAGGCCAGCAGCACCGGCCCCTCGCCCGTCTGCACGAGGACCACTGCCTGACCGGGCGTGTGTCCGCCGAGCCGGATCATCTCGATGCCCGGCGCGACCCGGATACGGTCTTCGAAGAAGTCGATCCGGCCGGAGCGCTCCGCCTCGACGAGCTGGGCGATGTCGGCATCCTCGACCGAATGATGGAACTGTGCTCGGCGGGCGAACGGACCCACCCAGAAGTCGAACTCCGCCCGTGCCATGACGATGCGGGAGCCCGGGAAATGACCGATCTGGCCGGTGTGGTCATAGTGGCCGTGGGTGAGCAGGATGTCCGGCGCGGTGTCCGGATGTATCCCCAGCCGGCCCCACGCCTCGGTCGGCGGCAGGAGCGTGGTGCGATCGCGTCGGGCGCCGCCCTCGGCTGAGAAGCCGGTGTCCACAAGCACGGTGCGCTCCGCATTGCGCACGACCCAGACGAAGTAGTCCATCCCGATCGGCGCGTCCGGCAGTCCGTAGACGCCGTAATTGAGGAAGACGTCGCTGCGCTTCGTCTGGCGCGTGCCGTACCGCACGATCACCACCTCATAGCGGTCCGCGCTCATGGCCGACCTCCCGTCCCGTGTCTGTGACCCTGCCATCGTCTCGCCCTCACCCCAGATACGCGTCGATCAGCGCGCGTCCCTCCGCGCCCATCTCGTCCGCACGTCCCTCGTCCACGATGCGTCCGCCGTACACGACGTAGATTCGATCGCACACTTCCAGCGCGAGATCGACACGCTGCTCGACGAGCAGGATCGAGCGGTACTGCTCTCGGAGGCGGCGCAGCGCGGCGGTGAGATCGGCGACCGCGAGCGGCGCGAGACCCAGCGACGGTTCGTCCAGGAGCATCAGCGCCGGGTCGCTCATCATCATGCGCCCGATCGCCACCATCTGCTGCTCACCGCCGGAGAGTGCGGTGGCATCGCGGTCCCGATACCTCTTGAGCACGGGGAAAAGGTCGAACACGTCCTGCAGCAGCCGGCTCGTGCGGTCGCGATCGCGGCGCAGCCGTATCCCGCCCAGCCGGAGGTTGTCCTCCACGCTCTGCCCTTCGAAGAGCCGGCGCCCCTCGGGCACCATCGCCGCCAGACCCCGCGCCACCCGGTGCGGGGACATGCGCGTCACATCCGTGCCTTCGATGGCGATCCGGCCGCGGCGATGTTTCAGCAGACCCATGATCGCGCGCAGGACGGTCGTCTTGCCGGCACCGTTCGGCCCCAGGATCGCGACCGCCTCGCCGCGGGCCACCCGGAACGAGATGTCGTGGATGACGTCGAACCGGTCGTATCCGCCGGCCAGCCCCTCGATGACGAGTGCGTCGTTCGTGTCGTTCATTGCCCCAGGTACACCTCCCGCACACGTTCATCGGCTCGCACCGTCGCCGCCGGACCGCTCGTGACCAGCTCGCCCGCGGCGAGCACCGTGACCTCGTCACAGTTGTCGAAGATGAAGCGGGTCTGGTGCTCGATCACGATCACCGTGACGCCGCGCTCTCGCAGCCGGTGCAGGATGTCGGTGACGTGGGTGATCTCGGCGCCGGACAGGCCCGCCAGGGGCTCGTCGAGCACCAGCACGCGAGGGTCCGACACAGTCGACGACGCGAGTTGGGTGAGCTGGTCGACGCCGTGCGGCACGTCCTGCACCGCCCGCCCCCGCCACGACGGGTCCAGTCCGACCGATCCCAGCGCGCTCGACGCGCGTTCGCGCATCCGGCGTGCGTCCCGCCAGGCGCCTGGCAGCACCGCCCACAGCGGCGCCCGTGCGGCGATGCCCGGAACCGTGCTGTACAGGCCGACCGTGGTGTTCTCCAGCACCGAGAGCTCGCGTACGAGAACCGCGCTCTGGAAGGTGCGCATGAAGCCGCGCGAGGGGCGGGATGCCGCGCCGAGGCGCTCCACGCGGCGACCTTCGATCTCGATGTCGCCCCGCTGCGCGCGCAGTTCGCCGGAGAGGATGTTCACCAGGGTCGACTTGCCGGAGCCGTTCGGTCCGATCAGACCGTGTATGGTTCCGCGGCGCACCATGATGTCGACGTCCCGCAGGACCGGAACCCCGGGCACGTAGCTGTAGCTGACGCCGCGCGCAGCCAGCGCGACCGCATCGCGGCTCCCGGCTGCGTCGGTGCCGCTTTCGGCCTCGGTGGCCCGCGGATCCGCGGCCGCGGCGGGGGCGATCGCCTGCGGCGCCGACCCCGGCTCGGGGCGTCGCGCCCGCCGCAGCCGGCGGACGCCGTCCGCCCACACCCCGACCAGGCCGCGCGGGAAGAAGACGATGACGAGCACGAACACGGCACCGAACACGAGTTCCTGCCAGAACGGATCGATCTTGACGACGAAGGGGAATACGCCCACCAGCACGGCCCCGAGGATCGGACCCCATCGGGTGTTGATTCCGCCGATGATCACCATCACGAGGATGTTGACCGACTGGACCCAGCCGAACTGTCCAGGCGACTGATACACGAGGAACGAGAAGGCCCACCCCGCCATGCCGGCCAGTCCCGCCGAGACGGCGAACATGCCCACCTTGATCAGCGAGGTGCGCACGCCGTTGGCGCGGGCATAAGGCTCCGCGTCACGGACCGCGAGCAGCACGGGGTACAGCGCGGAAGAGCGGATGCTCCAGACCACCCCCACCGCGACGAGGAGCACTGCTGCGACCATCCACACGGTCGAGCGGCCCAGCACCTCCTGCACTTCGCGCGGGAACATCGGGAAGAGCGGGCCGGGGAGGCCCTGCAGCCCCATCGTCCACGACGAATTGCTGAGCACGACGTAGACGATGATGGTGAAGATGAACGTGGTGATGGCGAAATAGAGACCGCTGACGCGCAGCGAGAGGGCTCCGAGCACGGCACCCACCAGACCCGCTGCCACGATCACGATCGGAAGCAGCAGGAACACGTCGATGTCGAGGGCGCGGCTCAGCAGCGTCGTGCCGTAGGCGCCGATCGCGAACAGACCCGCGTGTCCGAGTGAATACAGGCCGACCGCACCGGCGACCAGATCGAGGCTGACTGCAAGGACGATGTAGACGGCGGTGACGGTCACGATGCTCTGGAGGCCGAAGTCGGCGCGGGCGAAGGCCCACGTCGCGGCGGCCAACGCGGTCAGCAGGACGACGTTTCCGATCCAGCGGCGGTTCTGACGCACCTCGGTCATGCGCTCACCTCCGACCGCACCCGGCGCCGTCCGAGAAGGCGGCGCACGTCCGCACCCGACGCGAAGATGCCGTTGGGCGTGAGCAGGAGCACTAGGAGCACCAGCACGAACGGGAACCAATCCGACGCCTGCGCACCGATGTAGGAGTTCGCCGCGACGGAGAGCACACCCAGCACCAGGCCGCCGCCCATTGCGGCCGCGGGCCGCGAGATGCCGCCGATCATGAGGGCGATGAAGCCGAAGATGCCGTACGTGTCGCCGAGATACGGGTTGCCGTAAGTGATCGGGCCGACGAGGATTCCGGCGAGACCGGCGAGGAACCCGCCGGTGGCGAAGGCGCCGACGGCGTACGCGCCGACATCGGCGCCGATGGCGGATGCCATCTCCGGATCGGTCGAGATCGCCATGCCGATCTTTCCGAGCAGCGTCCTGCGCCGGATCAGTTCCCAGACGACGATCGCGAGCACCCCGACGATGAGGATCGCCAGCTCCTGGGCAGTGATGGTCGCGCCGGGCAACCGGATCGCGAACTGGTGCCAGCCTCGCGGAAAGGGTTGCGACGCCGGGCCGAAGATGATGGCGAAGATGGACTGCAGAACGATCGCGACGCCCAGTGTGCTCACCAGCCACGCGAAGCTCAGCCGGTCGTAGCGCAGCACAGGGCGCACCGCGACGTAGTAGGTCGCGACACCGAGCATGGTGGTTGCGGCGACCGCCAGTCCCATCGCGAGCGCTTCCGGCATCCCGGCCTGCACCAAGCCCACCGTGATCAGAATGGACACCATCAGCAGCTGGCCGGTCGCGAAGTTGACGACCTTCGTGACGTAGAACACGACGGCGAACGCCATCGCGACCAGGCCGTAGATGGCGCCGATCGTGAGACCGGACAACAGGATCTGCAGCATCTCACCCTTTCGGATCTCGCAGGGACATGGGCGCCCTCGGCGGGGTCGAGCCCCGCCGAGGGCGGTGACTCATTCGATGGGCTCCCACTCCTTCGCCTCGTAGTTCCACTGGACCATCGTCAGCTGCTCCTTGTTGATGGTCGTGTGGATCTGCTCGGTGAAGGTGAGCTTCCCCGTCAGGCCGTCGAAGTCGGTGAGCTTGTTGAGCCCGGCCCGGATGGTCTCCGGGTCGGTGGCGCCGTCCGCCTCTTCGATGACCTGCTTGAGGATGTAGACGGCGTCATAGCTCAGCTCCGCGAAGGGGCCGGGCTCGAGGCCGTCGAACAGTTCGCGGTACTCCGCCTGCCAGGCCTGCAGCCGATCGTTCGGGTAGACATCCGAGGTCAGCAGCGCCGAGATCATGCCGTCGCCCTCAGGGCCGGCGAGGTCGACGAACGTCGAGTCGGCGTTGGTCACGTCGTTGCCGAGCACGATGAGGTCGTCGATGCCGAGCGAGGCGATCTCCTGCATGAAGGCCGCCTCGTCGCCCGGGGTCAGCCACACCTCTACACAGCTGGCGCCGGAATCGACGATCTTCTGGATCTCTGCGTCGAGGTTCACGGTCGCTCCGCTGGACCAGTTCTCGGTGATCGACTCGACATACACGAAGTCGTGGCCCGTCTCCTCGAACACCATCTCGAACCCCGCGAGGCCACCGAGACCGTACGTCGTCGGATCGTGCAGCATGGCGAGCCCGTTCGGGCAGTTGTCGATCGACCACTCCGCGAGCTTTCCACCCCAGGCGAAGGTGTTGAGAGACGTGCTGAACGTCCACGCGTACGGCGGCTCGTCCGGCCCGTTCGGATAGACGGTCAATCCGCCGTCATCGACCGCGCCCAGCACCGGAACCTGCATCTGGTCCCCCAGCGCTGCGGTCGTGGGGCCGGTGTCAGGCGATCCGAGGATGGCGACCGCGCCGTCGCTCACGAACTGCTGGAACAGCTGCGACGACTTCGTCGCGTCGGCGGCGTCGTCGTCCCAGATGAACTCGATCTGGCGGCCGGCGATGCCACCGGCCTCGTTGATCTCGTCGACGGCCATCTGCGTGCCGTTGATGACCGCGATGCCGACGGCGCCGTACGCTCCGGTCGTCCCGGCGATGCCGCCGACGACGATCGGATCGCCGTCTCCGGATGGCGTCGGGCTGCCGCCGCTGGAACAGCCGGCGAGGGCTGTGATCGATGCGACCGCGAGCGCGGCCGCCCAGGTGATTCGCTTCATTGCTGAACCTCTCTCTTGTCTCGGGTGTGCGCGCCGTCTTCAGCGCGACGGGGGTGTCACTGAGCGAGATATCCGCCGTCGACGACGAGGGACGTGCCGGTGACGTAGCTGGCCTCATCGCTTGCGAGGAAGAGCACCGCGTAGGCGGTCTCGCGCGGGACGCCGGGGCGCCCGAGGACGGTGCCGGCGATCAGCGCGGCGTTGATGTCCTCCGCCTGGTTCTCGTTCATCGGCGACAGGATGTATCCGGGGTGCAGCGAGTTGCATCGCACACCGTCCTTGCCGTGGGTTGTCGCGATGTTCTTGCTGACGTTGAGGATCGCGCCCTTGGCCGCCTGGTAGGCGAACGAGCTCGGCACGCCGCCGAGGCCCCAGATCGACGACACGTTCACGATCGACCCGCCGCCCTGGTCGATCATGTGGGGCAGGACCTTCTTCGATCCGAGGAAGATGCTCTTCAGATCGATGTCCAGCACACGATCCCACTGCTCGAGAGTGGTCTCGAGAATCGGCTCGTACTCGCACACCGCGGCGTTGTTTATCAGCACGTCGAGACGGCCGTGAGCGGCGATGATGCCATCCACCACGCGGTCCCAGTCCTCCGGGCTGGTGACGTCCATCTTCTGGAATTCGACCCGGCTTCCCTCGGGCTCGCGCGGATCGAGCACGTCTCCCGAGATCACGGCAGCCGCTCCTTCCGCGAGGAACAGCTCCGCCATCGCCCGTCCCTGGCCGCGCGAAGCGCCGGTGACGAGGGCAACCTTTCCCTTCATCCGATCGACCATGTGTCTCCCTTTCTTCGTCCGATCCGGTCTTCGAGGCTCGCCGTCATGTCGGTTTCAAGAACCGTCGCGACAAGGTGGAGAGCCCGACGGCGATGATGAGGATCCCGCCGCTGAACACCTGCTGCGCCCACGATGGAGCGCCGAAGATGCTGAGTCCGTTGAATCCGACGGAGATCACCAGTACGCCGATCAGCGTCCCCACGATGTGGAACTCGCCGTCGCGCAGCGTCGCCGAGCCGAGGAACACGGCTGCGAAGGCGTCCAGCAGATAGCCGTCGGCGGCGGCGAGGGTGCCGCTGCCCAGCAGCGACGAGAGCATCACCCCGGTGAGGGCTGCGCACACACCGGCAGTCGCGAAGGCGAAGATCTTGATGCGATCGACGCGGATGCCGGACAATCGTGCCGCTTCCTGGTTCCCGCCCACCGCCTGCATGCGGATCCCGAGGTTCGTCTTGTTCAGGATCACCCACAGGATGCCGAGGACGATCACCATGATGGGGATCGAGTTCGGGATGCCGGGCAGAAGCCGACCGAGCGAGATCACCGAGAACTCGACGGGGATGTTCGTGACGATCGGGAACGGGCTGTACGCGAATCCGAGCCCCGTCAGGACAGTGCCGACCCCGAGCGTTGCGATGACAGCACTGATTCGGGCCTTCGTCACGAGCAGGCCGTTCACCGATCCGATCACCCCGCCGATGATCAGCATGAGCGGGACGGCGACCCAGATCGGCAGGCCCTGCAGCGCCATGAACCCGACCACGAGGAGCCCGGCGAAGCTCGCCGTATAGCCGATGCTGAGGTCGAACTCCCCGACCACGAGCGCCATCGTCAGACCGGCGGCGATGATCGCCGTGAGTGAGCCCTGCGCGAGGATGTTCGTGAAGTTCTGCAGGTTGAAGAACGCGGCGGGCGCGCGCGCCGTGAACAGGATGATCATCAGCGCGAGTCCGATGAGCGTCCCATAGCGGGACAGAATGAGCAGCGTCATCTGGCCCGGGGTTCGCGCACGCCGAGTCGAGCCGGTGGGCGCCGGTGCGATCGGGGCGGTCGTCTGTGTCATCTGCTCACTTCCTCGGTTGCATAGGTAGTGCCGTAACTGAGCTCGACGAGGTTCTTCTCGGTGATGTCTTCGCCTTCGAGCTCGCCGGTGACCAGTCCTTCGTGCAGCACGACGACGCGGTCGCACAGCATCGCGAGCTCTTCGACGTCCGAGGAGATCACGACGGTCGCGACACCGCGGTCCGCGATGTCACGGATGGCGGTATGGATCTCGTCGCGCGCACCGACGTCCACGCCGCGGGAAGGCTCGTCGAAGAAGATCACCTTGTTGCCCGGAAGCAGCCATCGCGCGATCACGACCTTCTGCTGGTTGCCGCCGGAGAGGCGTCCCACCTTCTCGCCTGGTCCTTCGGTCTTGACCGAGAGCTCCCGAATGACGTCCAGGGTGCGGTTTCTCGCACGGCGATCGCTGACGAAGGGCAGGGTGGCGACGTAGCGGAGCCGGTCGAGTGCGGCCAGGCTCGCGTTGAAGCTCACCGACTTGTCGAGCAGCAGCGCCTGCGAACGCCTCTCCTCGGGGATGAGCGCGACACCGTGCCGCACCGCCTCGGCGACCGAGGTGGGTGTGAACGTGCTTCCGCCCAGGACGAAGTGGCCGCCGTCGAGCTTCGCCGCACCGAAGGCCAGGCGTGCCACCTCGGTGCGGCCTGCCCCCACCAGACCGCCCAGGCCCAGCACCTCGCCCGCGTATACGTCGAACGACACGTCGCGCACCATGGGCAGGTCCGAGACGTGCACAGCCTGAAAGATCGGCGCGGTGCGGGTCACGGCGGTTCGGGCGCGACGCGCTGTCGGCTGCACATCGCGCCCGACGATCGCGCGGATGAGCCCCCGGCGATCGAGGTCACCGCGGACGGTCGAGTCGGTCACCCGTCCGTCACGGAAGACGGTGATGCGGTCTGACAGCTCGAGGACCTCGTCCAGCCGGTGGGAGACGTACAGGATCGAGACGCCGGCCGCTGTCAGCTCCCGGATGATCCGGAACAGCGCTTCGCTCTCATGATCGGACAGCGATGCGGTCGGTTCATCCATCGCGATGAAGGAGGCATTCTGCACCAGGGCACGAGCGATCATGACGAGCCAGCGGTCGCCGACGGAGAGTTCTTCCACCCGCACATCCAGCGGGAAGGTCGCGCCGATCCTGTCAAGGGCGCGCTTCGCGATGGCACGCGCTTCGCGGTTGCGGAGGATGCCGAGCGTCGCGGGGAGATCGATCCCCAACAGGATGTTGTCCACCGCGTTGAAATGCGGCACGAGGTTCAGCTCCTGATGGATGAATGCGAGACCTGCGCGTTCCGCGTCCCGCGGGGAGTCGAAGGTCACCGGGACACCGTCGAGGACGATCTCGCCTTCGTCAGGCCTGATGACCCCGGCGAGGCAGCGGATGAGGGTGGATTTTCCCGCCCCGTTTGCTCCCACGAGTCCGTGGACCTCTCCGCGGTGGATGTCGATGTCCACCGCGGAGAGGGCAACGGCGCCGCCGTAGCGCTTGCTGAGCGCGCGCACCCGCAGACCGGCACCACCCTCGACGTCTCGGGGAATGTCGTCGATCATGGGTTCAGCGCGTCCGGGTGGTCGGCCAGGAACTGGTCGATGTTGTCGGCCGTCACGACCACACCGGGCACGTCGATCGTCTTCTGTTCCCACGTGGCGGGATCATCCAGATAGTCGATGGCAGCCTGCATCATCTCCGCGCCCTCCGTCTCGCCGTCCTGCCAGACGACCTGCCGGATCGTGCCGTTCTGGACGGCCTGCAGCGCCTGCGGACCGCCGTTGATCGAGTAGACCCAGACGTCGTCCCGGTTCGACTGCTGCAGGGCGGCGACCGCGCCGATCGCCGGCTCATCCCACGAGCCCCAGACGGCGAGCGGCCCGCTGCCCTCCGGGTTGGAGGCAAGCCACGCGGACGTGAAGCGAGTCCCGTCCTCGACCTGACCGGGGATTGCCACTTCGTTGCGCGTCACTTCGAGGGACGTCAGAGGAGCCACCGTGTCGTCGAACGCGTAGCCGCGGTACAGACACAGCACGCCGGTGTGGTAGGTCAGTGCCAGGATGGACCCTTCTTCGCCGAAGTCCTCCAGCAGCGCGTCGATCGAGTCCTGACCCACCTTGCGCGCGCTGGTCGTGGCGACGATGCCCGCCCCCAGCTCGCCGCCCCAGCTGACCACGGGGATGTCGGCAGCCTGCGCCGCTTGAAGCCCTGCCTGCAGGGCCGTGGTCTGGAACGCCATCACCGCGATGGCATCCATCTTCTGCGTCGTCGAGTATGTGATCATGGCCGCATTGGCGGCTTCGACGCTGCCGTTGGTGTCGGTGACCTGCACTGCCCAGCCGTTCTCCTCGGCGACTTCGGTCACGCCCTTGATGACGGCGGCGTTGAGAGCGTCGGTCGCGACGAGCGCGACGACGCCGATGGTCTTCTGCCCGTCATCTGTAGGCGTCGGCGCCCCGGCATCGCCGGCGCACGCCGCCAGGCTCAACGCGAGAGCAGCGACCGCCGCGATCGCAAGAATCCGCTTCATTGCATTCCCCTTGCTGTCATTGATAGACCGTGCGATTGTCGTACAATCTGTCAATATCTAGACAGAGCGAGAATCATCTGTCAAGAGAGGTGTCTGCGATCATCACCATTGACTCAGATTGTCCGACGATCGTATAGTCATGCGGGATGGGCCCGATCCATCGGTCGAACGAAGGGGTTCTGTGATGTCCGAAAACGCACTCTCGGTGTGGTCGGTGAAGTACGGCGAGCGCGTCGTCCGTAAGAGCGACGTGTTCCACGACTACGCGTCGTATGGTCTGCCGGACGGCGACCTCGACATGGATTACAACTTCTGGGTGGTGCGCGACGGCGAGACGGTCATGCTCGTGGACACCGGCTATGACATCCCGAAGCGGGATTGGCTGGGTGAGATCTCCGTCACGCCCACCCCGAGAGGACTGGAGATCCTCGGTATCGATCCGGCCGAGGTCTCGATGGTCGTCACCAGCCACTATCACTACGACCACATCGGCTACCTGGGCCTCTTCACGAACGCGAAGGTGGTCTCGGGTCGCGCCGAACACGACTACTGGTTCGCCAAGGAGGCGGCGGACGAGCTGGACGGAGAGTTCTCGACGCCGGATGACCTCGCCGCCGTGCATCGAGCCGAGGAGGAGGGCCGACTGATCCTGGTGGACGAGCCGACCGAGGTCTATCCCGGGATCACGGTCTATCCCGTCGGCGGCCACTGCCCCGGTGAGCTGCTGACCCGCATCGACACGGCCTCGGGAGGCATCATCCTCACCGTCGACGCCGCACACTTCTACGAGCAGATCGAACACGAGTGGCCCTTCTTCGCGTTCACCGATCTCGACGAGATGAAGGCGGGCCTGTCGTTCATCAACGAGCTGGCGAAGCAGACCGGCGCGACTGTGGTCCCGGGGCACGACGGGCGCACCCGCGACCGCTTCCCCGCGGCGCCGGGCGCTGCCGGCGAGATCGCCACGGTGCTCGCCTGAAGGGCTCGATATGGCTCTGACGGCACGGCAGCAGGAGATCAAGGCCGAGTTCGAGCGGGTGCACGGCGCGTGGGACGACTCATGGCAGGCTGTGCTGGCGCTGGACCCGGAGTTCCTCGCCGCCTACCTGGACTTCGCCGGCGTCCCCCACCGCAAGCAGCACCTCGACGCGAAGACCCGGGCGTTCATGGCGCTCGCGGTGGACGCCGCAACCACGCACCTGCACGGACCGGGCATCCGGCGGCACATCGAGGCCGCGCGGGCCGCGGGCGCCACGGCCGCCGAGATCATGGAGGTGCTCGAGTGCACGGCGACGCTCAGCATCCACGCCATGAACGTCGGGGTGCCGGTGCTGGTCGAAGTCCTCGAGGAACGCGGTGAGCGCCCGACGCCCGCGCCGCTGACGGAGTACCAGGAGCACGTCAAGGAGGAGTTCACCCGCGATCGCGGCTACTGGAACCCGACCTGGGACGAGATGCTCGAGTTCGACCCCGAGCTGCTTGAGGCGTACACGACGTTCTCCGCGTATCCGTGGCGCCACGGATCGCTGTCGCCGAAGCTGCGGGAGTTCGTGTACATCGCATTCGATACGTCGTCCACGCACCTGTACCGCGTGGGCCTGAAGCTCCACATCGAGAATGCGCTCGGATACGGTGCGACCCCGCAGGAGATCCTCGAGATCATGGAGATCGCGAGCACCATAGGCATGCACTCCGTGACCACGGCGGCCCCCATCCTGCTCGAGCTCGCGACCGAGGGGTGAGACGTGCTCAAGCGCCTCGCCGCGGCTGCGGCGACCGCGTCGCTGCTCCTGATCGCCACCGGCTGCGGGGCGGCGCCGGTAGGTCACGGCGAGCTGCGTGTGCTCGGCACCTGGACGGGTGCTGTCGGCCCGGAGGGCGACGGTGTGCTCGCCATGGTGGTGACCGACGCCGCGCACGCGACGTTCACAGGCAGCGCGACCTTCTCGGCATCGGGGTTGCCGTCGACCGCGCGGATGCGGGCGGAGCTGACGCCGCACGGCCACCTGGTGGCTCACATCGGCGACGACGCGACGGTCGAGGCGCACATCACCGACGAACGCACGCTCGACTATTGCTTCGTGCGATACGGAACGGATCCGGTGTACGCCTGCGGTCGCCTGACCCGCGAGGAATGACGGAAGCTCACCCCTCGGCCGGTGTCGCCGCGGCGAGCTCCGCGTCCTGCTCGGTGGCGACCAGCTGCCCGCAGGCGCCGTCGATCTCCTTGCCGCGGGTGTCGCGGAGGGTGGTGGGGATGCCCTTGGCTTCGAGCCGGCGGACGAACTCGTCCTGCGCGGCCCTGGTGGAGGCGGTCCAGATCGAACCCGGCGTGGGGTTGAGCGGGATCGGGTTGACGTGCACCCAGCCGCGCCCGCGCGCATTGAGCTTGTCGCCGAGCAGGTCGGCGCGCCAGCCGTGGTCGTTCATGTCCCGGATGAGGGCGTACTCGATCGAGACCCGACGGCCTGTGGCGTCGAAGTAGGCGCGCGCGGCATCGAGCGCCTCGTCCACCCTCCACCGCGAGTTCACCGGGATGAGCTCGTCGCGCAGCTCGTCGTCGGGGGCGTGCAGCGAGAGCGCGAACGTCACCGGGATGCCCTCCCCGGCGAGCTTCGCGATCGCCGGGACGAGGCCCACCGTCGAGACGGTGACGCCGCGGGCGCTCATGCCGAGACCGTGCTTCTTGTCGGTCATCACGCGTACGGCCTGCATGACCCGCGCGTAGTTGGCCAGGGGCTCGCCCATGCCCATGAAGACGATGTTCGTGACCCGCCCCTCCCCGCGCAGCAGAGCGTTCGCGCGCACGACCTGCTCGACGATCTCGGCCGCGGACATGTTGCGGGTGAGCCCCGCCTGGCCGGTGGCGCAGAAGGGGCAGTTCATGCCGCAGCCGGCCTGCGACGACACGCACAGCGTGATGCGCCCGGGGTAGCGCATGAGCACCGATTCGACGAGCGCGCCGTCGTGCAGCTTGTAGAGGAACTTGATCGTGTCGCCGCTGTCGGTCTGCAGGCGGCGGACCTCGGTCAGCAGCGGCGGCAGCAGGGCGTGGACGAACTCCTCGCGGCCGGCGGCGGGCAGATCCGTCATGTCGGCGGGGTCGTGGGTGAAGTGCTGGAACCAGTGCTTCTCGAGCTGCCGGGCGCGGAAGCCCGGCATCCCGAGCTCCTTCACCTTCTCGACGCGCTGCTCGGGCGTGAGGTCGGCGAGGTGGGCCGGGGGCCTGCCCCGTCGAGGGGCGGCGAACTGCAGCAGCGGGCGCCCGGAGGCATCCGTCTTCTGCGTCCAGCCCTCGGTCGCGGGACGCACCTGCCGCAGCTTCTCGGTCATGGACTCAGGGTATCGAGCCGCCGCTGACCGCGGCCTGAGGAGAACAATGGATGCCGTGGACGACGCGCAGGAGCGGGAGCTCGCCGTGCTGCGCCGTCGCGCCTACGGGCCCGACGCCGACATCGACACCGACCCGGTGGCGCGGGCGCGGCTCATCGAGCTGGAGGAGCGGCTGCGCGGGCGGGATGCCGGCGAGCCCGCCGCTCCCCCGGACGCCGATGGGCCGGCTCCCCCGGCTCGACGGCGCCCCGCGTGGCACACCGCGCTCGTCGTCACGTGCGCGGCGGCCGCGATCGTGCTCGGGGTGATCGCGGGAACGGCGCCGCATGCGGGCGAGGGCGTCGTGCTCGTGGACGCGCGGACGGGCGTGAGGATCACGGACTCCGTGATCGCCGGGTTCGTGACCTCGCCGCACACGCGGCTGCTGCTGTCGATCCCCCTGGACGGCTCGTTCGGCGACTACGTCGACCTGCCCGCGAGGGCCGCGCCCCACCTGCCCGACTCCAGTCCCGCGCGGTGGCTCGATCGCCTCGGCAGCTACTACGTCGAGCAGCTGTGGATCGGCCGGACCGAAGCGGGCAGGGCCTGCCTGGTCGTCGAGCTCGGCGACACGACGCGCGGGCGATGCATCGACCCGGCGGACTTCGACGACGGCAGCCTGCTCGTCGCCGTGCCGCACGCCGAGCTGAGCGAGCGCCCCGACGGCATGCGCCCCGGCGAGAGCCTCGGGTTCTGGTGGCGCCCGGGCGGGCGGGTCGACGTGCTCGTGGGTCCGGCGCCCGGCGGCGGGTGACGTGACCGGTCGCGTCCGCGCGCCGTGGGCTCAGTCCAGGAAGATGTCGGGGAACAGCTGGTCGTCGGGGGTGCCGGGCACGGCGGCGTAACCCGAGAAGTCGGTGACGCCGGCCTGTTCGAGCACGTCTTCGACCACGAGGGTCTGTCCGGTCAGCTCGCGCGACGGCGTCGTGAGGACGGCATGCGCGGCATCCGCATAGATCTCCGGCGTGCGGCTCACCTTCATCATCGCGTCGCCGCCGAGGGCGAACTGCACCGCGGCGGTCGCGATCGTGGTCCGCGGCCACAGGGTGTTGGCGGCGATGCCGTCGCGCGCGAACTCCGCGGCCAGTCCCAGCGTGACCATCGTCATCCCGTACTTGGCGAGGGTGTAGCCGGTGTGCGCGCCGAGCCACTTCGGCGAGAGGTTCAGCGGGGGCGACAGCGACAGGATGTGCGGATCGGCCGCCTCCTTCAGCATCGGGATCGCCGCGCGCGACAGCATGAACGTGCCGCGCACGTTGACGTCCTGCATGAGGTCATACTTCTTCGCCGAGAGGTCGAGCGAGCGCGACAGGTCGATCACCGACGCGTTGTTGACGACGATGTCGATGCCGCCGAACTCTCCCCTCGTCTTGAGCACCGCCGCGGTGATGTCGGCGTCGATGCGCACGTCGCCGACGATCGGGAGGGCGTTGCCGCCGGCGGCGCGGATCGCCTCGGCGGCGGTGTGCACCGTTCCCTCGAGCTTGGGATGCGGGGTGTCGGTCTTGGCCAGCAGCGCGATGTTGGCGCCGTCGCGTGCGGCGCGCAGTGCGATGGCGAGGCCGATGCCGCGGCTGCCGCCCGACATGAGGACGGTCTTGCCGGCGAGGGATCGGCCCTCGCCCCCGGAGGCTCCGGGCGACGCGCCGGCGGCAGCGGAAGGGGGCGTGGGGGTCATGAGGTCTCCTGCGATGGGGCGGGGGCGGACGCGCGGCGCGCGGATGCCTCGGCGAACGCCGCGATCCGGGCCCGCGCCTCGGGGGTGTCGTAGGCGGCGCCGATGGTGCGCGCCTCCTCGGCGAGCTGTTCGGCGAACGAGCGAGCAGGCTGCGAGCGCACGAGGCGCTTGGCCTGCCCGTACGCGCGATGGGCGCCGGTCAACCAGAACCGGGCGACCTCGTCGGCGCGGGCGCGGACGGCATCCGCGGTGGCGGCGGCGTCCGCGCCGTCGACGACCTCGGCGACCAGGCCCCACTCGAGGGCCTCCGGTGCGGTGAGCAGCCGGTCCTGCAGCACCAGCTGCAGCGCCCGGCGCTCGCCCACCGCGCGGGCCAGGTGGGCGGAGACCGACAGGTCGGGGGTGAGCCCGATGTTCGCGTACTGGCTGCCGATCCTCGAGTTCGCGCCGACGACCGCATAGTCCGACGACAGCAGGATGCCCAGTCCGCCGCCGGCGGTCGTGCCGTGCGCGGCGGCGACGACCGGGATCGCGGACTCTGCGAGGGCTCGGATGCCGGTGTTGATGACCTCCGCGAACGCCGTGAGGTCGGCGCCCGAGCCGACCGTCGCCGCCATGGCGATCACGTCGCCGCCGGCGCAGAACGCGGGGCCGGCGGCATCCACCACGATCGCTCCCACGTCGTCTCGTGCGACCACCTCGGTCGTTGCCTGCGCCCACCCGCGGGCCAGCTCATCATCGAAGGCGTTGAGCCGCTTCGGCCGGTTCAGGGTGAGCCGTGCGAGCCCGTCGACGACCGAGACGAGGATCGGACCCGACGCGTCGGTCATCGCGGCGCCATCCGGATCGCGCCGTCGAGGCGGATGGTCTCGCCGTTGAGGTAGTCGTTCTCGACGATGTGCATGACGAGGGCGGCATACTCGTCGGGCCGGCCCAGCCGCGACGGATACGGCACCTGCTGGCCGAGCGACTCCTGCGCGGCCTCGGGCAGACCCTTGAGCATCGGGGTCTCCATGATGCCCGGCGCGATGGTGCACATGCGGATGCCGTACCGGGCGAGCTCGCGTGCGATGGGCAGGGTCATCGCGTGCACGCCGCCCTTGCTGGCCGAGTACGCGGGCTGGCCGATCTGGCCGTCGAAGGCCGCGACGCTCGCGGTGCTGACGATGACGCCGCGGCCGCCGCTGTGCGGGTCCGGGTCGCTGGCCGCCATGGCCGAGGCGGCCTGGGCGGTGACGTTGAACGTGCCGACGAGGTTGACGCGGATGATCTTCTCGAAGTCCGCGAGGCTCGCCGGGCTGCCGTCGCGGCCGAGCACCTTCGCCGGCGGCGCGATGCCCGCGCAGTTCACGACGACGCGCAGCGGGCCCTGGGTCTCGGCGGCGGCGACGGCGGCGCGGACCTGCTCTTCGCTGGTCACATCGGCGGGCTCGAACAGGCCCCCCAGTTCGGCGGCGACCTCGGCGCCGGCGGAGCCGGGCAGGTCGACGATCGTGACGACGGCGCCGGCGGCCGCGAGGCGACGGGCGGTGGCAAGGCCCAGCCCGCTGGCGCCGCCGGTGACGAGGGCAGCGGCTCTGTCGATGTGCATGGGTTCTCCTTCGAATCAGCCGTTCCAGGCTACCGGTGGCCGCAGGGCGCATCCGGGGGCAGACTGGCGGCATGCAGATCCGCGTGAAGCGCGTCTACGACCAGGCCGCGCCGGAGGACGGCTTGCGGGTGCTGGTGGATCGGCTGTGGCCGCGCGGCGTCTCAAAGGAGCGCGCGCGCCTGGACCTGTGGGCGAAGGATGCCGCGCCGTCCGCGCAGCTGCGGGTCGCCTTCCACCACGACGGCATGAGCTGGCCGGAATTCGAGGCGGCGTACCGCGCAGAGCTCGCGGCCAATCCCGCGGTGGACCGCCTGCGCGAACAGATCGCGACGCATCCGGTCGTCACCCTGCTCTACGGGTCGCACGACGAGGAGCACAACGGCGCGATGGTGCTCCGCGATCACCTGGTGCCCTGACTCAGCCGGTCAGCGCCGGGTTCCACGCGCCCACGGCGATCGCCACGCCCACGGCGGTGCCCGAGATCGCGGCGCCTGCCAGCAGCAGCAGCACGTCTCCCGCCCCGAAGCGCGACGGCCGTGCCCAGGTGCGACGGCGGGATGCCCCGAGCCCGCGTGCCTCCATGGCCACCGCGAGCGCGGACCCCCGCCGGATCGAGAGGACCAGCAGCGCGAACGCCATGCCCAGCAGCCGCCGCAGCCGCCCCCGATCGGCGACGCCGCGCGCCCGGCGGGCGAGGGCGAGCGCCCGCCAGTCGTCGGCGAGCAGACCGAGCATCCGCATGCCGGCGAGGGCCCCGAGCACGAAGCGAGCGGGCAGGCGCACCAGCTGCGCCAGGCCGTCGGCCAGGTCGGTCGGGTCGACGGTCGCGAACAGCACGACCGCCGGCAGGCCGATCGCGAGCACGCGGAACATCGCCGCCAGGGCGAGGACCAGCGAGCCCTCGCTGATGCGCACGACGAACCATTCGAAGAACACGGTCCCCGCCGGGGCGCCGTACAGCGCGATGGTCACGCCCGCCAGCGGCGCGGCGATCCACACCGGCAGGGTGCGCAGCCAGAACT
>NZ_JBIQHX010000022.1:0-11544 GCF_044508325.1 Microbacterium sp. | reverse complement strand
GTCACGCCCGCCAGCGGCGCGGCGATCCACACCGGCAGGGTGCGCAGCCAGAACTGCCGCGGGGTGAGCCCGGCCGCCAGCAGCAGCGGCAGCTCCAGCACGAGCGCGATCGCCGCCGACACCGGATCGATCGTGAACACGAGCGGCACGGCGATCAGCAGGGAGGCGCCGAGCTTCGCGACCGGGTTGAGGCGGGCCACGACCCCCCGGCCGACCGGCGTCACGGCTCCCCCAGCAGAAGGCGGCGCGCGTGCAGCGCGGTGAGCACCTGCTCGTCATGGCTGATCGCCACCACGGCCGCGCCCTCGTCCCGAAGCGACGCGATGATCGCCACCAGCTGCGCCCAGGTGGCGGCATCCTGCCCGAACGTCGGCTCGTCGAGCACCATCACCTGCGGACTGGTGGCGAGCATCGCCGCGACCGTCAACCGGCGCTTCTCGCCGCCCGACAGCGTGAACGGGTTCGCCTCGGCCAGGCGCGCCAGGCGCAGCCGCTCCAGCAGCTCGTCGACGCGGGCGCCGATCTCGCCGGCATCCAGGCCCAGCGCCCTCGGTCCGACCTCCAGCTCGCCGCGCACCGTCGTGGCCAGAAGCTGATGCTCGGGCTCCTGGAACACCGTGCCGATGCGGGTGAGCAGGGCCCGCGCCGGCCAGGAGATAGGGTCGCCCGCGAGTCCGGCCGAGAGCGAAGGGGATGCCTCGACCCGCCCCGCGTCGGGCGGCAGCAGCCCGGCGAGCGTGAGGCCGAGGGTCGATTTGCCCGACCCGTTGCGCCCGACGATGCCGAGCACCTCGGACGCGCGCACCTCGGCCTCGAGCGGTCCGGCGACCGGTTCGCCGGGGCGCCGTGCCACCACAAGGCCCGCACCGCGCAGAAGGGTCGCACCCGGCGGCGCCGACGGGGGCGGCGGGAAGGGGGGCGGGATGCCCGGCACCCAGACGCCGGCGGCTGCCAGCTCGGCGCCCCGCGCCGACAGCACCGCCTCGGCCGGGCCGTCCGCCAGCACGCCTCCGTCCCCCAGCACGACCACGCGGTCGACCACCGGCAGCCACGCGTCGAGCCGGTGCTCGACGACGACGAGGGTCGCCCCCGTCGCCGAGGTCGCCCGCGCGACGGCATCCCGCACCTCCGTCACGCCGGCCGGATCGAGGTTCGCGGTCGGCTCGTCCAGGAGCAGCGCCCCCGGCCGCATCGCCAGCACCCCGGCCAGGGCGAGGCGCTGCTTCTGCCCGCCCGACAGGGCCGAGGTGGCCCGGTCGAGCGGCACGTCGAGTCCCACGGCATCCAGCGCCGCTCGCACCCGCGACCAGATCTGCGCACGCGGGACGCCGAGGTTCTCGCACCCGAACGCGACGTCGTCGCCCACCCGGGCCAGAATCGCCTGGCTGTCCGGATCCTGCAGGACGAGCCCGGCGCGTCCGCGCGTGGACGCCGCCGGCGCCCCGTCGAGCAGCAGCTCGCCCTCCTGCTCGCCCTCGTCGGCTCCGCCCAGGACGCCCGCGAGGCCGTGCAGGAGCGTCGACTTGCCCGAGCCCGATGCCCCCAGCAGCAGGACGCGCTGGCCGGGCTCGATGCGCAGGTCGACGTCGCGCACCGCCCATCCGTGGCGGGTCGCGTAGCGCCAGCCCCAGCCGCGGGCCTCCAGCTGCGCCGGCCGCGTCACCGCGGCAGCATCGGGCACGTCAGACGCGACGCGACACGTCGCGACCCGCCGCGAATCGGCTGAGCGCCCCGGTTGCGGCAAGGCCCCGCACGAGGTACCAGCCGCCGACGCCGGCGATCGCAAGCCCCGAGATCGTGGTGGACGCGATGTACACCGCGGTGAACAGTGTGTCGGCCCCGGGATACCAGAGCACCCGGTCGGTGATGCCGCACGCGAGGCCGGCCCCGGCGCCGGCGAGGATCGCGACCGGCAGCCGCCACACGCCGTACAGGAACACCAGGAACACCAGCTCGGCGCCCAGGCCCTGCGTGATGCCGGAGACCATGGTCAGCGGACCCCACTGGTTTCCGATCAGCGCCGAGACCGTCGCCGCCACCAGCTCGGTGTACAGCGCTGCGCCGGGCTTGCGGATGACCAGGCCCCCGATGACCCCGGCGATCAGCCACGGGCCCGCCAGCAGTCCCTGCAGACCCGGCAGCAGCGGCTTGAGCACGGCGCCGGGCGCCTCGTAGCCGATGTTCCAGGCGTAGAACAGGAAGCCGCAGGCGACCGCGATGACGCTGGCGACGACGATGTCGACGACGCGCCAGCGGAGGCGGCGGACGGATGCCCGGCTCTCGGTGGATGCGGACGTGGATACGTGCATTCTCTCTCCTCCCTGCGCCGGCATGATCCGGATCAGGTTCGACGGTCGAAGCGTGTTCGCTTCCTCTCAGCCCGGCACACCGGACTCCCGTGTTTGACGTGTCGATTATATCCGCGATGCACGATGTACCGTAGGCGCGTGGCAATCGACGACGCCAGGACCGAACCCGCGCCGCCGACGCGACGCTCTCTGCGCGCGCCGACGGGCGAGACCGGCGTCGTCGCATCGGGTGAGACGGGTGTCGCCACGACGGCCGCGGCCACGGACGCCGCACCGGCCGCAGCCGTCAGCAGCACGGCCCGCGACGCGCTGACCCAGCCCCCCGCGCGCACCGCGCTGGCCTGGGTGGACGAGCGCGCGGTCGCCCGCGGTACATATGCGGCTTCGGGCATGATTGTCTCCGGTGCGGCCGAGCCCGCGGCGATCGACCTGCTGGAGGGGCGGCGCCTGCCGTCGGCGGTGCGCCCGGCGACGGTGCTGCCGGTCGCACTCGTCCTCCTCGTGGTCGCCGTCTATGCGGTCGCCGCGCTGCTGTGGCCCCTCCACGCCGTCACGCCCGAGCTGGGTCCGGTGCAGGTGCAGCCGGCCGCCGCGGCACCGGCGGCACCGGAATGGCCGGGCAGCGGCAGCGCGGCGGTGGCCGTGCAGGGCATCGGCGCTCCCGTGGCGTCGACGTCCGAGGCGGCGCCGATGGCGAGCATCACCAAGCTCGTGACGGCGCTGCTCGTGCTCGAGGAGCTGCCGCTGAAGCTCGGCGAGCAGGGCCCCGACTATGCCTTCACCTTCCGCGATCGCTCCGAGTACTACGGCTACCTCGCCGACGGGCAGTCGGCCCTGAACGTCCCCGTGGGGGGGACGCTGAGCGAGTACCAGATGCTCCAGGGGATGCTGATCGGCTCGGCGAACAACTACGCCGACCGTCTCGCGGCCGGGCTGTGGCCCACCGACGCGGTGTTCGCCGCGGCCGCCCAGCGCTACCTCACCCGGCACGGGCTGACCGGCATCAGGGTCGTCGACCCGAGCGGATTCGACCCCGGCAACACCGCCGATCCGGCAGCGCTGGCGCCGCTCGCCGAGCGCGCCCTGGCGAACCCCGTCATCGCCGAGATCGTGGCGACCCCGTCGGTGAAGCTGCCGGGCGCGGGCACCGTGGAGAACACCAACGCGCTGCTGGCGGATCCCGGCGTGGTGGGGCTGAAGACCGGGACGCTCGACAAGTACACGCTGCTGGCGGCGAAGGACATCACCGTCGGCGATGCCCCGGTGCGGCTCTTCGCCGCCGTCCTGGACCAGCCCAACGCCAAGACGCGCTTCGCGGCGACCCGCGACCTGTTCGCCCAGCTGGAGTCCGAGGTGCAGCTGGTGCCGGCGGTCACCGCGGGCACGACCGCCGGGCGCGTCACGACGGCATGGGGCGAGTCCGTGGACGTGGTGGTCGCCGCCGATGCCTCCGTGGTGCTGTGGAACGGCTCGACCCCGGCGGCGACCATCACCCTCGACCTGGGCGACCGGGCGGAGAAGGGCGACGTCGTGGGCACGCTCACCGTGACCGGCCCGCTCGACTCGGAGACCGTCGACCTCCTGCTCGCCGACGATGTCGAGGGGCCGAGCCCGTGGTGGCGCCTCACGCACCCGGTCGAGCTGTTCGGTCTGGGCGGCTGACCGGACGTACCGGGCGGCCGGCCACCGGATGCCGTCAGACGAACCGCACCGTGTGCTGCAGGCGGGTGCGGATGTCGAAGAGCTCGTTGCCGCCGATGTCACGGGCGCCGGGAACGCCCTGACGCAGCACCATCGCCAGCGCACCGCGCCGCGCAACCACGACCGGGACGCCGCGGATGGCGCCCAGAGGCGTCACCGCCTGCGCGAGATCGTCGTCCGGGAGCACGACGACCGCGCCCCCGAAGCGCACCCGGGCGGCGCGGGCCAGCACGCGCATGCGCGCCAGCAGCGCCGTCACCGGCGCCGAGCGCCCCACGCCGTTCCCGGTGATCTCACCGCGGCGGAACCCGACCGGGCCCCCGTAGTCCTCGGACATGAGGCCGTACAGCCCGGACGGACTCAGTACGACGTGGTCGAGCTTGTCCTCGGGGTCGCGGTCGATGGCGACGTCGTGCCAGACCGTGAAGCCCATGCCCATCTCGGCGATCGTGCGCGCGGTCGCCTCCTCGGCGAGCGCGTCGGCGAGCATGCGGCGCAGCTCGCGCGGCGCCGTGCGCACGAGCGCGGGATCGTACGGGTCGGGCACCTCCACGCCCCGCCCCGCCCACTCCCGGATCAGCACGAGGTACCGCTCACGACGCCAGCCCCCGGGGTGGCCGTAGGAGCGCGCGCGGGGCCGCGAGTCTCGCGGCGGCCGCGCGGGGCGCCAGCCGGCGAGGTCCTCCGCCGACGGCGTCGACATGCCCCCGCGCGAGAAGCCGTGCCCGCGGTCGTACGCGGCCCGCGACTCCGGGGAGCCGACGAGCTCCCACGCACGCTGCACGAGGATGAACACCGCCGCGTCGCCGCCGGTGTCGGGGTGCGTCTCCCGCAGGCGCAGGCGGTAGGCGCGCCGCAGCTCCTCGTGGTCGACGGTGGCGGCCACGCCGAGGATCTCGTACGCCGAGGCGGACAGAGGGCTGTCGAACATGCGTCCCTACGCCCGTTCCCGTCGGCGCGCGTAGGCGGCCGCGCTGCGGCTGGAAAGCGCGAGCAGGACGAGGATGTCGAGGGCGAGCGAGAGCAGGCTGGTCCGGAGGGTGACCTCCTGGCCCTGCACCCACCAGGCGGTGAACACGGTCGAGATCGACAGCGCCGAGAAGGTCATCACGACCACACGCGGCCAGTTGAGCCCGCGGAAGATCAGCACGGCGAGCATCGCATCGATCAGCAGGACGATCCCCCCGGCGACGATGAGGGTCGCCAGGCCCGCGGAGGCGATCTGCGGGTCGATGTCGAGGTCGGCCAGCGCAGGGGAGAGGCTCCCTGGATCATTCGACCAATGCACGGCGACCTCGATGAGGAGGACGGCACCGGCGATGAGCCGAAGCAGGACCAGCAGCGTGCCGGCCACCGTGGAGGCCGGGCGCTTCATGTCCGGGTCGGCGCTGATCGGGCGAAGCAGCCGCTGGGGCGGCTCGAACGCGGGGCGCTTCTGGGGCTCGGTCACGCGGTCACCCCCCGCACATCGACGATCGGCAGGTCGCCGTCGGTGCGGATCGAGTCCCCGCCGCCGTTTCGGGCGTGATAGCCGGTGGAGAAGTCCTCGATGACCGACAGGGTCACGCCGGGATCGGCATCCATCACCGTGCGCACGATGTGATCGCGCTCCACGTCGGTGTCGGCATCGATCCGGTGGGTGATCTGCAGGGTGAACAGCGACAGGCCGACGCTGGTGTCGAAGGTGCCGGCGGCGAGCCAGTCGACCTGGGTCCCGCCCGGCAGCAGCCAGCCGTCCGGACAGCGCCAGAAGCGCACGTGATGGCGCTGGGCGGGGTTGCCGTCGACCTCCTGCTGATAGGCGAAATCCTGCTTCCGCCCGAAGAGGAACAGGGGGCTCACCGGCGCCTCGGTGTAGCTGCGGCGCGTGAGGGTGGACGTGATGATGCGCCACGACGAGGCGAGGGTCACGTCGTCGGCGCGCGTCCATCCGGCGGCCCGCAGGGCTGCTTCGATCTGCTCGCCGGTGCCGCGGAAGGCGAGATTCACGGGGTCGCCGAGCAGTCCGTCGCTCGTGCGCGCGCGGCCGATGAAGTAGTCGGGCACGTAGATCGTGGTGAGGATGCGGTGCAGCCGGGGCAGCACGAGATACGCCAGCAGCGCCCAGAAGAGGATCGCCGCGATGATCCCCCACCAGCCGAGCGTGAAGGTCTCGGTGAAGCTCAGATACGCGAGCCAGATGGCGGCGAGGCCCGCGAAGACGAAGAAGAACCAGTCCAGGGCCACGCCGATCGACCAGCGCCGGCGGCGGCCTGTCGAGGCGGTGGTCTCCATGTCAGCTCCAGAGTGGGACGGACGGCCGGTGCATGAGGGCGGATGCCGCGACCTCCGGCTTCACGGCGGAGATCGCCGGCGGATTCCATCGGGGACGGCGATCCTTGTCGACGAGCTGGGCCCGGATGCCCTCGACGAGGTCGGGCTGACTCGTGGCGAACCACATCACGATCGAGTACTCCTGGGCGAGGGCCGCACGCAGGTCGGGCAGCTCGCGGGCGCCGCGGACGGCCGCAAGGGTGACCGCGAGGCCGGTGGGAGACAGGCTCTCGAGCGTGTCTGCGGTCGTCTGCGCCTCCGGCTCGGGTCGTGCGCGCAGGCGCGTCACGATCTCGGCGACGGTGTCGGCGGCGAAGGCCTCGTCGATCCAGGGGCGTGCCGCCTCGAGCTTCGAGGGCCCGGGCGCCACCCCCAGCCGCTCCTCGATGAGGGCGCGCAGCACCGAGACCGCGCGCGATGCCGTGTCCTCGGCGGGCGCGTCCTCGGCGTGTGCTCGTTCGACGACGAGGGAGAGGAGGTCGGCGACCCGATCCGACGGGACGACGAGGTCGGCGAAGCCGGCGGCGATCGCGTCGGCGGCGTCCATCGTCGTGCCGGTGAGGCCGAGGTGCTCGCCGAGGCGCCCGGGGGCGTGCGCGAGCAGCCAGGTGCCGCCGACATCCGGCGCGAAGCCGATCCGCGTCTCGGGCATCGCGAGCCGCGAGCGCTCGGTGACCACCCGGATGGATGCGTGCCCGGCCAGCCCGATGCCGCCGCCCATGGTGATGCCGTCGGCGATCGCCACGAAGGGCTTCGGGTACTCGGCGATGAGGGCGTTCAGGGCGTACTCCTCGCGGAAGAACACGCCGGTGTCCTCGGGACGGCCCGCCACGATGTGGTCGTACAGCGTGCGCACGTCACCGCCGGCGCACAGGCCGCGCTCCCCCGCGCCGTCGAGCAGGATCACCCGGACCTCGGGGTCGTCGCGCCAGCCCTCGAGCGCGGTCGTGAGGTCGCGGATCATGCCGAGGTCGAGGGCGTTGAGCGCCTCGGGCCGATTGAGTGTGAGGTGGCCGACGCCGCGGTGCACCCGTGCCAGGATCCGTGATTGCGCCATGAGAGCAACCGTACCTGCGAGACCGGGCGAAGCCGCGCCGGGGGCGCTGTGGTCTCCCGCCCGCATTATCGGCAAAGATAAGGGGAACTGGTCCGACGACGAGAGGTTCGGCATGCCCGAAGGACAGGTGCTGGAGTTCTCCCGGGTCACCAAGCGCTTCGGCGCCGTGACCGCCGTCTCGGACTTCTCGGCCCGGATCGAGCCCGGCGTGGTGACCGGCTTCCTCGGCCCCAACGGCGCGGGCAAGACGACCTCGCTGCGCATCCTGCTGGGGCTGGTCGGCGCCACCGAGGGCACGGCGACGATCGGTGGCGTGCCCTATGCCGGGCTGAAGCGGCCGCTGCAGACGGTCGGCGCCGTGCTCGAGGCATCCAGCTTCCACCCCGGCCGCACGGCGGCCAACCACCTGAAGGTGTACGCGCAGGCGGCCGGCATCGCGTCGTCGCGGGTCGACGAGACGCTCGCGACCGTCGGCCTCGCCGAGGTCGCGGGCCGCAAGGTGGGCGGCTTCTCGCTCGGGATGCGGCAACGGCTCGGCCTCGCCTACGCACTGCTGGGCGACCCGGGGGTGCTCGTGCTCGACGAGCCGGCGAACGGCCTCGACCCCGAGGGCATCAAATGGATGCGCGGCCTGCTGCGCCAGCTCGCCCGGCAGGGCCGCACGGTGCTCGTCTCCTCGCACCTGCTCGCCGAGGTGCAGCAGACCGTCGACGCGCTGCTGGTCATCTCGCAGGGCCGGCTCGTGTTCCAGGGCGGGCTGCCGGAGCTCGTCGATCCGGCGGAGTACGCCACGGTGGTCGACGCGCCGGACCGCGCAGCGCTCTCGCAGGCGCTGCGGTCCGCCGGCATCGACTTCGAGGTGCTGCGCTCGGGTCTGACCGTGCGCGGCGTTGACACCGCGCAGGTGGGCCAGGCGGCGGCCGCCGCCGGGGTCGCCCTGTCGACTCTGCAGCGGCGCGGTCCGGGACTGGAGGAGGTCTTCCTCGACCTCGTCAGCGGTGTCCGCGTGCACGCGAGCGCCGCCGGGCTGGGCGGCACGACCGCTCCCGAGCAGGATGCCGCGGAGGCGGCGCCGGCAGTCGCCGTCGCGGAGGAGCCCGTGGTCGACGAAGCGGCGACGGAGGTCGCGGAGGCGGATGCCGCTGCGCCGGATGCCGCTGCGGGCGAGGCGGCCGCGGGCGAGGCGGCCGCGGGCGAAGCTCTGGAGGGCGCGGCCGCCGAGGACGACGCCGCGCCGCGCGAGGCGGCCGGCTTCGCGGTGGCGAGCACCGGCGTCATCGAAGTGATCTCCGCTGCCGAAGCCGCCGAGGCGGCGGGAGACGTCGAGCCGGAGCCGGCCGGCGAGCCGGAGCCGGCACCCGAGCAGGAGGCGGCCGCCGAGCCCGAGCCGGAGGCTGACGCAGAGTCGGAGCCGGTGCCCGGCGAGGATGCCGCCGGCGAGCCCGCCGACCGGGTGTGGGCGATGCCGGCCGCCGCGCACGCGGACGAGGAGCACGCCGCCGAGGAGCACGCCGGGGAGGAGCACGCCGCCGAGGACTCCGCAGAGGACGCCGACGGGCAGCCGATCCTCGACGAGGCAATCGAGGGCGAAGAGCCGGCCGACGACGGGCTTGACGAACAGGCCGCGGATGACCGCACCGAGGCGGACATCGAGGCCGACAGGTTCTTCTCATCGTTCGACACCGGCGACGAGCAGACCGGCGAGCCGGAGGCATCCGATCCTCCCGAACCCGAACCCGAACCCGAAACCGAACCCGAGGCAGAGGCCGGCGATGCGCCCGGCGCATCCGACGACGAGCCCGAGGGAGGTGAGCTGCGATGAGCCTGGCAGCTGCGACCCGCTCCGAGGTCACCAAGACCTTCACCACCGCCGGGTGGTGGATCCTCGCGCTCGTGCTGGTCGTGTACGTCGGCAGCAGCGCGGGCGGCCTCGGCTTCATCCTGGCCGCGACCGCGAGCGGCAACCTCAGCGACGCGGGAACGGGGATGACGGGCGTCGACGGCGCGGCGGTGGCGGGCATCACGTACAGCCTGGCCGCCTCGCTCGGCTACGTGTTCCCGCTGCTGATCGGGACCCTCATGGTGACGGCCGAATTCCGCCATGAGACGCTGACGCCGACGTTCCTGGCCACACCCCGACGGGGCATCGTGCTTGCCGGCAAGGTGCTGGTCGCGATCCTCCTCGGTGCGATCTTCGCGGTCCTGGCGCTCATCTCGGCCGTCGGTCCCGGAGCCGCGGCCCTGGCGGTGTTCGGACTCGACACGGCACTCGGCTCGTCCGACACGTGGGCGATGTTCGGGCGCATCGCGATCGCGCTGATCCTGTGGACGATCGTGGGCCTGGGCGTGGGCACACTCGTGCGCAACCAGGTGGCGGCGATCGTCATCGTGCTGGCGTTCACGCAGTTCGTCGAGCCGATCGCGCGGATCGCCGGCAACTTCGTCGACGGGCTGGGTGAGGTGACACACTACCTGCCCGGCGCGGCAAGCGACGCCCTCGTCGGATTCAGCATCTTCGGCACGATGGGCTCCGACCCGAACGTGACCGCGGGCATCGAGTGGTGGGTGGGCGGGCTCGTCCTGGCCGGCTACGCCCTCGTGCTGCTGATCCTGGGGCACTTCGTCAGCTGGCGTCGCGACGTCAGCTGACGATCACGCCGTGGCGGGCTTCGCGGCCGGGCGCTTGCGCGGCTTGGCAGCGGGCGGAGGCGATTCGGCGAGCTCGGAGACATCCGCCGCCTCCTCGACCTCACCCCGCCGCAGCGCCTGCACCAGCGCCACCCCGTGCGACGTGGTGAGCACGACGCGGCCGAAGTCCGGGTGGCCTTCGAGATCGATGACGACCGCCGGACGCCCCCGCCGGATCACGGCGAAGTCGCTGCCGCTCGCCGACTTCCACGTGCCCATGGCGATGAGGCCGGGAAGATAGGTGCCGGGGCTGGGGACGCCGCGCAGCCAGGTCCAGGCGTCCTCCGTGAGCTGCACCTTCACGATGCTGGAGCGCTCGATGAAGACATTCTGCTTGTGGAATGCGAGGGTGCGCTCGCTGAACGACAGCGCGACCTCGAGGCGCGTGGCATCCAGCAGCAGCGTCACCATGGCATCCAGTCTGCCAGCGGCATCCGATTCCCGCCCGGTGCGAATGCTTACGGACAGACAACGATCGGACGGGCCGGTCGGCACGGTCGGATGCCAGACTGGACGGGTGACCCTGCTCGATGCGACCACCGCAGGACCCGGCGCGCGCACGCCGGGTGCGGCGCTCGCGCGCGCGGCGGCGGGCGAACGACTGGATGCCGGCGACGCCCACGCACTGCTGACGGCACAGGGCGTCGAGTTCGAGCGGATGCTGACGCTGGCGGCGGCGGCCCGCGACGAAGGCCTGCGTCTCGCGGGGCGCCCCGGGGTCATCACCTACTCGCGCAAGGTCTTCGTGCCGCTGACCACGCTGTGCCGCGACCGGTGCCACTACTGCGTGTTCGTCGACACCCCGGGCCAGCTGCGACGCAAGGGCGAATCGATGTACATGACGCCCGACCGGGTGCTCGCCGTCGCCCGGCAGGGACAGGCCCTCGGCTGCAAGGAGGCGCTGCTGACCCTGGGGGATCGGCCGGAGGAGCGCTGGCCCGAGGCGCGCACCTGGCTCGACGAGCACGGCTACGCCTCGACGCTCGACTACGTGGGCGCGATGGCGCGGCTCATCACGGAGGAGACCGGCCTGCTCGCGCACCTCAACCCCGGAGTCATGTCGCACGATGAGCTCACCGCTCTGCGACCGGTCGCCCCGTCGATGGGGATGATGCTCGAGACGACCTCGCGGCGTCTGTTCGAGGAGCCGGGGCAGGTGCACTACGGCTCGCCGGACAAGGATCCTGCGGTGCGCCTGCAGGTGATCGAGGACGCCGGGCGCGCCGGCATCCCGTTCACCACCGGCATCCTTGTGGGGATCGGCGAGACCCTCCGCGACCGTGCCGAGTCGCTCGTCGCCCTCCGCGACGCGCACGAGCGCCACGGCCACGTGCAGGAGGTGATCGTGCAGAACTTCCGCGCCAAGCCGCAGACGGCGATGCGCGGGGCGCCCGACGCCGCGCTGCACGAGTACATCGCCGCCGTCGCCGTCGCCCGGCTCGTGTTCGGGCCGCGCATGCGCATCCAGGTGCCGCC
>NZ_JBIQHX010000021.1:0-38953 GCF_044508325.1 Microbacterium sp. | reverse complement strand
CGTTGCGGACGGCGTCCTCGATGCGGTGCTTGCGCTCCTTGAGCTCGACCTCGGTGGCCGCGCCCGCCTTGATGACGGCCACGCCGCCGGCGAGCTTGGCGAGACGCTCCTGCAGCTTCTCGCGGTCGTAGTCGCTGTCGGTGTTCTCGATCTCGCGGCGGATCTGGGTCACGCGACCCTCGATCTGGCCGGCGTCGCCGGCACCCTCGACGATCGTGGTCTCGTCCTTGGTGACGATGACCTTGCGCGCACGGCCGAGCAGGTCGAGCGTGGTGTTCTCGAGCTTGAGACCCACCTCTTCGGTGATGACCTGGCCGCCGGTGAGGATCGCGATGTCCTGCAGCATGGCCTTGCGGCGGTCGCCGAAGCCGGGAGCCTTGACGGCGACCGACTTGAAGATGCCGCGGATCTTGTTCAGCACCAGGGTGGCCAGCGCCTCACCCTCGACGTCCTCGGCGATGATGACGAGCTCCTTGCCGTCCTGGATCACCTTGTCGACGATGGGCAGAAGGTCCTTGATGTTCGAGATCTTCTGGTTGGCGATGAGGATGTACGGGTCCTCGAAGACCGCCTCCTGGCGCTCGGGGTCGGTGACGAAGTAGGGGTTGATGTAGCCCTTGTCGAAGCGCATGCCCTCGGTGAGCTCGAGCTCGGTGCCGAAGGTCTGCGACTCCTCGACGGTGACGACGCCCTCCTTGCCGACCTTGTCGATGGCCTCGGCGATCAGGTCGCCGATCTCCGTGTCGGCGGCCGAGATCGACGCGGTCGCAGCGATCTGCTCCTTGGACTCGACCTCCTTGGCGTCGGCCAGCAGCTGCGCGGTCAGGGCCGCGACGGCCTTCTCGATGCCGCGCTTGAGGCTGATCGGGTCGGCGCCGGCCGCGACGTTGCGCAGGCCCTCGCGCACGAGCGCCTGGGCGAGCACGGTGGCGGTGGTGGTGCCGTCGCCCGCGACGTCGTCGGTCTTCTTGGCGACCTCCTTGACGAGCTCCGCGCCGATCTTCTCGTACGGGTCCTCGAGCTCGATCTCCTTGGCGATCGAGACGCCGTCGTTCGTGATCGTCGGGGCGCCCCACTTCTTCTCGAGCACGACGTTGCGGCCGCGAGGACCAAGCGTCACCTTGACCGCATCGGCCAGCGTGTTCAGGCCGCGCTCGAGGCCGCGACGGGCCTCCTCATCGAAAGCGATGATCTTTGCCATGTGTAGTCGTCCCTCCCGGACGTAGCGTGAGTCTTTAGCACTCAGATAACACGAGTGCTAATCCATTCTGGCACTCGCCTTGGGTGAGTGCAAGCCATGCCGAGACTATCCGGTCGGCGTGGGGGTCGGGGTGGCGACGCGGTCGAGCCCGATGACGATCGTCAGCTGCCGCTGGTCCGGACTCTGCAGGTAGTCGGCGCTCTGCTCGATCTCCGCGCCGCCGATCACATCGGCCAGGCCGGCGGCGGCCGCCTCGTCCTCGGGGTTCGGATAGTAGACCGTCGTGGTCCGGAAGTCGTTCGAGCCCGCCTCCCCGGCGAGCACCTGAGCGGGGTCCCAGCCGGCGGCGATGATGTCGTCGGTCATACGGCTCGCCAGCCCCTGGACGGGAGTGGCGTTGAGCACGAGCACGTCGAAGGTCGTGTCGACGACCGGGGTGACCTCCGGCTCGGGGGTCGCAGTCGGCGTCGGCTCGGGCGGGCTCAGATCGATGCGCCCGGAGGCGACGAGTGTTCCGAAGACGCCCGCCGCGACCAGCACGAGCGTCGCCGCGGCCGCCCACAGGAAGATCGCCCCGCCGCGCAGCCGCGGATTCTCCGCCCGGTGCGCGCCGATCCGACCGCGCTCCGCGGGAACGTCGTCGAAGCGGTCGCGCGGGAACGTCTCATTCGGCACCCCACGATGCTACCTGCAGCGGCGAAGGCCGCATTCGGCGCGCCTCCGGCAGCGGGATGCCTCAGAGCGCCTGCCCCGAGGCCCGCAGCAGCCGCGCCTGCTCGCGGGAGTCGCGCACGCGGCGCAGCCGCTTGACCAGCATCGGGTCGTGCTCGAGCGCCTCGACCGTGTCGATGAGCCTGCCCAGCAGCTGGTAGTACCGCGCCGGCGACAGGCCGAGCTCTGTGCGGATCGCCTCCTCCTTGGCGCCGCGATGACGGCGCCACTCGCCTTCGAAGTCGAGGATCGCGCGGTCCTGGTCGCTGAGGGGCACGAGCCCACGCTAACTCCCCGGCAGCATCCCACCCGGGCGCCACGCGGGCTGCTGCGCGCCTGCCCTGCTGCACCGGCGCGACTTCGCGACTCGCCGCACAACGGCGCGCACAACGGCGGGCACAACGGCGGGCACAGTCGCGGGCATGATCGCCGACACGCCGCCGGGAGCCGCACGGCGACGGCGTGTCCCGGATTGTGCCCGCGGTAATGCCCGCGGTTGTGTTGCGTCGTTGTGCCCGCGGCAGTGCCCGCGACTGTGCCCGCGGAGGGAACAGCGGCGCCGGAAGAGGGGTTGAATGGAGAGGCAGGAGGAACCATGAGCTATGCAGTGAACAAGACCGACGAGCAGTGGCGCGAGGAGCTCGGCGCAGAGCGGTACGCGGTGCTGCGCCAGGCCGGCACCGAGCGCCCGTGGACCGGCGAGCTGCTCGACGAGCACCGCGCGGGTCTGTACACGTGCGCCGCGTGCGGCGCCGAGCTGTTCCGCAGCGGAACGAAGTTCGACTCGCACTGCGGCTGGCCGAGCTTCTACGAGTCGATTCGCCCCGAGGCTGTGGAGCTGTTGGAGGACAACAGCCACGGCATGGTGCGCACCGAGGTCCGCTGCGCGAACTGCGGCGGGCACCTCGGGCACGTCTTCCCCGACGGCTTCGGCACGCCCACGGGCGACCGGTACTGCATGAACTCGCTGTCGCTCGAGTTCACCCCGGAGTCGTGACCGCGCGCGAGGGCACTGCGCTCGAAGCGGTCCGCGCGCGCCGCTCCTGGTCGAAGGTGACCGATGCCGCGCCCACCCGCGCCGAGCTGGAGGTCCTCGTCACGGCCGCCGGTCGCGTCGCGGACCACTCGTCGCTGCGACCGTGGCGGCTCATCGAGCTGCGCGGCGCCGATCGCGAGCGGCTCGGCGCCGCGCTGGCGAAGGCGCAGGGCGACAATCATCCCTCGGCCAAACCCCTCCGCGCTCCCCTGCTCATCGCCGTGGTCGTCAGCCCCCGCAAGAGCGACAAGGTGCCGTATTGGGAGCAGGAGGCGGTCGCCTCCGGCGTCGCGCACATGCTGAGCCTGCTGCTGGACGAGGCGGGCTGGGGCGTCATCTGGCGCAGCGGCGGCGCCGTGCGCAGCAAGCCGGTGGCCAAGCTGCACGGGCTGCGCAAGCGCGAACAGCTGCTGGGCTGGCTGTATGTGGGCGGGAAGCCGTCCGACAAGGGGCCGGGGCGGCGCAAGCCCGTCGACGCGCGCCATCACCTCAGCCGCCTCCCGCATGGCAAGCATGGCAAGCGCGGCTGACGGCCCGCTCACGGTCTTCACGATCGGGCACTCGACGCGCACGCTCGACGAGTTCGTCGCGGCGCTGACCGCGCACGGGGTGCGCACGGTGGTCGATGTGCGGTCGCTTCCCGGCTCGCGGCACGCCCCGCAGTTCAACGCCGACGCGCTCGAGTCGGGTCTGGCCGCACACGGCATCGGCTACCGCCAGGTGCGCGCACTCGGCGGCCGCCGCCGTGCCGCCGCCGACACCGTGAACACGGGCTGGCGCAACGCGGGGTTCCGCGGCTATGCCGACCACATGCAGACCCCGGAGTTCGCCGCAGGCCTGGAGGAGCTGCTGGCGACCGCCCGCACCACGCCTGCGGCCGTCATGTGCGCGGAGGCGGTGCCCTGGCGCTGCCACCGGTCGATGATCGGCGACGCGCTGCTCGTGCGCGGCATCCAGGTCCTCGACATCATCGGCGACGGCCCCGCGCGCGCCGAGACGCTCACCCCGTTCGCACAGGTCGACGGCACCGACATCGTCTATCCGGCGCCCGATGAGCTCGACCTGAGCTGATCAGGGCGCGTCGGCGGGAGCCGGTGCCGTCTCGCGCAGCGCACGCAGCAGCGACTGCGCATCGTACGGTCCGACGTGGCGGCGCCCGTTGATGAACAGCGTCGGCACCGCCGTGATGCCCATCGCCTCGGCATCCAGCATGTCGTCGCGCACCCGGCCGGTGACCTCGGGCGAGGTGAGGTCCTTCTCGAACTGCTCGATGTCGAGCCCGAGGCGCTCGGCGAGGCGGATGAGGTCGGACGGACGCTGGTTCTGCTGATCCGCGAACAGGCCGCGCTCGAACTCGAAGAACCTGCCCTGGCGGGCGGCGGCCTCGGCCGCCTCGGCGTCGGCGAGCGCGTTGGGGTGGTACTCCGTCAGCGGAGCGTGGCGCCAGACGTAGCGGAGCTGGTCGCCGAGCTCGCGGTGGACCTCCTGGATCGACCCGGATGCCTTCAGGCAGAACTCGCACTGGAAGTCGCCGTACTCGACGATCGTGTACGGCGCGTCCGGATCGCCGAACAGATGGTCGTGCGCGGGGTCGACCGGCCGCACGAGGGTCTGACCCGCGTCCTGATCGGGGCGCAGCGCGTCCGAGATGCGGAAGATCACGGTCGCGAGCAGGAACGCGACCACGGATGCCGCGAGCACGCCGACCCTCGCCTCGTTCTGCGCATCGGGGTCGGTGATGGCCAGTCCCACGATGAACAGCGAGATCGTGAAGCCGATGCCGCTGAGGGCGGCCCCGCCGGCGATGCGGTCGAGGGTCAGCCCCGGTCCGAACTCGCCCAGCCGCAGGATGCGCAGGACCGCCGTCGAGCCGAAGATGCCGATGAACTTGCCGGCGACCAGCCCCACGATCACCGCCCACGTCAGCGGCGAGCGGAAGGCGTCGGCGAGGATCTGCGGACTGATGATCACGCCGGCGTTCGCCAGTGCGAACAGCGGGAGGATGACGTAGGCCACGTACGGCGCATAGGCCGACTGCAGCCGCTCGTTGATCGAGATCGACTCGCGCAGGCTGTTCGCCGCAGCCCTGGCGTATGCGGTGTTCGGCGACTGCCGGAAGGTGCGCGCGAGGTCGAGGGCGTGCTCGACGTCGGTGCGGTTGGGCCGGTACACCGGCACGAGCAGCGCGATCGCCACCCCCGCCAGGGTCGGGTGCACGCCGGAGGCGAGGAAGGCCAGCCACACGATGATCGCCAGGGTCGCGTAGACCGGTCCCCGGCCGCCGCGCAGGTACCGGGTGAAGTAGACGCCCGTGAGCCCGGCCGCGGCGACCAGCAGCGGCAGCGGCGTGAAGTCCTCGGTGTAGACCAGGGCGATGATGCTGAGCGCCCCGATGTCGTCGACGACGGCGAGCGCGAGCAGGAACACGCGGAGCCGGCCGGGCACACGCGGGCCGACGAGCGCGAGGGCGCCGACCAGGAACGCCGTGTCGGTGGAGATCACGACGCCCCAGGCATTCTCGCTGCCGGTTCCGGCCGCGATGAGCAGGAACAGCAGCGCCGGCACCGCGAGACCGACCACCGCGGCCACCACCGGCACCAGGGCGCGGGACCAGCTGGTGAGCTCGCCGATCGCGAACTCGCGCCGCACCTCGAGGCCGACGGTGAAGAAGAAGATCGCCATGAGCGCGTCGTTGACGACCGCGTGCAGGGTGAAGTCGAGGTGCAGATCAGCGATGCTGAACGCGAGCCGGGTCTGCCAGAACGCCTCGTACGATCCGGAGGCGGCGTTGGCCCACACGATGGCGACGACCGTGGCCAGCAGCAGGAGCAGCGCGCCGACGCGGCTCTGACCCATCGCGCGGATCCTCGCCGCGATCGAGCGTCGGCGACGCGAGCGGTCTTCGATCTCTTCGGGGTCGGGCGAGGTCTGGATCACCGTCAGGTCCGCCATGAACCGTGATTCTCGCACGCCCCGGCGGGGTCGCGGGCCGGGCGGGCCCGATCGGTCGTGGAGCCGACTGCGGGACTCGAACCCGCGACCGCCTGTTTACAAGACAGGTGCTCTACCAGCTGAGCTAAGTCGGCAGACCGCCAGTCTAGACGCCGCGACTACTTCGTCGGCGTCGGCGTGGGGGTGGCCGGAACCGGAGTCGGCGTGGGCGTGGAGGTGTAGTACGCGTGGCTCGAGAGCGTCAGCACGAACTGCGAGAACTCCTTGGGGTCATCCAGCGCGCCGACGTACGCCTGGCCGTTGACGAGCACCAGCGGGGCACCGGTCAGGGTCACGCCGTCGGTGCCGGGCAGAGTGCCCTCCAGCGCGCGCTGCGTGGCATCCTGCACCCACGAGACGAAGTCCTGGCCCTCGATGCACGACCGCACCCGCTTGGGGTCGTCCGCACCGGAGGCGATCGCCATCGCAGCCAGCTCGCTGTCGGCGAAGCCGTCGGTGTCGATGCCCGGCTGCCGCTCCAGGAGCGACTGGTTGAAGCTGTAGAAGGTGTCGGGCGCATAGGTCGCGACGCACGCGGCGGCGCCCGCCGAGCGCAGCGAGTACTTCGTGCCGTTCGACTTCGGCGTCAGAAGAGCCACCGGGTGATAAGTGAGGGTGGCCGCGCCCTGCGAGACCCACTCGGCCAGCTGCGACGCGTTCGCCAGCTGGAACTGCTTCACACCGGGCGAGAGGTAGTCGACGTACACCGTGATGTCGACCGACTCGGGGGTCTCGGCCGGCGTCTCGCTCACGGTGGGCGTCGGAGTCGGGGTGGGCGAGGCGGATGCCTCGGCCAGCGCGCCGCCGCCGGTGTCGACCGAGTCGCCCACGGCGCCGACCACCTCGACGCGGATTCCGTCGTTGGTCATGTTCGCCGGGCTCAGCTGCGGCTTGGCAGCGGTCGAGGTGACGGTCCAGGTGACCACGACGGCCACGGCCGCCACGATCGCGGCGATCACCACGCCCACCGAGACGCGGCGGATGGCCCGTGCCTTCGACTGCTGCGCGTGCACCCGCAGGGCCTTCTCACGCACGGCCTCGCGTCGATCGCGGGGAGCCGGCGCGCTCGGAGTCTCGTCGCTCGCCATGAATCCTCTTGCAGTCCCTTCCCGGGCCTCGCCCGGGGCGTGCCGCTCGGGAGGCGGCAACCCCACGATGCTAGCCAGGCAGGCTGGGAAATAACCAGACGCGGGCGTCTGGCATACTGAGCGTGCGTCCGCCTGCGGGCGCGCGGGACAGCCCCCGCTCATCCATCACTACGGATCGTCCGGCACGTACCTGCCGGTGAAGGAGAAGAATCATGGCGTCCGTCACGTTCGACAACGCAACCCGCCTGTACCCCGGGGGCACCCGCCCCGCCGTGGACAAGCTCGACCTCGAAGTGGGCGACGGAGAGTTCCTCGTCCTGGTCGGCCCGTCCGGCTGCGGCAAGTCCACCTCGCTGCGCATGCTGGCCGGCCTCGAAGAGGTCAACTCCGGCCGCATCCTCATCGGCGATCGTGACGTCACCGACGTCCCGCCGAAGGACCGCGACATCGCGATGGTCTTCCAGAACTACGCGCTGTACCCGCACATGACGGTCGCCGAGAACATGGGCTTCGCCCTGAAGATCGCCGGCGTCAACAAGGAGGAGCGCGCCGCGCGTGTGCTCGAGGCCGCGAAGCTGCTCGACCTCGAGGACTACCTCACCCGCAAGCCGAAGGCGCTGTCCGGCGGTCAGCGCCAGCGCGTCGCCATGGGCCGCGCGATCGTGCGCCAGCCGCAGGTGTTCCTCATGGACGAGCCGCTGTCGAACCTCGACGCCAAGCTGCGGGTCCAGACGCGCACGCAGATCGCGTCGCTGCAGCGCCGCCTGGGCGTCACCACCGTGTACGTGACGCACGACCAGACCGAGGCGCTGACGATGGGCGACCGGATCGCGGTCCTCAAGGACGGCATCCTGCAGCAGGTGGGGACCCCGCGCGACCTGTACGAGAAGCCGAACAACGTCTTCGTCGCGGGCTTCATCGGGTCGCCGGCGATGAACCTCTTCCCCGCCGACCTCGTCCCGGGCGGCGTGCAGTTCGGCTCGGCCGTGGTCGAGATCGAGTCCGACACGACGAACAAGGCGCACGGCTCCGAGGTGACCGTCGGCATCCGCCCCGAGGACATCATCGTCAACCCCGAGGACGGCAGGGGCCTGTCGGTGGCGGTCGACCTCGTCGAGGAGCTCGGCGCGGACGGCTACCTGTACGGGCACACCGACATCGCCGGAAAGCGCAGCGACATCGTCGCGCGCGTGGACGGGCGCAACCACCCGAACGCGGGCGAGACCGTCGTGCTGGCGCCCATCCCCCACCACGTGCACGTGTTCGACGCCGAGACCGGAGAGCGCCTGACCGACAAGGCGATCGCCTCGGCGTGACCGGGCCGCACCGCCGCAGCTGAACGGGGGTGCGCATGGCCGGCGCCCTGAGGATCACGGCGAGCGCCGTCGACCCCGGTCTGCTCGCCCTGCCCTGGGCCACTCCTCTCGCGGAGTGGCCCAGCAAGGACATCGTGTTCCTGCCCAAGGGGATCTCACGGCATCTCGTGCGGTTCGCGAGCCTGTCAGGACGGGTCGTCGCCGTGAAGGAGACGACCGAGGAGATGGCCGAGCGCGAGTACGACATGCTCGGCGCGCTCGCCCGCCTGGACGTGCCGTGCGTCGAGCGGGTCGCGGTGATCGCGGGGCGGGTCGGCCCTGCGGGCGAGCGGCTGCCGGCGGCCCTGGTGACCGCGCATCTGAGGTTCTCGCTCCCGTACCGGGCGCTGTTCACGCAGACCCTGCGGCCCGACACGGCGACGCGGCTGGTCGACGCCCTCGCGCTGCTGCTGGTGCGCCTGCACACGGCGGGCTTCTTCTGGGGCGATGTGTCGCTGTCGAACACCCTGTTCCGTCGTGACGCGGGCGCCTATGCCGCCTACCTCGTGGACGCCGAGACCGGCGAGCTGCACGAGAGCGGGCTCACGAGCGGGCAGCGCGCACACGATCTCGACATCGCACGCACCAACATCGCCGGCGAGATCATGGACCTGGAGGCGGGCGGGCGCCTGGAGGGCGGGGCGGATGCCATCGCGATCGCCGACGGCATCGTCTCGTCCTACCGCTCGCTGTGGTCGGCGCTCACCGACAGCGAGACGTTCGCCGCCGGCGAGTCCTGGCGCATCACCGAGCGGGTGCGCCGGCTCAACGACATCGGCTTCGACATCGGCGAGATGTCGATCGAGGCCGAGCCCGACGGCACGCGCGTGTCGATCACGCCGAAGGTGGTGGATGCCGGCCATCACCAGCGCCGGCTGCTGCGCCTGACCGGGCTGGACGTGGAGGAGAACCAGGCCCGTCGCCTGCTGAACGACCTCGACGAGTACCGCGCGCGGATCTCGCGCCTCGGCGACGACGAGGAGATGGTCGCCCACGAGTGGCTCACCCGCGTCTTCGAGCCGGTGGTCACGTCGGTCCCGTTCGAGCTGCGCGGCAAGCTCGAGCCCGCCGAGCTGTTCCACCAGCTGCTCGAGCATCGGTGGTACATGTCGCAGGCGCGCGGGCGCTCGGTTCCGCTGGCCGAGGCCCTCTCGTCGTACATCGACGACGTGCTGCGCCATCGCAGGGACGAGGCGACCATCATGGGCCCGCCGACCGAGTCGATCACCGCGCCGCTGTGGACCGTCGACGGCGCACCCGACGACCCGACCGGCACCGACGAGGTCGACTGGCGCGATCTGGTCTGAGGCCCGCGGGGCGACGCGTCACCGTCGTCGGTATCGCGTCCACGCGTCGATGCCGACGGCCAGGAGCAGAATGACCCCCAGGGCGATCTGCTGGAACAGCGGATCGATGCGCAGCAGGTTGAATCCGTTGTAGATGAGGGCGATGAACAGCACGCCGACGACGGTTCGCCACACGGCGCCCTCGCCGCCCATGATCGAGGTGCCGCCCACGACGATGCCGGCGAGGACGGTGAAGGTGATCGTGGTGGCGACCGCGCTCGTGGTGGGCACGCCTGAGGTGCGGGCGGTGTCCAGCACGCCCGCGAGCCCCGCCGCGAAGCCCGTGATCGTGAAGGCGAGGATCCGCACGCCGGTGACCCGGATGCCGGCCAGCCGCGCCGCCTCGGGGTTGCCGCCCGCCGCGTACATGTGTCGGCCGGAGGTGGTGCGCGAGAGCACCACGCCGAGCACGACGATGACCACGATCGCGTACCAGACCGTCATGGGCAGCCCGAGGAAGCGCTCCTGCGCGATGCTCTTGAACGGCGCGTACTGCGCATCGGTGAGATTGAGCAGGCGGCCCTGCGCGACGGCCGTCGACACGCCCGAGATGATGAAGCTCATCGCGAGGGTCGCGATGAGCGCGTTGATGCGCAGGTAGGTGGTCACGACGCCGTTGACCAGCCCCACCAGCAGTCCCACGGCAAGGCCCGCCACCACTCCCGCCCACGTGCTGCTGGCGATCACGAAGTGCGCGCACAGCACGGAGGCGAGCATGTACGTCGCCCCGACGGACAGATCGATGCCGCCGGCGATCAGCACGAGCGTGCTCGCGACGGCGATGATCAGCAGGCCGCTCTGGCGATCCAGCAGGTTCACGAGGTTCAGCGGGGTGAGGAACGTCGGGCTGCCGATGGACAGGGCGATGAACACGGCGAGGAACGGAACGACGATCGCCAGCGAGCGCCAGTGCACCCTGCGCCAGATCGCAGGCGCTGCGTCTCGGTCCTCGGTGATCGCGAGCGGCTCGGTCATCGGGCACCTTCCCCTTCGTCGGAATCGGTCGCTGCGCGTTCGGCGAAAGCGGCCGTCAGGATGTTCTGCTCGGTGAGCTCGTCGCCGCTGAGCTCGGCGACGATGCGCCCTGCCCGCACGACGAGGACGCGGTGCGCCAGGCCCAGGACCTCCTCCACGTCGGAGGAGATGACCAGCACCCCGACACCTGCGCTCGCCTGTTCCGCGATCAGTTCATAGATGGCCCGGCGTGAGCCGACGTCGACCCCGCGCGTGGGCTCGTCGGCGATGAGGACGCGTCGCGGCCGCTGCAGGGCGCGGCCGAACATCACCTTCTGCTGGTTGCCGCCCGACAGCGCCGTGACGCTGCGGGAGTCGTCGCCCTGCACGCCGACCCGCTGCAGCATGCGCTGTGCGGTGCGCCGCTCCTGGCGGCGGCGGATCCAGTTGAGCGTGCTGAGGGCGGCGAGATTGCCCATCGTCACGTTCTCCCGCACGGAGAGCTGCGCCACCAGGCCCTGCTCCTTGCGGGACTCAGGCAGCAGGAACACGCCGCGCCGCAGGGCGTCGCCGATCCGGTGCCGCGTCAGCGGGGCGCCGTCGACGCGGACGGCGGACGCCGTGCTGCGCACCGCGCCGAAGACCGCGTGCGCGATCTCGCTGCGCCCCGCCCCGACGAGGCCGGCCAGGCCCACGATCTCCCCGGCCCGCACGGTGAAGGACACGTCCTCGACGCCTGGGGCCTGGAGCCGCTCGACGGTGAGGACGTCCGGGGCGTCGGGGACGGGGGTCGTCCTGTCGGGGAAGACGGAGCCGAGGCTTCGGCCCAGCATCCCCTCGATCAGACTCGCCTCGGTCTCCTCGCGCGCGGGAGCGGTGCGGATGTGCCGCCCGTCGCGCAGGATCGTGACGGTGTCGCTGAGCTCGAGCACCTCGGACAGGAAGTGCGAGATGAGAAGGACCGTGCGCCCGGATCGGGCCAGGGTCCGCACGACGTCGTGGAGCAGCTCGACGTCGGGTCCGGACAGGGCCGCGGTGGGCTCGTCCATGATGATGAACCATGCCCCGCGGGCGAGGGCCCGCAGGATCTCGACCTTCTGCTGGTCCGCGGTGCGCAGCGTCGCGACGACCGCGTCGGGATCGAGATCGAAGCCGGTGCTCCGGGCGAGCTCGGCGAACGCCGCCCGCAGGCGGCGGCGGCGGACGAATCCCGCTCGCGCAGGCTCCGCCCCGAGGAAGACGTTCTCGGCGACCGTGAGACCGGGCACGAGAGCCAGCTCCTGCGCGATCGTCGCGATGCCGTGGTCGAGCGCGTCCCGCGGCGAGTGGAAGACGTGCGCGCGGTCTCCCACCGAGAGCGTGCCCTCGTCCGCCGTCAGCACCCCGGCGATGATCTTGCTGAGCGTCGACTTGCCCGCTCCGTTCTCACCGACCAGGCCGTGCACGGCGCCCGGAGCGATCTCGAGGTCGATGCCCGAGAGGACGGGCGCGGCCCCGAACCGCTTCGTGACGCCGTGCAGCCGCACCGGAAGCGCCGTGGCGCCTGCGCTGACGAACGCCATCGATATCAGCCGGGCCACTCCGGCGAGAACTCGCTCGCCGTCTCCTGGGTCACGATCCATTCGTGCGGGAGCTGGGCGAACGGGTCGACCATGCCCTGGTCGTTGCCGTTGCGGATCGCGTCGATGACCGCCTCCATCGCGAGCTTGCCGGACGTGGCGGGCACCATCATCACCGACGAGAACCAGCGTCCGTCGGCGACCGCGGCCACCGACTGCTCGCTGCCGCCGAACCCGACCAGGATGACGTCGCCGATGCTCCCGGCGGCCTCCAGCGCCTGGTCGGCACCCTGCATGCCCTGATCGGAGCCGACGATGACGTCGATCTCGGGGTGCGCGGTCAGCATGTCCTGCACGACGGTCAGCGCGTTGGCCGGGTTGAAGAAGGTCTCACCGTCAGCCACCACCACCACCGGCGACCCGGCGACGGCGGCGTCCCATGCGTCGCGCATGGCGACGTCGAGCGCCGACGCCTTGATGTCGTAGAGGTAGCCGACCCGGCACGGATCGAGGTTCTGCGACGCGCAGGCTGCGACGGTCTGCTCACCGAGCTTGCGCCCCATGTCGGCGGGTCGCTGGCTCACGTTCGCCGAAAGGCCCTCGACCTGCACCTCCGCCGTGGTGAAGTCCTCACCCAGGATCTGGTCGACGTTGACGACCTTGATCCCGGCGTCGATGGCCTGCAGGACCCCGTCGATGAGGCCGGGCCCGTAGATCGGCTGGGTGATGATGCCGTCGTACTGACCCGACGCGATGACGTCCTGCAGCTGCGCGGCCTGCGCGTTCGGGTCGTTGTTGGCATCGAAGACCGTCAGCTCGACGTTGTTCGCGTCGGCGACCTGCTGTGCGGCCTCGAGCATCGGGGTGTCATAGGTGTTGGCGACGGCGAACGAGAGGAAGGCGACCTGGATGGTCTCCTCCGCGGGGTCCGTCGCCGGGTCGGCATCGCCGTCCCCTCCGGCCGACCCCGAGCATGCTGCGAGCAGGGAGGCGGCGGCGGCGAACGCCCCCGCGATGAACAGGCGACGCATGCGCGTCGTACGGGTGTGCCTCATGTGACTCTCCTTTGAGATCCGCGCGGATCCTGCTCTTCGTCGAGGGATCCAGCGATCAGCGATACTGTACAAGCTTGTTCGGTGATACTGAAGCGTTTGGACCCCAGTTGGGCGATTTTCCGGCATTAATGGAGCCGAATCGTTACCTGAACCTTGATTCCCTGCGGGCCGTGTGTAGCATGACTGGAAATCGAGAGGAGTCGGACATGGCCCTTGATGTCACCGATTGGCTGGACCGCTACCGCGTCGCATGGGAGACGCGGGATCCGGATGCCGCGGCCGCCCTGTTCACGCAGGACGCGAGCTACCGCGAGGAGCCGTATGCGGAGGCGTTCCAGGGGCGCTCCGGTGTGCACGACTACTGGTCGCGTGTCACGGCGACCCAGTCCGACGTCGTGTTCCGCTACGGCGAGCCCGTCGTGCAGGGCGATCGCGCCGCCGCGGAATGGTGGACGACGATGCGCAACGGGGGCGTGGAGATCACCCTCGCCGGCGAGTTCTGGCTGCGCTTCGACGCGGACGGCCTGTGCAGCGAGCTTCGTGAGTACTGGCACTTCGCGGAGGGGCATCACGAGCCGCCGGCCGGCTGGGGACGGTAGGCGATGATCGTCGTCTCCGGCGCATCGGGGCAGCTCGGCGGCCTCATCACCCGCGAGCTGCTCGAGCGCATCGAGCCCGGGCGGCTCCGTCTCCTCACGCGCGAGCCGTCGCGTCTGCGCGACATCCCGCCGTCCGTCGATGTCGTCCGCGCCGACTTCGATGACCCGGCCACCCTGCCCGCCGCCTTCGCGGGGGCATCGGTGCTCATGCTCGTGAGCACCGACAGGATCGACGACCGCGCCGCGCAGCACGCGCGCGCCATCGACGCGGCCCGCGACCAGGGCGCGCGCCGTGTCGTGTACACGTCGATGATCTCTCCCGGCGAGGAGAACCCCGCGCTCATCGCCGAGAGCCACCGTGCGACCGAGGAGAAGCTGCGCGCCGGCGATGGGGGATGGACGATCCTGCGCTGCGGCTTCTACGCCGACTTCCAGGTGTTCGAGGCCGCCGACGCGCTGGCGGCCGGACGGCTCGTGCACAACCGGGGCGACGGGCGCTGCGCCTATGTCGCGCGCGCGGACATCGCCCGCTGCGCCGCTGCGGTCCTGGTCGAAGACGGACACGATGATGCGGTGTACGAGCTCACCGGATCCGAGGCACTGTCCGCGGACGAGCTCGCGCAGCTGTATTCACGCGTCGGCGGCAGCCACGTCGAGGCGATCGGCCTGGACGACGATGCCTACCTGGACGCTCTGGGCGGCTCGACGGACGGTCACGTGCAGTACGGGCTCGCCCTCGCCGTCTCGCTCGGCCAGGCCATGCGCCGGGGCCTGCACGCGCAGGTGTCGGACGACGTGGAGCGGCTCACCGGCCGGGCGCCGCAGCGCGTCGAGGACCTGCTCGCGGCCCACGCCTCCTCGCTGCGCGCGGCCGCACCCGGCGACTGAGCCGTTCAGACCAGCAGGCTCATCGGATTCTCGATCCGGCGCACGAATGCGGCGAGCCATTCCGCGGCCACCGCACCGTCGATGACGCGGTGGTCGGCGGAGAGCGTGACGGCCATCACCGTGCCGACCGCGAGTGCGCCGTCCTCGACGACCGGCTGCTCCTTCGCGGCGGCGACGGCAAGGATGCCCGACTGCGGGGGATTCAGGATCGCCGAGAACGCGCCCACGCCGTACATGCCGAGGTTCGACACCGAGAAGGCGCCGCCCTCCAGCTCCTGCTGCCGCAGCCTGCCCGTCCGCGCGCGCTCGGCCAGATCGGCGACCGTCGCGCTCAGTGCGACGATGCCGAGGCTGTCCGCATCCTGCACGACCGGGGTGAGCAGCCCGTCCTCGACCGCGACGGCGACTGCGACATCGACGGTCCGGTGCCTGAGGATCGTGTCCCCGTCCCAGGTGACATTGGCCGCCGGCACATCCCGCAGGGCGAGCGCCACCGCCTTCACCACGAGATCGTTCACCGAGACACGCCGGCCGGCGACCTCGTTGATCTCACGGCGGAGGGCGAGAAGGCGCTCCATGCGGCAGTCCGCACTGACGTAGAAGTGCGGCACCGTCGACTTGCTCTCGGTGAGCCGGCGCGCGATCGCCTGGCGCATCCTCGTGGGCGCGATCCGCTCCGGCTGCGGCCGCCGCGACGTCGCGGCGGACACAGGCGGCTCGGGAGCAGGAGCCGGCGCCGCCGGCACGACGTCGAGGTCGCGACGCACGATCCGCCCGCCCGGCCCGGTCCCGCTGATCGTGGCGAGGTCGATCCCGCGCTCGGCGGCGAGGCGTCGCACAAGCGGGCTCGCGAACAGCCTCCGGCCCTCGGGCTTCGCGACGGGCGCGGCTGCCTCCGCAGCGGCGGCGGGCGCAACGTCGCCGGCGGGCGGCGCCGTGGCGACGGGCTCCTCGGCGGCGCCGGGTTCCTCCGCCTCCGCCGCCGTCGACGCCGCAGGCTCTGTCGCCCCGAGCCCGGCCGCCGCCACGGCATCCTCGGGCTTCTCCCCCGCGTCGGCGAGCACGGCGATCGGTGCGCCGACGGCGACCGGCACCCCGGGCTCGACCAGCAGGCGCGCAACGGTGCCCGCCGTTTCGGACTCGTGCTCGAAGACGGCCTTCTCGGTCTCGATCTCGGCGATCGCCTGGCCCTCGGCCACACTGTCGCCCACCCCGACGAGCCAGGACTGCAGCGCGGCCTCTGTGGCCCCGGCCATGACCGAGGGCATCCGGACGACGGTCGCCATCAGCGGCCCCCCGCCGCGATGCGCATGCGCTCGAGCGCCTCCGCGACCTCTTCGGTGCGCGCGATCGCCGCGCGCTCGAGCACCTTCGAGATCGAGGGCGACGCCTCACCGCCGGTGACCCGCTCGATCGGCTGGTCGAGCCAGTCGAAGAAGCGGCGCTGCAGCTCGTCGGCCAGCCACGCCCCGTATCCGGTGCCGCGGGCGCCCTGCTCGACGATGAGCACCGCGTTGGTCTTGCGGACGCTCTCGCCGATGGTGTCCCAGTCCAGCGATGCCCTGTCGAGCCAGCGCAGATCGATGAGCTCGGCATCCACTCCGGTCCGCTCGATCGCCTCGGCGCTGTGCGCGACCATGGACAGATAGGTGAGCACGGTCACCTCCGTCCCCTCCCGCCGGACTGCGGCCGAGCCCGGGGGGATGATGTAGTCGAGGTCGCCCTCGACGGAGGGGTGCATGGAGCCGTAGAGGTCGACGTGCTCGATGACCAGGACCGGATCGTCGATCGCGAGCGCCGCGTTCATGATCCCGACGTAGTCGGCGGGGGTGGATGCCGCGGCGATGCGCCACCCTGCGCTGGTCGCGAAGATCCCCGCCGGGTCCATCAGGTGCTGCGAGCCGTAGCCCGAGCCCATCGCGACCTTGGTGCGCAGCACGAGCGGCACGGGATGGGTGCCGCCGAACATGTGACGGGCCTTGGCGACCTGGTTGAACACCTGGTCGGCGGCGACCCACATGAAGTCGGGGTACATGAACTCGACGACCGGGCGGAAGCGGCCGTCCAGCGCCATCCCGCCGGCGAGGCCGAAGAACGCGTTCTCGCTGATGGGCGTGCCGATGACGCGCTCGGGCCCGTACGTGGCGGCCAGCCCCTTCGTCGCGCCGTTCGTGCCCCCGGCGAGCCGGTGCACGTCCTCGCCGAGCACGACGATGCGCGGATCCTCTGACATCCGGCGGTCCATGACCGCCGCGACGGTCTCGACGAACTTGCGCTGCGGACCGGTGGCAGCCGGGCTCGCCTGCGCATCGAGGCCTTCGAGCTCTGCCAGGTCGCCGCGGATCCCGACATCCACGAAGCCGGGATCGGGCCACAGCTGCGGACGGATGCGGCGGGTCCCCTCGGCATCCGGGTCGTCCTCGATGAGGGCCGCGACGGCCTCCTGCATCGCCTGCTGCACGCGGGCGCGCAGCGCCGCCACGGCGTCGGGGTCGATCAGCCCGCGGGAGGCCATCTCGGTCGCGACGCGCTCGAGCGGATCGCGGGCCCGCCACTGGGCCTCCTCCTCTTTCGTGCGATATCCGAACGCGCTGCCGGGGAACGGTCCGTTCTGGTGGAAGTAGCGGTACACCTCGGCCTCGATGATCGCTGGGCCCTCGCCGGCGCGCATGCGCTCGGCTGCCGCCGCCATCGCCAGGTGCACCGCGAGCGGGTCCATGCCGTCGACGCGCCAGGCCGGGATGCCGAACCCCTGGCCGCGCACCGAGAAGCGCGTGTCCGCGGTCACCTCGGAGGCGTGGGTCGACACCGCGTAGAGGTTGTTCTCGATGAACAGGCACAGCGGCAGCTTCCACGCCGCCGCGAGGTTCATGGTCTCCAGCACCGAGCCGATCTGGCTCGCACCGTCGCCGAAGCAGTTGATGGTGAGGTCGGTCGTGCCGGAATGCTTCTGAGCCCACGCGTTTCCGGCCGCCGCGGGCGCGCCGCCGCCGACGATGGCGTTCGTGCCGAGCGCGCCCGCCTCCAGCCACTGCAGGTGCATCGAGCCGCCCCGACCGCCGCAGTACCCCTGGGCGAGCCCGAGGATCTCGGCGAGCGTGCGCTGCAGCACCTCCTGCACGGCCGGCGTCACCGGGTCGGCCGGGTCGAGGACGCCCTCGCTGACGTGCGTGAGCGCCTTGGCCAGGAACTGGTGGTGCCCGCGGTGCGAGCCGTTGATGCCGTCGGTGGAGCGAAGCCCGACGATGGAGCCGACGGCACCGCCCTCCTGCCCGATGCTCGAGTGCGCGGGCCCGTGCACGAGGTTCTCGGCCGCCAGCTCCAGCACCGTCTCCTCGAAGGCCCGGATGAGATGCAGCTGCACCAGCATCGTGCCCAGCAGGGCAGGGTCGGCCTTCGCCCAGTCCTCCGGCGTCGTGGTGAGCTCGACCCACTCGACCCCTGTGTCCAATGTGCGCAGCTGCGGCATCCTCGCCCTCCGATCAACCCCAGACTAGGGCGGATTGAATCCAATCTCAAGGGATTCCTCACTCAGGCGCTGGACAGACCTCCTTTGTGACGCAATGATGGATCCAATAACGGGAGGTGCGGCATGGGGATTCCTGGAGTCCGCGGGATCGACCACATCGGGTTCACGGTTCCCGACCTCGACGAGGCCGAGCGGTTCCTGGTCGAGGTCCTGGGCGCCGTGCATGTCTACACGCTCGGCCCCAAGAGGTCGGACGACGACGATTGGATGGCGGTCCAGCTCGGTGTCCATCCGCGCACCGTGATCCGCGAGATCCGCTTCTATCGGCTCGGCAGCGGCAGCAACATCGAGCTGTTCCAGTACGACAGCGCCGACGGCCAGGCACCGCAGCCGCGCAACAGCGACATCGGCGGGCATCACCTCGCCCTCTACGTCGATGACCTGGAGGCCGCCGTCGCGCACCTGCGCGCGCACGGGGTGGAGATCATGGGCGACCCGGTCGTCAGCGCCGGCGCCTCGGCCGGGCAGCGCTGGCTGTACTTCCGCGCGCCGTGGGGCATGCAGTTCGAGCTCGTGAGCTTCCCCGGCGGAAAGGCCTACGAGCAGGATGCCGAGGTGCTGCTGTGGCACCCCGCCAGGCCCGCCGAGTGAGTGCCGCCCCCACCGAGACGACCGCCGCGCCGCGGGACGGGCACGGCGCCGCGGGCCGTCGCGTGGCCGACGCGCTGCGCGAGGCGATCCTGCGCGGCGAGCACGCGCCGGGCGACCGCATCCGGCAGGAGGTGCTCGCGGAGCGCTACGGGGCCAGTCGGGTGCCCGTGCGGGAGGCGCTGCGGATGCTCGAGGCCGAGGGCCTGGTCACCCTCGTCGCGAACACCGGCGCCTGGGTCGCCCGCATCAGCCTCGCCGAGTGCGAGGAGATGTACCAGATCCGGGAGCGGGTGGAGCCGCTGCTGCTGCGGTTCAACGTGCCGCTTCTGCCCGACGCCGAGATCGCGCGCCTGAGCGGGCTGGCCACGGCGATGGAGAGCGCGGATGTCGAGGAGTTCCTGGCACTGGACCGCGACTTCCACCTCTCCTGCTACGCGCTCGCCGAGACCTCGGTGCTGGGCGACCTCGTGCGGCAGCTGTGGAACCGCACGCAGCACTACCGCCGCGCCTTCACCCGCGTCTTCCGGGCCGAAGGCGACCGCAGCGCGCACCACGACCATCATCTGCTGGTCGCGGCGCTGCGCCGCCGCGACGCCGACGAGGCCGAGCGCGTGCTCGCCGGTCACATCCGGCGCACGCGGCTGGAGCTCGAGCGCCACCCCGAGGTGTTCGCCCGGCCGTGAGCCGGCGACGCGCGCTGCGTCAGGTGATGCGCCAGCCGCGGTCGACGTTCAGGTTCACCGCCGAGACGCCGCGGTTGCGCAGCAGGAACTGCACCGCGTCGACGATGTCGGCCATCGTGGCCAGCTCGCCGCCCGGCGTGCGCGCCGAGTAGCCCTCCAGCGCCGCGGCCTTGTCGGCCCAGAAGGGGCTGTCGCCGATGATGCCCGGGTGGATCGCGTTGACGCGGATCGGGGCGAGCTCCAGCGCGAGCGCGTTCATGAGCCCCGTCACTCCGCCGTTGATCGTCGCGACGGTGGTCGAGCCGGGGTACGGGGCGTCCTTGGCGCGGCCGCCGAACAGCACGATCCCGGTGTCGCGCGAGGGCTCCATCCGGTCGAGCAGCGTGTGGACCGTCTCGGTGTAGCCGATGAGCTTGAGCGTCACGAGCCGCCGCGCCCGCTCGATGCTGTACTCGCGCACGGAGTTCGCGTCGCGCTCGATCGCGGCCAGGACCAGCCCGTGCACCGGGCCCACGCCGCGCAGCTGCTCGGCGATCGTCTCGGGCTCGGAGATGTCGAGCGAGACGCCGCTCGCGGCCGGTCCGATCGACGCCGCGATCTGCTCGACGCGCTCCTGGCCGCGTCCCGTGATGACGACGGAGTCGCCGCGTGCGACGACGTCCTTCGCCAGCTCGAGGCCGATGCCCTGCGTGCCGCCGACGACGACGATGGTGCGGTCGGTCATGGTGTCTCCTCCTGCAGTGATCCGGTCGGGTAGAGGTCGCGGCGGGTCACCTCGGCGGCGCCGCCCCAGTCGAAGCGCGCCAGATCCTCGTCCGCGAGCGCGATCTCGTAGACGCGGTGCAGCGCCGAGGCGGTGGGGAGGGTCACGCCTCCCTCCGCGGCCACCGCTTCGGCGAGGCGCAGATCCTTGAAGCCGAGCGCCATGATGAAGCCCGGCGGCACGTACGCCTGATCGACGATCTCCTTGCCGTAGCCCCGATAGACGACCCCGTCGAACAGCGTGCTGGTGAGCAGCTCGTGGAACAGCGCGGGGTCGACGCCCTGCCGTTCGGTCATCGCGATCGACTCCCCGAGGGCCTGGATGGCGTGGATGATGTTGAAGTTGACGGCGACCTTGACCACGTTCGCGATGCGGGCGCGCTCGCCGAACCGCCAGACGCGGACGCCGAAGACGTCCAGCACCGGGAGCACGACCGCCACCTCGGCGTCGGGTCCGGCGGCGAGGATGTTCAGCTTCCCCTCCGCCGCGACCGAGGGGCGGCCGAGCACGGGAGCAGCCACATAGCCGCACCCGGCGGCGCGGAACCGCCGGTCGAGCCGGTCGGCCTGCGCCGGGCTGATCGAGGCCGTGCAGACATGGATGCCGCGGGCCTGGGCGACGGTGCGGTCATCGAGCACCGCCTCGGTCGCCTCGTCGTCCGCGAGCATCGAGATCGACAGGCCGGTCGCCAGGGCAGCGGCGGGCGAGTCGGCCGCGACCGCTCCCGCCTCCACCAGCGCATCGACCGCGGGCCGCGAGCGGTTCCACACGTGCACGTCGTGCCCGGCGTCGACGAGGCGGCGCGCCATCGCCGAGCCCATGGTGCCCAGGCCCAGGAAGCCGATCGTGGCCATGCTCACTCTTCTCCGCGCCCTGCCGGCGTGTTGAGGTGGGACTGGCTGTCGCGTTCGGTGTTCAGCGGCCCTCCCACGGCGATGTACCGGGGTCCGGCGATGAGCAGCTCCTCCGCCGGGAACTTCGTGATCACCTCGCACCCGTCGGCGGTGACAACCACCTCCTCCTCGATCCGCGCGGCGCCCCAGCCGTCGGCGGAGGGCCAGTAGGTCTCGAGCGCGAAGAGCATCCCCTCCTGCAGCACCTCGGGGTGGTCGAGCGAGACGAGCCGCGAGAAGATCGGCTTCTCCCAGATCGACAGGCCCACGCCGTGCCCGTACTGCAGGGCGAAGGCCGCCTCCTCGTCCGGGAATCCGAACTCCTGGGCCGTGGGCCAGACCTTCACGATGTCGGCCGTCGTGGCGCCGGGCCGCACGAGCGCGATCGCGCGGTCCATGTACTCGCGGGCCCGGGTGTAGGCATCCTTCTGCGCGGAGCTTGCCGAACCGACGGCGAACGTGCGGTAGTAGCACGTGCGGTAGCCGTTCCAGCTGTGCAGAATGTCGAAGAACGCCGGGTCGCCGGGCCGGATGAGCCGGTCGCTGAACACGTGCGGGTGCGGAGAGCAGCGCTCCCCCGAGATGGCGTTGACTCCCTCGACGTACTCGGATCCCAGGTCGTAGAGGGTCTTGGCGACGAGGCCGACCGTCTCGTTCTCACGGACTCCCGGCCGCAGGAACCGGTACAGCTCCTCGTACGCGGCATCCACCATCGAGGCGGCCTGGGTGAGCAGCCGGATCTCGTCGGGGGTCTTGATGCGCCGGGCCTCCATGAACACCTGCTGCCCGTCGACGACGTCGATGCCGGCCTGCTGCAGGGCGAACAGGATCGGCAGCTCGATGACATCCACTCCCAGCGGCTGGTCGGCCACGCCGAACTTCTCCAGCTCGCGCTTGATCTTGCGCGCCACCTCCTCGGCGATGCCGGCGTCGGGGGTGAATGCGCCGCGCAAGGTCGAGATGCCGGCGCGCGCGCCGCTCTCCAGCCGCGGGCGCACGCCGCCCGGTCCGGTGGAATGGGGTGCGTTCGGGTCGGCGTCCAGCTCGGCCGTCGTCTCGTCCAGCCACGGGTTGTACAGCGCATGGTGCTTGGCCGCCGAGCCGAAATCCCACGAGATCGGATCGCTGCTGCGCGTGAGCAGACTGAAGCGGATGAGCTTGTCCATCGCCCAGGTGCCGATGTGCGTCGCCGTCATGTACCGGATGTTCGAGAAGTCGAAGGCGAGCACCGCTCCCAGGTCGGAGCGGTCCAGCTCGGCCTTCAGCCGCGCGAGCCGCTCGCGGCGCAGCCGGTCGAAGTCGACGCGCGCCTCCCAGTCGACCGCGTTCGCGCCTGTCGTGCCGGTGTCCTTCATGGCTGCCTCCTCGTGTCGGTGCGTGACCCGATGTTGATTTGAGATGGACCGCTGTTCAATGTGACTGAACCACGTCGCGCCGGATATCCTCTTGTGCAGACGGTCCGCGGCGCGCGATCCAGTGTGGTCGAACACGCGGCCGACGAGAACGAGGATGGCAGGAGACCGGAATGACCGCAGACGACATCGGCCGCCGGTTGCGCGAGGTGCGGCTGGAGCGCGGCCTCAGCCTGCGCAGCCTCGCACAGACGCTCGGCGTCTCGGCGAGCCTCATCTCGCAGGTCGAGACGGGGAAGACGCAGCCTTCGGTGTCGACCCTCTTCGCCATGGTGACCCAGCTCGGCATGTCGCTGGACGAGTTCCTCAGCCCCGACGGTGCCGATGGCGCCGCCGGCACGGTCCGGTCCGCGCCGGCGCAGCCGGGCGAATCGTCCGTCGTGCAGCGCGCCGCCGACAACCCGGTGCTCGAGATGGAGAACGGCGTGCGGTGGGAGCGTCTCGCCGTCGGCCCCGGCCGCCCCGCGGACGTGCTCCTGGTCACGTACGCGCCCGGCGCGTCGAGCTCCGTGGAGGGCAAGCTCATGCGCCACGCGGGATTCGAGTACGCGTACATGCTGGAGGGCGAGCTCACCCTCCAGCTCGAGTTCGACACCTACGTCCTGCGCGCGGGCGACTCCCTGCAGTTCGACTCGGTGCGGCCGCACATGTTCTCCAACAACGGCACGAGCGTCGCCCGCGGAGTGTGGTTCGTGATCGGCCGACGCGAGCAGAACCTCGAGATGCCGGCGGTCGGCGGCGAGGACGCGCGGCCCGCGGGCATCTCGTCGGCGGTCGACGTGCTGCGCGCGATGGACGGGCTCACGGACTGAGACGGCGGTCATCGGCGCACCCCGTGCACGGCGGGCCGCGACTGCGTGATCCACGGATCCACCAGCGTCTTGATCTGCCTGGCCGACCGGTCCAGCAGCGGCCGGAGCCCCTCGTCGGCGACCTTCTCGAGCGGGAGGACCTCATGGGCGAGGTCGGACCAGTCGTCGCGCGCGGCCAGCAGCCGGATCGCCTCCGGCATATCGGTGGCGAACACGTGCGCCACGGTCCCCACGATCGTGTACTCGCGCAGCGTCCACGATCCGAGGGGAAGCCCCGGCTCGCCGCGCTGGATGCCCACCGGGACGATGGTGGCCCCGGGCCGCGCCGACTCCAGGACCGACGCGAGCCCCGGTGCGGACCCGGTGACCTCGAAGAACACGTCGACATCCATCCCCAGCTCGTCGATCCGTTCGGCGAGGCCCTTCTCGTCCGCCTTCAGGGTCGCGAAGGCGCCGAGCCGCTCGGCGAGGGCAAGCCGGTCGGGATTGAGGTCGGCCACGAGCACGCGCGCGCCGGTGGCGACGGCGGCGACCGTGATGAAGGTGCCGATGCCGCCCGCGCCGACGATCACCGCGTCCTGCCCTGCGCGCAGGCCGCTGCGGCGCACGGCGTGCACCGCGATCGACATGGGCTGGGCCATCCCGAGCGTGTCGGTCGACAGGCCGCTGGCGGTGACATCGAGCAGGATGTCGGCGGGCGCGACGACGTAGCCGGCCAGCCCGCCGTCCCGCTGGAGCCCGAGCGTCGCATAGCTGCGGCACAGGTTCGTGCGACCCTCGCGGCACGGCTTGCAGGTGCCGCACGACACGCCCGCGCCGCACACCACCGTCGCCCCGACGGCGACCCCGGCGGTGTCGGGGCCGACAGCCTCGACGACTCCCACGAACTCATGGCCGAGCGTGACCGGAAGCACCGTGAGCAGGGGACCGCGGTCGTACTCGCTGGCATCGCTGCCGCACACCCCGCACACGGCGACGCGCACGAGCGCCTCGCCGGGTCCCGGTGCCGGCACGGCCCGCTCCTGCACGCGCAGGTCGCCCGCGGCGTGCAGGACGGCGGCGCGCATCGTCGTCATCCCCACGACCCCACCTCGAGCTGGGCGGCGGCGCGCGTGTCGATCATGCGGCCCAGGAGCCGGTCGTAGACCGCCTTGTGCGCATCCGAGTCGAGGTACGTCTCCAGGGCCGCCGCGTCGTCCACGACCGCGGCCACCGCGTAGTCGATGTCGCTCGGTCGCACGCGCAGATTCTCTCCGCATTCGTATGACCGCAGCATCGGCAGCCGGGCGGCCATCTCGGTCAGGCTCGCGGTCAGCTCGGCCACGTCGGCGGCGCTGACGTCCTCCTTCCAGCGGAAGAAGGCGAGGTGCAGGATCATGTCGTTCTCCTCCGGTTCGCGGCTGTGGTGTTCACAGCCACTTCACGCTCCGATGCTACGCGGCCGGCACCCGATCGCCGGCGGGCGCGAGGATCCGCTCGACCGCATCCGCCAGCTCCGCCCTGGACTGCTCGTCCGCGTGCTCCGCCCGCCACGCGATCACACCGTCCGGGCGTACCAGCACCGCGCCGTCGGACGGGAGGGCGTAGGCGGTCTCGAACGCGCCCTCCTCGGCGGTGAGGTCTCCATCCGGTGCGATCCGGTGCGCGTCGACGTCGCGCAGCGATGCCGCCGCGTCCAGCCACGCCTGGCCGTCCGCTCCGGTGAGGAGCACGAAGCCCCGGCCGAGCGTGTCCAGGAGCGAGAGCCGCTCCCCGTCGCGGGCGGCCCACAGGTGCGGCGCCCTCGCGCCCAGATGCGCTCCGGGCTCGCGCGCGTTCTGCGTGACCGGCTCGGTGGTCGGCTCGGCGCCGAGCACCGCCGCCGAGCTGTACACCGGGCCGAGCTCGATCGCGATGTCGTCGAGCGGCTCTTCGATGTCGTCCTTGCCGAGGGTCGGATCCACCCGCAGCACGTACCGCGAGTACGCCTGCTCGCTGGTCATCTGCCCGGCCGGCCGGCGCTCGAGGTCGTAGGTGTCCAGCAGCGCCTCGCCCGCCCTGCCCTGCAGCACGGCCGCGAGCTTCCACGCGAGGTTGTGCGCGTCGACGATCCCCGTGTTCCCGCCGAAGCCTCCGGTCGGCGGCATGACATGGGCGGAGTCGCCGGCCAGGAACACCCGGCCCTGGCTGTACCGCTGCGCCCAGCCCGCAGACGCACTCCACTGCTGCACGTTCTCGATCGTGATGGGCAGATCGTCCGATGCGCCCAGGGCGGTGCGCACGTAGTAGAGGCACCGCTCGGTGTCGGCGTCGGCTCCGACATCCGGGATCCGCTCCCCGTTCTCGTCCAGCGCCGAGAAGACCACGAGGAATCCCCCGTCCCGGCGGATGGAGTAGCGGAAGAAGCCGAGCAGTCCCGGCTGGTTCACGTAGATCACGCTCAGGTTGCGGTCGCCGATGAGGGCGTCGATGTCGGCCGTGAAGTAGATCGTGATGCAGTTGGCGAAGTCGCCGCGTCCCAGCATCCGGATGCCCAGGCGCTCACGGACGGGGCTGTGCGCGCCGTCGGTCGCGACGAGATACGAGGAGCGGACGAGCTCCTCCTCGCCGGTGTCGCGGTTGCGGATGATCGAGCGCACGCCGTCGTCGTCCTGCTCGACGTCGACGAGCTCGGTGGCGAACCGGTTCTCGCCGCCGAGTCGCTCCGCTTCGGCGCGCAGGATGGGCTCGAGGCCGATCTGGGTGATGAACAGGCGCGGCTCCGGACTGAGATGATCCACGCCCTCGTTCACGTTCTTCTGGAAATAGCCGATCTCCTTGCCGCCCAGCGCCTCGACCGCCATGATCGCGCCGTTCTGCACGAACTCCTGATCGGCGGCGTCGCGGACGACATCGGCGAGCCCGAGCTCGCGGATGATCTCGGTGGTGCGCTGATGGAGCATCGCGGCACGCGGATGGATGGCGGTGCCGCGATGGCGTTCGACCACCAGGCTGCGCACGCCGTGCGCTCCCAGCAGCAGGGACGTGGTCAATCCGACCAGGCTTCCGCCGGCGACGAGCACCGGCACTTCGATTTCGTTCACCGTACCTCCTTGGACAGCACGTCTGCATGGTCCCCCCGTCTCGGAGAAATGTCAAGCGCTACTGAACATACGTCAATCCAGTTCTGCACAATTCCGGGGTCGGCTCTTGATTTCTGTGCACCCGTACGGCATGGTGTGAAGCATCAGTGAATGCCACTGCCACCCTGAGCGCACGCGCTGCGGCGTCAGCGCCCGCAGCGCGCCGTCACGGGGAAACCGACGGCTGATCGAAGGAGATGAGCGATGACGGACAAGCCGACCCCACGAGAGGGCCAGCCGATCCTCTTCCGGAACGGGATCGTCCTCACGATGGACGATGCGCGCACCGTGCTGCCACGGGGGGACGTGCTCGTCAAGGACGGGAAGATCGCCGAAGTGGGCGTCGATGTGCCGGCACCCGACGATGCGTTCGTCATCAACGCGGCCGGCGGGATCATCATGCCCGGCATGGTCGACACGCACCGGCACATGTGGCAGACGGCGATGCGCGCATACGGGGCCGACTGGACCCTCACCCAGTACTTCGTCTGGTACTACCTGCAGCACGGCGCGAAGTTCCGCCCCCAGGACTACGCGGCGGGCAACCTCATCTCGGCCCTCGACGCCATCGAGTCGGGGGTGACCACGAGCGTCGACTGGTCGCACGGCCTGCGCACCGTCGAGCACGGCGAGGCCGCCTACGAGGCGCTGGCGACCTCACCCGGACGCTACGTGTTCGCGTACGGCAACATCCACCAGTCCCCCTGGGAGTGGACCGCCGACCCCGCTGTGCAGGACATCCTGATCCGCTCCCGCGACGACTCGCGCATGTTCGGCACGCAGATCGCCTTCGACGTGCCCAACCAGGACGAGGACTTCCCCGAGCTGGCGGCGTACCGCGTCGCCAAGGACCTCGGGCTGCGGGTGACCACGCACGCGGGCGTGTGGGGCGCCACCAACGACTGGGGGATCCGCAACGCCTACGATGCCGGGGTCATGGAAGAGGGCTTCACCTACGTGCATGCGGCGTCGCTCTCGGCCGAGTCCTACCAGAAGATCGCGGCCACGGGCGGGAACGTCTCGCTCGCCACCGAGTCGGAGGACACCTGCGGCCAGGGCTACCCGCCGATCCACCAGCTGCGCCTGTACGGCATCCCGGCATCCCTGTCGGTGGACACGAGCGTCTGGTTCAGCTCCGACCTGTTCTCGGCGATGCGGGCGACCGTGGGCGCCGACCGCGCGCTCGAGCACTACCTCGCCCACCAGCGCGAGCCCGCCGAGACGGTCACGCACGTGAAGCTGCGCGTCGAGGACGTCGTCGCACTCGCCACCCGGGGCGGCGCGGCCGCCATCGGCAAGGATCATCTCATCGGCTCGCTCGAGGTCGGCAAGCTCGGCGACGTCGTGCTGCTCAAGAACGACGACTCACCCACCTGGGCACCGCTGATCAACCCGTACGGCCACGTGGTCTACCAGGCTCAGCGCGGCGACGTGCACACCGTGCTCGTGGGCGGCGACCTCGTCAAGTCCGAGGGCAAGGTCGTCGCCGGCGACCTCGCCGGCGTGAAGGCGAAGCTCGACGACACCGTGTCGTACCTGGAGCGTGAGGTCGGCGAGGACTGGGTCGCCGGGCAGAACCCGGAGATCCCCGAGACCGAGGTGCTGTACAACCCGTACCAGTACAAGAAGTGACCGGCGAGCGCGTCGCGGTGGTCGGCGCCGGGGCGAACGGCGCGTCCCTCGGCGCCGACCTCATCGCGGCCGGGCGCGAGGTCACCCTCGTCGAGCAGTGGCCGGCGCACGTGGAGGCGATGCGCGCGGAGGGCCTGCGGATCCGCATGGCCGACCGCGAGCTGCACGTGCGTCCGCACGTCATCCACCTGTGCGAGGTCGCCGAGCTGCGCGCCGCATTCGACATCGTGCTCATCGTGGTGAAGGCGTACGACACCGCCTGGGCGGCGCAGCTCATCGCACCGCACCTCGCCGACGGCGGCGTCGTGGCGGCCGTGCAGAACGGGATGACCACGGATGCCGTGGCCGCTGCCGTGGGCGCCGATCGGGCGATCGGGACGGTCATCGAGGTCTCCTCCACCATGACCGTGCCCGGTGAGGTGCGCCGTCACACACCGCCGGAGGCATCCTGGTTCGCGGTCGACGCCGACCCCCGCGCCGACCGCGTCGCCGACCTGCTCGCCGCGAGCGGCCGGGTGGAGCGGTTCGCCGACATCCGCTCCGCGAAGTGGATGAAGCTCGTCAGCAACAGCTCGCTGCTGGTCACCACGGCGCTGCTCGGCCTGCCGATGCTCGACGCGCTGGCTGTGCCGGGGATGCGGGAGCTCATGATCGCGGCGGGAGACGAGGCGCTCGCCGTCGGCCGCGCCCGCGGCCATCGCGTCCTCCCCATCTTCGGGCTCGGCGCCGACGCGGTCGCAGATCCCGGCGCCGTGTCGGAGACGCTGCTGGACGCCGTCTACGGCTTCGTGCGCCCCGGCGCGACGACCACGGTGCTGCAGGACTGGAGCAAGGGCCGGCGCAGCGAGGCCGAGGACCTGAACGGGCTCGTCGTCGCGGAGGGCCGGCGGCTCGGCATCCCCACGCCCGTCAACACGCGGATCGTCGAGCTCGCCCGCCGCGTCGAGCGCGGCGAGCTACGACCGGATGCCGCCAACACGCCGCGTCTGCTCGGCGAAACGTGACCGGGTTCAGTACCCGACCGTGAAGCGCTGCCGGCGGTGGGCCGGCCTCTCGATCTCGTCGACGACGGCGACGGCGAAGTCGGCGCCGGAGATGTACGAGCCGCCGTCGGCATCCTCCACCACCACCTCGCCGCCGGTGCGGTAGACCCCCGTCCGCTCCCCCGGCTCCCACGCGCCGAACACCTTCGGCGGGTGCACGAGGAACCAGTCCAGCTCGGGGTCGGACGCCTGCAGCAGCTCGACGGTCTGCACGCCCACCCCGGCCTCGTGCCGGTACTGCTCCGGCACCCCCAGGTCCCACAGGCGCGGACCGCCGGGCGCGGCCAGGCTCCCCATCGCGCCGCCGACGACGCCCAGGCGCACACCCGTGCCGGTGAGGCGGTCGGCGAGGAGCCGGATGACGTCCAGGCCCCTGTCGGTCATGTCGCCGCGCGGCGAGACCGCCGAGACGACGACGTCGGCGCCGGTGAGGAGGTCGGCGATCGCGTCGGTCTCGAGCACGTCCGCGGCGACGTACTCGACCCCGGTGACGGGCTGCTCGGGCGCCGTGCGGGCGACGGCCACGACGTCATGCCCGCGTGAGGCCGCCTCCTGCACGATGTTCCCGCCGGCATAGCCGGTCCCTCCGATGACGACGATGCGAGCCATTGCATTCCCTTCTCGAGCGGACTGTCTCTCCTGTGCAATCCGGGCGATCGCACATCAATTCCCGGGGCGCGAGATCGGCCGGATCCGGGTCAGGCGGGGTCGCCGGCCGCCTGCTGTGCACGCAGCATGGCGACCTGGTAGAGCGCGACGGATGCGGCGATCCCGGCGTTGAGCGACTCGGTCGCCGCCGAGATGGGGATCGACACGATCTGGTCGCAGGTCTCGGTGACCAGGCGCGACAGGCCCTTGCCCTCGGAGCCGACGACGATGACCACGGGCCGGTCGGCCAGCTCGAGCGCGGGAAGCGCGACGTCTCCGCCGCCGTCGAGGCCCAGCACGAACACGCCCTGCTTCTTGTACTCCTTGAGGGCGGTGGTGAGGTTCGCCGCGATCGCGACCGGGAGGCGCGCGGCGGCCCCCGCGCTCGTCTTCCACGCGGCGGAGTTGACCCCTGCCGACCGGCGCTGCGGGATGACGACACCCTGTCCGCCGAACGCGGCGGTGGAGCGGATGATGGCACCGAGGTTGCGCGGATCGGTCACCCCGTCCAGCGCCACCAGCAGCGGCGCGGTGCCCTGCTCGGCGGCACGCTCGAGCAGGTCCTGCGGGTGCGCGTACTCGTACGGCGGCACCTTCAGCGCGACGCCCTGGTGCACACCGTCGAACCCTGCCATGCGATCCAGCTCGGGCCGGGTGACCTCGAGCACGGCGAGGTCGCGGTGCTTGGCGATCGACAGCATCTCCTTGATGCGGTCGTCCATCTCCACGCGCTGCGCGATGTACAGCGCCGTGGCCGGGATCTTGGCGCGCAGGGCCTCGAGCACCGAGTTGCGGCCGGTGACCGTCTCGGTGTCGTCACCCTGCTTGGGCCGCCCTCCCGCGCCCGGTCCCCGAGTCTGTCGAGCGGGCTTGGGCCTGCCGCCCGCCGCCGCATAGCGCTCGGCCGCGGCCTTGCGCTTGCCGGCGACATGCCAGCTGCGGTCCTCGGCCTTCGGGGTGGGGCCCTTCCCTTCGAGCGACTTGCGGCCATGGCCGCCGGTGCCCTTGCTGGGACCCTTCTTGCCCCTGCCCTTGCCTGCGCCGGGGCGCCCTGGCTTAGCCATCGCTGAGACTCCAATGCGTTCCGTCCGGAGTGTCCTCCAGGGTGATGCCCGCGGCGGCGATGGCGTCGCGGATGCGATCGGCGGTCGCCCAGTCCTTCGCGGCGCGGGCCTCGGCCCGTTGCGCCAGCATCGTCCGCACCAGTGCGTCGAGGGCGGATGCCGCCGCTCCCCCGCCGGCGTCCGCCCACTGCGGATCGGCCGGGTTCATGCCCAGCATGCCCGTCATCCGACCCACCTGGACGGCGGCGCGGCCGGCGGCGGCGGTGTCGCCGGCGTCGAGCGCGGCGTTGCCCGCGCGCACGGTCTCGTGCACCACGGCCAGGGCCTGCGGGACGCCGAGGTCGTCATCGAGCGCGGCGGCGAAGCCCTCGGGCAGCTCGGCGGCCACCAGCATCCCCTCGAACCCCAGGGTGCGGGCGACGCGCTGCTGGAACGAGCGGATGCGGTCGAGCGCGGCCTCGGCCTCGGCGAACGACGACTCGCCGATCGCCAGGCTCGACCGGTAGTGCGCGGCTCCGAGCGCATAGCGCACGACGAGCGGCTCGTACCGGGCGAGCAGGTCGCGGGCGAGCACGAAGTTGCCGAGCGACTTCGACATCTTCTGGTCCCCGACGGTGACCAGGCCATTGTGCACCCAGTACCGCGCGAACCCGTCGCCGGCGGCGGCCGACTGGGCGAGCTCGTTCTCGTGGTGCGGGAAGCGCAGATCGAGGCCGCCGCCGTGGATGTCGAACTCGGCGCCGAGGTAGCGGCGCGACATGGCGGAGCACTCGATGTGCCAGCCGGGCCGGCCCGGGCCCCACGGCGAGTCCCAGGCGGCGTCGGCCGGCTCGCCGGGCTTGGACGCCTTCCACAGCGCGAAGTCGAGCGGGTCGCGCTTTCCCGCATCCGTGTCGGGTGAGGACTCCATCGCGTCGGGACGCTGATTGGTCAAGGCGCCGTAGCCGGGCCACGAGCGCACATCGAAGTACACGCTCCCTTCGGCGGCGTAGGCGTGGCCGGCGTCGATGAGGCGGCCGATGAGCTCCTGCATCTGCGGGACGGAGGCGGTCGCTCGCGGCTCGTAGGTCGGCGGCCGGATGCCGATCGCGGCATACGCCGCGGTGAACTCGAGTTCCATGCGGTAGGCGAGGGCCCACCACGGCTCGGTGTCGGTGGCGTTGGCGAGCACCTTGTCGTCGATGTCGGTGACGTTGCGCACGAACGTCACCCGCCCGAAGCGATGCTCGAGCCAGCGGCGCAGGATGTCGAAGGCGAGCGCTCCCCGAAGATGCCCGATGTGCGGCCCAGACTGCACCGTGGGCCCGCAGACGTACACGGACACGTTCGCCGGGTCGAGCGGCACGAACTCGCGCAGCGTCTGCGCCTGGGTGTCGTAGAGCCGCACGTTCACCGCACCAGCCTACCGGCGGGCGGGCCTGGGCTGAGGGATGTGTCGGCCGCGATGGGCTACACGGGCACGAGCAGGGCGACCGCGAAGGCGGCGACGCCCTCACCGCGGCCGGTGAACCCCAGCCCGTCGGCGGTCGTCGCCGAGACCGAGACCGACGCGCCGCCCAGCGCCGCCGACAGGGCCGCCTCGGCCTCGCCGCGGCGGGCGGCGAACCGCGGCCGGTTCGCCTGCACCTGCACCGACACGTTCCCGACCGTCCAGCCCGCCTCGCCGAGCAGCGCGCGGGTCCGGGCGAGGAACACGTCGGCGTGGGCGCCCGCGTATTCGGGGTGGGACGTGCCGAACCGGCTGCCGATGTCGCCGAGGCCCGCCGCCGACAGCAGCGCGTCGACGATGGCGTGCGCGACGGCATCCCCGTCCGAGTGCCCGGTCAGCGCCGGCTCGCCCGGCCATTCGAGTCCGGCCAGCCACAGCGTCCCGTCCCCGCCGAACGCGTGCACGTCGGTGCCGACGCCGATCCGGGGCATCCGGGGCGTCCGCTCGAGCGGGACGGATGCCGGCGGGATGGGCGCGACGAGGCGCTGCGCGCGTTCGAGGTCGGCGGGGAGCGTGATCTTGAACGCGCGCGCGTCGCCGGGGACCGCGCGCACCTCCGCCCCCGCGGCCGCAACGAGCGCGGCGTCGTCGGTGTGCTCCTGCGTCGCCGAAGCGTACGCCTTCTCGAGCATCGCGCGCGGGAACCCCTGCGGCGTCTGGGCGGCCGCCAGCTGCGACCGGTCGACGCCCGCGGCGATGCGCTCCCCGTCCACCTGCTTGATCGTGTCGACGACCGGCAGCACGGGCACGACGCCGGCACCGGTGCGCTCGACGGCCGCCACGACGCGATCGAACACCGCACCGGGCGTGAGTGCGCGCGCGGCGTCGTGCACGAGCACCGTCTCGACATCGGGCCAGACGGCGGCCAGGCCCGCGGCGACGGATTCCTGGCGGGTCGCCCCGCCGGTCACCACCGAGACGAGGTCGCGGCGGTCGCCGGCCCCCTCGGCGGCATGGGTCTGCGCGTCACCCTCTCGTCCCGCCGGCGCGACGACCACGACCTGCGCCGGGGCGGCGTCGAAGACGCCGCGCAGCGCATGCCGCAGGATCGAGTGCTGGTCGATGCCGACGAAGGCCTTCGGCGCGTCCGCTCCGAGGCGCGTGCCGGCGCCGGCGGCGACCACGATGATCGCGACGCGGGGAACGGGGGTGATGCTCACGCGTCGAGACTATCGACGCGTCAGGTCAGGAGGCGAGGACCTCGTCCAGGACGACCGATGCCTGCTCCTCGTCCGTCTTCTCGGCGAGGGCGAGTTCGGAGATGAGGATCTGGCGGGCCTTGGCCAGCATCCGCTTCTCACCGGCCGACAGGCCGCGGTCCTGATCGCGGCGCCACAGGTCGCGCACGACCTCGCTGACCTTGATGACGTCGCCGGAGGCCAGCTTCTCGAGGTTCGCCTTGTAACGGCGGGACCAGTTCGTCGGCTCTTCGGTGAAGGGCGCGCGCAGCACTTCGAAGACGCGCTCGAGGCCCTCCTTGCCGATCACGTCGCGGACACCGACGAGGTCGACGTTCTCGGCCGGAACCTCGATGATCAGGTCGCCCTGGGTGACGTTGAGCTTCAGGTACTTCTTCGGCTCGCCCTTGATCACGCGTTCCTTGACCTCGATGATCGTCGCGGCCCCGTGGTGCGGATAAACGACCGTCTCGCCAACCTCAAAAAGCATGCAGTTATGTCCCTTCAGCAACGTCCAGGATACCACAGCCGTTATGCGCTAAGGTTCTCCGCCGCAGGGCCGACCGGCCGTTCCACACGGACGCCCGGGTAGCCGTAGAATGCTGGGCAGAGCCCGCCCCGAACCTGGAGGATCCGTGAAATCGCGCCTTCTCGCGTCCCTCGCCCTGGCGGCTGCCGCCGTCGTCGGTCTGACGGGCTGCACCTTCATGACGCCGCAGAGCACGACCATCGAGTACTCGCCGGCGGACGGGGTCAACGTCGACGGCTCCGCACCCCTCGAGGTGCGCAACGCGGTCGTGGTCGCCAACCCCGAGGGCACTGCGGGCAATCTCATCGCGGCCGTCGTCAACCCGACGGGCGAGGCGCTGACGCTGCGGATGGAGGTGGGCCAGGCCCGCGTCCCGGCCATGCTGCGGGTCCCCGCGAACTCCGTCGTGAGCCTCGGCGCTCAGGGAGAGCCTCCGCTCGAACTCGAGCGCTTCGAGGGCATCCCGGGCACCAATGTGGAGATCTACTTCCAGTCGGGCGATGTCAACGGCGTGTCCACCGCCGTCCCGGTCGTCGACGGCTCGCTGCCGTATTACGCGGACCTCGCGCCGCAGCCCATCGTGGACTGACGGGTGGCTGACGCGGATCAGCCCTCGAACCGGTAGCCGAGGCCGCGCACCGTCACCAGCATGACCGGATCGCCCGGGTTCAGCTCGATGCGGGAGCGGATGCGCTTGATGTGCACGTCGAGCGTCTTCGTGTCGCCCACGTAGTCGCTCCCCCAGACGCGGTCGATGAGCTGGCCGCGCGTGAGCACGCGCCCGGCGTTGCGCATGAGCACTTCGAGCAGCTCGAATTCCTTCAGCGGCATCTTGATCTTCTCGCCGTCGACGGTCACCGTGTGCCCGTCGACGTCCAGCCTGACCCGGCCGCCGGTGAGCACCCGCTCGTCCAGCGCCTCGTCCTGGTGGGCGATCCGGCGCAGGATCGCGCGCATGCGGGCCAGCAGCTCGCGGGCCGAGTACGGCTTGGTCACATAGTCGTCGGCGCCCAGCTCGAGCCCCACGACGATGTCGACCTCCGAGTCCTTCGCGGTGACCATGATGATCGGCACCTGGGATGTGAGCCGGATCTGCCGGCAGACCTCGGTCCCCGGGACGCCGGGAAGCATGAGATCGAGCAGCACGATGTCCGCGCCGTGCGCTGCGAACAGGTCGAGCGCGCGCCGCCCGTCCTCGGCGACGTCGACCTCGAACCCCTCACGACGCAGCAGGTATGCCAGGGGGTCGGCGAGGTCGGGCTCATCCTCGACGAGCAGGACGCGGGTCATGGACGTTCTCCTTTCGCGGCCTCCGCCGTCTTCCCGGCCTTCGGGGACTTCGAGGGCTTCGGCGACTTCGGCGACTTCGGCGACTTCGACTTCCCGGCCTTGCGACGCCCGTGCCCGGCGTCACCCGCGTCCACGCGGGCCAGGCGGATCATGAAGGTCGAGCCCCGACCGGGTCGCGACCACATGCGCACCTCTCCCCCGTGCCGCTGCACGGCGTGCTTGACGATCGCAAGTCCCAGCCCGGAGCCACCGGTGCGGCGCGAGCGCGCCTGGTCGGCGCGGTAGAAGCGCTCGAAGATGCGCTGCTGCTCCTCCTCCGAGATGCCGATCCCCTGGTCGGTCACCGAGATCTCCACCATCCCCCCGTCGACCTTCGCCCCCACGCCCACGTGCGAGCCGGACGGCGAGTACACGATGGCGTTGGCGATCAGGTTGCCGAGCGCCTCGACGAGGATCTGCGCGTCTCCGCGCACGGACAGCCCGCTGTCGCCGCCGCGGATCAGCCCGACCCCCGCGGAGTCGGCCTGCACGGCGTGCGCGGCGACGGCCGCCGTGATGATCTCGTCGACCGAGACGTCGGCGACCACGCTCAGCTCGTCGGCGGCCTGCAGCCGGGACAGGTTCATGATGCGGGCGGTCAGATTCGCCAGCCGGGTGGCCTCCGCCTGCAGTCGCAGCGCGAACGCACGCACCTGGTCCGGATCGTCGGCGGCCGATTCCACCGCCTCGGCGAGCAGGCTCACCGCGCCCACCGGCGTCTTCAGCTCGTGGCTGGTGTTGGCGACGAAGTCCTGCCGCATCTGCTCGAGCCGCTCATGCTCGGTCATGTCGCGGGCCACCAGCAGTGCGAGCCGCGAGCCCATCATGCTCGCGCGCGCCGAGAGGAGGCGCTCGTCGCGGCCCGGTCCGGGCCGGACGATCCGCAGGATCGCCGCCGAGGGCGCACCCGCCTCCCGCGCCTGCCGCACGAGGGCACGCAGCTCCGCGCCGTCGAGGACCTCTCCGCGGACGATGCCGACTCCTGCCGCCGGGCCCGATGCGGCGACGACGATGAACGAGGTGTCCACGACGGCGACGGGCTCGTCGAGCGCGGCCAGGACCGACGCGACACCGTCCGGCAGCCCCGCGCCGTCCTGCGCACGCCCGCGGTCGCGCGCCCGCAGCGCGAGCACGATGACGACCGTCACCGCCGCGCCGACCAGGGCGCCCAGCAGCAGGGCGAGCAGCGCCAGCTGCACCGTGTCCATGGCATCCAGCGTAGGCCGGACGGATGCCGGGGAACTGCCCCGGCGGCGCGTCGGCCCGAGGCATCCGGATACTGTTCACATGCGGGGCACCGTCCGTTAACCTCCGCCCGGGATGATCGGCCCAGGCGCGGGGGGACCCGCGAGCGGAAGGGATGACATGCGCGCAGTGTTCCACCAGACCCTGGAGGACGTGCAGGGGCGTCTCGTGGAGATCGCCGACCTCGTGGCGGTCGCCATGGACAAGGCCACCCGCGCGTTCAGCTCGAGCGACGTGGGACTGGCCGAGGAGGTCATCGCCGAGGACCACATCATCGACGAGAAGTGCCTCGACCTCGACGAGCTGACCATCGAGATCCTCGCCCGCCAGCAGCCGGTCGCCCGCGACCTGCGCATCGTCGTCGCCGCGCTGCGGATGAGCGCCTCGCTGGAGCGCATGGGCGACATCGCCGAGCACATCGCTCAGCTGACGCGGATGCGGTTCCCCGAGCGCGCGATCCCGAAGGGCCTGAAGGGAACCTTCCGGAAGATGGGCGAGCTCGACGTCGAGGTGGCTCGGCGTCTGGCGGACCTGCTGCGCACCCAGGATCTGAGCATCGCCGACGACATCCGCAACGGCGACGACGCGCTCGACGAGCTGCACCTCAGCGTCTTCGAGAAGGTGCTCAGCGACAGCTGGCGCGGCGAGGCGGCAGCCACAGTGGACGCGACGCTGGCGAGCCGGTACCACGAGCGCTTCGCCGACCACGCCGTCTCGGTCGCGAAGAAGGTCATCTACCTCGCGACCGGCGAGTGGGAGGTCCCCACCGACGCGGTTCCGGTCGTGGTCGACCCCACGATCACGAGGGACTGACTCAGGCTCTGCCCTGGCCGGCCACCGCGGCCGCGCCGGCGGCGGCCGCCTCCGGGTCGAGGTACTCCCCCGGGCCGAGCGGCATGAAATCCTCGCCGAGCCGGTAGACCAGCGGGATGCCGGTGGGGATGTTGAGCCCTGCGATCTCGTCGTCGCCGATCCCGTCGAGGTGCTTCACGAGCGCGCGCAGCGAGTTGCCGTGCGCGGTCACGAGCACGGTCTTGCCCGCTGCGAGGTCGGGGATGATCTCGCCCTCCCAGTAGGGCAGCAGCCGGTCGATGACGATCTTCAGCGACTCGGTGCGGGGCACCTCGCCGTCGATGTCGGCGTAGCGCGGGTCGCCGGCCTGACTGTACGGATCGTCGTCGGCGATCGGGGGCGGCGGCACGTCGAACGAGCGCCGCCACAGCATGAACTGCTCCTCGCCGAACTGCTCCAGGGTCTCGGCCTTGTTCTTGCCCTGCAGCGCGCCGTAGTGGCGCTCGTTGAGCCGCCAGGAGCGCTTCACGGGGATCCACAGCCGATCTGCGGCGTCGAGGGCGATGTCGGCGGTCTGGATCGCCCGGCTGAGCACCGACGTGTGCAGGATGTCGGGGTGCAGGCCCGACTCGGCGATCAGCTCGCCGCCGCGCTGCGCCTCCTGCTTGCCCAGGTCGGTGAGGCGCACATCCACCCATCCGGTGAACTGGTTGGACTTGTTCCACGTGCTCTGGCCGTGGCGGAGCAGGATGAGCGTGTGCGGCGCAGTCATGGCCCTCAGCTTAGCGAGGCGCTCGCCTGGCATCATGGGCGCATGACGCCCGCCCCGCCGCCCGAGCGCGCGATCGGGCGCATCACCCGCGGGACGACGAACACCAACCGGCTGCGCCGCGTCGACCGCTGGATCGCCCGGCATCCGGCGCTGCGCCGCGCCGCCGACCCGCTGGTGGTCGACCTCGGCTACGGGCGCAGCGGGGTGACCGCGTTCGAGCTCGAGGCGCGACTGCGCGCGGTGCGTTCCGATGTCGAGGTGCTGGGCCTGGAGATCGATCCGGACCGCGTCGAGGGCGCCCGCGCCCAGCTGCGGCGGGTGCGCGCAGGGCTCACCCCCTTCGCCCGCGACGCGCGGGTGACCTTCGCCCGCGGCGGATTCGAGGTTCCCACGATGGACGGCCGGCGGCCGGCGGTGATCCGAGCCTTCAACGTGCTGCGGCAGTACGACGAGGCGGAGGTGACCGGGGCCTGGCAGCGCATGGCGGCGCGCCTGGCGCCGGGAGGCCTGCTCGTGGAGGGCACCTGCGACGAACTCGGCCGCGTGTCGACGTGGGTGGCGCTCGGTCCCGACGCCGTGCCCGCGTCGCTGACGATCTCGGTGCGCCCCTCGACAAGCTCGGGGGCGACGGGCTCGGGGGTCGCCACGGACGGCGAGCCGTGGCA
>NZ_JBIQHX010000020.1:0-44091 GCF_044508325.1 Microbacterium sp. | reverse complement strand
CTCATCCGCGTCGTCATCAACGCGTTCGCGATCTGGGTCGTCACCCTGATCCCGGCGCTTCAGGTGTCGGTCATCGCCTTCCCTCCAGGCGAGACGCTCCAGCTCGTGCTCACGCTGCTGCTCGTGGCGGTGATCTTCGCGCTGGTGAACACGATCATCGGGACGGTCATCAAGATCCTGGCGTTCCCGCTCTACATCCTCACGCTCGGCCTCATCTCCCTGATCATCAACGGGTTCCTGCTGTGGCTGACCGCCTGGATCACGCACTGGTGGAACTGGGGTCTGCGCGTCGAGGACTTCTGGTGGGGTGTGCTGGCAGCGCTGATCATCACCGTCATCAACTGGATCTTCGGCATCATCCTGCGACCGCAGAGGAAGCGCTGACCCGCCGCCGGCTCACGGTCGCCCGGCGGTGTACTCGGTGACCTCGACCGACTCGGCGCGGCCGAGATCGGCGAACACAGCACGCACGGCGTCGACGCGCGGGTCGGTGGACGCATCGACCAGCGCGGCGGTGTGCTCGTACGCGTCCCGCGCGTGCGCGGGCAGCGCCAGGTCGTGCGGCGACACCAGCGGGTCGGCGACCCGCTCGACGACGAAGCTGTGCGGCGACCCGACACCGGCGGCGGACCCGCCCGCGGCCAGCGCGGAGACCACGTCGTCGGTGTGGCGCAGATCGACCGAGAGCACGGACTCCGGCAGTGCCGCCTGGATCGGCGACCCCGCCGAGACGACCGTGCGCACGTCGTACTCGCCCTCCAGCGCCATGCGCCCGGCGATCATCGCCCCCTGCGAGTGGCCGACCTCGTGCACGATGTCGCCCGGCCGCGCGCCGGCCCGCTCGAGCGCCCCGCGCACCGCCTCCGAGGAGGCCGACCGCTCGCCCCGGTACAGCCGCTCGTTCGAACGCATGTCGAAGGCGCTGCCCGCCCCGGTCCCGGCGATGTAGACGACGAACTGCCGAGATCCGCCGGGCAGTGTGTAACGCTCCACGCGCACCGCCGCCTGCGACGGGATGCGGGAGACCGCCTGGGCGAGCGAGGTCACCGGGGTGCCGGCGCGGCGCGACGTCTGCGCCACCGTCACCGGCTCGCCCGGGCCCGAGAGCCGCGCTGCGGCCGGTGTCACAGCGCGGTCGAACACGCGGACCGCCGCGGCGAAGCCGAAGGCCGTCGCGCCGAACACCGCCGGGCCGAGTGGCACCAGCATCCATCCCAGCGACGTGGTCTGCTCGATGAGCTCCCACGGTGCGCGCCGCGCGAAGCCGAGGCCGTGCGGGGCCGCGGCGAGCGCGACGAGTGGTCCGAGCTCGGCGAGGCGGGCGTCGATCACCGCTCGCGCCGCGTCGTCCAGGGTCACGGCCCGGCGTGCCGTCAGCTCCGCGTGCTCGTACACGGCCGCCGCGGCCCGCAGCCGGAGGGCGGCACGGCGGGCCGCGGCGCCCGCACCCTCCGCCTCGGCGCGCAGGCCGGACGCCTGCGCCGACCAGCCGCCGTGCAGCACGGCGTCGACATCCGCGAGCGCCCAGCCGGCGGCGCCGGCCGCCTCGGCCGCCTCGGCGAGCCGTCCGGCGATCTCATCCAGCTGCGCAGCGGCCCCGCGCAGCGACCGGCTGTCGACGGCCACCACCGCACCGTGGCGGATCTCGATGTCGTCGCTCACGGCTGCCTTTCGGCGAGCCGGGCCAGCAGCACACCCACCCCGGCGGCCGTGTCGGCGAGCTCGTCCACGCGACCGCGCAGGCGCGCCACGTCGCCGCGCAGGTCCGCGATGTCGCAGTGGTGCGAGTCGGCGGCCGGGGACTGCCAGTCGGTGGCGTGCGCCGCGCGATCGAGCAGGCGCAGCGCGGCATCCAGCTGCGTCGCCGTCTCGTCGAGCCGGTGGCGTGCCAAGGCCGCGGCGGTCTGCGCCCAGGCGAGGTCCGAGCGGGCGAGCATTCCGCCAGCCTGGCGCAGAGACCCGGGGACTCCGCGTCGCAGTTCCCTCCGCGTGGAAAGGCAACCGCGAGCGCAGGCTGTGCAGGGGTGCGCGGATGAGGGATGCGCGCTCGCGCGGCATGATGGAGGCATGACCGCGTCCGCCGCGCAGCCCTACCGCGTGGTGTTCGTGTGCACGGGGAACATCTGCCGCTCGCCGATGGCGGAGGTCGTGTTCCGAGACCTCGCGCGCAGTGCCGGCCTGGACGACCGCGTGGTGTCCACCAGCGCAGGCACCGGCGACTGGCACGTCGGCGAGCGCGCCGACGCCCGCACACTGGAGGCCCTGGAGCGCCGCGGCTACGACGGCAGCCGGCACCGCGCGCGGCAGTTCACGCAGGAGGCGTTCGCGAACGACCTCGTCGTCGCGCTCGACCGCAGTCACGAGCGGATCCTGCAGAGCTGGTCGCACGCGCAGGAGGATGCCGACAAGATCGCCCTGCTGCTGGCGTTCGACCCCCAGGCGCACGGCGTGCTCGACGTGCCCGATCCGTACTACGCCGGCCCGGAGATGTTCGACGAGGTGCTCGGTATGATCGAGAGCGCGAGCCGTGCGCTCTTCCGCCAGTTGGAGCCGGCGATTCGCTGACCTCCAAGCCGCCGACTCCGGAGTCGTTTCCGTGACCTCCTCCCTGCCCCCGCAGCCGCTCAGTCCCCTCGACGGGCGCTATCGCGCGGTCGTCGCCCCACTGTCCGATCACCTCTCCGAAGCGGGGCTCAACCGGGCACGCGTCGAGGTGGAGGTGGAGTGGCTGATCGCCCTCACGGATCGCTCGCTGTTCGCCACGGCGCCGCTCGCCGATGCCGACAAGGAGCGGCTGCGCGCGCTGTACCGCGACTTCGGCCAGGCCGAGATCGACTGGCTCGCCGCGCGTGAAGCCGTCACCCGCCACGATGTCAAGGCGGTCGAGTACCTCGTGCGCGACCGGCTGTCATCCCTCGGGCTGGACCGCCTCGCCGAGCTCGTGCACTTCGCCTGCACCAGCGAGGACGTCAACTCCCTCGCCTACGCCCTCACCGTCAAGCGCGCGGTCGAGGAGGTGTGGCTTCCCGCACTGCGGGAGGTGATCGGCAGGCTCGACGAGCTGGCGCGCGCTCACCGTGACGCTCCGATGCTCGCGCGCACGCACGGCCAGCCGGCCACCCCGACCACCATGGGCAAGGAGCTCGCCGTGTTCGCGTGGCGGCTGCGCCGCGTGGAGCGGCAGCTGGCGGCATCCGAGTACCTGGGCAAGTTCTCCGGTGCGACCGGCACCTGGTCGGCGCACCTCGCCGCCGACCCGGACGTCGACTGGCCGGCGGTCGCCCGCGGGTTCGTCGAGTCGCTGGGACTGGGCTTCAACGTCCTCACGACGCAGATCGAGTCGCACGACTGGCAGGTCGAGCTGTACGACCGGGCACGGCATGCCGGAGGCATCCTGCACAATCTCGCGACCGATGTGTGGACCTACATCTCTCTCGGCTACTTCTCCCAGATCCCCGTCGCCGGCGCGACCGGCTCGTCGACGATGCCGCACAAGATCAACCCGATCCGCTTCGAGAATGCGGAGGCGAATCTCGAGATCGCCGGCGGCCTGTTCGCGACGCTCGCGGCGACCCTGGTGACCTCGCGGCTGCAGCGCGACCTCACCGACTCGACGACCCAGCGCAACATCGGGGTGGCGTTCGGGCACTCGCTGCTGGCGATCGACAACCTGCGCCGCGGGCTGGGCGAGATCGCGCTCGCCCAGGACGTGCTGGATGCCGACCTCGACGAGAACTGGGAGGTGCTCGCCGAGGCGATCCAGACCGTGGTGCGCGCCGAGATCACCGCGGGACGATCGTCGATCACCGACCCGTACGCGCTGCTCAAGGAGCTCACCCGCGGACGCCGCGTCGGTGCGGCCGAGCTCGCCGAGTTCATCCGCGGCCTCGACATCGGCGCCGAGGCGCGCGAGCGCCTGCTGGCGCTGACGCCCGCCGGGTACACGGGGCTGGCAGCGCGGCTGGTCGACCCCGCCGAGTAGGGCTCAGCCGGGCTGCTGGTCGCGACCGCCCGCCGCATCGTCGGCGTCGGGCGCGGCATCCCCCGGCGCGGCCTGTTCGTCTTCGGGAGGCAGCAGCACCGGGCGGTCGACGGTCTTGGCCACCTGGGCCGGATCGACGGCGAGGATGAGAAGGGCCATCACGACGAGCACGACGATGAAGGTGATGCCGCCGACGACGCCCGCCACGACGAGGGCGTGTTCGGACTGCCCGGCGAAGCGCTGCTGGAAGAAGCCCATCGACACGAGCGTCACCACGAAGGCGAACGCCGCGGCGATGAACGCGAGGCCCAGCAGCTGCAGGGGGCGCATGAGCTGGCGACGGGTCGGCTTGTCGGTCACGCGGGCTCCTCGTCGGTGGCGGAAGTGACGGCAGCGGATGCCTCGGCCTCCGCGGCGGCCGGGTCCTGGCGGCGCGGCGTGAAGGCGGCGATCCCGAGGTACACGGCGACGATCGCGGCGTATCCGCCGAACAGCCCGACGGCGATGGAGATCCCGGTCAGCGCGAACCAGGCGCCCGCTTCGTCGATGAAGTAGTCGAGGCGGAAGTCGGGGGAGACCAGGCCGAGCGCGATCGCGAGCACCACGGTGATGATCCCGACCGTGAACGCATCGCGGATCTCGGAGCGGCGCTGCGGGTCGTCGCCGCCCTCGTCGCGCAGACGCACCCGGTCGACCCACGCCCCGGCGATCTCGACGAGGCCGGTCACGGCCGACCACGTGATCACGATCGCGAAGAACAGGGCCGTCGATCGCCATGGCGGCACGCCGCTGACCATTCCGGCGATCGCGGTCAGCACGGCGACGGCGACGAGCGGCCAGCGACGGCCGCGCGGGTAGGCCATCCACGCCCCGAAGGCGAGCACGAGGGCCGTGGCGATCGCGAAGCCGCTGAACGTCGCCAGGCCGTAGGTCGCGGAGTGGTCGGCCGAGAAGGTGATCATCAGCGCCGCGATGGCGGCGACGATCGCCCGGATCAGCTGGATGTGCCGCACGGCGACGCGGGGCGCGGCGCTGGGTCGCGGCGCGGGCGCTTCGTTCTCGGGCGCGGCGTTGTCGGGCACGGGGATTCCTGGATCGATCGGAGGGATGCCTCCAGTCTACTGAGCAGACCCCGGCAGGAGTCCGCGGGGGAATCCGCTGCGACCGCAGCGGGTTGTGCCCCGGTATGGACTACGGTCACCCGCTCCGATTCGGAGCCTTCATCACCCCGTCCGCCGCAGATCCGCAGGTGCCGGTCGCCCTCGCGACCGTGGCCGAGGCATCCGGTCTCGATCTCGTCGCCTTCCAGGACCATCCCTATCAGCCCGCGTTCCTGGATACGTGGACGCTGCTCTCGTTCGTCGCGGCGCAGACCAGCCGCATCCGCATCGCCCCCGACGTGCTCAACGTGCCGCTGCGGCCGCCGGCGGTCGTGGCCCGCAGCGCGGCCAGCCTCGACCTGCTCAGCGGCGGCCGCTTCGACCTGGCGCTGGGAGCAGGCGGCTTCTGGGACGCCATCGAGGCGATGGGCGGCCGCCGCCTCACGCCCGGGCAGGCGGTGACCGCCCTCGAGGAGGCGATCGACGTCATCCGGGCCCTGTGGGACACCGGCGAGCGCCGCGCGGCGTTCACCGACGGCGAGTATCACCGTGTGCACGGCGCGAAGCGCGGTCCGCGGCCCGCGCACGACGTGCCGATCTGGATCGGCGCGTACAAGCCGCGGATGCTCGCGCTCACCGGGCGCAAGGGCGACGGATGGCTGCCGTCGCTCGGCTACATGAAACCCGGCGACCTGGCGCGGGGAAACGCCGCCATCGACGAGGCCGCGGCCGGAGCGGGCCGCGATCCCCGCGAGATCCGGCGGCTGCTCAACGTCGGGAACCTGGCCTCCGACGTCGCGTCGCTCATCGACCGGATCGCCGCGCTGGCGCTCGACGACGGGGTGGACACCTTCATCTTCACCGGCGACGACCCCGATCTGCTGCGTCTGGTGGGTGCCGAGGTCGCACCGGCCGCGCGCGAGGTCGTGGCCCGCGAGCGCACGCGCCGCGCGACTCCGCCGGCGCCGGCGCGGTCGTCGGCGGCGCTGTCGGCCCGCCGCGACGGCATCGACTACGACGGCGTGCCGCACGGCCTGCGCGCCGTCGAGCCGGGTGACTTCGAGTACCCCGATGTGCGCGCGACCTACCTGCGGGGCGGCTCGCCCGGCATCGTGCTGCAGCCGGACTCGCCGCAGCAGGTGGCCGAGGCGGTCGCGTACGCGCGCCGGCACCCGGACGCGACGCTCTCGGTGCGCAGCGGCGGTCACGGGATCAGCGGGCGCAGCACGAACGACGGCGGCATCGTGATCGACCTGAGCCGCCTGGACGGCATCGAGGTGCTCGACTCGCGCCGGCGCCTCGTGCGCATCGGGCCGGGTGCGCGCTGGATGCAGGTCGCCGCCGCGCTGGGCGAGCACGGCTGGGCGCTGAGCTCGGGCGATTCGGGCGGGGTCGGGGTGGGCGGTCTGGCCACGGCCGCAGGCATCGGGTTCCTCGCGCGCGAGCACGGGCTGACCATCGACAGCCTGCGCGCGGCCGAGGTCGTGCTGGCGGACGGCTCGATCGTGCGCACCGACGCGCAGACCCGGCCCGACCTGTTCTGGGCCATCCGGGGAGCCGGCGCGAACATCGGCATCGTCACGGCGTTCGAGTTCGAAGCGGCGGAGATCGGCGACATCGGCTCGGCCCAGCTGGCGTTCCAGGTGGACGACATCGCCGGGTTCCTCAAGGGGTACGGCCGCATCATGCAGTCCGCGCCCCGCGACACCGGCATCTTCCTCGTGATGGGCGCACCGCGGCCGGGCCGGCCGATGACCGCCCAGCTGTACGGCGTGGTCGACTCCGCCGACCCGGACACGATCATCGAACGGCTGCAGCCGTTCGCCGGGCTCGCGCCGCTGGTGCAGCAGTCGGTGCGCCTCACCGGCTATGCGCAGGTGATGGCGAACGCCGACCTCGGTCCGCACCATGGCAGCGGCGAGCCGCACTCGCGCTCCGCGCTGGTGGACGCGATCACCCCCGAGATCGCGCGGGCCGCGCAGGAGATGCTGGATGCCGGTGCCGCCGCGTTCTTCCAGGTGCGCCCGGTCGGCGGTGCCGTGGCCGACCTTCCCGACGGGGCGACCGCCTACGCCCATCGTTCGGCGGGATTCTCGATCGTCGCCCTCGGCGCGGACCCGGGCCGGCTCGACCGGGCGTGGAACGCGCTCGCCGCGCACGCGCGCGGGCTGTACCTCAGCTTCGATTCGTCGCAGCGGCCGGAGCGGATCGCCCAGGCCTTCCCGCCGGCGACCCTCGCGCGTCTGCGCGCGATCAAGACGCAGGTCGACCCCGGCGGCCTGTTCTCCGACAACTTCCCGGTGCTGCCCGCCGCGGCCGACGCCGCGGCCTGAGCGCGACCCAGGACGGTTGTCGGCGTCGGGGGGAGCCGGTAGCCTCGCCCCGACCGAGAGGACACCATGCCCCAGGCATCCGCCCACATCGCCGACTCGCACAATGCCATCCGCGTCACCGGCGCCCGAGAGAACAACCTCAAAGACGTCAGCCTCGAGATCCCCAAGCGGCGCCTGACCGTGTTCACCGGGGTGAGCGGGTCGGGCAAGTCATCGCTCGTGTTCGCCACGATCGCGAACGAGTCGCAGCGGCTCATCAACGAGACCTACCCCACGTTCGTGCAGCAGTTCATGGGGCAGCTGACCCGGCCCGACGTCGACGCGCTCGAGAACGTGAGTCCGGCCATCGTGGTCGACCAGGAGCGGATGGGCGCGAACGCGCGCTCGACCGTCGGCACAGCGACCGACGTGCACGCGATGCTGCGGCTGCTGTTCAGCCGTCTCGGCGTGCCCCACGTGGGCTCGCCGCAGGCGTTCTCCTTCAACGTTCCGTCGGTGGCCGGGGCGGGCGCGGTGACGTTCGAGAAGGGCGGCAAGAAGGTCAAGGAGCGCCGCTCCTTCGAGATCACCGGCGGCATGTGCCCGCACTGCGAGGGTCTCGGCGAAGTGAGCGACGTCGACCTCGACGAGCTGTTCGATCGCACCAGATCGCTCCGCGAGGGCGCCATCACGATCCCCGGGTACACCGTGGACGGCTGGATGGTGAAGGGCTACAGCGAGTCCGGTCTCGTCGACCCCGACAAGCCCATCGCCGAGTACACCCCGCAGGAGCTCGACGACTTCCTCTACAAGGAGCCCACGAAGATCCGGATCTCGGGCATGAACATGACCTACGAGGGTCTGGTGCCGAAGATCACGAAGTCGATGCTGCAGAAGGACCGCGATGCGCTGCAGCCGCACATCCGCGCCTTCGTCGACCGGGCCGTCCGGTTCATGCCGTGTCCGGCATGCGACGGCACCCGGCTGAACGACGGGGCGCGGTCGTCGAAGATCGGCGGCGTGAGCATCGCCGATGCCGCGGCCATGCAGATCACCGATCTCGCGACCTGGCTCGACACCATCGACGACCCGTCCGTGGCTCCCCTGATGAGCGGGCTGCGCGACACGGTCGCCTCGATGATCGACATCGGCCTCGGCTACCTGTCGCTCGAGCGCGCATCCGGCACCCTCTCCGGCGGCGAGGCGCAGCGGCTCAAGATGGTGCGCCACCTCGGCTCGTCGCTCACCGACATCAGCTACGTGTTCGACGAGCCCACCGCCGGGCTGCACCCGCACGACATCCAGCGCATGAACGACCTGCTGCAGCTGCTGCGCGACAAGGGCAACACCGTGCTCGTCGTCGAGCACAAGCCCGAGGTCATCGCCATCGCCGACCACGTGGTCGACCTCGGTCCAGGCGCCGGGCGCGCGGGTGGCGAGGTCATGTTCGAGGGGGATGTCGCGGGCCTGCGCGCCTCGGACACGATCACCGGCCGCTTCTTCGACCATCGGGCGCGGCTGAAGGACGCGGTGCGCGAGCCCACGGACGTGCTCGAGATCCGCGGCGCCTCGCAGCACAACCTGCAGGACGTCGACGTCGACATCCCGCTCGGAATCCTCACCGTCGTCACCGGCGTGGCCGGCTCGGGCAAGTCGTCCCTCATCCACGGCAACGTGCCCGCCTTCGACGACGTCGTCGTGCTCGACCAGACCCCGATCAAGGGCAGCCGGCGCTCGAGCCCGGCGACCTACACCGGCATCCTCGACGCCGTCCGCAAGGAGTTCGCGAAGGCCAACGGCGTCAAGGCGGCCCTGTTCAGCGCCAACTCCGAGGGGGCGTGTCCGGCGTGCCGCGGGCTCGGGGTCATCATCACGAATCTCGGCTTCACCCAGACCGTCGAGACGCTGTGCGAGCTGTGCGAGGGCACCGGCTTCAGCGACGAGGTGCTCGAGTACACGCTCGACGGCAAGAACATCGCCGAGGTGCTCGCGATGTCGGCGGCTGAGGCATCCGAATTCATCGCCAAGGGTCCCGCGCACACGACGCTCCTGCGGATGGTCGACGCGGGGCTCGGCTATCTCACCCTCGGGCAGGCGCTCAACACCCTGTCCGGCGGCGAGCGGCAGCGACTGAAGCTGGCCATCTCGATGGCCAAGAAGGGTGCGATCTACGTGCTCGACGAGCCGACGACCGGGCTGCACCTCGCCGACGTCGACAATATGCTCGCGCTGCTGGACAGGCTCGTCGACGCCGGCAACTCGGTGATCGTGATCGAGCACCACCAGGCGGTCATGGCCCACGCCGACTGGATCATCGACCTCGGCCCGGGCGCCGGCCACGACGGCGGCCGCGTCGTGTTCGAGGGCACCCCGGCCGACCTCGTCGCCGCCGGGTCGACCCTGACCGGACGGCACCTGGCCGAGTACGTCGGCCAGTGAGTTTCAGCTCGTCAGGACGACCAGCTGCTGCGTGGCCCGGGTCATGGACACGTACCGGTCCACGGCGCCGGCGATCCCCTCCCCGAACCGGTCGGGGTCGACCAGCACGACCAGGTCGAACTCGAGCCCCTTCACCGTCTCGGGCGTGAGCGCGCGCACCCGCGGTCGCGGGGTGGACGGCGACGCGCCGATCACGACGGCGACGCCCTCGGCGTGCCCGGCGAGCCACTCGTCGAGCACCGCGTCCAGCTCCCCGGTCCGCCCGCGGCGCACGGGCACGCCCGACTCGCGCAACGAGGTCGGCACGTTCGCATCCGGCAGCGCCGCGCGGATCACCGGCTCCGCCTCGGCCATCACCTCCGCCGGCGTGCGGTAGTTGACCGTCAGCGACGCGAGCCGGATGTCGCGCAGCCCGACACGCTTCAGCCGCTGCTCCCATGACTCGGTGAACCCGCGGCGCGCCTGCGCGCGGTCGCCGACGACGGTGAAGCTGCGCGAGGGACAGCGGGCCAGCAGCATCCGCCATTCCGCGTCGGTGAGCTCCTGCGCCTCGTCGACGATGACGTGCGCGAAGGGCCCCGCGAGCACGTCCGGGTCTGGTCGTTCCAGCACCGCCTCGTCCACGAGGGAGTTGCGGAGGTCTTCGCCGTCGAGCCACTGCATCAGCTCGTCGCCGGCCTCCTTGAAGCGCTCGACGACCTCTCCCATGTATTCGCGCTCCGCGGCGAGGGTCCTCTCGTGCCCGCGGCGACGACGGGATGCCTGCGGGTCGCCGAGCCGCCGGCGGGCGGCGTCCAGCAACGGCAGGTCTGCGGTGGTCCACGCGCGCGGATCCGCGCGCTGCAGCAGCGCGACCTCGGCGGCGCTGAGCCAGGGTGCGCATCGGCGCAGATACGCCGGCACCGACCACAGGTCGGCGACGAGCACGGCTGCGTCGACGAGGGGCCACGCCCGCTGGAACGCGTGCCTCAGGCCGGCGTTCTGCTCCAGCGCGCGCCGCAGCAGGTGCGGGGGCACGACCTCCTCGTCGACCTTGTCGGCGAGGATGTCGAGCACGGTCTCCCACACCTGGTCGCGCGCCTCGTTGTGCGGCGCGCCGGGCTCGGCCGAGGCGAAAGCCTCCGTCCAGTCCGCGGCGGTGAGCGGGAGATCGGCCCACGGGGTGTCGACGAGCAGGGTCTTCCGCGGCGGCTCTTCGTAGAACGCCACGGCGGGCTCGATCGCATCGACCATGCGGGCATCCGCCTTCAGCCGGGCGACCGCCTCGTGCGTCTCGACGCCGGCGTCGGCGCCCTCCGCCACGAGCGAGCGCAGCATGCAGGTCTGCACGCTCTCCTCGCCGAGACTGGGCAGCACGTCTCCGACGTAGTCGAGGTAGGGCTGATGCGGGCCCACGAACAGCACGCCCCCGCGGCCGGCGCCCAGAGCCGGATCCGCGTAGATGAGGTACGCCGCCCGATGCAGCGCGACCACGGTCTTCCCGGTGCCGGGGCCGCCGTCGACGATGAGCGCGCCCGTCGAGTCGGCACGGATGATCGCGTCCTGGTCGGCCTGGATCGTGGCCAGCACATCGCGCATGCGCGGCGACCTGCTGGCGCCGAGGCTCGCGATGAAGGCGGACTGGTCATCGAGGGCGGCATGGCTGGTGGCCAGGCCCTCGGGCGTGAACGCCTCGTCCCAGTAGTCGGTCACGCGCCCGTCGGTCCAGCGGTAGCGGCGGCGGCTCGCCAGGCCCATCGGCGTCGTGTGCGTGGCGGCGAAGAAGGGCTCGGCTGCCGGTGCCCGCCAGTCCACCAGGAGCCGGCGGCCGTCGCTGTCGGTGAGCCCGAACCGGCCGATGTAGACGGGCGCGCCGTGCGCGGGCACGATGCGGCCCAGGCACAGGTCGCGTCCGTAGCGGCTCAGCGCGCGCAGACGCGCGGAGAGCCGGTGGACCTCGAGGTCACGGTCGAGCGCGGCCTGCCCCCGCCCGCCGGGCTTGCGGCGCTCCTCGGCGAGGCGGTCGTCGAGGGCGGCGACATGCTCGTCGAGCGCCCGCGAGACGGCCGCGAAGTGCCGCTCGTCGTCGGCGGTCAGACGCGGGTCCGCCTTGGCGGCCAGGTCGGGCGGAAGGTTGAAGGCGCTGTCGGTCACGGATCCCTTTCCCGGCGCGCTGATTCCACGCGCGATCAGCGATTCTGCCCCACGGGGGGACTCTTGCCGCAAGGCGCCCCCGGTGCGGGATAATGGAAAGGGCCGGGGTCAGAGCACCGCGCCGGGGTTGAGGATCCCCTGCGGATCGAGTGCCTGCTTGATGCGCCGGTTCAGTTCCAGCACATCCTCGCCGAGGTAGTCACCCAGCCACGGGCGCTTCAGCCGCCCCACGCCGTGCTCGCCGGTGATCGTTCCGCCCAGCCGCATCGCCAGGCGCATGACCTCGTCGTACGCGACGTCGGCGCGCGCCCGCGACGCCGGATCGGCCGGATCGAACACGAGCAGGGGATGCGTGTTGCCGTCGCCGGCGTGCGCGATCACCGAGATCTCCACCCCCGTGCGCGCGCCGATCTCGGCGACCCCCTCGACGAGGTCGCCCAGTCGCGGCAGGGGCACGCCCACGTCTTCGAGCAGCAGCGATCCGCGCTTCTCCACGGCGGGGATCGCCATCCGCCGGGCCGCGACGAACGCCTCGCCCTCATCCGGGTCGTCGGTGACGTAGCACTCGGTCGCCGCGTTCGCGGTGCAGCACGCCTCGATGGCGGCCATCTCCTCGGCGGCCAGGCTCGCCGGTTCGTCCGACTGCACGACCAGGAGAGCTGCGGCCTCGCGATCCAGCCCCATCCTCGTCTCGTCCTCGACGGCGCCGATCGCGACGCGGTCCATGAACTCGAGCATCGACGGGCGCATGGTGCGGGTGATGTCGAGCACGGCCTGGGTGGCCCCCGTCAGCGTCGGAAAGCTCGCCACGAGCGTGGTCGGCGTGCGCTGCGCGGGGATCAGACGCAGCACGACCTCGGTGATGATGCCGAGCGTGCCCTCGCTGCCGACGAACAGCTTCACGAGCGGGAGTCCCGCGACATCCTTCAGCCGGGGGCCGCCGAGGCGCACGGCCCGGCCGTCGGCGAGGACCACCGTCATCCCGAGCACGTAGTCGGTGGTCACCCCGTACTTGACGCAGCACAGGCCGCCGGCGTTGGTGGCGACATTGCCGCCGATCGAGCAGAACTCGTAGGACGACGGGTCGGGCGGGTACCACAGCCCGTGCACGGCGGCGGCCGCCTTGACCTCGGCGTTGAGCGCGCCGGGCTGGACCGTCGCCATCCGCACCACCGGGTCGACCACGACGTCGCGCATGCGCTCGACCGAGACGACGATCGCACCGTCGACGGCCGAGCTTCCGCCGGAGAGCCCCGACCCGGCGCCGCGGGGGATGAGCGGGATGCCGGCGGCCGCTGCGAACCGCACGGTCGCCTGCACGTCCTCGGTGCAGGTCGCCCGCACCACCGCGAGCGGCACACCCGCCGCGGGGTCGTTCGCGCGATCGCGGCGGTAGCCGTCCATCGCGGCCTGGTCGCTGACCACCGCCCCGGGCGGCAGGGCGGCGACGAGGTCGTCGAGCTGCGGCATGCCCCCAGTCTGCCGTGCCCGCCCGCGGGTCCGTCCCCGCCGCGCTTTCGCCGTGCCTAGAGAGCGGCGGCGAGGCCCTCTGCGAGCCGGTCGACCTCGGCGTCGTCGTTGTAGGGTGCGAGACCGATGCGCAGCCCGGCGTCGATGCCCAGTGCACGTGCGGGCTCGTAGGCATAGAACGTGCCCGAGGGCGCGTGCACCCTGCGCTCGGCCAGCACCCGGGCGACGTCGTCGCTGTGCCGGCCCGGGAACGTCGCGAACAGGGTCGGGGTGCGATGCGCCGCCCGCGAGTGCACGACCACCCGGTCCCCGAGCGCGGCGAGGATCTCCTCGATGCGGCGGCGCAGGCGCAGCTCATGCGCGTCGAAGACCTCGTACGCGGCGACGATGCGGGCGCGGCGCGGCGCGGCATCCATTCCGGCGGGCGCCATCCCCGCGATGAAGTCCACCGCCGCGGTCACCCCCGCCAGCTGCTCGTACGGCAGCGTGCCGAACTCGAAGCGCTCGGGCACGTCATTGGTCGACGGCAGCAGCTTGTCGGGGGTGATCGTCTCGAGCAGGGCGGGGTCGGCGGCGAGCATCGCGCAGTGCGGCCCGAAGAACTTGTACGGCGAGCACACGAAGAAGTCCGCACCGAGGGCGGCGATGTCGATCGCCGCGTGCGCGGTCAGGTGCACGCCGTCGACGTACACGAGCGCGCCCACCTCGCCGGCGCGGGCCGCGATGCGGGGCAGGTCTGGACGCGTGCCGATGAGATTCGACGCACCCGTGACGGCGACCAGGCGCGTGCGGTCGTTCACGACCTCGTCGAGCTCGTCGTCGAGGCGCAGGTCGGCGGTCACCGGGTCGGTCGTGAGCCGGCGCAGCGTCGCCCCGGTGCGCTCGGCGGCCTGCACCCACGGCCGCACGTTCGCGTCGTGGTCGAGCTCGGTGACCACGATCTCGTCGCCCGGGCCCCAGTCGCGGGACAGGTGCCGCGAGAAGTCATAGGCCAGCTGGGTGGCGCTGCGTCCGTGCACGATGCCCTCGGGCTGCGCGCCGAGCAGGTCCGCCCCGGCTGCCCGGAATGCGGCCACGGCATCCTCGGCGTTCTGCTCGGAGAGGATGCTCGTCCCGCGGTTCGACAGCGGACCGGTCAGCGTGGCGGCCATCGCCGCCCCGACCGCGGCGGGGGTCTGGGTGCCGCCGGGCCCGTCGAAGTGTGCGATGCCGGAGGCGAGCGAGGGGAAGGCGGCGCGCAGGGCCGAGACATCCAGCTGGGTCATGTCCCGAGCCTATGAGGCAGCCGGCGACCGCGGCCGCAGGAGGGCCATCGGCACCGTGAGCACCGAGATCGTCGCCGCCGCCAGCAGCGCGATCGGGAAGCCGGTGCCGGTGGCGATCGCGCCCACGATCACCGCGCCCACACCGGTGCCCAGGTCGAAGCCGATGTTCCACGCTGCGCTGGCGGTCACCTGGTCGCGACGGGGGACCGCGGCGAAGGCCATTCCGAGGGTGAGGTTCTGCAGGGCGCCGTAGCTCAGGCCGATGAGCGCCATGCCGATCAGCAGCGCCGCCGCGCGGCCGGGCCCCGCCGCCGACCAGGCGCACAGCGACAGCCCTGCCACCGTGCTCAGCACGCTCGGCAGCAGCAGCCCGCTCGGCCCGTATCGGTCGGCGAAGTGCCCGGCGCCCCACCGCGTGAGGGCGGCCAGACCGGTCAGCAGCAGCAGCGCAGCCATGGCGAGCACGGCGTCCGTGGTCAGCTGCGGGACGAAGGTGAGCATCGCGCCGCCGGCCAGCGTCACGCCCAGCAGCAGCACGACCGGCGGCGCGAGCCCGGCGAACCGGCGCAGTCCGCGGTGCAGGTCGGGATGCTGGAGTTCGGGATGCTGCGGCAGTGCATCCAGCCGCCGCCCGAGACGATACGCGGCCACCAGGCCCAGAACGGGAGCCGTCGCCGCGAGGAACACGACGGGGTAGCCGAGGTGTTCGGCCGCCCACGGGGCGAGAGGCAGCAGCAGGACCTGCGGTGCGGCGATCGCCAGGCCGAAAGCGCCGATCGCCCGCCCGCGGCGGGGCGGCTCGATGAGCTCGGCGATGGCGCTGCTGCCGGCGACGGTCAGGATCGCGAAGCCGGCGCCGCGCACGGCGGCGAGTGCCAGCACGAACCACAGCGCATCCGAGAGCAGGTGCAGCAGCGCCGGGGCACCCAGCAGCACGAGTCCGGCTGAGAGCACGAACGCCCAGCCGAGGCGGCGCAGCAGGCTCGGCACGGACAGCTGCACCGCGACGGTGGCGAACATGAAGACGCCGGTGACCAAGCCCACGCCGGTGGCGTCGGCGCCGCCCTGCGCCGCCCACATCGGGGCGACCGGCATCAGCAGGGCGTAGCCGGCGAACCCGGCTGCGACCATGACGAGCAGTGCCGGGATCCCGGGTGCACGCCAGACCGATGCCTCGGCGGCGGGAGTGGGTCTGTCGTCTGGAGCTGTCGGCACGGCATCCAGTCTGCCCGGTGCACCACCGGCGCCAGGCGGTTCAGCCGCCTTCGTACCCGATCAGCCAGGTCACGCCGAACCGGTCGGTGACGGTGCCGTCGTGTGCGCCCCAGGGGCGCTCCTGCAGCGGGTCGATCACCATGCCGGTCTCGGCGAGAACGGCGAACCAGCGTTCCAGTTCAGCGGGTTCTGCGGTGCCGAGCAGGGCGAACAGCAGGCCCTCGACACGCAGCGCGGTCTCTCCGGGTCCGGCGTCGGAGGCGAACAGCGTCACCGGCCCTCCGCTGAGCATGCCGTGCGCGATGTACTCTCCGGGGCCGTCTTCCCGCCCGAACTCCGCGAAGGTGTTCATGCCCGCCTCGCCGCCGAAGAGGTCGCGGTAGAACTCGAGCGCCGGGCGGGCGGTGCCGGGAAGGATGAGGTACGGAGTGAGTCCGGTCATCCGCCGAGGGTACGCCTTCGCTCCGACGCGCGTGCCTCACCGCCCTACGATGGGGCCGTGCGGATCGACCTGAAGAAAGAGATCCCGACCTACAGCGCGCCCCGCGGGCGGTTCGAGGTCGTCACCGTCCCGCCGCTGCAGTACCTCATGATCGACGGTCATGGCGACCCGAACACGGCGCCGGAGTACGCGGCGGCCGTCAGCGCGCTGTACCCGGTCGCGTACGCGCTGAAGTTCGCCGGCAAGCGCGAACTCGACCGTGACTACACCGTGATGCCCCTCGAAGCGCTGTGGTGGGCCGACGACATGACGGCGTTCACGACCGCCCGCGACAAGTCGCGGTGGGACTGGACCCTCCTGAACCTCGTGCCCGACTGGATCACGCCCGGGCAGGTCGAGGTCGCGCGGGAGCGCGCCCGGGCGAAGGCGGATGCCGCCGCGCTCGCAGCGCTGCGACTGGAGACGCTCGACGAAGGGCTGTGCGTGCAGACGCTCCACATCGGGCCGTACGACGCCGAGGGTCCGGTGCTGGCCGAGCTTCACGACGTGTTCCTGCCCTCGCAGCGCCTGCGCCCGACCGGAAGGCACCACGAGATCTATCTCAGCGACCCGCGGCGTGCGGCCCCCGAGAAGCTGCGCACGATCCTGCGCCAGCCCGTCGCGACCGCCTGAGGCGCCGTGTCGCGCGTCAGCGCACGCGCCGACCGCGCGCCAGGTCGATGAGGCGTGCGAGGACGTCGCCCGATCGCAGCCCGCTGTGCTCGTGCTCGCTGGTGATCCACGGGGTGACGCCCGGCATCAGCCGCGCGGTCTCGAGCGAGAACTCCAGCGGCACGTACACATCGTTCACGTAGACGGCTGCGGCCCCGTGGGCACCTGACACCTCGATGGCCGCGGCGTCGTAGAGCCGCGGCCATTCGTGCTCGGCCAGGGCGAGCGTCACCTCGCGCCACGGCTGCAGCGCCGGCACCGTGTCGAGCCACTCTCGGCGCACGTGCTCGCCGGTCAGCAGCGTCGGATCGTCGCGGAAGTCGTCTGGCTCCACGCGCTCGGCCGACCAGCGGGTGGCGAAGCCGTCGGCGTAGCTCGACTCGTGCAGCACCAGATACAGGGGGTTGCGGGCGTCGTAGGGCATCGCAGCGGCGAAGTCGTGCCGGAACGCGTTGGAGCGGGGGTCGCGCTCCAGCAGCGACCACAGCTGCTGCCAGCCGTCGTTGGAGCCGAGCAGGTGCCCGAGCGAGCGCACCCGTGAGACCGAGACCACCTCGCCGCCGGGCAGCACGAGCCCGCCGGCGGCGGCGAGGTCGGCGATGCGGCGGATCGCGTCGCGGTGCGCGGGGAACCGCCGGTAGTAGGCCTCCGATGCCGTGCGCATCTTGTCGTAGGTCAGCGCGTAGACCTCGTCCGGATGCGTGCCGACGGCGCTGAGCCCACCGGTGAAGTAGACCCTTTCGAGCGAGGCGGCGTCGGTGGACAGATAGGCGAGCGTGGTGAACCCGCCGAACGACTGCCCCAGCACGCTCCAGGTCGCCGCGCCCAGCTCCTGGCGCAGCGCCTCGGCGTCGCGCACGATCGCGTCGGCGCGCAGGTGCGTCAGGCGCTCGGCGAGGTCGTCGCGCTCGAGATCGTCGTCGCCGACCGGGGTCGACAGGCCGGTGCCGCGCTGGTCGAGCAGCACGACCCGGTGCTCCTTGAGTGCCGCATCCAGCCATGACGGCGCCGCCGGCGCATGGAACGCCCGCGGTGCCTCGTGCCCCGGTCCGCCCTGCAGGAAGACGAGGTGAGGCAGGTTCTCGCCGCCCTCCCGCGTGACGACGGCGGCATGGATGTCGATGGTGCGCGAATCCGCGTCGTCACCCCATACCAGCGGCACCGTGAGGGTGTGGTCGTCGACGGAGAGGTCCTGCATGCGGCGGGTGGTGACAGGCATGGCTTCACAGTAGACCGACCCCTGCGCCACCTTCTGACCGGCGGGTCGTGCGCGGTCAGTGGGTCGCTCGCACGGCGTCGAACGCGAGGTCGCCGATCAGGACGCGGGTCGGCGCCTGGGCACCCGCCGATTCGAACTGCATCGGGGCCGTGAGGATCGCCGCGTCCGGATCGCCGTCGAAATGCCAGGTCTGCTCGAACCGGTCGTCCGCGATCCGGACCGCCGAGACCGGCACGGCGCGGGGTCCGATCGTGTACACGAGGCGGTCTCCCCGCGCTCTGATGTCGATCTCCCCCAGGGCGGGATGCCGGTAGACGCCCTCGTACCACGCGAGGGGTGGGTGCACCGGCACGTTCTGCGGGGCACTCGCGACCTCATCCCGCGCGGCGACCAGCTGCTCCACACGCGCCACGTAGTCGACGGGCTCCCGCCCCTGGATCAGGTCGAGTGCGTACTTGCTCACCGGACCCGCAAGGCCGCCCTGGTGGGCGAGGTTCGTGAGCACGATCACCCCGATGCGCCGGTCGGGGTCGAATCGCACCGCCGACGTGTAGCCGTACGTCGTGCCCCCATGCTCGATGATGCGCCCCTCCGGCAGGGCGTGCACGAGCCACCCGGTCGCGTAGCCGATGCGCGCCGGCCCGTCGCCGTGCATCATCCCCTCGGCGAAATCGCCGAGGACCGGGAGGAGACGAGGGCCCCCGCCCCGGCGACGCCGGCGGGAAAGCGCGCCGGCTCGAGCACGCGCATTCCACCGTCGGCGATCTGGTGGCCGCGCGTGGTGTCCGTCGAGGCGTCCAGCCCGTCCGCCCTCGCGGAGGTCGCCGTCATGCCGAGCGGTTCGAGCAGCAGCTGTTCGACGGCATCCGGCCAGTCCTGCGTCCCTGCGATCTCGGCGACGATCTCGCCCGCGACCAGGTGCGGCACGTTCTGATACGCGAACTCGTCCCTGAAGCCGGCCACCGGCTCGATGTGCGCGAGCGAGGCGATGGCCGCATCGGCCTCGAAACCGAGTGCGCCCGCCAGATCGGCCGCATAGGCCGGCAGCCCGCTGCGCTGGGTGAGCAGATCGCGGATGCGGAATTCGGCCGTCACCCAGGGGTCGGCGAGCGCGAACCCCGGATGGCGATCGACGACGCGGTCGGTCCAGGCGAGCTCCTCGGCGTAGCGCTGCCAGTCCCGGGCGATGGATGCGAGATCGGCCTCCGACCGGGGCGGCTGGGCGCCGCCGGTGCAGCCGACAGTCAGTCCTGTCGCGGCGAGCACCGCCAGACCTGCGACGACCCTGAGCCTGAAACCCGCCACCGTCACGCGCACATCACCCCGGCTACGACCCATCCACTCGCTGCCCGAGCCTATCCGGGCGCGGGCAGTCGGCGTCCTCCGCTGCGCCGGGGTCCTCAGTTCTCCGCGTCACCCAGCGGCGACCGCCCCGGGACATGGGCGAAGATCACGCTCGTGTTCGTGGCCGCGACCTCCTCGCGGACGCTGAGCGTGTCGGAGACCAGCTCGCGCAGCGCGGCGGCGTCACGCACCGCGACGTGCAGCAGGAAGTCGCGGTCCCCCGCGACGAAGTACACGTGGCGGGTGGCGGGCAGGCGCTCCAGGTACGCCTGGAACCGGCGCAGGTCGCCGCGCGCGTGGGCGTGGAGCCGGATGGCGATCAGGGCCTCCAGACCCAGGCCGAGCGCCGCCGCGTCGATCGACGCGTGGAAGCCGGTGATCACGCCGGAGGCGATGAGGGCGCGCACGCGCTTGTGGCACGTCGACTCGGCGATCCGCGCGCGGCGCGCGAGCTCCGTGTTCGACATCCGGGCGTCGTCGTGCAGCGCGGCCAGGATCGCGCGGTCGATCTCGTCGAGATCTCTGCGTGCGGATTCCGCCTCCGGCATCCCTGTTCCCCACCCTTCGAGAAGGATTCCGCTCGTGTGTGCGGTCTCTTGCGACGATTCTTCCCGATGCGCTCCACATCTCGTCGATTTCTGCAGAATCGTCGGAGAAGAACGTCGTCGGAGAGGACAGCGCATGGCAACGTCGGTCGTCGTCGGAGCGGGGATGCTGGGGCTGGCCACCGCCTGGCACCTCCAGCAGCACGGCGTCGAGGTGACCGTCGTGGACCGCAGCGGCGTCGCGGCGGGATCGTCCTGGGGGAACGCCGGCTGGCTCACGCCCGGAAAGGCCATCCCGCTCGCTGACCCCAGCCTGTGGACCTACGGGCCGAAGGCGCTGCTGGACCCGGATGCCGCGCTGCACGTCCCCTTCCGCGCCGACCCCGGACTGTGGTCGTTCCTCGCGCGGTTCGCGGCGCACGGGACGACGCGGGCGTGGAACCGCACCATGGCGGCCCTCACGCCCATCGACCGGATGGCCCTGGCGTGCTTCGACGAGCTCATCGACGGGGGCGTCGACTCCTGGACGCAGGAGGGCCCGTTCGTCATCGGGTTCACCGCCGAGAAGCACTCCCGGGGCTTCCTGCACGAGATCGAGGGGGTCATCCGGCACGGACAGGACGTCCCCTTCGAGCGCCTGGATGACCCGCAGCAGCTCGTGCCGCAGCTGTCGGACGCGGTCTCGGTCGCGTACCGCCTGGACGGTCAGCGATTCTTCGAGCCGGGGCCGTTCGTGCAGGCGCTCGCCGACGCGGTCGTCGCGCGCGGGGGAGTGCTGCGCACCGGCCACGCGGTCACGGCCGTCGATGGCGGCGCCGCCCCCGCGGTGACGCTCGACGACGGTGAGCGGCTCACCGCCGACTCGGTGGTGGTCGCCACGGGCGCGTGGATGCCCCAGCTCGCCCGCAGGCTGGGCGTGCGCACCCGCGTGCAGGCCGGACGCGGCTACTCGTTCAGCGTGAAGACCGACCCGCCGGTGCGCTATCCGGTGTACCTGCCGTTCCAGCGCATCGCATGCACCCCCTACCAGGGGCGCTTCCGCATCGCCGGGACCATGGAGTTCCGCCGGCCCGACGAGCCGCTGCAGCCACGCCGCATCCAGGCGATCATCAACCAGGCACGCACCCTGTTCCGCGACATCGACCTCGACCAGCGGCAGGACGAGTGGGTGGGCTCGCGGCCGGTCACCCCCGACGGCCTTCCGCTCGTGGGCGCGACGCGCGCTCCCGGTGTGTACGTCGCGGGCGGTCACGGCATGTGGGGGATCGTGCTCGGGCCCGCCAGCGGCAAGCTGCTCGCCGAGCAGATCGTCACCGGCCGCGTCGACCCCGCGATCGCACCGTTCGACCCGCTGCGCTGAGCCGATCGCGGCTCACGCCGGCTCGGACTCTCCAGCGGGAGCATCTTCGCCGCCGAGGCCGTCCCCGTGGACGATCAGCACCGGGCAGTGCGCGTGCGCAGCGCACGCACTGCTGACCGACCCCAGCAGCAGACCGCGGAATCCGCCCAGCCCCCGGCTGCCGAGCACGAGCATCCCGGCGCCGCGGCTGAGCTCGACGAGGGTTCTCGCCGGCGGTCCCGGCAGCACCGTGCACACCAGGCCGGCGGGCGGCTCGGATCCGAACGCCTGCTCGACCGCGGCGTTCAGAACCGCGCGCGCGTCCTCCTCCGGCGACCATTGCGCCACCACATAGGGGCCTGCCAGCCGCGGAAACGCCCACGTGCTGATGGCCTCGATCGGCGCATCGAAGGCGGCGGCCATCCGGGCCGCGTACCGCAAGGCGGCGACCGATGACGCCGATCCGTCGACGCCGACGATCACTCGGTCCGCCTCGAGTTCTGCGCTGTCGTTCATGACTCCACCGTCACCCCCCGCGGCGGCGGGCGACGGGACGAAGGTCACACCGGTGCGCCCAGACCGGCGGGACCTTGGACCCGGTCCCTGCACACGCGTCGGCCGAGGATCAGCCCATCAGCCGCAGAAGGAGCCGGACCGTGGTCTCTCATGAGCATGCCGCGACGCTGCAGTTCCTCGGCGCCGCCGACACTGTCACCGGCTCGCGCTTCCTCATCCAGAACGGGCCGACGCGGCTGCTCGTCGACTGCGGGCTCTTCCAGGGGTACAAGGTCCTGCGCGAACGCAACCGCGCGCCGTTTCCCGTGCCTGCGTCCACGATCGACGCTGTCGTGCTCACCCACGCGCACCTGGACCACTCCGGCTATGTGCCTGCGCTCGTGCGGGACGGCTTCTCCGGGCCCGTGTACGCGACACCGGGCACCGCCGACCTGGCGCGGATCATGCTTCCCGACAGCGGCCGCCTCGCCGAAGAGGAAGCCCGTCGCGCCGCCCGCCGCGGCTACTCCCGCCATGCCCGACCCCAGCCGCTCTACACGGCCGCCGACGCCGAGCGGAGCCTGGACCGCTTCGTGCCCGTCGACTTCGACTGTCCGCTCGCGGTGGGCGACGGCATCCGCTTCACCCTCATCCCCGCCGGGCACATCCTCGGTGCCGCCGGTGTGCGCGTTGAGGTGGGCGGGCGGTCGGTGCGGTTCACCGGCGACCTCGGGCGTCGGGACGATCCCGTGATGCTGCCTCCGCGTCCGCTCGAGCATACGGACGTCCTGGTCGCGGAATCGACCTATGGCGACCGCCTGCACCCGGCCATCGATCCCGAGGACGAGTTGGCGGACATCGTCCTGCGCGTGCTCAGGCGCGGGGGTGTCGTGCTGATCCCGGCGTTCGCCGTCGGGCGCACCGAGACGGTGCTCTACCACCTCTCCCGGCTCGTGGATGCCGGGCGCATCCCCGCCGTCCCGGTCTTCCTGAACAGCCCGATGGCCATCGATGCGGCATCCATCTACCAGCGCTACCCGGGCGAGCACCGGGTCGACGCACAGCGGCTGCGTCGCATGTACGAGCTGGCCACGCTCGTGCGCGAGGTCGACGAGTCGAAGCTGCTCAACCTGCGCGGCGGCCCGATGATCATCGTGTCGGCCAGCGGCATGCTCACCGGCGGCCGCATCCTCCATCACGTCGCCGCCTACGGGCCCGATCGCCGCAACGCGATCGTGCTGACCGGCTATCAGGCCGGCGGGACGCGCGGTGCCGCGCTGCTGAGCGGGACCCGGAGTCTGCGCATCTTCGGAGAGGACGTGCCGATCCGCGCGGAGATCGTCTCGATCGACGGGATGTCGGCCCATGCGGACGCGGATGATCTCTTCGAGTGGATCGCGGCCGTCGACTCGTCGCCCGACATCGTCTACCCCGTGCACGGTGAGCGCGACGCGGCCGACGCGCTCCGTGCGCGGATCAAGCGCCGGCTCGGCTGGGCGGTGCGCGTTCCCGAGCACCTCGAGCGGGTGACGCTCTGAGGCGATGGCGGTGGGACCTCGCGTCACGTTATCTTGGCCTCGAAGCGCCGAGAGACGAGGCGAACGTGGACGCGAAGGGCGGACTGTCGTTCCCTGACGGACCGCGTCAGGGGCTCGACCAGGCCCTGGCAGACCTCCTGGCCCAGGCTGAGCGCGTACGCATCACCCAGGGACGTCTGCGCGCCCTGCTGAGCGCCACCCAGGCTGTCGTCGAGGAGATCGATCTGCCCTCGGTCCTGAGGCGGATCGTGCAGGCGGCCCGGTCGCTGGTGGATGCCGAGTACGCCGCGCTGGGGGTGATCTCCCCCGAGCGGGACGGACTCGAGGAGTTCGTCTACGACGGGGTGTCCGATCAGGAGGCGGCGATGATCGGCCGCCTGCCGGTGGGTCGCGGCCTGCTCGGGGCGCTGATCACCGACCCGCGGACGATCCGGCTCGAGCACCTGAAGGACGACCCCCGCTCCGTCGGGTTCCCGGCGCACCATCCGCCGATGGACTCGTTCCTCGGGGTCCCGGTGCGCATCCGCGGCGAGGTCTTCGGCAACCTGTACCTGACGAATCGACGCGACGGGCTCTTCACGGAGGAGGACGCCGAGCTCATCGAGGCGCTCGCGACCACGGCGGGTTTCGCGATCGAGAACGCCCGACTCCTGGAGCGGGCACGCACACGGGGACAGTGGATGGAGACCGCCGCGGGCCTCTCTGCGGCGCTGCTGTCATCGCCCACCGAGACGGCGCCCGACCTGATCGCCGGCCGCATGTTCCAGCTCCCGCGCGTCGACAAGGTGGCCGTGCTGCTCACCGGCGACGATCCGGCGCAGCTGCAGATCGCCGCGGCCCGCGGTGCCGACGAAGCCCGGCTGCGCGGCCTCGTGCTCGATGCCGACAGCACGTGGGCGGGAGCGGCGCTGCGTTCACCGAGCGCTGCCGCCCGCAGTCGGGAGCCGTCCGAACCGGATGCGCTCCGCGTGGTCAGGGATGGGACCGCCGGCCCCGTGCTCCTCGCCGCCCTGCGCACCCCCTCACGGCTGTGGGGGGCGGTGTGCGCCGCGCGCGACCCGGACGGGGCGCGCTTCTCCGCCACGGAGATCGAGGCGGCATCGCACTTCGCATCGCGGGCCGCGATCGCGCTGGAGCTGGCCCACGCCCGGGCGGACGCGCAGCGGGCCATGCTCGCCGACGACCGCCGCCGCATCGCACGTGATCTGCACGATCATGTCATCCAGCAGCTGTACGGCACCGGCCTCGCGATCCAGGCGGTCGCGGGCAGCCTCGATCGCGGTTCCGAGACGGATCGGCTGGACGAGTGCATCGCTCAGCTCGACGACGCGATCTCGCAGATCCGCACCATCGTCTTCGCGCTGTCACATCAGGACGACAGCTCGCTGCGCCACCGGGTGCTCGATGTGGTGGCCGACCTGTCCGGCTCGCTGCCGCGGCCGCCGGCGATCCGGTTCACCGGTCCGGTCGACCATGCCGTCACCGGTGCGCTCGCCGACGAGGTCGTCGGGGTCACCCGCGAGCTGCTCAGCAACGCCGTCCGCCACTCCGGCGCCGACCGGATCATGGTCGAGGTCAGCGCCGACGGCGACCTGCTGACCGTCCTCCTGCAGGACGACGGGGTCGGCATCCCCGAGGACGGCCGCCGCAGCGGACTGCGCAACCTGGCTGAGCGGGCAGCCGCGCGTGGGGGAGCCCTCGCCATCCGGTCGGCGAGCGGAGAGACATCCGTCCGGTGGAGCGCACCGCTGAGCGCCGCGTCGCGCGGCCGCGCGGAAGGGGGCTCGCGGTGATCCGCGTGTTCCTGGTCGACGACCACGAGATCGTCCGCCGGGGGATCGCGGATCTGATCCGTGCCGAGTCCGATCTCGAGGTGGTCGGCGAGGCATCCACCGTGCGCCAGGCGACCGGCCGCATCGAAGCCACCGCGCCGGATGTCGCGCTGCTGGACGTCCGGCTCCCGGACGGCAGCGGCATCGACCTGTGCCGCGACATCCGCTCGCGCCTGCCCTCGGTCAGGTGCCTGATCCTGACGGCCTACGACGACGACGACGCCGTGTCCGCCTCCGTGCTGGCCGGCGCTGCCGGGTACGTGCTGAAGGACATCGGCGGGTCGAACCTGATCGGTGCGATCCGCGCCGTCGCGGAAGGCCGGTCCCTCATGAACGCGGCGGTCGCGCGCCACGCCGCCGCGCGGATCCGCAGGCGGGCCGACGACGACGATCCGCGGCTCGGCTCGCTCAGCCTGCGGGAGCGGCAGATCCTGCGGCTCATCGCCGACGGACTGACCAACCGCCAGATCGGCGGACAGCTCGGCATCGCCGAGAAGACCGTCAAGAACTATGTGTCGTCGCTGCTGAACAAGCTCGGTCTGCAGCGTCGCACCCAGGCGGTCGCCTTCCAGATCACGCACGACCCCCGGTGACCGGGACGAAGGCGACCGGGCACGGCGCCTGCCGTGCGATCCCCTGCGCGACCGCCCCGAGAAGCTGGTCGGCGTACGGACCGCGGCGGTGCGTGCCGACGACGATCAGCGACGATCGAGGCCCGAAGCGCAGCAGGGCGGCCGACCTGCTGTCGCGGATGAGTTCGCACAGCACGTCGACACGGGGGTGCGTGCGGCCGACCGAGGCGGCGGCCGCGGCGAGCGCGCCGCGATGCTGCTCCATCGCCTCGTCCGGGGTCTGCCCCGGGTGATCGGATGCCTCGCCCGGCGCGCGCGGGAAGGGCGGGGTCGGCATGAGCCAGGCGTGCACGAGACGCATCGGCACGCGGTCCGCCTCCGCCTCCCGTGCGGCGAACGCGAGGGCATCCGCGGACGAGTCGTCGTCGGCCACGCCCACGGTGACCGGGTCGGCTGTCGCGACCCAGCCGGCCGGAACCACCACGACCGCGACGGCTCCGAACGGCAGCGTGGCGATGCCCGGAACCACGGCAGGGGAGGCGCGCCCGTGGTCGACGCCGACCACCAGCAGGCCGCCGGGGGCGGCCGTGCCTTCGGGGGCGCCCTCGCCCCCGGGGTCCGCGCTCAGGATGTCGATCCGCGCCTGCCCGCGACGCGCACGGGATGCCGCCCACTCCAGCGCCGAGCCGGATGCAGCGGAGCCGTCATCGACGACGAGGAGCCGCTCCATCGTCGAGCGTCCCTCCTTCGGGCGGGCGCCCGCCCGCCCGAGCGTGCCTGACCGGCCCGTCCAGCGGCCGCACCACACCCAGCCCGAGCAGGACGAGGCCGATCTCGACCATGCCGGCGACGAAGTAGACGGCTTGCAGCACGCTGAACGGGATGAAGACCATCTGCACGAAGATCCAGATCAGGGCGGCGAACCCCGCCGCCGCCGAGCCCAGCCCCGCGCGCCGGTGGTGCCGCAGCACCATCACGAACGCGACCAGGTGCACGCCCCCGAGGACCATCGCGAGGATGACCCCCGGCACGATGTACGAGGTGAACGGCGACCCTGCAAGGTAGTCCGCCGGCGGGACGAGCACCGACCGCAGTCGCGGATCGAGGCTGCCCGCGATCAACGCCGCCCCGCCGGCGAAGGCCGTCAGCGCCACAAAGAGCTGGATGACGAGCAGAGGGATCCGCACCCATCCCGACCACATGCGCGCGCCGGCCCCCGTGTCGCGCACTGCCGGGACTGCCGATGTCGTATGCATGGGATGCGTCTCCCTCTGTCCGCACGGCGATCCCATCACCGCATCCGGCGTCACGCCGGGACCTTCGTCCTCTGACGCACGCGGCGATCGTCACCGGCTGGGTGGCGGTGCACCTGCTCGCGGATCGGACGCGGCGCGACGTGCACGGCCGCACCGAGCGGTCACCTCGTAGGCCGACGCCGTGTGACTTTCGTCCCGAGGGGCGGCGCCCGAACCGGGCACGGTGGTGACATGCGCGCACTGGTCGTCTACGAGTCGATGTTCGGCAACACCCGCCAGGTGGCCATGGCAGTCGCCGACGGGATGGCCGACGGCGCCGACGTGACGGTCACAGACGTCGCCGACGCGCCCGACCGGGTGCCCGACGACGTCGAGCTCGTCGTCGTCGGCGGTCCGACGCACGCGTTCTCGATGTCGCGCGCGCCCACACGGCAGGACGCCGTCCGGCAGGGCGGTGCGATGGCGGATGCCGCGACGGGCATCCGCGAATGGCTGCACGCGCTGCCCGCACCCACGCGGCCGTGCTCCTTCGCGGCGTTCGACACCAGGGTCGACATGCCGCTGCTCCCCGGAGCGGCCTCGCGCGCCGCCAGCCGCGTGGCCAGGAAGCTCGGCTTCTCGATGATCGATCCCGTGAGCTTCCTCGTCCAGGGCTACCAGGGGCCTCTTGTGGAGGGCCAGCTCGAGCGCGCGCGCGACTGGGGCCACGGCCTGACCGAGCGCCTGGCCGGCTGACGCGCGCGCCGCGCCGTCGCGCGGCCGGTCGTTAGGCTGAGCCGATGCGCGAATTCGTGCGGGGTGCCGCGACTCTGGGCCGCGGTTTCGGGTGCTGGCGCACCCGCCCCGGGCTGATGGCGCTGGGGCTGATTCCGGCCGCTTTGGTCGGCCTCCTGCTGCTGACCGGTCTGATCGCGCTCGGCACGAGTCTTCCGGGCATCACCGTGTCGCTGACGCCGTTCGCCGAGGGCTGGCCGGGCCTGTGGGCCGCCGTCGTCCGGATCGCGGTCGGCACCGCGCTCATCGGCGCCGCGCTCGTGCTCGTCGCCGTCTCGTTCACCGCGCTCACGCTGATGGTCGGCGAGCCGTTCTACGACCGCATCTGGCGCGGGGTCGAGTCGGACCTCGGCGTGACCGACCCGGGCCCGGGCGTGGGCTTCTGGCGCGGCGTCGCCGACGGACTCCTCCTGTTCGTGCGGGGTGTCGGCGTGGCGGTCGTGGCTGCCGTGATCGGACTGCTCCCGGCGGTCGGCGGCATCCTCGCAGCCGTCTTCGCCGTGCTCATGACCGGACGGCTGCTGGCCGACGAGCTCACCGCGCGCGCGATCTCGGCCCGCGGGATCGGTCGGGCCGAGCGGCGGCGGATGCTGCGCGCACAGCGCGCACGCGTGCTCGGCTTCGGCGTCGCGACGCAGCTGTGCTTCATGGTGCCGCTCGGCGCGATCGTCACGATGCCGGCTGCCGTCGCCGGCGCGACGCTCCTCTCGCGCGACCTGCTCGCCGCGCGCTGAACGGCCCTTTCCGCGGGCGCCAGACCGCACAGATTGCTCGAATCCGCCGGTATTCCAGCACTTTGTGCGGCCGCGGCGCGCCCCAGGCGCCCGACGGCTGCGCGGAGGCGGGGCCGAGCGTGCGAATGCCCCCGGCAGAGGCGATGATGGACCCATGACGAGCACCGCCGCTCAAGCCCGGCTTCTCAGCGCCCTCGACGGGGTCGATCCGACATTGCGTCCGGGCCTGGAGCGACTGCTGAAGAGAGTGGATGCCGAAGAGCTCGCCGATCGTGAGCCGCGCGACGTCGTGGGGGCGGCCACCACGATGCGGGAGCTCGCCGCGCGCCGCAGGGCCGGCGAGACCCTCATCGCCGTCTTCACGCCGACCCTGCGCGAATACGGGTGGACGTCACAGCGCACCATCGTCGACATCTGCACCGCCGACGCGCCGTTCCTGGTCGACTCGGTGACCGCGGCCATCGCCCGCCGGGGACTGAGCGTGCATCTGGTCGTCCATCCGGTGGTGTCGGTCAGCCGCGACGCGGACGGCGACCTCGTCGAGCTCGACAGCAGCGACGGGCAGCTCGAGTCGTGGATGCACCTCGAGGTGGACCGCGTGCCCACCGAAGATGAGCGGGCTGCGCTCGAGGGCCACCTGCGCGAGGTCATCGACGATGTGCACGCGGCCGTGGACGACTGGCAGCCGATGAGGCAGAAGTGCCTCGACATCGTCGCCGAGCTGCGCGCGGCACCCCCGGCCACCGTCGATCCCGCCTCCGTGCAGCCCACCATCGACTTCCTCACCTGGCTCGCGGACGACCACTTCACGTTCCTGGGCTACCGCGAGCAGGTGCTCGAGACCGACGCCGACGGCGAGGAGACGCTGCGCTCGCTGCCGGAGAGCGGGCTGGGCATCCTGCGCGGGTCCGAGACCTCGGTCGCCCGCCTCACCCCCGAGGCGCAGCGCACCGCCCGCAGTCCACGCCTGCTGACCATCACCAAGGCGAATTCGCGTGCCACCGTGCACCGTGACGTCTACCTCGACTACATCGGCGTGCGCACGTTCGACGCCGCCGGGGAGGTCACCGGCGAGCGCCGCTTCCTCGGTCTGTTCACCTCGGCGGCCTATGCCGCCTCGGTGCTCACGCTTCCTATCGCGACCAGCCGGGTGCACGCCGTGCTGGAGGCATCCGGTCACACCCCCCAGTCGCACACCGGCAAGGACCTGCTGCAGATCCTCGAGGACTATCCCCGCGACGAGCTGCTGCAGGACGACCCCGAGCATCTGCTCGCCGTCGCCGTCGAGGTGAGCAGGCTGCGCACCCGCCGGCGCGCGCGCATCTTCCTGCGCCGCGACGAGTTCGGCCGGTTCGTCTCAGCGCTCGTGTTCCTGCCGCGCGACCGCTACAACACGACGGTCCGCCTGCGCATCGAGGCGCTGCTGCGCGAGGCGTTCGACGCCGAGAACGTCGACCACGCGATGCGGGTGGGCGAATCGCCCCTCGCCCAGCTGCACTTCGTCGTGCGGGTGGGCAAAGGCAGGGCGCTGCCCGACGTGACCGAGGACGAGCTGCAGCCGCAGCTCGACCAGGCGATCCGCGGGTGGGAGGAGACCTTCGTCGAGGTGCTCCACGGCATCTACGGCGAAGAGGATGCCGCGACCCTGCTGAGCCGGTACGCGAACGCCTTCCCCGAGGCCTACAAGGAGAACGTCACCCCCGCCGAGGCCGCCCAGGACGTCGAGCTGCTGGAGCGCCTGGAAGCCGGCGAGGAGTTCGCCGTGCACCTGTTCGACCCGGAGAAGGGCGATCCGGGCAAGCGCTATCTGACCCTCGTGTCTCCCGCCGAGTACCCGCTCACGCGGGTGCTGCCGGTGTTGACCGACCTCGGCGTCGACGTCGTCGACGAGCGTCCCTATCGGATCGTGCTCGGCGACGGGCGCACCCGGCACATCTCCGACTTCGGGCTCACCGCCCACGAGGCGTCGCCGTGGGGCGACCAGACGTGGGGCGGTGCCTTCGAAGACGTCTTCACGGCGGTGTGGACCGGCGCCGCCGAGAGCGACCGCCTCAACTCGCTGGTGCTGCTGGGCGGTCTCGACTGGCGCCGGATCGTGATCCTGCGCGCGATCGCCATGTATGTGCGCCAGCTCGGCTCGGCGTTCTCGGTCGAGTACATCGAGCAGGCGCTCATCGACAACTCGCGCATCGCCGCCGACCTCGTGCGTCTGTTCGAGGTGAGATTCGCCCCGGCCTTCGCGGGCGACCGCGAGGCCGAGGCATCCGCGCTCGTCGCCGCCATCCGCGCCGCGCTGGACGACGTGCCCAGCCTCGATCACGACCGCATCCTGCGCTCGTTCGTCGGCGTCATCGAGGCGACGCTGCGCACGAACTTCTACCAGCGCGACCCCGACGGCCGGCCGAAGCGGTGGGTGTCGATGAAGCTCGACTGCGCCCGGGTCCCGGGGCTGCCCAAGCCCTTCCCGATGGTCGAGATCTGGGTGTACTCGCCCGAGGTCGAGGGCGTGCACCTGCGGTTCGGGAAGGTCGCCCGCGGGGGCCTGCGCTGGAGCGACCGGCGCGAGGACTTCCGCACCGAGGTGCTGGGACTGGTCAAGGCGCAGATGGTGAAGAACGCCGTCATCGTGCCCACCGGGGCCAAGGGCGGCTTCGTCGCCAAGCGCCTGCCGCCGCCCAGCGACCGCGACGCGTGGCTCGAGGGCGGCAAGTCCGCCTACCGCTCCTTCATCCGGGGCCTGCTCGACATCACCGACAACCGCGAGGGCGGGCAGATCATCCCTCCCGCGGACGTGGTGCGATGGGACGGCGACGACCCCTACCTCGTCGTCGCCGCCGACAAGGGCACCGCCGCGTTCTCCGACATCGCGAACGGCATCTCCGAGGAATACGGCTTCTGGCTGGGCGACGCGTTCGCCTCGGGCGGCTCGGCCGGCTACGACCACAAGGGCATGGGCATCACCGCGCGCGGCGCGTGGGAGTCGGTCAAGCGGCACTTCCGCGAACTCGGCCACGACACCCAGAGCACCGACTTCCGGGTTGTGGGCATCGGCGACATGTCCGGTGACGTGTTCGGCAATGGGATGCTGCGCTCCGAGCACGTCCGACTGGTCGCCGCCTTCGACCACCGCCATGTGTTCGTCGACCCGAACCCCGACGCCGCGGCGACCTTCGCAGAGCGCAGGCGTCTGTTCGAGCTGCCGGGCTCGTCGTGGGACGACTTCGACCGCAGCGTCATCTCGCCCGGCGGCGGCGTCTTCCCGCTCAGCCTCAAGTCGATCGACATCACGCCCGAGATGCGCGAGGCTCTCGGACTCGATCCGGACGTGCGCACGATGACGCCGATGGAGCTGAAGCGAGCAGTGCTGCTGGCCCCCGTCGACCTGCTCTGGAACGGGGCGATCGGCACGTACATCAAGGCCAGCGACGAGACGGATGCCGAGGTGGGCGACCGCGCGAACGACGCGATCCGCGTCAACGGCGACCAGCTGCGCGTGCGGGTGGTCGGCGAGGGTGGCAATCTCGGCGTCACCCAGCGCGGCCGCATCGAAGCGGCGCTGTCGGGCGTCAGCATCAACACCGATGCCATCGACAACTCAGCCGGGGTGGGCACCTCCGACCGCGAGGTCAACATCAAGATCCTGCTCGGAGCGGTGGAGCGCGACGGACGGCTCGACCGCGCGTCCCGCGACGAGCTGCTGCGCTCGATGACCGACGAGGTGGCCGTGCAGGTGCTGCGCGACAACTACGAGCAGAACGTGCTGCTGGGCAACTCCCGCTCGAACGCCGCGCAGATGCTGCCCTCCCACGAGCGGCTGATGGAGTGGCTGGAGGGCCGCGACGAGCTCGACCGCGAACTCGAGTTCCTGCCCGGGCGGGGCGAGATCCAGTCGCGGATCGACGACCGGCGCGGACTCACCCGGCCCGAGTTCGCAGTGCTGGTCGCCTACGCCAAGCTGGCGCTGAAGAGCGATCTCGCGGCATCCGACCTCGCCGCCGACCCGTGGTTCGCGCACACGCTGGCGGAGTACTTCCCGCAGCCGATCCGGGATGCGTACGGCGACGACCTCGCCGGGCATCCGCTGCGCGAGGAGATCATCGTGAACTCAGTGGTCAACTCGATGGTCAACCGCGGCGGCATCACGTTCGCCCACCGTGCCGCCGATGAGACCGGGGGCACGATCGAGCAGATCGCGCGCGCGTTCGTCGTGGCACGCGAGGTGTTCGACCTGCGGGAGTTCGTGATCGCGGTGGAGGCCACCGACACCGTCGTCGCGACGCAGGTGCAGACGGAGCTGTACCTGGAGTTCCGTCGCCTGCTCGACCGCGCCGCCCGCTGGTTCGTGCAGCGCCGGCGTGAGCGGATCGACATCGGCGCCGAGATCGACGCGTTCGCCGAGCTGATCGCGGGGGCTCGTCTGGGGGAGCTGCTGCGCGGAGACGAGCTCGCCAGGTTCGAGGCACGCGTGCGCGAACTGGAAGAGGCGGGTGTGCCTGAGCCGCTGGCCCAGCGCGGCGCCGGCCTGCTGGCATCCTTCCCGCTGCTGGACGTCGTGGAACTGGCGCGCGGCGTCGATCAGCCGCTCGGCAACGTCGCCCGCGTCTACTTCGCACTGTCGGACCTCGTGCACTTCGACGACGCCCTCACCCGTGTCACGGCGCTGCCGCAGGACGATCGGTGGGGGTCGATGGCCCGCGCCGCGATGCGGGAGGACCTCTACGCGGTCATGGTCTCGCTCACGGCGTCCGTGCTCGGGAGCACCGAGCCCGGCGATGCCGGCGTGAGGGTCGAGACCTGGCTCGACGCGGGCGGCGAGTCCGCGCGCCGCGCGCTGGCCGAGGCGGTCGACGCTGTGCACGCCGGCGACGAGACGGGCCTGGCGACGATCTCGGTGGCGCTGCGGCGGCTGCGTTCGCTCGTGCGGTGACGGCGGGTCAGCTCGTCGCGTCGCGCACGATCTGCGCGACTCTCTGCTCGGTGGCCTCGTCGATGCCCGTCAGCGCCCAGGACGTGGGCATGAGCCGGTCGGCGGAGCCGGCGGGAACCTGGAGACGTGCGTGTTCGGTGAGTCCGAAGGTGACCAGCCCGTCGTCCTGGCGGAAGTGCACGACCACGTTGCCGCCGCGCGCATAGCCGGGCGCGCCCCACAGCAGCTTCGGCGTGAGTCCTGGTGCGGTTGCCGAGATGACCGCGTGCAGCCGCGCTCCGATCTCGCGCGCGCCGCTCGGCCATTTGGCGACCTTCTTGAGGATGTCGGCCATGAGGGATCCCTCCTGTCTGGCTGTCTCGACAGTCTCACCTGTGAGCACGGCGATCGCGACCCCCTTGACAGGATCCGGGGGTTGACATTCCTACATAGGAGTCCTATATTCTGTCGTAGTCATACCGAGGCGAAGGAGCCATCATGTCCACCACCACCGCGCACGGCTACACCTACGATGAGACGCTGACCACGTCCCCGGTCACCCTGGCGCAGCTGCGCGAGGTCGAAGCATCCGTTCTTTGGAGTGCGGAGGATGCCGCCGCCCTCCGCCGCGCCGGCGAGATCCTCGTCCCCCAGACCGATGCGATCCTCGATGTCTGGTACGGCTTCGTCGGGGCGACGCCGCATCTCGTGGAGACCTTCGCCGGTCCTGACGGCGAGCCGTCTCCCGAATACCTCGCCGCCGTGCGCGAGCGGTTCGGTCTGTGGATCCGCGACCTGTGTGAGCGCGACCACGACCAGCGCTGGCTGGACTATCAGAACGAGATCGCCCTGCGGCACACCACGGCGCGCAAGAATGCCACCGACGGCATCGACTCCCCGTCCACGCATGTGCCGCTGCGCCACCTGATCGCGCTCATCGTGCCGATCACCGTCACGATCCGTTCCTTCCTCGAGTCCGGCGAGTCCGACGCGACTAAGGTCGATGCCATGTACCAGGCGTGGTTCAAGGCGGTGACCCTCACCGTCGCCCTGTGGGCGCAGCCCTACGCGCCTGAGCTGTGGTGAGACATCGGGAGGCGGTGGCGTGACGTGATGCCTTCCGCCGACCGACCCTCCGCGCCGGGCGCGAAGCTCGCGACGGCGCTCGAGCAGCTCGCGCGCGCCCGCCGCATGCGGCGGCAGGCGCTGGCGACCGCACGCGGCGTGAGCCCCCTGCAGCTCGACGTGCTCACGGTCCTGGCCGCCGGCGCGCCCCCCGAGCCGACGATCGGACTGCTGGCGCGCGAGCTCGGCGTGGCGCAGCCGACGATCACCGACGCGGTCGCGGCGCTCGAGCGCAAGGGCCATGTCGTCCGCGAGGGCCGACCGGGCACGCGCCACGTGCTCGTGCGGGCGACCGCAGCCGGACGCGAGCTGGGTGAGGCGGAGGATCCGCTCGCGCAGGCGGCAGGTCGGCTGGAGCCGGAGCTGCGCGACGCCGCCCTGGAGGCGGCACTGACGATGATCGCGGCGCTCGTGGACGACGGGACCATCACCGTCGCGCGCACGTGTCTCACCTGCCGGTTCCACCGCCGCGACGACGTCGGAAGCCACTGCGACCTGCTGAAGGTGCCGCTGCCTCCCGGCGACCTGCGGGTCAACTGTCCGGAGCACCGGTCCGCGGCGTGAGCGCCATCCACTCGGCGAGCGCCGCTGTCACCGCGTCCGGGGCCTCGATCGGCGCGAAGTGCCCGCTGTCGGGGAACACCACCAGACGCGCGTCGGCGAGCCGGGCCGCGATGTCGCGGTGCTGCTCCGGCGGGCTCCAGGCATCCGCGTCGCCCACGCCCACCAGCACCGGGCACGTGAGCCCGGGCAGCACCGCCTCGGCATTCGGCCGATCGAGGAGCGCCTGGATCTGCGCGCGGTGGATCCGGGGGTTCATGCGCTCGACCATGGCGGTCAGGTCCTCGCGCAGGCCGGCGTTCTCGTCGGCGTCCCAGTCGCGGATCATGGGCGGCAGCCACTGGTCGGCGACGGCCGACATCCCGTCACTCTCGCCGAGTGCGACCAGCGCCAGCCGGTTCACGTGCTCCGTGGGGGTGCGGGGGTGCACTCCGGTATCGAGGAGGGCCAGCCGATCGATGCGGTCCGGAGCGATCCGCGCCATCTCCAGCGCGACGCGGGCCCCCATGGAGTGCCCGGCGACCGACAGCCGACCCGGGTGCTCGTCGAGCACGCGCTGCGCCATCCCGCCGATCGACGAGTCGCGGGTGACGTCGGCGACCTGCACGTTCCACCGGCCGGAGAGCGCACGGGCCTGATGCCGCCACACGACGTCGTCGGACAGCAGGCCGGGAATGAGCACGAGGGTCTCGGTCATCGCTCCATCCTCGCAGAGCGCAGGATGCGGCCCGGGCGCCGACGTCGACGTCATACGCCCACCTCTTGTGCTCTGTGCAGGACGGGAGGATGATCGCGGGCAGCCGACAAGGGAGCCGGACATGCGCCGCACCCGCCCCATCCTCATCGTCTGCGTGATTTCACTGGCCACGCTGGTGCTCTCCGCGGCCTGCACCGGCGAGGAACCCGAGCCCGAGCCGTCGGAACCGGATGCCGCCAGCGCGTCATATGAGTCCGCTCCCTGTCCGAACCCGATCTACGGCACCACCACCGACTTCGACCTCCCTCCCGAGTACACCTGCGGCTACCTCACCGTTCCGGAGGATCGCTCCGATCCCGGCGGCCCCACCATCCGGATCGCGGTCGCCGTCCGCCCGGCGACAGATCCGAACCCCAAGCCCGACCCGATCGTCTTCCTCTCCGGAGGACCCGGCGGCAGCGGGATCGCGGAGGGACCGGGGGTCGCGAAGGCATGGCATCCCGACCGGGATGTGATCTTCGTCGACCAGCGCGGTGCGCTCAAGTCCGAGCCGTTCCTGGCGTGCCCCGAGGTCGATGAGTACATGAGATCGACCGAGGGGATGTCGTGGAGCGATCCCGCGACCCGCGAGCAGAGCGCGGCGGTCCTGACCACGTGCCGAGATCGGCTGACGGCCGACGGGTGGAACCTCGGCATGTACAACACGACCGAGAGCACCGCCGACCTCGCCGATCTGCGCGTCGCGATGGGCATCGACGAGTGGAACGTCTACGGCGTCTCGTACGGAAGCGACTTCGCCCTCCAGCTGCTGCGCGATCACCCCGAGGGCCTGCGCACCGTCATCGTCGACGCCGTCGTCCCGCCCGATGTCGACGTCATCGAGACGGGGTGGCTCGCCGGGAACGAGAGCGCCTCGGCGATCTACGACGAGTGTGCGGCGCAGCCCGAGTGCAGCGCCGCCTTCCCCGCCGGCATCCACGAGTACGTCGAGGTGGTGAACGACCTGGCGGCGAACCCGCGCACGGTGCGCGTCACCGATCCGCGGTCCGGTGAAGAGGTCGATGTCGTCGTCGACGCCTACAAGCTCACCTACACCGTCGCGTTCGCCACGCTCCTGGGATCGATTCCGAAGATCCCGTCCCTGATCCACAACCTCGCCGTCGGCGACGGCAGCGAAGCCGCCCTGGAGGTGCTCGCCGGACGATTCCCGCCGTCCTTCAACAGCTATGGGCTGCAGTGGGGCGTCCTGTGCAGTGAGATGATCGGTCCCGGTGATCTGGATGTGGTCCAGGAGAACGGCGCGATCGCCTGGCCCGGTTTCCCCACCGCGGTCACCGACCTGCCGGCCATGTTCCCCTGGGCGTTCAGCGACTGCGCGGCATGGGACGTGCCCGCCGCCCCTGCCCAGGCGGCCGTCGCGGCCACGAGCGAGACACCGGTGCTCCTCACGAGCGGCCAGTTCGACGCCACCGCCCCGCCGAGCTATGCGCTGCACGCGTCGCAGACGCTGCCGAACTCGCAGCAGCTCGTGTTCGCCGGCGTCGGCCACTCCGCATCGCGCTGGGCGCCGGAGTGCTTCGCGACTGTGCTGGCCGGGTTCCTCGACGAACCTCTCGCCCCGGTCGATCAGAGCTGCGTCGACGCCATCACCGTCCCCCCGTTCGTCGTGCCCTGAGCGTCCCGCCGCGGCCGGCACGTCAGGGCACCAGGCTCGCCGCGGTGGTGGCACCGAGCTCCCAGCAGGCCTCGCGGGCCTGAGCATCCACCTCGCCGATCACCGTCAGCGGCTCGCGCAGCCGACGCCACCGCAGGCCGGTCGCGATCGTCTCGACCCCGCGCACGGCCCCGGTCGTGTCGCTGCCGCCGTGCACGTAGAGGGCGTAGGGGCGCCCGACCGTCGCGTCGAGCACGGGGTAGTAGATCTGATCGAAGAAGTGCTTGAGCGCACCCGACATGTAGCCGATGTTCGCGGGTGTCCCCAGCAGCACGGCATCCGCGCTCAGCACATCGGCGGCCCCGGCCGCGAGTGCGGGCCGGACGACGACGTCGACACCCGCGATCGCGTCATCCCGGGCGCCGGCGAGCACCGCTTCGAGCATCGTCTGCATGCTCGGCGACGGCGTATGGTGCACCACGAGAAGGGTCGGCACTTCTCCGGCGCCCTACGAGCGTGCGACCACGTAGAGCATGTTGCCGTCCGGGTCGCGGAACGGGCGATAGCGGAAGGAGCCGGGCTCTCCTGTCGTCGGCGCGACGAATTCGACGCCGCGGCGCTCCAGCTCCGCGACGGCCGCGTCGAAGTCCGGCACGCGGAAGGAGAGGTGATCGATGCCGGCCGGATTCCGTGGCAGGTCGGCGTCACGACCCGGGGTCGCCGCCTGCGTCGCGGTCTTGAAGACGTAGAGGTAGATGTCGCCGAGGTGCAGCGTGCCCTCATCCTCCGTGCCCTCGCCGGAGAAGCCCAGCACCTCCGTGTAGAACGCCACCGCGCGGGGGACGTCACTGACGGCGACGCCGATGTTGTCGAGCGCTTCGAACATCGTCCTCCCCGAGGTCCGGCCCGGCTACGCGGCCGGCTTGCCGATACGGACCCGCTAGTCTACCGGGCCGGCTCCGGGCCGCTCGACTCCCGAGCGTGCCACCGCCATAATCAGGCGGTGGGAGGCCGAACATGGCACGGGACTACCCGAACATCGCGGACCACGGGATCATCGGCGATCTGCAGACCGCCGCGCTCATCGACACGGACGGCACCATCGACTGGTTCTGCCTGCCCCGCTTCGACTCGCCGAGCGTCTTCGCGTCGCTGCTCGACCGCGACCGGGGCGGCTTCTGCAGCATCCGCCCCGCCACCGACGATTACGTGACACGGCAGCTCTACCTGCCCGACACGGCGATCCTCGTCACGAGGTTCATGACCGAGGCCGGCGTGGGCGAGGTGACCGACTTCATGCCGATCGTCGACGGGGAAGCGACGAATCGGCATCGGCTCGCGCGCATGGTGCGGGTGGTGCGCGGCTCGATGGACTTCGTCGCCGAGATCCAGCCGCGCTTCGACTACGGGCGGATGCCGCACTCGGTGGAGCTCGTGCCCGACGGCGGTGTGAGGTTCACCGCCGGAGACCACTCGCTCACCGTGCACCGCATCGGCGACCCGGTGCTGCACGGCTCGCAGCGGGCCGGGCGGGTCGAGCCCGCGGGCGACGGACTGCGGATGATCGGCCATCTCGAGGCCGGCGACCTGACCGGCGTGATGTTCGAGTCCGGGGGTGCGTCACCCCGCCCCGTCTCGGAGGCCGAGACGCTCGAGCTGTTCGAGCAGACCCGGCGCTACTGGCGGGACTGGAACGCGCGCTCGACGTACCGCGGCCGGTGGCGTGAGATGGTGGCCCGCTCGGCGATGACGCTGAAGCTGATGACCTATGCGCCGACGGGCGCGCTGGTGGCGGCACCCACCGCCGGACTGCCCGAGCAGATCGGCGGCGAGCGCAACTGGGACTATCGGTACACGTGGATCCGCGACGCGTCGTTCTCGGTGTACGCCCTGCTCGGACTCGGGTACACGGAAGAGGCCGAGGCCTTCGTGAGCTGGCTGATGGATCGCATCCATGAGAGCGTCGGCACCGATTCCGGCCCGCTCAAGATCATGTACCGCGTGGACGGCTCATCCGACCTGGTCGAAGAGACGCTCGACCACCTGAGCGGCTATCGCGACTCCGCCCCCGTGCGCATCGGCAACGGCGCCGCCGACCAGCTGCAGCTCGACATCTACGGCGAGGCGATGGACTCGATCCACCTCGCCGACACGCACGGACTGCAGCTGCCGCACGTCGGCTGGACGCAGGTCGCCCAGCTGCTGGACTGGGTCTGCGAGAACTGGGACACACCCGAAGAGGGCATCTGGGAGACCCGCGGAGGCCGGCAGAACTTCACATACGGCCGCTTCATGTGCTGGGTCGCGCTGGACCGCGGCATCCGGCTCGCCCGCCTGCGCGGGCGTCCCGCCAACGTCGATCGCTGGGTCGAGCAGCGCAACGCGATCTACGACCAGATCATGGAGCGGGGCTGGCATGCCGAGCGCCGGGCCTTCGTGCAGCACGACAAGACGGACGTGCTGGATGCCTCGCTGCTGGTCATGCCGCTGATGGGATTCGTCGCTCCGCGGGATCCGATGTGGCTGTCGACGCTCGCCGAGATGGACCGCGAGCTCGTCTCCGACAGCCTCGTCTATCGGTACAACCCGGAGGCCTCCCCGGATGGTCTGCGCGGTTCCGAGGGCACCTTCACGCTGTGCTCGTTCTGGTATGTCGACGCGCTGGCGCGGGCGGGCCGCCTCGACGAGGCGCAGCTCACCTTCGAGAAGATGCTCACGTACGCGAACCACCTGGGCCTGTACGCCGAGGAGATCGGGCTCACCGGCGAGCAGCTGGGCAACTTCCCGCAGGCCTTCAGTCATCTCTCGCTCATCAACGCCGCCGTGAACCTGGACTACCAGCTCGACCACGGATCAGGTGTCGTCGACCCGGTCCTGCATCGGGGCCGCCGCGGCTGAGCCGAGCCGGTCAGGTCAGGGCCGGGCTCCAGGCGCCGGGGCATCGGCACCGGGCTGCGCCCAGGCCTCGTCGGTGAGCGTGATCTCGTCGGTCATGTCGTCGAGGAACCGGATGACGGTTTCGCGCTCCTCGGCTGTGAGCCGCGCGGCCGCATGGAATCGCTTCGCCTGCTGGCGTCCGACGGTCTCCATCGCCGCCTGGTGCGTCGCGGGCGTGATGGAGATCGCCAGAGCCCGGCGATCGGACGGGTGCGGGCGACGCACGATGTGCCCGCCGCGTTCGAGCCGGTCCAGCATCTTGGTGGTGGACGCCGTCGAGATGCCCAGATGTGCCGCGAGCGCTCCGGGGGTGACGACCGCGCCCGTGTGCGAGGCCACGATCAGGTAGTGCAGTGCGCGCATGTCGGTCTGGTTGAGCTTCATGTAGCGCAGGGATGCGTCCGAAAGCTCCTTCTCGGCGTCGCGCAGGCGGCTCAGGGCCGCCATCAGCTCGCCGATCTGCGCCACGTCCTCCGGGCGCATGCCGGAGCGATCGATGAGCTGGCTGCGGGGGTCGCTCGCCTCCACGTCGTAGAGGTTCGCGAACGTCGACGCGCCCTCCTCGCTCGGATTGGCCACGTTCGTCATTTTACTTCACCATCTTCGTGCTAGTCTCTTTTCTAGCTTAGCTAGATACATGTCGGGTTAGAGACCACCGCTCCGCGCTGTCCACCCGGCACCGACGCGGAGACCCACGACATGACACTGCACCTCGACGCCCCAGCTGAGGAGGAGACTCCTCCCACCCGACGCTCCCGTTCGCGATCGCGCAACCGGGTGCCGCGCTGGCTGCGGATCTTCCTCCCGGCGGTGCTCATCCTCGGGTGGCTGATCGCGGCCGGCGTGGGCGGTCCGTACTTCGGGCGGGTCGATGAGGTCTCCTCCAACGACCAGACCAGCTATCTGCCGGAGTCCGCAGACGCCACGCAGGTGCAGAAGCTCCTCGGCGAGTTCAGCGACTCCGACGCCATCCCGGCGATCGTCGTGTTCACCGGTGATGCCGAGCTCACCGCGGAGCAGTTCGACGCGATCGCCGCGCAGGTCGAAGCGCTGCCGGGCATCGCCGGAGTCGGCGACGACGTGTCGCCTGCGCTCGCCTCGGACGACGGACTGGCGGTCCAGGCATTCGTCCCCGTGGACTCGGAGGCCGAGATCGGCGAGGTCGTGTCGCAGATCGGTGAGCAGCTGCGCGCGCAGGCGCCGCCCGGCGTGACGGTCCACGTGACCGGTCCGGCCGGGTTCACCGCCGACCTTGCAGCCGGCTTCGCCGGCATCGACGGGCTGCTGCTCGGGGTCGCGCTGCTCGCCGTGCTGCTCATCCTCGTCGTCGTGTACCGGTCGCTGCTTCTTCCCGTCGTCGTGCTCTCGACGAGTCTGTTCGCGCTGTGCGCCGCCCTCCTCACCGTGTGGTGGCTGGCCAAGTCCGGGGTGCTCCTGCTGAGCGGGCAGACCCAGGGCATCCTCTTCATCCTCGTGATCGGGGCCGCCACCGACTACTCGCTGCTCTATGTCGCGCGCTATCGCGAGGAGCTGCGGGTCGAGACCGACAAGGCGCGGGCGACCATGCGCGCGATCCGCGGATCGCTGGAACCCGTCCTGGCCTCGGGCGGCACCGTGATCGCGGGCCTGCTGTGCCTGCTGCTCAGCGACCTGAAGTCCAACAGCACGCTCGGGCCCGTCGCCGCGATCGGCATCGTCTTCGCGATGCTCGCGGCGCTCACCCTGCTCCCGGCGCTGCTGTTCGCGTTCGGCCGCAGCGCCTATTGGCCGCGCCGGCCGAAGTTCGAGCCCGAGGTCGTCGCCTCCGAGGACGGCGTGCGCCAGACCGGCGTGTGGACCCGGCTCGCACGTGCCGTCGGCCGTCACCCGCGCCGCATCTGGATCGTGACGACGATCATCCTGCTCGCCGGCGCCGCCGGTGTGACACAGCTCGACGCCGTCGGTGTGCCTCAGTCCGAACTCGTCCTCGGCGCCTCCGAGGCCCGCGACGGCCAGACCGCACTCGGCGAGCACTTCCCGGGCGGCTCGGGCAGCCCGGTGCAGGTGGTCGTCGCGGAGGAGGATCTGCTCGACGCCGCTGACATCATGCTCGCCGCCGACGGGATCGAGAGTGTGGCCGTGGTGTCGGCCGACTCTCCGAGCGGCACCGCCGGCGTGACCGAGGACGGCATCGTCGCCTTCGGCCCGCCCGGGAGCCCGGCGCCGGCGCCGACGGTGGTGGACGGTGCGGTGCTCCTGCAGGGCACGCTCGCCGACGCCGCCGACTCGGATGCCGCCGCGGACACGGTGCTCGCGCTGCGTGCCGACCTCGCCGACGCAGCGCCCGGCGCCCTGGTGGGCGGGGTGACCGCGACGGCGATCGACACGAACACCGCGTCGATCCACGACCGGAACCTCATCATCCCCATCGCGCTGGCGGTGATCCTCGTCATCCTGATGCTGCTGCTGCGGTCGATCCTCGCGCCCGTCCTGCTCGTGCTGACCACGGTCATCTCCTTCGGCACCGCGCTGGGGGTCTCGGCGCTCGTGTTCAACGGCATCTTCGGCTTCCCCGGCGCCGATCCTGCCGTCCCGTTGTACAGCTTCGTGTTCCTGGTCGCCCTCGGGATCGACTACAACATCTTCCTGATGACGCGCGTGCGCGAGGAGTCCCTCACCCACGGCACCCGCCAAGGCATCCTGCGGGGCCTCGCCGTCACCGGAGGCGTCATCACGTCGGCCGGAGTGGTGCTGGCGGCCACCTTCGCCGCGCTCGCCGTGATCCCGATCCTGTTCCTGGTGCAGATCGCGTTCATCGTGGCGTTCGGGGTGCTCATCGACACGTTCGTGGTCCGGTCGCTTCTCGTGCCCGCGCTCACGTACGACATCGGGCCCGCCATCTGGTGGCCCTCGAAGCTCGCCCACGAGCGCGGCGGTCAGCGCTCGGCGGGGCGCTCCCAGGGCTCGATCCCGCCTTCGCGCACCGTGAACAGCGAGTGGGCGGCGGGCTCGTCAGACAACCAGCGCGCGGAGTCGGCCGGGCTTCGCTGAGCCAGCTTGGCGCCCAGGTGCGCCCACTCGTACTCGAGCTGCCCGCGGGTGACGGGGATGGGCGGGGGGAGGGCATCTGGGCGCCGGATGCGGGAGGCATCGAACCGGTACCCGCGGGCATCCGCCTCTGCGGCCACGCCGGCGAGGTAGGCGCTGATCGCCGCGACCGGGTCGGGCGTGTTCCGGAACCGCTCCAACTGAGGATGCCACCGGTACCCGTGGGTATCGCCCGACAGCACGGCCTGCGCCAGCAGCGTCTCGCGCCAGCAGGCGACCAGGCCGATGCGGTCGAGATGTCGCGGATGCAGCGACCAGATCCTCACCCCTGAACCGTACCCCTGGGCCTCATGGGCTCTCGCTGCTCAGAGCGCTGTCGACGGACTCGGGGTGGTTGAGGTCGAACGCGGGTCGCTCGCTGCGGATCCGCGGGATCGACACGAAGTTGTGCCGCGGCGGCGGGCAGC
>NZ_JBIQHX010000002.1:286929-294773 GCF_044508325.1 Microbacterium sp. | reverse complement strand
TGCGATCGCTCTGCACGATCAGTGGGCCGTCAGACATAAGGGTCCATTCTACCGGGACGGCACCGGTGCGGACTCGGCGGGGCTCAGGCGGGGCGGGCGCTCACGATGCTCGAGACGGGGAGCGTGCGCTCGGTGTCGGAGCCGCGGTCTCGGCCGCGCAGCCGCCCGCCGCCCAGGCCCGTCGCCTCGAGCGTGAACTCGCGCGTCGTGCCGTCGGGGAGCGCCGCGACCACGATGATCGTCGATCGCGCGCGCACCGCGGCATCCAGCTCCCGGCCCAGCCACGCGGCATCGGTGTCGGTCTCCCGAGCGCGGCGGAGGGTCGCGAGCAGCCGGTCGTGGGGGTGCGTCGACGCAGGCGCGTCGGGTGCCAGCCGGCGTCGGCGCAGCGGCTCGGGGTCGCCTGCGGCATCCACCGCCACCGCCGGGTAGCGGGCGTCGACGAGCGTCCAGTACACGGCATCGCGGGTCACGCGCGAGACCAGGCCGTCGCCGTCGCGGACCAGCCCGATCGCGCGCACCGACTGGTCGACCTCCAGGGTGGCGAGGGCCTGCGCGTCGTCGCTGTCGACCCGCGTGTGCCCGTCGCCGGCCGAGACCCGGATGAGCCCGTGCCGCGACGCCGTGCTGTCGATGAGGTAGGCCAGCGGCTGCGGGATCCCGGTCAGCGAGATCTCGGACAGGAACGCCCGCAGCGTCTCGGCCGTCTCACCGGATCCGACCGCCGCCGCCAGCGACTCCGCCGTGAAGCGGTAGGTCGACGCCTGCGCGCGCGACTCGCGGGTCGCCATGGTGCGCAGCCGCAGGTCCAGAGCCGGCGCCAGCGGCCCCGGTGCGATCGCGCTGAGGTCGGCCTGCAGGTACACGCGGTCGATCTCGGGCGGCAGCAGCGCGGCGACCGCGTCGGCATCCGCTCGTCCCTCGGTGCGCAGGCGACGCGCCCAGCCGGGCTCGGCACCCGACGGGCACACGAGGCCCCAGCGCGCGGCCACCGCCTCAAGGAGCGCGCCGCGGGCGGGCCAGTCGGGATCGAGGGGGTGCGTGTTCTCCCAGGCGGAAGGGGGGAGGATGCCGCCGGGCCCACGCAGCGCATCCGGCAGCCCGTCCGCGAACGCCTGGGCGACGACGGCCCAGCGTGCCGGGGTGGACGATCCGAGCCAGCGCTCGCCGGCGGCGGTCACCAGCCACTCCCGCTCGGCCGGCAACGCCAGCCCCGCCATGTCGGCGGCGGCGAGCAGCTCGTCGAGCTCGTCGGACGCCGAGACGGCGCCGAGCTCGACGATCCGGCGCCGGTCGGCCGCCGAGACCGCGCCCACGCCCGTGCGCGTGAGCGGTGCGGTCAGCATCGCCAGCAGCACGTCGGCGAGGGCGGCTGCGCTCAGGGCCGCGCGCTCGGCGGCGGCGGCCTCTTCGACGTCCGAGGCCGCAGCGGGCTCGGACGGGGCCGGGGCGGGGCGGAACGCGTCGGGCCGGGCGGCGGCGAGTTCGCGCACGCGGGATGCGACGGCGCGGTACGGCGTGCCGTCGGGCCGCACCAGGCCGAGCGCCGTCAGCGCGGCGCGCTGCGGCTCGGCGACCGATCCGGCGGCGAGCGCGACGAGCGCGGTGCGCGGCAGGCGGACCAGCGCGCGGTCGAGCGACACCTGCTCCAGCAGCCCCTCGGCGGCGTCGAAGAAGTCGCGCCACGGCGCTGCGGGCGAGACGCCCCGCCGCCGCAGCAGGTCCTCGAGCTCGGCGTCGTCGAGTGCTGCGAGCTGCGCGGCCAGTCCGCGTGCGTCGCTCGGGGACGGGCTGTCCATCGGACTAGGTGCCCCGGTTCGCCCGCGCGCGGCGCACGAAGTTCATGATGAGCAGCGCGATGATGAGCACGAACGCGATCGGCAGCGCGACCAGCGGCAGCACGACGATCGTGGGCCACAGGCCCTCGGAGAAGTCGGTCACCCCGAACGGGCGCGCCAGGATCACGGCGAAGAAGCAGACGACCGACAGCACCGTCAGACCCAGGGCCATGTAGGCCAGGACGCGGTCGATGCGGCGCACCGGAATGTCGGAGGCGGATCCCGCAGGTCCGGAGGGTGCCTTGCTCATCCGCTCCAGCCTACCCGCTCTAGGATGGAGGAGCGGGTCCCGATCGTCCCGCGCACACCGCCCTCACGGGCGTCATCCACAGCGAGGTCTTCCAATGCCCACCGGCAAGGTCAGGTTCTACGACGACGAGAAGGGGTTCGGCTTCATCGCGTCCGATGACGGCCAGGACGTCTTCCTGCACGCCACCGCCCTGCCCGACGGCGCCGCCCCGCCCCGCAAGGGCGCACGGGTCGAGTTCGGCATCGCCGACGGGCGCCGCGGTCCGCAGGCGCTGTCGGTGCGCTTCCTCGACACGCCGCCGAGCCTGGCCAAGGCCAACCGCAAGCCGGCCGACGACATGGCGATCATCATCGAAGACCTCGTCAAGCTCCTCGACGGCCTGGGCGCCGATCTGCGCCGCGGCCGGTACCCGAACAGCGGGCACAGCCGCAAGGTCGCGGCGATGCTGCGCAAGGTGGCCGATGACCTCGACGCCTGACGCCCGCCTGCTGGAGGCGCATGATCTCGCCCTCGCCGCGCTGCGCGAGATCACCCCGGACTCGACGATCGGCCCGGCCGCCGGGTACATCGCCGAGGACGACGGCGTGGTCTCGCTGCGCTTCGAGAATCGCATGGGCGGCTACCCCGGCTGGTACTGGACGGTGAGCGTCGCCCGCGTCGAGGGCGCCGAGCCCACGGTGCTGGAGGCCGAGCTTCTGCCCGGCGAGGGCGCGCTGCTGGCTCCGGACTGGGTGCCGTGGGCCGAGCGCCTGGCCGAGTACCGCGCCCAGCAGGCTGCGGCCGCGGCGGAGCAGGCCGCGGCCGCGGCCGCCGGCGAGGACGACGCGGACGCCGACGACGACCTGGACGACATCGACGACCTGGATGCCGCGGACTTCGACGAGGACGGATCGCCCCTGCTGCACTCCGGCGACGTCGACGGGGTCGACATCGACGTGCTCGACGAGTCCGGCGACGAGTCCGGCGACGAGGACGACTCCGTCGACGACGACTGACTAGAGGCTCTCCACCGTGTGCTCGATGCACCGGATGAGCTGCCGCACGTCCTCGGGCTCGATCGAGACGAAGGTCGCGATCCGCAGCTGATTGCGACCCAGCTTGCGGTACGGCTCGGTGTCGACGATGCCGTTGGACCGCAGGCTCTTCGCGACCGCGGCGGCATCCACCGACTCGTCGAAGTCGATCGTCACGACGACGGGGGAGCGGTCGGCCGGGTCGGCCACGAACGGCGTGGCGTACGAGGATGCCTCGGCCCACTCGTACAGCGCCCGCGACGACTCCGCGGTGCGGGCACCGGCCCACGCCAGGCCCCCGTTGCTGAGGATCCAGCGCACCTGCTCGTCGAGCAGGAGGAGGGTCGTGATCGCGGGGGTGTTCAGCGTCTGCTGCAGGCGCGAGTTGTCGAGCGCGTCCTTCAGGCTCAGGAACGCGGGGATGTGGCGATCGGATGCCGCGATCCGCTCGATCCGCTCGATCGCCGCCGGTGAGACCGCCGCGAACCACAGCCCGCCGTCGGAGCCGAGGTTCTTCTGCGGCGCGAAGTAGTAGACGTCGCACTCCGAGACCCGGACGTCGATGCCGCCGGCGGCGCTGGTCGCATCGATGACGGTGAGCGCTCCGGCATCCCCCGCCACCCGCGCCACCTCAGCGGCGACGCCCGTGGAGGTCTCGTTGTGCGGCCAGGCGTAGACATCCACGCCCTCCACCGGCTCGGGCAGCGCCCGCGATCCCGCCGGCGCCTCGCGCACGTCGGGGGCCTGCAGCCAGGGCGCGGCGGCGGCCTTGGCGAACTTCCCGCCGAACTCGCCGAAGACGAGGTTCTGGCTGCGGCGCTGGATGAGGCCGAACGCGGCGGCGTCCCAGAAGGCGGTCGAACCGCCGTTGCCGAGGATGATCTCGTACCCGGCCGGCAGCCGCAGCAGCTCGCCCAGCCCGGCGCGCACACTCGCCACCAGATCCTTCACCGGGGCCTGGCGGTGCGATGTGCCCAGCAGCGCCGCGCCGCGGGCGGTGAGGGCCTGCAGCTGCTCGGGCCGCACCTTCGACGGGCCGCACCCGAACCGTCCATCGGCGGGCAGGAGTTCGCGGGGAAGGACGACATCGGGCATGCGTCGATTCTATGAGTCACGGCATCCCTCGCCCGCCGTCGCCGCCGGCCGCCGGGATAGGCTGGCCTGACGCGTTTGACCGAGGGGCCGGGATGACCGATCTGATCGACACCACCGAGATGTACCTGCGAACGATCCTCGAACTCGAGGAGGAGGAGATCGTTCCGCTGCGTGCGCGCATCTCGGAGCGGCTGGGGCACTCCGGTCCCACCGTGTCGCAGACCGTCGGCCGCATGGAGCGCGACGGACTGGTGGTCGTCTCCGAGGACCGCACGCTCGAGCTCACGGATGCCGGGCGCCAGCGCGCCGTGGACGTCATGCGCAAGCACCGGCTCGCCGAGCGGCTGCTCAGCGACGTGATCGGCCTGGACTGGGCGTACGTCCACGAAGAGGCCTGCCGGTGGGAGCACGTGATGAGCGAGCAGGTCGAGCGCCGGCTCGTCGAGCTGCTGGGTCACCCCACCGAGTCGCCGTACGGCAACCCCATCCCCGGCCTCGACCAGCTCGGCGACGTGCCCGCCGCGGACTTCGAGCGCGGCGTCGTCGGCCTCGTGCGGCGGATGAACGAGACCGACGCCCCGGTGCAGGGCACGGTGCGCCGGCTCGCCGAGCCGATCCAGGTCGATCCCGAGCTACTCGAGCAGCTCAAGAGCGCCGGCGTCGTGCCCGGCGCGCACGGCGACTTCCGCTTCAGCGAGGGCTATGTGCTCGTCCAGATCGACGGCAGGGACGAGTCGCTGGAGCTGCCGGTCGAGGTCGCCTCGCACATCTTCCTCATCGACGACCGAGGCTGAGCGCTCGCGATCGGCGACACGATTCTGAGAATGTCCTCACGTAAGTGACAGAATCGTTACCTTCGGGTAGCCTCGAACAGTCCCCCGGGTGAGAGAGCCTGGCCACGGACAGCCGGATGAGCAGCCCCGAACGCTCGTCGCTCATCCGGTCGAAGCCGATGCGAATGCCCGACGAGCGGGTGCACCCCGAGTGCGGAGGGGCCGGAGGACCCGGTTTGGCTGAAGAGAACGATTCGCCCGCGACGGAACCCGAAGCCCCCCAGGCGAGTCTCACGCGCAGGGAACGCGTGCGCCGACCGGCGCGTCGCCGCGCAGAGGTCGCCACGCGCACCGCACCCGCCCCCGCACAGCGCTCCGCGGCATCCACTCGACCCGCGGCGCCCAAGCGCCGCCCGCTGCGCAGCCTCGCCACCCTCGCGATCGTCGCGGGCCTGGTCGCTGCCGTCGGCATCCCCGCCTACGGCGCCCTCGTGCCCGAGACCGACGCCAAGACCATCCAGCAGGCCGCCGAGGAGGGCGCGCAGTCGCTGATCGTCGCCTCCGAGGTGAAGTCCAGCGTCCTGCAGCGCGACAGCTACTCGGCGACCACCGAGGCCGAGATCGCCAAGAAGAAGGCGGCCGCTGCCGCCGCCGCCCGCGCCAAGATGCTCGGCAGCACCGCCTCGGTGAACATCGACCTGAGCCTGGTCGGCCCCGGCACCGGCCCTGTGCGCTGGCCGCTCGCGAAGATCACCCGCATCGGCGACGGCTTCATGTCGCGCGGGGGCGCTCACCACGGTGTCGACCTCATCTCACCCGGCGGCACCCCGATCTTCGCCTCCACCTCCGGCGTGGTGCGCGTCTCGCAGGAGAGCTACTACGGCTACGGGGTCGCGATCGTCATCGACGGCGTGATCGACGGGCGCAAGGTCAGCACGCTCTACTCGCACATGCGCTACGGCAGCCGCACGGTCGGCGTCGGCACCCACGTCCAGGCCGGTCAGGTCATCGGACTGGTGGGCGCGACGGGTCGCGCGTTCGGCAACCACCTGCACTTCGAGGTCAAGATCAACGGGTCCCTCGTCGACCCGATCGCCTTCCTCAGGGCCAACGCCGGCTGACATCCGTCTCCGACACGCCGGGCGCCGCTGCGGCGCGCGGCGGCCCTGTGCGCTCCCACGTGGTCTAACCTGAAACGCGGACGCAGAGAGAAGCGGAGCGGTCGATGGACGCGATACCGGGCCTCCTCACCATGGATGAGCTCGGTCGTCATGTCCTCGGCCATGAGGTGCATGAATGCGGGCGCTGTCTCTGAGACAGCGCCCTTTTTCGTGCACCGGAGCCCTCTCGCCGATCGATGCGTCGCAGATCGAAATGACCGTGAATCCGTCCCGGCCGTTCGAGAGGACATCGGATGCGCACTCTGGTGCTGAACGCAGGATATGAGCCCCTGGCGGTGGTGTCGTTCAAGCGAGCGCTCGTGCTCGTCATGAACGACAAGGCCACCGTCGTCGAGCGTGTGGAGGGGGACCCCGTCTGGGGCGCGTCGGCCGTGTTCGACCGCCCGGCCGTGATCCTGCTCACCAGATACGTGCGTCTGCCCCACGGCAGACGCGTGCCCGTCACCCGCCGGGGCGTGCTGCGCCGCGACGCGCACCGCTGCGCGTACTGCGGCCGGGGCGCCTCGACCATCGACCACATCCTGCCGCGCTCGCGGGGCGGGGGCGACTCGTGGGAGAACCTCGTGGCGTGCTGCCTCCGCTGCAACAACCTGAAGGGCGATCGCACTCCGCAGGAGATGTCGTGGGAGCTGCGGGCGACGCCCGGACCTCCGCGCGGCGGGCACTGGAGCGTGCGCGGCACCGAGCGCGCCGACCCGCGCTGGGAGCCCTACCTGGCCCTGGCGGCCTAGCCGCGCCGGCGCTTCGTCGGATCGTCGCGCGGGCCTTCGCCTGGTTGTCGCGCGGGCCTTCGTCGGAGAATCGCGCGGATGTCGGAGGATCCGGCGTGAATCCTCCGACATCGGGGTGATCCTCCGGCGTTCGACCGGGGCAGGGACGTGAGGGATGCCCGAGCCCGGCCGTGTCGGAGGGAGGAGATACGTTCGATCTCACAGTTGAGGGAATAGAACAGAAGTTCTATCCTGTGGAGGTGAGGGCGAACGTGTCGAATCAGGGGGCGGCGAGCCTCGACGCGTTGCGGGCACAGCTCGAGCGCACGCAGGGCAGGCGCCTGGACGCCCCGGTGCTGCCGGTGCATCCGATACTGGCCCCGCTGCTGCCCGGCGGGGGGCTGCGAGCCGGCTCCGCCTACGCGCTGCAGCCCTCGGCGGCGCTGGTGATGGCGCTCATGGCAGGTCCGTCGCAGACGGGTGCGTGGTGCGCGGCGATCGGGATGCCGGAGCTCGGTGCGGAGGCGGTCGAGCAGGCCGGCGTCGACCTCGAGCGGCTCGTGCTCATCCCCGACCCGGGGCCGCGGTGGCTCGCAGTGGTGGCGACGGTGGCCGAGGTGATGCCGGTGGTCGCGGTGCGGCCGCCTGCCCGGGTGACGGATGCCGATGCCGCGCGCCTGGCAGCCCGGCTGCGCGACCGCGGCACCGCGCTGCTCGTGCAGGGATGGTGGCCGCAGGCCGAGGCGACGCTGTCGCTGAGCGATCCGGCCTGGTCGGGGGTGGGCCGCGGTCACGGCCACCTCGTCGACCGTGAAGTCACCGTCACCTCGGGCAGCCGCCGCTGGCCGGTGCCGCGGTCGGCGCGCATCGTGCTGCCCGCCCGCGGCGGGGGCATCGCCGCCGTCGCGGCGGCGGGGGAGCGGCCCGCCCTGTACGCGGTGCCCGCACCGGACGCGGCGCCTGAGCCGGACGCGGTGCCCGCGC
>NZ_JBIQHX010000002.1:235907-286829 GCF_044508325.1 Microbacterium sp. | reverse complement strand
CTGTACGCGGTGCCCGCACCGGACGCGGCGCCTGAGCCGGACGCGGTGCCCGCGCCGGACGCGGTGCCCGAGCGCATCGAGGGGAAGAGAGCCGGCTGATGGAGGCCGCGCCCGTGCGCAGCCTCGTGCTGTGGATCCCGGACTGGCCCGTCGTCGCGCTGACCCGCGATCCGGCGGCGGGCGTCGGTGAGGCAGAGCCGGTCGCCGTCGTCGAGGCGAACACGGTGACCGCATGCTCCGCGGCCGCGCGCGCGGCCGGCGTGCGGCGCGGGCAGCGGCGCCGCGACGCCCAGGCGCGCTGTCCGCAGCTGCGGATCGCGGCATCCGACCCCGGGCGCGACCAGCGTCTGTTCGAGCCGGTCGTGACCCGCATCGAAGAGGCGGCGCCCGGAGTCCAGCCGATCCGTCCGGGGTTGTGTGCGCTGCGGGCGCGCGGACCGGCCCGCTACTACGGCGGAGAGGAGCCCGCCGCCCACGTGCTGCTGGCGGCGCTCGCCGACCTCGGTCTGGCCGATGCGCGCGCCGGCGTCGCCGACGGTCCCTTCACGGCCGAGCAGGCGGCGCGCACCGCTCCCGCGGGGGATGTGCGCTCGATCCCGCCGGGGGCGGCGGCGGCGTTCCTCGCGCCGCTGCCGGTCACGGCCCTGGGCGCTCCCGAGCTCGCCGAGCTGCTCGCACGGCTCGGCGTGCACACCCTCGGGGCGTTCGCGGCGCTGGATCCGGGCCGCGTGCTCGACCGCTTCGGACCGCAAGGTGCGCGGCTGCACGCCCTGGCGGGCGGGGGGGACTCGCGGCCTGTGCAGCCGCGCACACCGCCGCCCGAGCTGGCCCGCGAGGTCGCGTTCGAGCCGCCGCTCGAGATCGTCGAGCAGGTGGGCTTCGGGGTGCGCATCGCCGCAGACGAGTTCATCGCCGGCCTCGGCGCCGCAGGGCTCGTGTGCACAGAGCTGCGCATCGAGCTGGAGCTCGAGCGCGGTCCCGGCTCGGCGCGGGTGTGGCTGCATCCGGGATCGTTCGACGCGGCCGGGGTCGTCGACCGGGTGCGCTGGCAGGTGCAGGCCCTCAGCTCCGCGCGCCCCGGCCCTGCCCTCCCCGAGCCGGCCGAGGGCGACGCCGATGCGATCGGCGGCATCGTCCGGGTGCGGATCCTTCCCGAGGCGGTGGACGCGGCATCCCATCACCAGCCCGCGCTCTTCGGCGCCGGCGCCGACGAGCGGGTGCATCACACCCTCTCCCGCGTGCAGGCGATGCTGGGGCACGGCGGCGTGCTCACCCCGGCGGTGGGCGGCGGCCGGTGGCTCGCCGAGCGGCAGGTGCTCGTGCCCTGGGGCGATCGGGTCGTGGTGGCCGCCGAACGCGGGCGCCCCTGGCCGGGCAGCCTCACAGCTCCTCTGCCGGGGACGGTGTTCGAGCCGCCGCGTCCGGCGGAGGTGAGGGATGCCGCCGGCTCCCCGGTCACGATCGACGACCGCGGCAGGCTCAGTGCCGCGCCCGCCGTGCTCGTCCCTCGACAGGCTCGGGCCCCTCGGCAGGCTCGGGAACCTCGGCAGGGTCGGGTCCCTCGGCAGGCTCGGGAACCGGGGCAGGCTCGGGAGCCGGGGAAGGGGTGCGCGATCGAGGCGTGGGCGGGGCCGTGGCCGGTGTCGGAGCGGGGATGGGATGCCGCGCGCGCCCGCCGCGCGCATCGCTTCCAGCTCGTCGACGCCGACCAGAACGCCTGGCTCGTGGTGCACGAGCAGGGGGAGTGGACGCTGGAGGGCCGGTATGACTGAGCTTCCGGCCGCTGTGGCCTCGCGGGGCTCTCAGAGTTCGCAGATTCGCGCCAACTCCGCACCGTTCCGGCCCATATCTGCGGACTTCGCGCGAATCTGCGATGTCTGTGAGACGGAAGAGTGACCCATGGGCTGGCACAACCCTCCCGTCCCGTGGTCCGAGCTCGAGCGCGCGCTCAGCGACCGGCGGCGGCCCTCCGACCGGCCGGGCGGCGCCGACGGCGGTGACAGCCCGGCGTGGTCGCACAAGCGCGCCCCGTACGTGGCGCCGCCGATCGAGCGGCCCGCCGACGCGGTGCCGTACGCCGAGCTGCACGCGCACTCGTCGTATTCGTTCCTCGACGGGGCGTCCTCGCCCGAAGATCTCGCCGAGGAGGCGGAGCGGCTCGGCCTGCACGCGCTGGCCATCACCGACCACGACGGGTTCTACGGCATCGTGCGCTTCGCCGAGGCGGCCGAGAAGCTGCAGGTGAAGACGGTGTTCGGTGCCGAGCTGTCCCTGGGCGACCGCTCCCCGAGCCCGCCCCGATCCCCGAGCCCGGCCCGCGGGGGAGCCCCCGATCCCGCCGGCGAGCACCTGCTCGTGCTCGCACGGGGGGAGGAGGGCTACCACCGGCTCGCCGCCGCGATCACGCACGCCCAGCTGGCCGGGGGAGAGAAGGGGCGCCCGCTCTACGACCTCGACGACCTGGCCGCCCGGGCCGGGGGTCACTGGGCGGTGCTGACGGGATGCCGCAAGGGAGCTGTGCGTCGCGCGCTGTACGACCCCGGCGGTGGCCTCGCCGCCGATGCGGAGGATGCCGCCGGCGTCGAGCTCGACCGGCTCGTCGAGCTCTTCGGCCGCGACAGCGTGCACGTCGAGCTCACCGACCACGGCGATCCGCTCGACACGGCGGCCAACGACATCCTCGCCTCCCTCGCCGCCCCCCGGCGGCTGCCCGTGCTCGCGACCAACAACGTGCACTACGCCACGCCCGAGCGCGAGCACCTCGCCGCCGCCATCGCCGCCGTGCGCGCCAACCGCAGCCTCGACGAGCTGGACGGCTGGCTGCCCGCCCACGGCGGGGCGTTCCTGCGCTCGGGCGCCGAGATGACCGCGCGCTTCGCCCGGTACCCCGGCGCCGTCGCACGCACGGTGGCACTCGCCGACGAGTTGGCGTTCCCGCTGCGCAGCGCGAAGCCGGCGCTGCCCAAGCAGGAGGTGCCCGACGGGCACACGCCCATGTCGTATCTGCGCCACCTCGTGTGGCAGGCGTTCGACGTGCGGTATCCCGGCGCCCCGCAGAGCCATCGCGTCCGCGTCGAGCGCGAGCTGGCCGTCATCGAGCAGAAGGACTTCCCCGGCTACTTCCTCATCGTGCACGACATCGTCGCCGAGGCGCGCCGTCGCGGCATCCTCTGCCAGGGGCGCGGCTCGGCTGCCAACAGCGCCGTCTGCTACCTGCTGAACATCACCGCGGTCGACGCGATCGCCTACGACCTGCCCTTCGAGCGCTTCCTGTCCAGCCTGCGCGACGAAGAGCCCGACATCGACGTGGACTTCGACTCCGACCGCCGCGAGGAGATCATCCAGTGGGTGTACGGGAAGTACGGCCGGGAGCGGGCGGCGCAGGTGGCGAACGTCATCCAGTACCGGCCCAAGAACGCCGTGCGCGACATGGCGAAGGCGCTGGGGCACTCGCCCGGCCAGCAGGACGCCTGGTCGAAGCAGGTCGAGCGGTGGGGCGCTTCGCTGTCGTCGGCGCCGGACCATGACATCCCGCCCCGGGTGCTCGACTACGCGACCGAGCTGCTGAAGGCGCCGCGGCATCTCGGCATCCACTCCGGCGGGATGGTGCTGACCGATCGGCCGGTCGGCGAGGTGGTGCCCATCGAGCACGCGCGCATGGAGAACCGCACGGTGATCCAGTGGGACAAGGACGACGCGGCCTGGATGGGCCTGGTGAAGTTCGACCTGCTGGGGCTGGGGATGCTGGCGGCGCTGCAGTACTGCTTCGACCTGATCGCCGCGGCGACGGGGGAGCGGTGGGAGCTCGCGACGATCCCGAAAGAGGAGCGGGCGGTCTACGACATGCTGTGCCGGGCGGATTCGATCGGGGTGTTCCAGGTCGAGTCGCGGGCGCAGATGGGCCTGCTGCCGCGTCTGCAGCCGCGGCGGTTCTACGATCTCGTGATCGAGATCGCGCTCATCCGGCCGGGGCCGATCCAGGGCGGGGCGGTGCACCCGTTCGTGCGGCGCAAGCTCGGCCAGGAGAAGGTGACCTATCCGCACCCGAAGCTCGAGCCCGTGCTCGAGCGGACCCTCGGCATCCCCGTCTTCCAGGAGCAGCTCATGCAGATGGGCATGGCGGTGGGCGACCTGACCGGAGAGGATGCCGACCTCCTGCGCCGCGCGATGGGGTCCAAGCGCGGGGTCGAGCGCATCGAGTCGCTGCGCGAGAAGCTGTACGCCGGCATGGCGCGCAACGGGCTGGTCGGCGATGCCGCCGACGCGATCTACGAGAAGATCCAGGCGTTCGCGAACTTCGGCTTCGCCGAGAGCCACTCGCTGTCGTTCGCGCTGCTCGTGTATGCGTCGTCGTGGCTGAAGCTGCACTACCCGGCGGCGTTCCTCGCGGGGCTGCTGCGCGCGCAGCCGATGGGGTTCTACTCGCCGTCGACGCTCGTGTCCGATGCCCGCCGGCACGGCGTGGAGGTGCGTCGGCCCGACATCCAGCTCTCCGGCGCCGAGGCGCTGCTGGAAGGACTGCGTGGGATGCCGCGGGGTGAGGATCTGCTGGACGGACTGCGCGGGATGCCGCCGGCCGAGGCGTCCCGCGACGACCTGCGGCCGTCGCCCGCCAGACCCGTGCCAGCCTCGGCCGGCGGCATCCCGCTCCGTCCTCGCGGCATCGGTGTCGACCATCCGGCCCCCGAGGCGGATCATCCCGTCCCCGAGGTGGGCTATCCGCTCCCCGAGGTGAACCATCCGGCCCCCGAGGTGGGCTATCCGGCCCCCGAGCCTGTCGAGGGGCCGACCGGCATGGATGCCTGCCTCGATCCGCACCAGCCTCCGGTCGGAGACTTCGACCCCGACGCGCCGGACGAGTCCGCCGCGCACCGCCGCGACGGCGCCTTCGCCGTGCGGCTCGGCCTCGCCGCGGTCAAGGGCGTCGGCGAGGCGGCCGCGCAGCGCATCGTCGAGGCGCGCGAGGCCGACGGCCCGTTCCGCGACATGCGCGATCTGGTGCGGCGCACCGATGTCACCCAGACCCAGCTCGAATCCCTCGCCACCGCGGGGGCCTTCGAGTGCTTCGGGCTGACCCGGCGCGAGGCGATCTGGCTCGCGGGGTCGGCCGCGCAGGACCGCAGCGTGTACCTGCCCGATTCGATGATCGCAGTGCAGCCGCCCCTGTTCACCGATCCGAGCAGCTACGAGCGGCTCGCCGCCGATCTGTGGGCGACGGGCGTCTCCACCGACGATCACCCGATGACCCACTACCGCTCAGGCCTCGACGCCCGCGGCGTGCTGACCTCGCGTGAGCTGCGCAGCCACGAGACCGGGCGCCGCATCGAGGTCGCGGGACTGGTCACCCACCGGCAGCGGCCGGCCACGGCATCCGGGGTCACCTTCCTCAACCTCGAAGACGAGCACGGCCTCGTCAACGTGATCTGCTCGATCGGCCTGTGGAACCGGCACCGGCGGCTCGTGCGCGACGCGCCCGCGCTCATCGTGCGGGGCATGCTGGAGCGCTCGCCCGAGGGTGTGACCAACGTGCTCGCCGACGGCTTCGAAGATCTGCGCATCGGGGTGCGGCACCGCTCGCGCGACTTCCAGTGAGACTCAGAACGGCAGCAGCAGCGGAACGAGCACGACGCTGACCAGCAGCACCACGACCGCGAACGGCGCCCCCACCCGCACGAAGTCGCCGAACCGGTAGCGGCCCGGCTCGACCACGAGCGTGTTGACCGGTGACGAGACGGGGGTCATGAAGGCAGAGGATGCCGCCAGCGCCACCATCATCGCGAACGGATACGGCGACAGGCCCGCCTCCACCGCCACCGAGATCGCGATCGGCGCCATCAGCACCGCCGTCGCCGTGTTGGAGACGAACAGCCCGATCACCGCGGTGAGGACGAAGATCCCGCCCAGCAGCACGTGGGGTCCGAGGCCGCCGATGGCGCCCAGCAGCGCGTCGACGATGAGGTCGACGCCGCCGGTGACCTCGAGCGCCTGCGCGAACGGCAGCATGCCCACGATCAGCAGCAGCGTCGGCCAGTGGATCGACCGGTACGCGCCGGCCATGTCGATGCACCGGAAGACGCCCATGAGCAGGCAGGCGATCAGCGCGGCGATCACGTTCGGCACGATCCCGGTCACCATGAGCACGACCATGATCAGCACGCTGGCGATGGCGAAGGGCGCCTGGTTCGCGGCGGGAGCGACCTCGTCGACCTCGGCGGGCAGGTCGAGCACGATGTAGCCCGACTCCGACGCGCCGATCTTCTCGAAGGCGTCCCACGCCCCCGATGCCAGCAGCGTGTCGCCGATCGCGAGGCGCTCCTGGCCGTACCGGTCGCCGACCATGTGACCCGCGTGCCGCACGCCGAGCACGACGAGGCCGGTCGCCGCGTGGAACCGCAGTTCGCTCAGGCTCTTGCCGATCGCCGCGGACCCCGGCCCGATCAGGATCTCGGCGATGCCGATCTGGCGCGCGTTGGCGTCGAAGAACTCGTCTGTCGTCCCGAGCGGCTCGAGCCGGAGCCGCTCCGCCTCGCCCTCCGGCAGCGTTCCCACCGCGAACAGGACGTCGCCACGCTTGACCGTCGCGTCGTCGGAGGTCACCCGCACCGTGCGCCCGAGCAGACGCCGGCGCTCCAGCGCCAGCACCCGGGAGTGCCCGTCGCCCAGGTCGAGACCGGCCAAGGCGGCGTCGATGAGCGGTGACCGCGCCTCCACGCGATAGCGGTGCGCCCGTCCGTCGACGCCGTAGTCGGCGAGCAGGCTCTGGAAGGTGTTCCGTGCTCGCGCCGCGGTGGGGTCGTCGTCGCCCAGCCAGCGGCGCGCGAACAGCAGGTAGCCGATGCCGAGGGCGAGGATCACGAGGCCGAACGGCGTGAAGCTGAAGAACCCGAAGCCGCCGTAGCCGCTGCGGGCCAGTTCGCCGTCGACGATGAGGTTCGGCGTGGTCGCGATGAGGGTCATCATGCCGCTGATGAGTCCGGCGAAGCTCAGCGGCATGAGCAGCTGCCGCGGTGAGATCCCGGTGCGTGCGGCGATGCTGAGGGCGACCGGGATGAAGATGGCCACCACGCCCGTCGAGCTCATCACCGCCCCCAGCAGCGCGACCGACAGCATCAGCAGCGCGATCAGACGCGCGGCGCTGGTGCCCGCCCGGCGCGAGAGCCAATCACCGAGCCGGTAGGTGACGCCGGTGCGGGCGAGGCCGGCGCCGACGACGAACAGCGCGGCGATCAGGACGACGTTGGGATCGGCGAAGCCGGCCAGCGTCTCGGGGACGGTCAGGATGCCGGTGAGCGGCAGCAGGACGATCATGAGCACCGCGACCACGTCCATCCGCGGCCTGCCCACCGCGAACATCGCGATCGCCGCGACGAGCAGCACGATGACGACGCCGAGCTCCCAGCTCACCCGCGCACCTCCGTCGATCGACGTGCTCCCGAGCGTAGCGACGCGTGCGGGCGCGAAAAAGGGTCCCGGTGCCAGAAGCACCGGGACCCTTGCAGACCCCTCGCGGGGGAGCTGTCAGGCCTGCTCGGCCAGTTCGAACCGCACACCGCCCTGGTCGTCGACCTTGGCGTCGAGGACGCGGTCGGTGAGGGCGGCGGATGCCGCCGGGTCGAGGAACACACGGGCACCCGAGGTCTCGACGACCTCGTCCGTCTCCTCGGCGGTGGCGACGGTGAGGGCGAACCCGGCACCGGGGTCGTCCGCACCGAAGATCCGCAGACCCGCATCGTCGTTCCCGGGGTTCTGCGCGAGAATTCCCTTCACGGCGGTGGCCGCGTTCTCCGTCATCGTGAGCATGATGCTCTCCTTTCGTGACCGACCGGCCACGATTCCGAGAATCCGAGGCCGACGCAACCGCGCGGCCATCACTCGGAGGGGATTCCCATGTTCGCGCTGACGCCGAGGCTGGTCAGCGTGCGGGTCCCGCCATGGCGAACTCGAGTGCCCGCTCTTCGGGAGCATCGCTCGCGGCATCGGCAGCTGAGGGAGCGGCGTCGACAGTGGAGGGCGACGGAAGCGTGAAGGTGAGTCCGCCGTTCGAGTGCGCCGACTCCGCGAGGCTCGTGAGCAGCTCGCGGTCGAGCTCGGCGGGCTCCGGGTTCTCGAACACGAAGCGCAGCGGGATGGCGGGCTGCAGCCAGATCGACGAGCGGCCCGTGCCGTCTTCGTGGCGCCACGACATCAGGAAGCTCTCCCGGCGGCGAAGCTTCGCCGTGACGACCACTTTGATGTGAGCGAGGAGGGCCTCGGGGATTTCGATCGGGGCATTGTCGGCCCCGTAATAGAGATAGGCCATTGTCTTGCGAATCCGATCTGTAGTACTGACTCCCCACTTTACTTCATCATCGAACAATTCGCCACTGAAATATTCGATGTTGAATAATCGAGTCAGGTCGGGCAGACTGTGCGTGGACGACTGGTCGACAGGAGGCAGGGATGGGACACTCCCGAGGATCATCCGAGGTGACCGGCAGTGAGGTCCCGGATGTCGCCGAGATACTCGAGCAGCTGAGGCTCGCCGAGGCGAAGCTCGCTCGCAAGCGCCAGCTGGAGTCGGGGTTGACCGACACGGAGCGCTCGGCGATGCGATACCTGCTCGAGCGGGTCGACACGCAGGAGGTCACGCCGACGATGATCGCCCGTGCTCTGCATCTGAGTCCCGCTGCCGGGACCGCGCTCCTCGATCGCCTCGTCAGCCGCGGTCTGATCGACATCGAGCCGCATGCCCGCGATCGCCGGAAGAAGCTGGTGCGTCCGTTCGACCGGAACATGGATCCAGACAAGCTCGACCCGCTCACCACGCGCCTGCGCTCCCTCGCCGCGGAACTGACGGACTTGGAGGCGCGCACCGTGGGGTCGTTCCTGCACAAGGTGCTGGCAGCGGTCGCGTCCGCGAGCCCGCAGACCTCCGGATAGGGGCCCCGCCCACCCTCTCTGCGAGCCGGCGCAACCTGCTGTGCGTGGACGCCGACGGGTACCGGCTGCGCCGGCCGGTGGCTAGCATCGGGGCATGGGCCGGGATGACTCGGCAAGGGCGCAGCGTCTGCGTCTGAAGGCCGGGCGGATGGAGGCTTTCAGCGATGGTGTGTTCGCCATCGCCATCACGCTGCTCGTACTCGAACTCGCCGTGCCGCTCGTGGGCGATGCCCAGCTGCTTCCGGCGATCCTGGAGAGGTGGCCGTCGTACCTGGCGTACTTGGTCAGCTTCGCCACGATCGGCGCGATCTGGATCGGCCACGTCACCATGGCGGAGTACCTCGCGGCGGTCTCACCGGGGTTCCTGCGGCTGAATCTGGTGCTGCTGCTGTTCGTCGCCCTTCTGCCCTTCCCGACGCGTCTGCTGGCGGAGAACCTGACGTCGACCGACAACGAGCGCGTCGCGGTCACCGTCTACGGAGCCGTCCTGTGGATCATCGCCCTGGTCCTGTCGGCGCTCTGGCGATATGCGTTGAAGGACGGCTTGATCCGCAGCGACCGAGGGTCGGCCGAGATCCGCCTGCTGACGAGGCGACTGACGCCCGGGCGTCGCCTTCTACCTCGTCGTCATCGTGGTGGGCCTGTTCTTCCCGACGATCGCGGTCTTCGGCTACCTCCTGATCGCCATCGGCCTGCTGGTGCCGCCCAGGCACTCCCGTCGAACGTCTGGCACCTCGTCGTGAGCCCGTTCGCTCGCGTCGTGGCCGGATGGCGCGCAGATAGACTGGATGCCGCCAGCCTCTGTAGCTCAATGGAAGAGCAGTTGCGTCCTAAGCAAACGGTTGGGGGTTCGAGTCCCTCCAGGGGCACAGTCTCTTTTTGCCTCTGACCAGGGTTTCCCTTCCGGCAGCCGTTCGACGACTACCACCGCGCCCATCCGACAATCGGCTTGATCAGCCGATTGTCGGATGGGCCCTCGTGGCACGAGTGGGTCCCCGAACCGATACGCTCACGCCATGGACCCTGTCACGCCAGCGATGCTCGCGCTGGAAGCAGGCGTGAGCCAGAGGCGGGTTCGAGACATTCTTCGCGACATCTACGGAACCCTGCCGCAGGACACAACTCGTTGGGCACTCGAAGCGTTTCAGGCTGATGAGGTCCGGCAAAGGCTCCGAAATGTCCAGGGCTCGGAGGCAGAGTGGTCGCTGGAGATTGGCGACACAGTTCGTCGTCGTTTGCTCCATCGGCAATATGGCGGTGGGCAACAGAACGGAATCTCAACATCCAGTCGCACCTCCGACATCTTCGTGTTCACCAACCCCTCGCGCGGCTCGCGGTACGGGTACGACCTACTCGAAGGGCTACAGCCAGACGGTTCATTCGCCTATACGGGCGAGGGCACGTCAGGAGACCAGGAGTTCACGCGGGGCAACAAGGCCTTGCTGAATGCCGCCGATGAAGGACGGATTATCCGCGTCTTCACCGCAGCTCCTCCCTACGCGACTTACGTCGGTGCCTTCACGACCGGCGATCCGGTTTGCTCGTTTCATGAGCTGCCCGGTGAGGACGGTCAATTGCGACGCGCGATCCTCTTCAACCTTGTTCCCGTCGATGCCCGGCCCTGGCTGTTGGCGCCGAACCCAGGTCAGCTGCGGGTGCTCAAGCCTCAGCTTGCCCAGTGGAGTCCGCCCGACGCATCCGATGTCAATGTGATCGCTGACGCGACCCAGCTTCCCCCTGGGGATCGGGTCGTGTCTCGAGTCGAGTTCCAACTCCAGGCGGATTTCGGACAATGGCTCATTGACCGAGGCACCCCGCCGAGCCGGCTGCGGCTGCCGGTCGGGGGCGCGATCATCGAGCCCGATATGTTCGTCGAGGCCGAAGGCTGGGTCGTCGAGGCGAAGAAGTCCACTGGTCGCGAGTACGTTCGTATGGCGATTGGGCAGGTTCTGGACTACACGCACAACGCGCGTGGGCTCGACACGCACGTGACGCCGATGATCCTCCTGCCGGGTCGCGCAGAAGCGGATCTTGCGGAGTTGTCCGCTGATCTCGGAATCACACTCGCTTCGCGCGACGGTGACTCGTTCGAACTGCTCCGTCCTCACTAGGCAGCAACGCCGCTGGCGACGATCAAGCGCACCGCCGGAATGTCTGCTGGCGCCCAGTCGAGCGACTCAAGTTCTGAAGGCCTTAGCCAACGCACCTCGGCGTGCTCGGTCAGTTGGGGGACACCAGAAGTCAGCTCGCACCAGAACGTCGTTAGGGTCACAGCGGCGAAGTCGTAGTGGTAGGTCGTCGTCGTTAGCTCACTGCCCACATCAACCGCGCACTTGAGCTCTTCTGATATCTCGCGCGCCAGCGCGTCGCGTGCCGCTTCCCCCCGCTCTACCTTGCCTCCGGGAAACTCCCACCGTGATGCGAGGGGGCCAGCCGGTCCTCGCTTCGCGCACAGCACCATTCCTTCGCGCACGATCACAGCACCGACCACAGTGAGTTGCTTCTGTGTTGCCATCAATCCTCTGTCTTCGGTCAGAAAGGGTCAGCGCGAGCCCTCTAGCCCTGTCTGGGTCAGCATAGTGAGGGCGAACGAAGGCACGTCACTGCCGTGCGGTTTGTGTCCGCATGGCTCTGGGCGGTCGGACCTCACGGCACGAGATCTCTCGCTGCGCTCAATCCGGCATCCGATAGTCACGGCACTCCGTCGCGCCCGAGCGCCGTCACGCCGAGTATCAGGAGGATGCTGACGGGCTGAGCGATGATTGTGTACTGCGAACGGGTTCGACTGGTAGCGGGCCTGGGATGGGCCACGCTACTTAGCCCACGTCACGCTAGAGAGCCTCGAGGCAGCACGTCCATGATTACTTGCGCCCGACGCTCCTTGAAGCTCCCCGCGCGTCCGGCCGTACTTGCCTGACACCGGACCATGGCTACCGATGGGGCGCCGACGAGGTCGGCGCGAAGGTGTGGACCAGGCTTCGGGTGGGAGAAGTCGATCCCAGCACGGGCGCCGTATACGGCGGACCAACCAAGTACGGGTTGCGTTCTCGCGATCGGTTCGTCGTCGACGAAGCCGGCATGGTCGACCTGCAGACGGCGAACGTCCTCGTCGAGCTCGCGATCGAGCAGGGCGTCGGGCTGGTGTTCGTGGGTGACACACACCAGGCGCTGCCGGTCGGACATGCGGGTGCGATGGGTTCTGCGATCCGGCACGCGAACGCGGCGATCGAGCTCGACACGGTGCACCGGTTCCGCGATCCCGACTACGCGGCGCTCACACTCCGGCTCCGGGATGCGGGTGATCGCGAGCGTGCACTGGCGGTTGCGGGCGAGCTTGCCGAACACGGTCACGTCGACCGGGTCGCTCACCACGACGCGGCGCGTGAGCGGATGATCGACGCGTACTTCGACTGGCACGCATGCGGCAAGCGGGTCACGCTGGTATCTGGCACGAATGCTGAGGCGGACGCGATCAACGACGCCATCCAGCAGCGGCGCGTCGATCAGGGCGAGCTCGACGTCCGCGTCGCCGCGTGGGGAATGGGCGAGCAGCGGATCCTTGTCGGCGACACCGTCCAGACCCGTCGCAACGACCGGCTCACGGGCGTCGAGAATCGCGCGCAGTGGATCGTGCGCGGCATCCGCGACGAGTACCTGGTTCTCGTCTCCGTGAGCGACAGCGGCGAGGTGGCGCGCGTGTCCACCGAGTACGCGCGCGAGCACCTGCAGTTCGCCCACGCGTCCACCGTGCACGGTGTGCAGGGCGACACCGCCGATGCGTCGGTGGTCGGGCCGGATGTGGATGCCGCAGGACTCTACGTGGGCCTCACGCGCGGGCGGTTGCACAACGTCGCGATCGTCGCCGCGCGGACGGATGCCGCAGCCCGCGAGTGCCTCGCCGAGTCGATGCAGCGCGGCACACCGGAGCTGACGATGCACGATGCGGTGCGCGCGGCAGAGGCCGAGGTGCGGCGTGCGGCGAGGAACCATGGGGTGGCGATGGTGGCGGGGCCAGTGGGCAATGCGCCGAGTTCGGGGCGCGGGATAGGGATGTAGAGGTGCTCGTTGGTCGGACGCTCAGTGAGGAGAGTCTCGGGCGGGCTATTCGGGCGAGGTCGGATGCGTGATGAAAGGGCGCTCGCGACATCTCCTCGCCCGTCTTGATGAAGGACCGTCTTCCGTGCGCGCTACGACAGGGAGCGCACAAGGCGCTCTGGTCGTACGTGACTGTGCCGTCAAACCTCGTGCCCACGCACGAGCAGGTCATGAAGTTCCGCAACCAGACCATCGCCCACTCGGAGGGCGAGAACGAGAGCACGTACGTCATGGCAGATCTGACCTCGGACGCCGGGTCGGTCACCGTAGACCGCACCCTCGTCGTCACCACCGCGTCGCCGGCGCCGCACACGTTTGTGAACCGCTTCCAGACGCCGGTCTCCGAGCTTTAGGTGCTACTGAAGGCGGAGATCGAGGTAGCGCGCACCGCTGTCATCGCGTCGATTGATAAGCCGCAAGGCATCGACCTCTGGCACGAGGGGCGACAGCCGCAACTGGTGCCGCGGCTGATCTCGGAGTGGGATCCGGACACCCGGCGGCCTCCCTACCCGACCAGCCATGAGATCCCGGTCTACCTCTTCGACGATCCGCAGCCGTAGTCGGCGGAGCTGATGTCGGTGGCCACCGGCAAAATGTCAGCATGTCTCAGCTCTATACAAAGAACGGTCGCCCACTGCAGCGCAGCGGCAACCAACTGCACTCGGGCTCAGGTGTCTACCTGGGCACCATCCAAGGTCGGTACGTCTTCGACACGTCAGGTCAGTACGCCGGCACCATCGATGGCGACCGGGTCGTCTACCGCACTGTGGACTCGGGCCGGATCGCCAGCCCAACGATCGCTGCGCCGCGCGTCGGTCTCGCTGTCGTGCCCGCCGTCCCGGCAGCGATCCTCGGCGACGAGCCGCCGTTCCCGAACTGACGCGACACGCCGCACCTAACTCGATGTAGCAAATCTTTCACTGGCGCCGCTACCATTGGGTCACCAACCTGGCAGCGAGAGGAAGCGCACATGGCGATCCACACCCCCAAGACGCGCGAGGATCTCGCTCGCCTGCTCTCCCCAATGCGGCTCGAGGCCACGCCGTTCGAGCGCGCCGTCGCGGTCGGTGCGGCTGAAAAGCGCACTGTCTCGCCTGCGGCTCCGAAGTCCGGCCCGGAGTACACGCGATGGATGCGCACGATCGAGGCGCTGCACGAAGGACTGATGCTGCTTCAGACCGGATGGCGTCGCGACGACCCAGACAACCTCCCGTACTTCTCGCAGCCGGACCTACGGCTCGGCTTGGTCGTGAGCAGCGGCGGAAAGTTCACCGGCGTCAGCTGGGGCAACCCGAGCACCAAGAACGACAAGGGTGTGGCCTTCGCCCGACGCGTGGACCTCAACGGCCAGGCGACGCTCTTTGGCCAGCCCACGGGCGATGGCGGCGAGTTCCAGGTCGATGACCTGTGGATCCTCCTGTACAACGAGCGGGACGGCATGGTCTTTCTCGAGCTCTCGCACCCGATGTCCATGTCGGGCAAGAAGATCGACACCTGGGACGAACGCATCATCTTCCCGGCGTTCGATCTCGCGCTCGGCTCCTTCTCGTTCGAGGAAGAGACGGAAGAGGACGAGGGCTACGGCTTCACCGTCGCCCGTCGCTAAGGTGACGAGGTTCCACGATGAGCGCCACCTTCATTCCTGCGCGCCTTGAGATGGCGCGCGCCATTCGACAGATGACCGCGACGGATCTCGCCGCCGCGGCCGGCACGACGCCGCCCTGGGTGTCTCAGGCCGAGAATATGAAGAAGACGCCGAGCCCGGAGCTGATCCGCGAGTTCGCCCGCGTCCTCAACTTCCCGCTCGACTTCTTCTATCGCCCAGTCGCGAGCCTGCCGCCGTCTGACGCCTTCCATTTCCGCGCCAGCTCTCGGCTCGCCAAGAAGGACGAGGCGACGGCACGGAGCCTCTCGACCCTCGCCATCGAGCTGTCGGACTGGATTGAGGCGACCTATCGTGCTCCCGAACCCGCGGTGCCGGAGCTTCAGGATCTGATCGACTCCGACGACGAGCTCGCCCCTGAGCAAGCCGCCGAGGCGCTGCGTGGGGCGTGGGGGCTCGGGGTGGCGCCGATTATGAACCTTCTCCAGCTCTTGGAGTCCAAGGGCGCGAAGGTCTACTCCGCAGGAGGGCCACTTCAGGCCATCGACGCTTTTTCGTTCCGCCATGGGGCGACACCAGTCATCTTCTTGAACATCCATAAGTCCGCCGAGCGTCTCCGCTTCGACCTGGCTCACGAACTCGGCCACCTTGTCATGCATGGTGGGTCGCTGAACGTCGAGCCGGGCAAGGAGAAAGAACAGGCTGCCAACGACTTCGCAAGTTCGTTCCTGATGCCGCGCGCCGATGTGCTTGGGGCTATTCGCGGCAACCTGATGCTCGAGGACATCATGGTGCTCAAGCGCCGCTGGCGCGTCAGTGCAATGGCGCTCAACCTCCGGGCCCACCGGCTCGGCGTTATCTCGGAGTGGACGTACGGCACGCTCGCCAAGCAGCTCTCGATGGCTGGCTTCCGGCGCGGGGAGCCGGGATCAGATCTGCGGGCGGAGAGTTCCAGCCTGCTAACGCAGGTCATGAGCGACATGCGTGCACGGGGTGAGGGCTTCGCTGACATCGCGAAGGTGCTGAGCGTTCGAGCCCAAGACGTTCAAGACCTGATGCTCGGCATCGTGACGTTTGCCCTCCAGGGCGAGGGCGTTCAGCGCACGCCGAGCACAGGACGGCTGCGTGATGCGTCGCTTGCTCCCGTCGCAGACATTCGGTCGCGTGGGGACGCTGGGCGCTAGACCAGCTCTGCCCGCACCGCTCCTGATTCAAACGAAGCGAGCTGCTGCTTCGTCGCTTCGAAGCGACCGACGGACGTCGCCCAGGGCGGCTACTACGGGCCCGAGAAGGGCATGACCGGCGCACCGGCACCGGCGAAGCTCTTTAAGCGCGCTCCGGACGAAGGGGTCGCTGCTCGCCTGTGGGAGACCGCCGAGCGTAGGACTGGCGTCTCCATCAAGAGCATCGAATAGTTCACTGCAGTCAGCTCGGCAACTTGTCGGGGTCGGTCATTTGCAGCCGACCCCGATTCTTCGTTGCGAGGACTGCGCGTTCTGGCAACTAGGCCGGGAGCGGCCAGCCCTCCTTCTGGATGCGATCGCGCCAGTACGTAGCCGCGTCGGTGCCGCCTTGCATCGCGACGAACTCACCCGTTCGCTCGGCGAGTGCCGTCTGCGGATCGGTCACGTCGACGAACGATTCCAACGCGATGTAGAGCGCCGTGCCTCCGAGGAACTCGGCGTATTCGCGCGCCGATTGCACCACGGCGAACGTGGCCGGGTTGCCGTGGACGAGTGCATTGCGGATTCGTCGGCGCCGGGCCTCAAGCACTTCCCCTTCCGCCTCGTACTCGGCGATCAGGGCGCTGTAGGTCGCGTGATCGCTGATGCTCGCAAACACGCGCTCGATCCAGGCTCGCTCGTGCTCGAGTCGGCAGAGCGAGATGAAGTCACTCGCCCGATCCGCCAGGAGAAGGATCCCGGGCTGCTTCGGATTGCTCGAGAACCACTCCACGGTTAGCTCGTGCTGCAGGTCGCGGTGTTCGCCGCCCCCGAGCAGGCACATCCCCGCCGCGCGCCGGAGGTCGCCGAGCCACCGCGCGTGTGTCCACCGCTTGCCGAGCAGCGGGAAGAGCGCATTCGGATCGATCGCGGCATGGGCGGCGACATGCTGAACGACCCGGTCGGAGAGCGGGATGACGCTGCTGATGTCCGCCTCGGACGGCTTTCGAAGCGCCATGTCACGGCTGAACGGGTGATCCAGCGTGGTCTGCACTTCAATCGCTGCCGCCAAGAATCGCGGAAGCTCCTCGCGCGCCAGCGCATCAGCGATCCGAGGGCCGTGCTCCTCGATCGCCTCCGACGTCATGCCTGCGCCATAGGTGTCGTCGGGGAATCCCGTGTGATTCGAGACCGCGCGAAGGCCGGAGCCGGCAGGGACTCCGGAGAGAACAACGACATGCTCCGCAAGTTGCGGACGGATCCCACCTGATCGGTGCAGCGCCACGTTGAAGATCACATCGACGATGGCTACGGCTCGTTCGACGGCGCCGGCCGCAGTGGTGTTGCCGAGGTCGACGCGGATGAGTGTCTCGACGTCGCGCTTCTCGTCCATCTTTTCCGGAACGCGGAAGGTGAAGCCGCCCTTCACGATCTCCCAGAGCTCTTCCTTGTGCGCGAAGTCCTGCCGACCCGGTTCGGCGTTCGGCACCGCCCAGAGCGGCTCGTAGAACGACACGCGGCCGGCGGTGAGCTGAACGTGCGCGCGCCCCTTGTACCCGAGCCAGACTGCGACCGGTTCGAGCGTCGCTGGCGTCGCGATGAACGTGCGCGTCGCGTCGACCCGATCGGCGAGCGTGATTGTGGCCTCGCCAATTATGATGTCGTCCGCGTCGCGGCCGAACGCCATGATCGACACGAGCTCACGAAACGCCGAGTCAGGTTCAAGGCCTCTGCGGCGTACTTGCTCGAACAGTAAGTCGGCGATGGGCGCATACTCGCGATGATTGAGCGTCCGGTCCTGAGCGACGTCGACCAGATCGTCCCAGCTCGCGCGTACGGCATCGTCCGACTCGAGCGCCGTGAGAAGGTCTTTGGTCGCCGTGAGGAGCACATGCCATTGAGGAGCAATTCGGGTTGCCCCTGGAGGCTCGGACAAGACCGCGTTGCCACTCGTGGACAGCGCGACGAACGCGGCACGGAATGCTGCCAGTTCGGAAGCGACGTGGGTACTGAGATGCGCCCCCGCGCTCGCGATCGACTGCGCTATATCTCGGTCAAGCGAGTCGCGGTTGGCGCCCTTCTTCCATGCATCGACACCGCTCGCCAGCTCGATCCACTGCACAATCTCTTCTGCGACAACCGTGAGTGGCAGCACGGTCGAGAAGGTGTGACGACGGTCGAGGGAAGAGACCAGGGACTTCAGCCAGGCCGGAGTGTTCTCCGGCCAGTCGTCGCGGACGTTGTAGTCGATCATCATCGGGTGCCTCGGGAGTAGTTCAGTGTCGGGTGGGGTTTCGTCATGTCTGTCTATGACTATGACCGAACTAGACGCTCGCGAGAACAGCCATTGCGTTGTGCTTTTCGCAACGCTGCCGACCGGCGCATTGACGTCCGAACGCGAGCCGTCATACTCAGCAGTCCTCCTCGCCGGGACGCGGCTTAACCGAGAGGAACCCATCCGCGGTTCGTCGGCCGCATTCGATGAGGAAGCTCGCATGAGCGAGAACGAACCGCCCGAGGTGCCGGCCACGGCTCTCGGACCCATCCGCCCGCTGAGCGTGCGCATCACCGACGGTCTGCGAGCGCAGATCGAAGTGATCGCGCAGCTCAACGACCGGAGCGTCACCGAGGAGATCCGTCTGGCGCTGGAGGCCTGGGTCGAGACCAGCAAGTCCGACCCGAAGGTGCTCCACGGGCCGAGACGGTGCGGGCCGAGATCGAACGCGAGGCCAAGACCAACCAGAGCGCGATCGAGGCCATCTTCGGAGGGCTCCCCCGCGTGGCAGTCGCACCACCAAGCAGGCTCCGGCCTGACCCGCGCCAGCCGTCCGGGATCGAGCACCACGGGTGCTCTCCCGGGCGTCTCGGCGCCTCACTCGCTGGCCGTCTCTGGCGAGAGCCGCGGGCGCAGTTCGGCACCGTGTTCGAGGCTGCCGTTTGGTGCATGTTGCTGACGCGCTCCGCTCGACCATGCGTCCCGCTCCGGATCCGTCCGCGCGTGCTCTCCGCCAGCTGAGAAACGCGACCACTTGAGCAGCGACAGTCTCGTCGCTCGTGGTCGCCGCTCTTCCATTTCGGACGGCTTACGTTGCTCAAGTCACAACATCTGGGCTATTGCCACGGCGCGTTCGTTGCCTCATAACTAGGGGCGCAAAGGAGAATGAGCGAAACACGAACTACGCGCTCGAATTGACCACCCGATGAAGCATTCCCAGCTAACCCGACCCGCTCGCTCGTCCCGACGAGCTCCTTCGCGCGCGCATCGAGACGAGGACGCCTGATGCAGATCACCCACCTTCGAATGTCCGGATTCCAATCGTTCGGCCCTGACGTGACGGAGATTGCGCTGCGGGACGTCACCTACGTGCTGGGCCCCAACGGCGCCGGCAAGACGGCCGTGCTCGAGGCGCTCTCGCGACTCTTCAGCCCGCTGTCGGCGCAGCGCAAGGTTCGCCACTCGGACTTCCACATCCCGAACGGGCAGACGGCAGCCGAGGTGCACGCCACTGGTCCCGTGTTGTGGATCGAGGTGGATATCGAGGTTCCCGAGTCGGGTGCTCCAGGCGACCACGCTTCGGTGCCGCCCAACTTTGCGCACATGCGCATCGCCACGGAGGACGGTGTCCCGCGTATCCGGGTCCGCCTCACCGCCACCATCGCTGCCGACAACGTGATCGAGGAGAAGCTCGAGTACATCCTCGAAGCGGATGCGGACGGAGAGCCGCTGCAGCGAGCTGACATGTCGCGCTTCGACCGCGCCAATATCGAGGTGCACTACCTCCCGGCGCGCCGCGATCCGGCCGAGCACATTGCCTACACGACCGCATCGCTCGTCGGGCGGGCGCTTCGCGCCGCGGACTGGACGGCTGAGCGTACGACGCTCGACACACTTTCGAAGAGCCTCACCGACGCGCTTGCCGACAACGACGCCGTCAAGAGCATCGGTGTCCAGCTCGCGGGGGAGTGGAAGGGACTCCACTCGGGCGCCTTCTTCACCGACCCCTCAATCGCGTTCGGCAGTGGGGATCTCGAGAGCGTGCTCCGCCAGCTCACTGTCTCGTTCGCGCCGTCCCCGGCTGGCTCCTCGCTTCCGTTCGATCGACTCAGTGACGGGCAGAAATCGCTGCTCTACATCTCTTTGGTCCTCGCCTGGCAATCTCTCGCGCGGGAAGTGCTGGGTGGCACCGAGACCTCGTTCGATCAGCACCGCCTGCGCCCTCCGGTGCACACGGTCATCGCGCTCGAGGAGCCGGAGAATAGCCTGGCTCCGCGGTACCTCGGCCGCATCATCCGACAGCTTCGCGAGGCTGCGGAGCATGGCGACTCGCAGTCTCTCATCGCGACACACTCGCCTGCCCTACTTCGCCGAGTCGATCCTGAGTCGATCTGCTTCCTGCGCCTCGATGGCGACCGCCAGTCTCAGGTGCGACGGATCGTGCTGCCGACGACGGCGAAGGACGATGCCGCGAAGTACGTGAGGGAAGCCGTGCTGGCATTCCCGGAGCTCTACTTCTCGCGATTGGTCGTACTGGGCGAGGGTGACAGCGAGCAGATCGTGTTGCCTCGCGTCCTTGCTGCGGCCGGTATCGCGGAAGACGATGCCTCGGTTTCGGTCGTGCCGCTCGGCGGACGTCACGTCAATCACTTCTGGCGACTGCTCAACGAGCTAGAGATCCCGCACGTCACGCTCCTCGACCTGGATTCCGGACGGCACCAGGGCGGTTGGGGTCGCGTTCGGAACGCGCTGAATCAGTACAACAAGCTGAATCCAGGCACCTACGCGGATGCGCTGATCGAAGGGCTTCCGAAGTGGAACGACGCCGTCGACTTCCCGGAACTCGTAGATCCGCGCATCGCTGGCGGCGTGGGTCCTGTCAACGCTCTCGAGGCGAAGGGCGTCTACTTCTCGCACCCCGTCGATCTCGACCTCATGATGCTCGAGGCGTTCTCGGGCGCCTACGGAGTGGAGTCGGTCGCTACGCCCGACGACAAGACCATTGCTGCGGTGCTTGGCAAGTCGCACGCAAACGAGAGTCGCCTCCCGAGCGGCGTCCTCGAGCTTTTCGATGACTATCACCGGCTGTTCGATCTGAAGAGCAAGCCCGCGTCGCACCTTCGGGCGATGGCGGCGCTGACCGACGAGGAGCTACTCGAAGCACTTCCCGAGGTACTCGAGCGGCTCGTAGCGGACGTGCGCGCGAAGCTTGGGGCGCTTCCCGAGTGATCCGTCCCGATGACTGGCATCCGGTCGGCGGACTGGACCTCGAACCGAACGCACTGAAGGCCGTTCGCGAAACCACAGCGAATGTCGTCGTCACCGCCGGGCCCGGTGCGGGCAAGACCGAGCTACTGGCGCAGCGTGCAGACTTCCTCTTTCGAACTGGCGCGAGTTTGTATCCCAAGCGGATCCTGGCGATCTCCTTCAAGGTCGATGCGGCCCGAAACCTTCAGTCCCGCGTTCGACTGCGCTCCGGATCGCAGTATGCCGCTCGGTTCGACAGCTTCACCTTCCACGCCTTCGCGAAGCGACTTGTCGACAACTTCCGTCCGGCGCTGACTGGTCAGAGCGCCCTCAATCCGGACTACCGTCTCGACGCGCGCACCCGGATTCAGAACGAGCAGATCACCTTCGACGACCTCGTGCCGCTCGCCCTGGAGATCCTGGAGAAGAACGAATATGCGCGAGGGGCACTTCGGCAGACTTACAGCCACGTCTTTATGGACGAGTTCCAGGACGCCACGACCGCGCAGTATGCCTTCCTGAAGGAGGCCTTTGGCGGCACTGGTGTGCAGCTCATCGGCGTCGGTGACACCAAGCAGCGCATCATGCGCTTCGCGGGCGCGCTCGACGGCATCATGGCGACGTTCGCGGCCGACTTCAGCGCAACCGATCTGCAGCTCTACCAAAACTTTCGATCCAAGCCGCGCCTGCGACGGATGCAGAACCGCATGATCCTCGAGATGGATCCGGGTGCGGCAAGTCCCGAGGCTGATCTCGTCGGTGACGAGGGAGTGCTCCAGGTCCTGCGCTTCGAGACGGACGAGGAAGAAGCAGCAGCAGTGACTTCGATGATCCAGGAGTGGCTTGACGCCGGCGTGCCGCCTCGGGAGATCACGGTGCTGGCGCGGCAGCAACCCCACCTCATTACGAGCGTCCTTGGCGAGCATCTCACCGCCGCTGGCATCCCGTATCGCAACGAGCAGCAGTCTCAAGACCTTTCGACGGAGCCGGCTGCCGCGCTGATTTTCAACTACCTCCGCGTCGTTGCAGATGAAGGGCGACCGTCGGCCTACACCGAGTTGGTGCGCATCGTGACCCGCGGTGGGACTGAGGAGGTCGACGGTGTTCTGGACAGCAAGCTACGGACGCTGCTTCGCGACGCTCGCCTGACCGTGCGCGCGGCAGACTTCGACGCCGCCGAGTACGCGTCGTGGAGCCCACTTATCAATTCGTTCTTGAAGTTCGTGACGCGTCCGTCGCTCAACGCGCTGTCACCTTCGTATCAACAAGGGACCCGGCTGAACGACGTGATCAAGGAGGCGGCTGGCGCCTTCAAGCGTGAGCTGGCGATCGATGGCGATCCGATTGCGGCACTCGACCGACTATCGGAGGAGGACGCCATCCGGATCCTGACGGTGCATAAGTGCAAGGGGCTCGAGTTCGAGAAGGTTGTCGTCTTTGGAGTGGAACCCCAGTTCTTCTGGGGCAACGACAACGACGTGAAGTCGGAGTTCTTCGTCGCAATCTCGCGAGCAAAAGACGAGCTCGTCCTCACCACGGCTCGTCACCGCACGATGCCTGACGGCGCGAGCATCCGCTGGCGTGAGGACTCGTCTCCGCACGACGAGCTACTGGGGTATGCCGATGAGTCCTGAATGCGCACGAGGTACGAGCCCGTTCGATCCGGCGGAACGGAGGGCCAGGCCGACGGGCTCCCGCGCAACCACGCGATCGTCATAGGTCACTACGCCCGCATGATCAAGCTCATGGAGACCTTGATCCGCCAGATTGCCGATGGGCACGGCGGGGATCAGCAGATCGCCGTTAGTCGCGAGTTCATCGACTCGGTTTCGACCGTGATGTACCTCCTCGGTGATCCGGGAGATGGAAGTCGCTACACGTCCTATGTGATGGACAGCCTCATTGCGGAGCGCGAGTTCTTGAAGGAGGTCCGCGAACAGGTCGCGCAGCGCAACGACGTCATGCTCCCGATTGAGGAGCGGATCAACCGCTCTATCGCTGAGACGCTCAAGACCGCTGGGATGCGCGAGGAAGACATTCCATCGCGCCGGAACAAGTCATTCAGGCGCGTCGTCCGTCCGGGGCCCTTCCAGGTTCGTCATCGACATCGAGAACGAGCTGCGCCGCATGCTGAAGGACTTCGCGTTCACGATCGATGCCGACGGGTCACTCGCCGAGATCGTCGGCCTCGCGGAAGCCGAGTGGAACAGTACGGCAGCTCTTCGGGAGACGCGCAGGTTCTCGAGGTGCGCCCCGCGGACTACACGCGCGCGGGCAACTTCCTAGGCCCGCACGACCACGATGACCCAACGAACCAACCCCATCCGCCCGTGACGCCCCGCCAGCGTGCACTGCCCGCATGAGGATGCCGCCGGGCCGGCCCTCGAGCCACGGTTGATCAGTTGATCAGGGAAGGATGGATCGCCCCACGCGGTGCTTCCTCAGCGCCTCATCGGATGGCCACGTTCCTAGCCCCGGGAAGTGTCGGCCGGTCTCCTGCAGCCACCGGTCGAAACTGGGGATCCGAACTCTGCCCGCGCGTCGCGTAGACGACTCTTCGCGCCAATAGCCGACACCGGCGAGTACGAGGCTGAGATAGTCGGTGGCGAAGTCAATCCAAAGGCGGTCGGGATTGAAGAACTCGCGACAGTCATAGACCGAGATTCTGTCAGCATGGCCGAGACCATTAGCTTCGCCAAGCGCGGCCCGCAAGCTGCTTTCTAGGTGCGCCCACTGCCGCGGCATTGCGGAGCGCTCAACCTGCACGGTCGTCATGCAATTGATGACGGCCGTCGCCCACGTCGCGGTGTCCGTGGCGATGTCCCACTGCTGCAGCAGCCGATTGATCGGCAGTAGCGCATGGATGAGCGCCGTCCCGCTGGCATGGCGGCGGCTCCATCGAAGCTGCGACTCCGTCATCCTTCCTGAAACGAGCGCAGCCGAGAGGGATCCCGCTGCGGATACGACGTCTGTCATCGTGACCTCCCGAGCGAATCCTGTACCGGACTTCCGACATTCGCGTCGCGCCAGAGCAGCATGGCGTAGGAGCGACATCGCATTGGCACCGCGCGAAGGCGCCACCCACGTGCATCGCCCGGTTGGGGATCGCGACGTTGGACGTTCGTCCACCCGTAGAGGGACCCCTTGCCCGACATGCGCAGTTCCAGCGCGTTCTGGAATGCTGTGGGGATGACTTTGTGGTCGCGCCTGCGCAGGAGCGGTGGTCAAGCCGCTCCAGAGGCGGGTCACGTCCCGGTGTCCAAGCCGAACGCTGACCACGCTGGACAGTTCGCGTTGTTGCTCGGCGAACTCGAGCGGCGTCTCGCGAGCCAGGACCGAAGGATGGCGAACACGGAATCTCGCTCCGGCGTGCTCATCGCCTCGTCAGCGGTGTTCGCCGGGCTCTTGGTAGCAACGCCGATGTCCTACGAAGTGCTCGTGGCGCTTGTGGTGAACATCGCGGCGGCGGGATTCGGTATCGCCACAATCTTCCCGAAGTCGATCGAGGAGCTGAAGCCAGGGAGAGTTCGGCAGCGACTGCTCGAGACGGACGTCGACTCGGCCAGCCTCTACCTAGTTGACCAGTACTTGTCACTAATCGAACGACGAGAAGCGTGGATCTCACTGCGCATGCGGCTGGTCAAGGCGGGCCTTGGCCTGCTGGGCGTCAGCCTCATCCTTGCGGCCGTCGCTATCTCACGTGGGCTGTGAGAGGAGGTGACATGGCGAACAATAGCGATGCCTCCTGGCCGCCCAAGCCGGAAACGGACGATGCGGCATTCGAACGCGCGACGGAGGGGCAGGAAACGATTCTCGGTACCGGCGGTAAGCCGCCGCGCGAGCGCTTTATCGAGACCGCACGTCCGCACGACGAGTGACCTCCCGAAAGGGTCCCGGCCGAACGTCAGGGCCCTTCCGGCTGGCGGCGATTCGGCGGTGTCGATGTCGGGCGGCTGCGAATAGTGCACGCGTAGGTGACTATCAGGCGTCGACGCCGAAGGCGCGCAGCAGTGGCACGCGGGGGATCATCCGACGCGGGCCGAGCTGGACCGTGGGGATGGTCCCGGCTTCAATGCCGAGCTTGATCGTGCGGTAGTCGACGCCGACGAGCTTCGCGGCATCCTTCATTGTCAGTGCCAGACATCTTGTGATCGATTCATGGTCCCGTCCTTCCGTGAGCCAGCATTGTCAGTCTCCCTTCGTCGCAAAGTACCACACGTCTGAGCCAAGATCGACACTCTTCTTCGCGGATCCTCGATGACCTGGAATAGTGGGCTTCATGGCAGACGTCGAGGCGTATGACTTCAGCGACGCACGCATTGATCTCGGCAGCGGGGTGACACTGCCGAAGTCGTGGCACGCGTGTGTGTCGGGTGAGCAAGACGTGCCCGGCACGATCACCGTTCGCGTGGAGTGGGATGACACACTCGGACGCACGGCTGTCGTCTTCGCTGCCCTCGAGCGCGAAGCGCAGGGCGTCGATATCACGAGCCAAGTGCTCCGCGAGGTGCGAACGCACTGGATCATGACGAGGTCAGCTCTCGATGTCGTCACCGTCGACGTCCGCACTGAGGGTGGCGACCAGGTCGACCGCATACCGGTGCGCGATTTCCTCATTCGCGTGCGGGCGCAGGAGGAGCGCGAGCCCATGGAGTCCCTCCACGCCGCGATCTCCGTGTATCGCGTCGCGACAGCGATCAGCTATCCGCCGCTGAAGCTCATCGCCGACACTCTCCAGATCAGCCAGAGCACCGCGACCCGCCTCATGAGTCGCGCACGCGACTCCGGTCTGGCCCCCGAAGTCCGCATCCAGGAGCCGCGGCGCGCGCCGGCTGTCGACCCCTACAACCCGGGCGGGGCCTACGACCCCACGGCGCCCCACCAGGGGCCGGCTCAGCCCGGTGGCCCGTCAATGGGACGCTGAGCAGTCAATCGGTGCCGCCGCAGGGAGACCTGGTCGGGGATCAGCGGCCTTCTGGGGCGGTTTGAGCAGATTGCTCGGGATTCGAAGCCAAATGGCCGTTTCTGCAGAGCGACGATGCCATGACTATCCGGTCTCCGCTCGAACTGCGGAAGCCGATCGGAGGGAATGATGCGGGCACCTTCGCGGTGCCTGAACTCGTGAACTCCTTCTGTCGATTGTCGTGTGCTGACGGCAGCCCGCCATCGCGTGAGGTGGCCTCGCGCGGACGCTTGAGCCTAGGTGTACCCGGCCATGAGGTTGGTTCCGGTTCGGGTCTTGTGAAAGGAGAGAACCTCCGGGCTTAGCCTCGATCCACCGATTGGGCTGGGTGCTGAGTGGGCGTTGTGACGCAGAAATGCCTCTCTGACCGGGAAGAATAGAGCTTGTCTAAGGTCCTATTCACCCTGCCCGAGAGGCATCTCGTAGATGCAATTCAAGCACGCTCCTGCCGCGGTGTCGGCAGTGTTCGATGATCCGAATCTCGTGTCGACTGCGGGTCTGGTCCCGATGCTCCGGCTCGCGCGCTCCGTGGGGCTCGACGAGCTGACACGGTCCCGGTTGAGCGTCCCGACGGACAAGGGCGCGAACGCCGGCGCGAAGGTGATGGCGCTGGTGGCGGGGATGCTCGCCGGGGCGGACTCGATCGACGACATGAACCTGCTCCGCCACGGCGGCATGGGGCGGCTGTTCGACCGGACATACGCGCCGTCGACGCTGGGATCGTTCCTGCGCGAGTTCCGTTTCGGGCACGTCCGGCAACTGGACGCCGTCGCATCCCGGCTGTTTGCGAACCTCACCTCGCGGGCGCCGCTGCTGCAGGCCCAGCCGGGTGAGCCGGTGATGGTGGATCTGGATGACACCATCATCGAGGTCCACGGGTATCAGAAGCAGGGCGCCGGGTTCGGATACTCCGGCGTCCGCGGGCTGAACGCGCTACTGGCCACCGCATCGACGTCGACGTCGGCGCCGGTGATCCTCGCTCAGCGGTTGCGGCAGGGCAAGACCGGGTCTCCGAAGGGCGCCGCCCGGATCGTCGGCGACGCCCTCGCCGTCCTGCGCCGCACCAGCGCCGCGACCGGTGTTCGACCGTTGCTGCGAGCCGACTCCGCGTTCTACGGCCACGCCACCATCGGCACCGCGATCACCGCCGGCGCCGACGTGTCCGTCACCGTCCGGATGGACCCCGCCGTGAAGACCGCGATCGCCACCATCCCGGATGATGCGTGGGAGATGATCGAGTACACCGACGCGATCCGCGACGAGACCACCGGGCAGTGGATCTCGAAAGCCGAGGTCGCCGAGGTCCCGTTCACCGCGTTCCGTTCGAGGAAGAAGGCGGAACGCGTCGAAGGGCGGCTGGTGGTGCGCCGCATCCCCGACCTGAACCCGAGACAGGTGGAGCAGCCGACACTGTTCGACACCTTCCGGCACCACGCGTTCTTCACCACCACCGACAAGAACGCGATGGGCACCGTCGTCGCGGACAAGACCCATCGCGGCCACGCGATCATCGAGCAAGTCCACGCCGATCTCAAACACGGGCCGCTCGCGCACCTGCCCTCCGGGATATTCACCGCGAACAGCGCCTGGCTCGTGCTCGCCGTCATCGCGTTCAACCTCACCCGCACAGCCGGTCTCATCGCCGACAGGGCCGGACGATTGGCGAGAGCGACGACCGCGACGATCCGCCGCACCCTGATTCACGTCCCGGCGCGGCTGGCGCGCTCCGCGCGCCGTGTCACGCTGCACCTGCCCGAGACCTGGCCCTGGCAGAACGCGTTCACACGGCTCTTCGCGAACACGCACCCACCACCGTCACCAGCCACCAGCTGACCACCGCCGCACCCGCGGCACGACCGAGGACCCACGTGGACGACCGGGATGCGACGCCCGGACCTCGCCCCTGCCCTCGACACGTCACCACGCGGCGATCACGCAGCCCCGGCCCACCCAAGGTTCATCGGTGGATCGAGGCTAAGGCCACCGGTAAGTGGTCTACCTTCTTGAACCACACCGCCGCCGCTACTCAGATTGCCTCGTTCCTCGACACGGCCATCGCCGTGCGATCGGCCGCCACCGGGTGAGGCTCAAACAGGCCTTGGCGAACTTTTCGGGTTCCTCGTTGGTCGTGATCATGCCTGCTACCTGGCCCAGTTCATGTAGCTGGCTGCGGGTGAGAGCTCGCGTGTCCGCCAGACGACGGATCCTTTACCGTACCGCGCCAGGCCCGAATGTGGATCGCTTCTGCGGGGACGCAACTTGCGGTTTTGCTTTGCCGCGATGTCGCTGCCCTGAAGTACGTTTCGAGCATGGACTGGGGAAGCGTGGCTGAGTGGGTCGCGGCGATTGGTACCGTGGGTGCGCTCTTGCTCGGCATCGGCCTGTTTGCTCGCGAGAGATCGATCGGCCGCCGAAAGAGCGTCGATGACCTAATCACATGGCTTTCGTGGCGCGACGTTCCGGACCGTGAGCAGGGCGTGCGCCTAGAGACCACCGTCCACGTCTGCAACCGGGGATCGAGGGCGGTGTACGCGCCACTACTCTTCTACCCCGACGCGCGCGGAGGCTATGGGTCGGAGATCATCAGCGCCAACGGCCGGCCGGCCATGCTTGCGCCCGGCACCGAGACTCAGCACGTTGTCCAAGGCGTGCCCCGCAACGCCATCGCTCGGTACGTGATGATGACGAGCGACGAGGGTCGAGTCTGGATCCGAAAGGTGGACGAGCACCGATACGTCAACGCGGTGGTTCACACGCTTCTGGTGATCCTCCTCGTTCTGTTCGAGCGGAGCGACGGTGCCAGCGCGCGTCGGCGGCGTCAACGAGTGAAGAGAGCCCAATCGACTCTTGAACCGGTCGGCAACTCAGCCCACGCGAGGTGACGGCGACTCGCAGCGTTTGCGGACGGGGCGCCTAACGCACGCCGAAGCGCCCGTACCCCCAACCTCCTTCTTCGCGCGAGGCTCGAATAGGGATGAGCGAGAACGCGCATGGTCGCCTTACGGTTCCCCATATGCGCCGAGTGCGGCCTCCTTACCCCGATCCGTGAAGTATGGCTCGTCCACATCTCGTCCGTCGTCTCGGGATCTACCGGTGCTCTGTGAGTTCGCGTGGGCGCAGCGGCTGCTGAGGGATGAGAGCCGTCACTGGGCCGTCCACTCCGCAGGCGGCGCGTCGCCGATGTGCGAGGCGCTCGGCAACTCCAGTAGCGAAGCGCCGTCTGGTCCCGTCTCGTGCTGCAGGTCGAGATAGCAGCGAACGCCCTGCCGGAACGGTCGTGCGCCCGCGAACCCGCGGCGTTCGCCTTTCCGAGTGATCGTGGTCTTGCTCACCGGGTAGGTGAAGGGTCCGATGGTCTCGACCGCGGCGATGAACTGCCGGTAAAGGTAGATAGCGAACGCGGGCTGACCAGTCAGGTGCCGCTCGACGGTCCACTCCACCTCGCCACCTGCGGTCATAGGCGCCAGGGCGCCGCATTCCGTGGCCACAGAGCAACACCCCCTTCGCAGCTCGCCGGGGCCTATCCCTGGGGACGCGCCGCGGCAGCGACGAGGACGCTGCCGGCGATGATCGCCGTCATGGTGCGGGTGACGGCTTCCGCAGCGGCCCCGGCGCCCCAGTTCCCGCGTTCGAGCTCCTGGGCGCGGGCGATGACCTCCGAAGTCCAGGGGATAGTGGGATCGAACTGGGGGAGTGTGCCGCTTCCCCACAGCAGGGCAGAGAGCGCCGCCGATCGGGGGGTCGGCTCCGCTCCGCCTGCGAGCACTTCTCGCACGTCGGAGAGGATCCGCGCCCTCCGCCCGTTGCCCCCTTCGACGATCACGGTCGTCTTGAACAGTCCGAGCGTGGTGCGGCTCTCCTGGCGGAGGTCGCGACGCGTGAGGAGGCGTTCCAGCAGGGGCTCGCGGAGCGTGGGGCCGATGGCGGCGAGCACCGTCTGAACGCCACGGGGTCGGGCTGCGACGTAATCCCAGGCCGAGCGGAGGATCCGGTCCGTCGGTGCCCGCCGCTCGACCGCCTCGACATTCAGGAACCCCATCCGTGACGGTGCGGCTGAGATGTGCTCGCCCGCGGCGAGGTCGGCCAGCACCGCTCCGGCCAGCACGTAGGAGAGGGTGTTCTCGCCGGCGATCGTGCCCGAATCGGGCTGGAACAGGAGGAGTAGGAGGTCTTCGGCCAGGGTGGGAGCATCGAGGGAGCGAGTCCCGACGTGCGTCTCCGCGCCGCGCTCGGCGCGGGGGCCTTCAGGCTGCTGAGCCATCACGTGATCACACCCCCACGAGGAACGTCAGAGCCGCCCACGCCGAGACGGTGGCGACGGTCGTCCAGAGCGCGATCGCCACGGCCTGCCAGAGAAGCACCCACCTGCGAGGTGTGCCACTGGCGACGAGGAACGCCGACGTGAACTGGGTCGGGATCGCAAGGGGTCCGAGGATGCTGGCTCCCGGGACGCCGAAGCGGACGAGCCACCGCTTGAATCGCAGACGGCCCTTCGACTCGGGCTTGACGGGCGCCAGATCCGTGCCCTCGAGTCGCCCGTCGTCGCTCATCACGCCCACACCTCCGGCGCCGACGAGCGCCTCGCGCCGGGCGCGTGTGTGGTTGACGACGGCGGAGCGCGCGCGCGATGTGAAGATCACCACGAGCAGCACGGAGAGGAAGTTTCCGGCCGCCGCGGCGATGGCGACGATGATGAGTGGGATGCCGCCGGCGATGCCGATGACGGCGGCACCCTCGCCCTCGATGAACGGAATCGCGCCGGCCAGCATGACGATGAACGGCTGCACGATCTCGGGCACCTGGGCGACGAGGGCCTGGAAGTTGGTGATGAGTTCTTGGATGGGATTCATGGCGGAGCCTCCTTGGGCTTTAGGGGAGCGCCGAGTCCGGCGATCCCTGATTGGCAGTCGACACTGTGTTGTCAGAACCAGGTCAAGTCGTGCAGGCGGAAGCCGTCACAAGGCTTCGCCATCGGTGGCATCGGCCTCGTGCAGCTGCTCGTGAGCGAGGAGGCCGGCGCGTGAGAAGACATCGATCTGCGCGGGGTTGTACAGCTCGCGCACCGCATCGATGAACGTCTGCTGTGTCACCCGTGCGCTCTTGGCCAAGCGCCCCGCGGGATCGGCCAGCCACGGATAGTCGATGAGGTTCTGCGCAAGGGTCGGGGCCAGTCGCTCCGCAAGCCGCTGCCGGGTCGCCTCGTCCGCGTCCGGAGGAAGATCGCTGATCTCCTGCCCGACCGCGCCCGTCTCGGCATCCACTTCGACCATGCGCCTCAGATCGGCCAGCGCAGACTCGTCGTACAGCCGGGTGTAGATGTGGATGATCGAGCTGTCGGACTCCGACAGATGCGCCGCGACGGACGCGAACCCCGCGGGTGCGTCGGCGGGTGCGTCGTCGCGCAGGATCTCGGCGATCTCGGCACGCGCCCGGCGGATGCGCTCGATGCTCGCGGCCAGCTCCGCATCCAGCTCGCGCAGGGCATCAGGCATCCCCGCGCTGTCCGCGCCGATCTGCGAGAGCGACACACCCAGGTCTGCGAGTCTGCGGATCCGCAGCAGACGCACAAGATGCCGTACCTCGTACTGCTTGTATCCGTTGTGCCTGCGCACAGGCTCATCGAGCAGCCCGAGCCGGTGATAGTGCCGGACGGTGTTCACGGTGGTCCCCGCAAGTTCTGCGAGTTCTCGGGTGCTCCAGGCCATGATCGGTCTCACGCAAGGGTTCTGGATGACGCGCGGTCACCGCAGTCGCGGCCCGTTCACACCCAGCAGCATGCCCCCGATCGCGGCGGCAAGACTCACAGCACCCACCTGTTCCGAGCGCCGGCCGTCCGGCGTTGCTGTGGGACCGTTCGGCGAGAGCTCGCGGTCGATGACCGTCGGTGTGCCCGGGACGGCTGTCTGCTCGTTCATGGTCGTCTCCTTCGGTGAGCCCGGTCATCCGGCGACGCCGGCGACCTCGACCTCGTCGGGGATCGCGGGAAGCTCAGCGCCCGTCGCATCGAGGAATGACCGCAGCGCGGCAGTGACCTCATCGGCGTGCGTCCAGAGCAGGCCGTGCGGCGCACCCTCGATCTCGATGTAGTGCGCCTCGGGCAGCGCGCGGCGGAAGCGGCGGGCGGTCGCGTCGATGGGGAGGATCCTGTCGGCTGTGCCGTGCAGGATCAGGGTCGGCTTTCCGCTTGACCGCACCGCCTCGACGTCGCTGCGGAAGTCCTCGATCCACGAGGAGACCACCGCGTGGGCGGCGACGGGAGCGCTCGAGACGGCGACGTTCCAGCTCGCCGTCACGACCTCGGGGCTGATGCGGATGTCGAGGGTCTCGTCCAGGTTGAAGAAGTCGGAGAAGAACTGCGTGTACCAGGCGTAGCGGTCTTGCATCGCGGTGGCTTCGATTCGGTCGAACACCTCCTGCGGCAGTCCTTCCGGGTTGTCGTCGCGGGCGACGAGGAACGGCTCCAACGAGGCGAGGAAGGCGAGCTTCGCGATCCGCTCGTGGCCGTACCGCGCGACGTAGCGGGCGAGCTCGCCGGTTCCCATGGAGAACCCCACGAGGATGACATCGCGCAGATCGAGCGCTTCCAGCACGGCTTCCAGGTCGGCGGCGAACGTGTCGTACCGGTACCCGGCCCCTGTCTTCGACGACCGACCGAAGCCTCGGCGGTCATAGGTGATGACCCGGTATCCGTCCGCGAGCAACTCGCTCGTCTGACGCTCCCAGCTGTGACCGTTCAACGGATAGCCGTGGATGAGGACGACGGGCTGACCTGCGCCCTGATCCTCGTAGTAGAGCTCGACGGGGGTGCTGTTCTCGGTGCCGACCGTGATGAATCCCATGTTCTCGTCCCCTTCCTGGGATGCCGCGGCTTGTGCCGCCCCTTCAGGCTCAGGCACGCGTCGCCCGCACCGCGTCGGTAGAACACACCACTGCCCGTCTGCGCACGACGGCCGAGTACACCTGGCACCGGCGGTTCGCATCGGTCAGAATTGCCTAGTAACGAGTGCCGACGCGCTCCGACGAGGAGGCGACACTGGCGGATCTGTTGGGCCGGCGCACCGAGCGCGACGCAGTGGGAACGCTCCTCTCCCGGGCGAGGGCAGGGCGAAGCGGGGCGTTCGTGGTGCGGGGTGAAGCCGGGATCGGCAAAACGGCGCTGCTCGGCTTCGCACGGGAGGAAGCATCCGCTCAGGGGTATCGGATCGAATCCGCGACCGGCATGGAAGCCGAGATGCACTTCGCGTTCGCTGGCCTGCACCAGCTGTGCCAACCACTGCTGGAGCGCGCAGAGGGCCTTCCTGACCCACAGCGAGCAGCCCTCGATGTGGCGTTCGGCCAACGCGACGGCTCCGCCCCCGACCGTTTCCTCGTGGGCCTTGCCACCCTCAATCTGCTCGCCGAAGCGGCAGAGGAGGCCCCATTGCTCTGCCTCATCGAGGATGCGCACTGGCTGGACGAGGCGTCCGCGCAGGTGATGGCGTTCGTCGCCCGGCGCCTCGTCGCCGAGCGGATCGCGCTGGTGCTCGCCATGCGCGACCAGACGGGTGGCGGAACGCGCGCGTTCGCCGGTCTGCCGGAGCTGCGACTGGCCGGACTCGGCGAGAGCGATGCTCGAACCCTGCTCACCTCCGCGCTGCACACACCCCTGGATGACCAGGTGCGCGATCGCATCGTCGCGGAGGCTCGCGGCAATCCCCTCGCCCTGCTGGAGCTGCCGCTGAGCTGGCAGCCGGAACATCGTGCCGGCGGATTCGGGCTGCCCGAGGCGGGCGACGTGCCGTTCCGGGTGGAGGACAGCTTTCGACGCCGCTCCGGCACCCTGCCGACGGAGTCGCAGCAGCTGCTGTTGGTCGCGGCCGCCGAGCCGACGGGCGATGTCGCGACCTTCTGGCGGGCGGCCGCACAGCTCGGAATCGCTCGTGACGCCATCGCGCCGGCCGAAGCGGCGGGTCTTGTCGATGTCGACAGTCGGGTGCGGTTTCGCCATCCGCTCGCGCGGTCCGCGGTGTACCAGGCGGCGCCGATGTCGGAACGCCGCCGGGCGCACGGCGCATTGGCAACCGTCATCGACCCGATGCGCGACCAGGATCGAAGGACGTGGCACCGTGCGCATTCCGTGCTGGGTTTCGACGAGGAGATCGCTGCAGAGCTGGAGCGGTCGGCCGAGAGGACGCGAGCCCGCGGCGGGTTCGCCGCGGCGGGCGCGTTCCTGCAGCGATCGACGGAGCTGACTCCCGAACCCGCCGACCGGACACGGCGGGCGCTGGAAGCCGCTCACGCGAAGCACGAGGCCGGTGCGTCGAAGGTCGCCCTGGAACTGCTCGGAATCGCGGAATCCGGGGCGCTCGATCCGATGCAGCGCGCGCGTGCGGCGCTCCTGCACGCGCAGATCGCCTTCCACCTGACACGCGGTGAAGGGGTGCCCCGGATGCTCCTCGAAGCGGCCACGGCGCTCGAGACCCTCGACTTCGCGCTCGCTCATGAGATCTACTTCCACGCGCTGGATGCAGTGCTCGTCAGCGGGGACGCCACCGATGCGGCGCGGATCGCCGAGGCGGTGCTGGCGGCTCCGGCTCCGGCGAAGGGTCTGCGAGAGGTGGATCAGCTCGTGGACGGGATCGCCGCGATCCTCGTCCGAGGCGACGAGGAAGGCGTTCCGCTGCTTCGTGCGGCCTTGGCGGCGCTGCGTGACGCCGCCGCCGGGGGCGGGCCGTACGCCAACGAGAACCAGCCGTGGCTCTGGCTGGCGGGGCGCATGGCGGTGGGCATCTTCGAGGACGACCTCGCGCATGCTCTCACCGCCTGCAACATCGACCTGTCCCGGGCCGATGGCTCGCTGGCGCTGCTTCCCCTGGCGCTCAGCCTTCGCGCGAACGTTCTGATCATCAGCGGTGAGCTCTCCCGCGCACGTGAACTGACGGCAGAGGCGACGGCGATCACCGACTCGACCGGCAACGCTCCGATTCGTCATGCCCGCGTGATCCTCGCGGCGTGGCAGGGCGACAGAGCCGCCGTGACCGAGCTCAACGACTCCACGCGGCGGGACGACCACTACCCCGAGAAGAGCACGGAGGCCGCGCTGGGTCAGTATGCACTCGCGGTGCTGCTCAACGGACGAGGGGAGTACTCCGCGGCGCAGCAGCCCGCGCAGCGGGCGTGCGACTCGATCGAGCTGTCGCTGAGTGCCGTTGCGCTGCCCGAGCTCATCGAGGCATCCGTCCGCGCCGGCGACTCCGAGACGGCGGCGCTCGCGCTCGAACGTCTGAGCACACGTGCGCGTGCCAGCGGCACCGCGTGGGCGCTCGGTCTTGAAGCACGCTCGCGAGCGCTGACGATCGCAGGGCCGGCGGCCGAAGACCACTATCTGGAGGCGATCGCGCGACTCGAGAAGACGCGCATCGCCGGTGAGACAGCCCGTGCTCACCTCGTCTACGGCGAGTGGCTGCGCCGCGAGGGGAGGCGGCAGCAGGCCCGGGACCAGCTGCGCACCGCGTATGGAATGCTGACCGACATGGGCGCCGCGGCGTTCGCCGCGCGCGCCGCACGCGAACTCGGCGCCACCGGTGAGCACCCGCGCAAGCGCACCGCCCAGCCGACCGATCAGCTCACGTCCCATGAACTGCACATCGCACGATTGGTCGCCACCGGGGCGACTTCGCGCGAGGTCGGCGCGCGGCTCTACCTCAGCCCGCGCACGATCGAAGCCCACCTGCGCAGCATCTTCCGCAAGCTCGGCATCAACTCCCGCCGGCAGCTCCGGGAACTTCCCCTTCCCTGACCCCGCCGCCGATTCCCTCTTGACCATGTTCCAGGAACAGGTGTTCTCCTGGACGCGTACGCATCCGTGATCGATCGGAAGAAGGAGAGGCCAGGAGATGGGCCCTGAGATGACCACAGTGATCCAGCGAATCGAGAACGCTGCGATCGCCGCAGCGATCGTTCTCGCGATGATCGCGTTCGCGCAGCCGTGGTGGCTGCTGCTGGTGGCGTTCCTGTTCTTCGACCTCTCTGCCGCCGGTTATCTGCGCGGTCCCGGCCTCGGTGCCGTGGTCTACAACGCGGTCCACAACTACACGGGGCCGGCGATCGCCGTGTCGATCTACCTCGTCCTGCTCATCGCCGGACATCCGGTCGTCTGGATCGCCCTGCTCGCAGCGTGCTGGGCCTTCCACGTCGCGGTCGACCGCGCACTCGGGTACGGACTCAAGCTGGAGAGCTTCGCCCACACGCATCTGGGGCGAATGAGGCGGCGCGCCCGGACAGCGGTGGAGTGAGCCGGAGGGGCGATCAGACTGTCTGTCGCTGCTGCAGCAGCGGGCACTCGAACGGGTCGCGCTCGCCGAGGCCGACGCGGTTGATGTAGCGGGAGACGATGCCGTACGAGGCCCACAGCGACGTCTCGGTGTAGCGGACCCCGAGCCGCTCGCAGTACGCCCGGATCGTGCGGGACGCCTGACGCAGGTGCGGGCGCGGCATCGAGGGGAACAGGTGATGCTCGATCTGGTAGTTCAGCCCGCCCATGGCGACATCGAGCAGGCGGCTTCCGCGGACGTTCCGGCTCATCAGCACCTGTCGCCGCAGGAAGTCGAGCTTCGCATCGGCGGGGACCAGCGGCATCCCCTTGTGATTCGGGGCGAAGGTCATGCCCAGATACAGGCCGAACAGGCCGAGCTGCACCGCCAGGAACACCGCGGCGATGCCTGGCGAGAGCACCAGGAACACAAGCGCCAGGTACCCGCCGATGCGGATCGCAAGGAAGGCGATCTCAACTGTGCGGTGACGAAGGGGTGCGGGCGAGACCACGCGGCGCACGCTGGACGCGTGCAGCGAGAGCCCCTCCAGCAGCAGGATCGGGAAGAAGAGGATGCCCTGATGGGCCATCAGCCACGCGACCGCGCCACTGCGGTGTCGCGCACGCTCGTCGACCTGTTCCGCGGTGAACGCGATGACCGGCAGCTCGATGTCGGGGTCGGCCCCGATCTTGTTCGGATTCGCGTGGTGCCGGGTGTGCTTGTGCTGCCACCACCCGTAACTCATTCCCACCAGCAGGTTGCCGAGCACGAGAGAGGTCCAGTCGTTCCACCGTCCTGACGCGAAGATCTGGCGATGGGCCGCGTCGTGGCCGAGCATCGCGATCTGGGCGAAGACGATCGCCAGCGCCGCCCCCATGAAGATCTGCCACCAGCTGTCGCCGATGATCACGAAGACGGTGATTGCCCCGCCGAGCACGACCGCGGCTCCCACCAGCTTCGACCAGTAGTAGCCGTACCGGCGCCGCATCAGGCCGCTCGCCGTGATGATGCGCGACAGCTCGGTGTAATCCTTGGTCCCGCGGTCGCGCCGCGCGGTCTGCCGCGGCCTCGCCGCCAGTCGGTCGGTCATGTCTCGGTCCCCCGATCCGGTCGCGAAGATCGCAGACCTGGGATGTCGGGGGGCGGGACATCCGTGGGCTCAGTGTACCCTCGGCCCACCGGTCGCGGCCCTGGTTCGGGGCGAGTTCCCAGGCCTCGTCAGCGCGGCGACCGGTGGCGCGGGAGAGACGGTGTCCTTCGCGCTTCGAGTCCCTCCAGGCACCTACCCGGTCACCGCGGACGCACTTCGGTCGCCAGTGCGAGCAGGTCCTTGACACCGCGGCGGATGCCGGGAACGCGGGTCAGGGGCAGGGCCGTTGCGAGGACCTTCAGCCCTCGGTCGACCAGCCGGCGCGTGCGGCGCCTGCCTTCGGACGTGTCGTACACCCAGAACAGCGCGAGCAGCAGGTGCGCGAGGACGAGGGCGCGGGGGAGCAGTGCTCGGATGTCGTCGGAGACCGCGCTCGCCGACGCGCCGTCCAGCGCCTGGCCGAACAGCCCCTGCACGATCGCGAGGGAGTCGGCCGATTCGGGAGCGAGCGGGTTGACGGGGGAGCGCGGTGAGACCGCCGCCGAGAGGAACTCGCCCGCGTGCGGGTGATACGGCTCGAGCTGGTCGAGCCCGGTGGTGAACACGACCCTCAGCCGGTCGACCAGTCCCCTCTCGGCTGCGAGCAGCGGCGCGGCTGCTGCGCGATGCGCTTCCTGCACGTCGAGGTACAGCTCCTGCACAAGGTGGTTCTTGGATGGGAAGTGATAGTTCGTGACCCCGACCGACACGCCGACCTCTGCCGCGACCTTGCGGATCGTCGTCGCGTCGTACCCGTTCTCGCGGAACGATCGCAACGCGGCGGCGCGGATGCGCTGCCGCGTGCGATCTCCCTTCGCGGTGGGCTCGTCAGTGCGCATGACTCGTCCTCCTCACTGCGGCGACATCGGCCAGCACGGTTCGCAGATCCGTGTGCGTGAACCTGAACCCCGCCTCGGTGAGCTTCTCGGGCACGACCCATCGGCTCTTGAGCACCAGCTCGGGCTCGGTGCGCAGCGCCCACATGCCGAGCTCGAGCATCCACCGCTGCGCAGGCAGTCCCACCCGCGCCCCGACCGCCTGGCGCAAGGCCCGCATGAGCGTGCGATTGTCGGATGCCTCAGGCGACGCAATGTTGACCGGGCCCGAGAGCCGGTCGTCGTCGCGGAGGAACCGGATCGCCGCGACGACGTCGTCGATGTGCACCCAGCTGAACCGCTGCCGGCCACCCGTGCGATGCCAGGGCGCGCGTTCGGGCCCGGTCGGCTGCTCGCCGATCCCGCGGTAGCGGCGGTGCGGCGGGCCCCAGCCGTCGAACTGGGTGCCGCCCAGCCCGCTGCGCGCCAGCCGCAGCAGGGTGCGGGTGGCGGGACCGTCGCCGATCACGATCGCCATCCGCAGGGCCACGCGCCGGGTGCCCGGAAGGTCACCGGCGAACAGCTCGCGCTCCCAGGATGTCGCGACGTCCACCGAGAAGCCGGATCCGATCCGCCCGCCCGACTCCGTGTTCGGCTGGTCCATGGAGTGCTGATAGATGGTCGCCGTGGAGGCGTTCAGCCAGACCCGGGGCGGTCGCGCGGCGCGGGCGACGGCCTCGCGCAGCGCGCGTGTCGTCGTCACCCGTGAGGCGAGGATCTCGCGGCGGTTGCTGTCGGTGTAGCGGCAGTTCACCGACCTGCCGGCGAAGTTGACGATGAGGTCTGCGCCGTCCACCGCCTGCGCGATGGCGGCAGTGTCACCCCACCGGACGGCGCCGGTGCGACCGATCCGGCGCACACTCCAGCCCTCGGCCGTCAGGGTCTCGGCGACGGTCGATCCGACGAACCCGCCGGCGCCGCCGATCACCGCCACCGGCCACCGATCGCTGTCCATGAGTCGACCGTAGCGCAGTTCTGAACATGTTCAGTTCTGTTACTCTCGGCACCATGGACGACGAAACCTCCGCCGCCGAATTCTGGGAGGCACGCTACGCCGACTCCGACCGGGTGTGGTCGGGACGGGTCAACGGCGTGCTCGCCGACGTCGCGTCCACGCTCGAACCGGCACGCGCGCTCGACCTCGGCTGCGGCGAGGGCGGCGATGCCGTGTGGCTCGCGACGCAGGGCTGGGATGTCACGGCGGTGGACCTGTCGCCGACGGCGATCGATCGCGCCCGGGCGGCGGCCGCAGCGCGGGGGATCGACGGGGACCGCCTGCACCTGGTGGCTGCCGACCTCGCGGCCTGGGACACCGACGAGCGCTTCGACCTTGTGACCTGCTCATACCTGCACTCCTGGCCGATCGAGATCCCGCGCGAAGCGATCCTGCGCCGCGCGGCGGGTTTCGTCGACCACGGCGGCGCGCTGCTGATCACGGCGCACGCCGCTCCGCCGCCCTGGGCGGAGCAGCACCTGAACCACGGCTACACGTTTCCGACGCCGGAGTCCGACCTCGCAGCGCTCGACCTCGACCTCGATGACTGGGAGGTCCTCGCCTGCGAGCGCCGCGAGCGCGAGACCATGGGGCCCGACGGGGCACCGGCGCAGGTCGACGACAGCGTGGTGCTGGTGCGCCGCTCGACGGCCCGCAGGCCGGACACCACCCGGGAGGAAGAGCGATGAGCACCCGCGAAGTGAAGATGATCGTGCTGTCCACCGACGACCTCGACGAGTCGATCCGGTTCTACACCGAGACTCTCGGCTTCCCGCTGAAGTTCCGTGACGGCGACCACTTCGCCGCCCTGGACGGCGGCACCATCACGCTCGCGCTGGCGACCCCGCTCGACCACCCCATCCCCGGGCAGGTCGTCGTCGGGATCAAGACCGCAGACGTGGATGCCGATGCCGCCGCGGTCGACGCGAGCGGCGGCGCGATCGCGCGCGCGGCCTACAACGACGCGCACGAGCGTCGCGCCGTCGGCTATGACAGCCAGGGCAACGGGCTCGTGTTCTACTCGCCGCTGGCCCGCTGAGGCGGCTCGAGTTCGGCCACCGCGTCGGCGAGACGGTCGGTGAGGGTGCGCACGGCTGCGAGCGTCGTCGTGGTGAGCAGCCGGCACGTGTAGAGGTGCCGGGGCGGCTCGGGGTCACGCAGCGGCCGGACGACGACGCCGGGCGGCGGATCGAGCAGGGCGATGCGGCGCAGCAGCGCGACGCCGAGTCCGGAGCGGACGAGAGACAGCGCCGCGGCGTCGTCGCCGTCGGGCGCCTCGACCCGGTCGCGCAGCTCGCCGCCATCGACCGCCTCTTCCCGCGCCAGCGGGTGCGCGGCGGGCAGCGCGGCCATCACAGGGTCGGCGGTCAGATGCAGACGCAGGATGCCGGCCGGCACCGTGTCGTGACGGTCACCCGCCCCGAAGGTGACCGCGAGGTCGAGCTCCCCGCGCAGCAGCCCCGCGTGGCACTGCGCGGGCGGGAGCACCCGCAGCACCAGCTCGACGTCCGGATGGACGGCGTGCACGTGGCCGAGCGATCGCGGCACGATCGATGCCGCCGCGGCGGCGAACGCGCCCACGCGCAATGCGCCGCCGGTCCCCTCCGAGAGTGCGGCGAGTTCGGCGCCCGCTCGGCTCATCGCGGCGGTGACCGCCGCTTCGGCATCCAGCAGGGCGCGTCCCGCCTGGGTGGCGCGCACCGGCTCGCGGGTCACGACGCGGGTGCCCGCGCGGCGTTCCAGCTCGCCGAGGTCCTGCGCGATGTCGGTCGGCGCCACGCCCAGCTCGGCCGCTGCCGCCTCCGGCGATCCGAGCCTCACGACGGCCTCGAGGGTCGCGAGCAGCCGCGGGTCGAAACGCCAGCCCATGAGCGCCAGGCTACTGGTCGCACGAGTGCTTCCGGCGGGGCGCGGTGGGTAGGCTCGAGACAGGACTCATGCCTGGGGATCCGCATCGGCCGTCGGAGAGGAAGCGACGTGAGCAGCACCATCGTGGTCGGAGTGACGGGTGGATCGGCGACCAGTCGTGCCGCCGACTGGGCGGTGGCCCGCGCCGTCGTGACAGGTCAGTCGGTGCAGCTGCTCGGCGTCGTCGGCGGAGCCATCGGCGCCGTCGGTGAGGGGCCGATCATCGAGTCCGCGATGGCGGCGACCCAGGAGCTCCTGGATGCCGAGGCCGCCCGCCACGCCGGCTCCGGTGTCTCGATCTCCACCCGGGTGGCCGTCGGCGACCCCGTGGCCGCGCTGATCGGCGCATCCAAGGATGCCGCGCTGCTCGTGCTCGGCAGCGACTACCGCGGCGAGGGGTCGGGTCCCGCGCGCGGAAGCCACGGCATCCGCATCGTCGCCGCGTCGTCGTGCCCGGTCGCGGTCGTGCCCGACATGGATCTCGGCGACCGCCACAGCGTGGTCGTGGGCGTCGATGGATCGCCGGTCTCGGACGCGGCGATCGCGTTCGCCGCGGCGGAGGCCGATCGCCTGGGTGAGCCGCTGATCGCGGTGTGCGTCTGGACCCCTGTCGCCTCACCGCGCCACTCGCCCATGGTCTTCCCCGAGCAGTACCGCGCGAGCATGAACGAGCTCTCGCGCGAGACGCTCGCCGTCGCGCTGGAGAGCGTGCGCGAGCAGTACCCGAACCTCGAGATCGATGAGCGCGTCGCCGAGGGGTACCCGTCGACGATCATCAACCATCTGGCCTCGGAGGCCCGTCTGGCCGTCGTCGGGTCGCGCGGGCGGGGCGCGGTGCGCCGGTTCCTCCTCGGCTCGATCAGCCACGAGGTGCTGCAGCGGCTGGCCACCGTGACCGCTGTCGTGCGATGAGACACTGACGTCGTGCTCCGCCTGACGCGCCGCTACCCGATCATCGTCGCCACGCTGGTCGTGGGCGTCGTGGTCATCGCGCTCGATCTGGCCGGACTGCAACCGGCCGGACAGATTCTGGCGACGGCATATGTCGCCGCAGTGATCCTGTGGACCGCGATCGACATGATCCGGTCGCTGCTGCGCGGGCACTTCGGGCTCGACATCCTCGCGGTCGTCGCGATGGTGGCGACCCTGCTGGTCGGCGAGTACCTGGCGGCGCTCATCATCGTGCTGATGCTCTCGGGCGGCGAGGCGCTCGAAGACTACGCGTCGCGCCGCGCCAAGCACGAGCTGACCGCCCTGCTCGAGCGCACTCCGCAGCAGGCGCACGTGCTGGCCGAGCCGGGCGCGCAGGGCGAGAACGCGACCGACATCGACGTGACCGAGGTCGCCGTCGGCGACATCCTGCTCGTCCGGCCCGCCGAGATCGTCCCGGTGGACGGCGAGCTGCTCACCCCCGCGGCATCCTTCGACCAGTCCTCGCTCACCGGCGAGAGCCTGCCGGTGCCGCTGCTGGCGGGCGACGAGGTGCTGTCCGGTTCGGTGAACGGCACGCATGCCGTGCGCATCCGCGCCCTGCGGCCCGCCGACCGCAGCCAGTACCAGCAGATCGTCGCCCTCGTGCGGCAGGCGCAGGAGTCGCGCGCCCCGATCGTGCGCCTCGCCGACCGCTTCGCCGTGCCGTTCACCATCGTCTCGCTCGCCCTGGCGGCGATCGCATGGATCGCCTCCGGAGATCCGGTGCGCTTCGCCGAGGTGCTGGTGCTGGCCACGCCGTGCCCGCTGCTGATCGCCGCGCCTGTCGCGTTCCTCGGCGGCCTGTCGCGCTCGGCGAAGTCGGGCGTCATCGTCAAGGGCGGCGCGGTCATCGAGCAGCTCGCCCGGGTGCGCTCGATCGCCTTCGACAAGACCGGCACGCTCACCGCGGGGCGGCCGAGCGTCGTCGAGGTGCGCCCTGCAGGCGGGTTCGACGCCGACGAGCTGCTGCGGCTGGCGGCGTCGGCGGAGCAGTCCTCGACGCATGTGCTGGCCGCCGGCATCCGCGCGGCCGCGGCCGAGCGCGACCTCGTGCTGGCACCGATCGCCGGCGGTGAGGAGATCGCGACCAGCGGCGTGCGGGCGGATGCCGACGGGCACACCGTCGTGGTCGGCAAGCCCGCCTTCGTGGCCGCCATCGCCGGCGATGTCGCGCGCACCCCGCTGGCGGCCGGGCAGGCCGCCGCCTACGTCGCCGTCGACGGGCGCTTCGCGGGAACGATCGTGCTCGCCGACGATCCGCGCGACGAGTCGGCCGAGGTCGTGCGTCTGCTGCGCGCCGAGGGCGCCCAGCGCATCGCGATCCTCACCGGCGACGTCGCCGCGACCGCAGAGCCGATCGCCGCGGCGGTCGGCATCGACGAGGTGCACGCCGAACTGCTGCCGGCCGAGAAGGTCGCGATCGCCCGCGACATGCAGCCGCGGCCGGTGATGATGGTCGGCGACGGAGTCAACGACGCCCCGGTGCTCGCGGCGGCCGACGTCGGCGTCGCTATGGGCGCCCGCGGCGCCACCGCGGCCGGCGAAGCGGCCGACGCCGTGATCCTCAAGGACTCGCTGCGCCCGCTGGTCGACGGCATCGCGATCGCGCGCTTCACGCGGCGCGTCGCGCTCGTGGCGATCTGGATCGGCATCGCCCTGAGCATCGGGCTCATGCTGATCGCCATGACGGGGGCGATCCCCGCCGTGGCGGGCGCCCTCACGCAGGAGCTCGTCGACCTCGCCACGATCCTCGCCGCCCTGGTCGCGCTGCGCGGGCCCTCGTCCGTGCGGCGCCTTGCCCAAAGCACGCCCCGCGTCAAGCCTCTGCCGGAGGTTCAGCCGCCCGCCTAGCGTCGGGGCCATGAGCAATGAACGCACGGACGACCAGATCGGGATGCGGGTCGTGTTCTGGATGTGGACGACGATCATCGTCGTCGGGCTGGCGGTGATGATCGTCCTGCCGCTCGCAGGGCGCTGACATGCGCCGGCTCATCCACGACAACGCGCTGAGCCTGGGGTTCTTCGCGATCTTCGTCGTCGCCATCGTCGGCCAGTCCTTCGCCGGCTGGGCGAACAACAACGAAGAGCTCCAGATGCACGGGCAGGCCCCGATCGGGTGGGGCGACTTCGTGACATCCTCGGAGTTCCTGGTCGATGTCGCCGAGAACTGGCAGTCCGAGTTCCTGCAGTTCTTCCTCTTCATCCTCGCGACCATCTGGCTGATCCAGCGCGGGTCGCCCGAGTCGAAGATCCCCGGCGACCAGGGCGTCGGCACCGACGAGGAGCAGCTGGTCGGCGCTCACGCGCGCGACGATTCGCCGGCCTGGGCGCGGGCCCGCGGCATCCGGCTCTGGGTCTACTCCAACTCGCTCCTGATCGTCATGGGCGCGATCTTCTTCTTCTCCTGGCTCGCCCAGTCGCTGGGCGGAATGGTCGTCGCCAACGAGCAGAACGCCCAGCACGGGATGCCGCAGCTCAGCTGGATCGAGTACGTCGCCTCGCCGGAGTTCTGGAACCGGACGCTGCAGAACTGGCAGTCCGAGTTCCTGGCCGTGGGTGCGATGGTCGCCTTCGCGATCTACCTGCGCCAGCGCGGCTCGAGCGAGTCCAAGCCGGTGGGACTGCCGCACTCGGTGTCGGCTCAGGAGTCCGACTGACCGTCGGCGAGGCCCAGCGGCAGGTGCGAGACCGGGTCGAGGCCGCTGACGGTCGTCCAGCCTTCGGCGAGGAAGAAGGCGTCGGTTCCCGGCTCGGGCGTGTTCGGCAGGTCCTCCACGGCGAGCCGGATGTGCTGCTCCTCGCGCTCGGTGAGGGTCGTCTGCACGATGCCGAACGGAGCGAGGGTCGCCTCGCGGATGCCGCGGCTGGACGCGGTGTTGGGCACATTCAGGTTCACCACCGTCCCCGCCGGGCGCTCCATGACGCGCGGGAGCAGCCCGATCGCGGCGGCCGCCGCCGCATCCCAGTGGAACACCTCGGGGCGCATCCCCACATCCAGTGACACCGCGATACCCCACGCGCCGTTGAGCCCGCCGGTGAGGGCCGCACCCACCGTGCCGGAGTGCAGGATCGCGCGGCCCACGTTCGCGCCGTGGTTCACGCCGGAGAGCACCACCTGGGCGGGCTCGCCGAACGCGCCGTGCGCCGCGATGAGCGCGATGAGCCCGGGGCCGGCGTGGACCGCGAACGACGCGACCCCGTCGAGCCCTTCGAGGGGCCGCCGCTCGACGGCGATGCGGCCGTCCTGCTCCTCGGCCATGATCGAAGCGCTCGAGCCGCTGGACTGCGCCGCGGGCGCGGCGACGGTCACCTCGAACCCGGCCTCCAGCGCGGCGCGGGCCAGTGCATGCAGCCCGGGTGCCGCGATCCCGTCGTCGTTGGTGACGAGCACACGGGTCATGACTCCTCCTCGGGGCGCTCCTCCGGCTCGGCGAGCGCCGCGAGACCGTCCGGACTGACCCGGCCGGTGTTCGGCTGCTCGACCTCGGCGGTCAACGCGTCGGAAAGGGGCCGGACCACGACGGCCTCGCGCAGCCGGGCGATCGCGCCGGCATCCCCGGTCCCGAGCCCGTGCCGCGTGACGTTGAGGGCGCCGGCTGCCACCCCGAGGGTCACCGCCTCCCGCGGCGTCTCGCCCCGCGCCATCGCCGCGGCCACCCCGGCCGTCAGCGAATCGCCGGCTCCGCGGGTGTCGGCCACCTGAAGCTCGGGCGGCGTCACCTCGAGGAACCCCTCGTCGTCGAGGAGGATCAGCGGCCGCGCCGAGCGCGACACGATGACCGTCTGCGCGCCGGCCGCGTGCAGCTCGCGCATCGCTCTCATGATCGCGGGAACGGATGCCTCCGCCACCCGCCCGTCGGCGCGCAGCTCCTCGTCGCTGACCTTGAGCACGTCGAGCCCGCCGGCGAGGGCGGCGTCGAGCCGATCGCCGGCGAGATCGACCACGACCCGGGCGCCGCCTTCGCGCAGATCGGCCGCGAGGCGCCGGTAGGTGTCGGGGGGCAGCGCACGCTCGCCGGAGGGTCCGCTCAGGATCGCCAGCTGTGCGGCGAGACCCGCATCCAGCGCGGCGCCGTAGAGCTCGTCGAGCTCGTGGCGTCCGATCGGGTCGCCCTCCTCCTCCACGACGGCGACGCGGTGCCCCTCGCGGCGGTCGTGCACGTAGGCCGATCCGCGGCCCTCCCGCTCGATCGCGACGACGTCGAGCCCCTCGTCCCGCAGCAGGTGAAGCAGGATGCGCCCCGTCTCGCCGGTGAGCACCGAGCACATCGTGACCTTCGTGCCGAGCCGGCGCAGCATGCGCGCCTGCCACACGCCCTGCCCGCCCGCATGCACGTGCACGTCGCTGCCGTCCGGGTGGTCCTCGACCGTGACGGTGAGGGTCGGCGCCGGCGCGAAGATCATCACCTCGTCCATGATCATGACGCTAGGCGGCGGGCTCCGGCGCGGTACACCCCCTTGCGCGAGGGCGCGGAGTGGACCAGGCCCGCCTCAGCAGGCGCGCACGGCGAGCGCTGTGTCGAGGCGCGCTCAGGACCGCGGGCCGACCGTGGCGCCGCAGATGCCGCAGACACCAGTGGCGGGGACCTCGACGAAGCACTCCGGGCACAGCACCGGCGCCTTCTCCGGCACCGCGGCGCGGCGCGGCGCAGAGTGACGGACCGGCTTCGCGGCCGGGGCCGCGCTCGGGCGCTTGGCCGCGGGCACGTGGGCGGCGCAGTAGAAGCGCACGAACCCGTCGTGGTTCTTCGGATGCCGGTGCTTGTACGCCCACAGCTCGGTGCGCGGCAGCGGCTGCGCGTCCGGGCCGCACCCGGCACAGCGCGCCGGGTCGCCCGGAAGCACCTCGGCGAGGATGTACGGCGTCTCGAACGCGATGCCGTCGCGCCAGTCGGATGCGGCGACCACTCTCATACCTCCACGGTAGGCGATCCCTCGCGGCCCGAGACGCGCGGGTGCCGGCACATCGGCGCATCTCCACGCGACTCTCGACATTTCAGTTAATGATCAGTAACCTAAACGGGTCACCGATCCGGGAGCGTTCCAATGGCTGCGACCTCATACGCCGAGCTCGTCGACGAGCTGCGCGAACGCACCGCCGCGGCGGCCCTCGGCGGGCCCGAGCGCTCGCGCGAGCGACACACCGCCCGCGGCAAGATGCTCGCCCGCGACCGCGTCGACGCCCTGCTCGACCGCGGCAGCCCGTTCCTCGAGCTCTCGCCCCTGGCCGCCGAGGGCATGTACGACGGCGACTGCCCGGCGGGGGGCATCGTGACCGGCATCGGCCTCGTGCACGGCCGCCACGTGATGGTGGTCGCCAACGACGCCACGGTGAAGGGCGGCACGTATTACCCGATCACCGTCAAGAAGCATCTGCGCGCACAGGAGGTCGCCGCCGAGAACCGGCTGCCGTGCATCTATCTCGTGGACTCGGGCGGAGCGTTCCTGCCCATGCAGGACGAGGTCTTCCCCGACAAGGAGCACTTCGGCCGCATCTTCTACAACCAGGCGCGGATGTCGCGCGACGGCATCCCTCAGATCGCCGCCGTCCTCGGCTCGAGCACCGCCGGGGGCGCGTACGTCCCGGCCATGAGCGACGAGACGGTGATCGTACGCAACCAGGGCACGATCTTCCTCGGCGGCCCACCCCTGGTCAAAGCCGCGACCGGCGAGGTCGTCTCGGCCGAAGACCTGGGCGGCGGCGTCGTGCACACGCAGGTCTCCGGAGTCGCCGACCACCTCGCCGAGAACGACGAGCACGCCCTGCAGATCGTGCGCGACATCGTGGCGACCCTTCCCGCACCCGCGACCTTTCGCGAGGAGCCGGAACCGGCCTCCGCGCCGGTCGCCGACCCCGCCACCCTCACCGACGTCGTCCCGGTCGAGCTGAACGTGCCGTACGACGCGCATGAGATCATCGCGCGGCTCGTCGACGGCGGCTCGTTCCACGACTTCAAGCGCGACTACGGCGACACCCTGATCACCGGCTTCGCCCGCATCCACGGGCACCGCGTGGGCATCCTCGCCAACAACGGGGTGCTGTTCAGCGAGTCGGCGCTCAAGGGCGCGCACTTCATCCAGCTGTGCGACCAGCGCGGCATCCCGCTCGTGTTCCTGCAGAACATCGCCGGCTTCATGGTCGGCCGGGAGTACGAATCCGGCGGCATCGCCAAGCACGGCGCCAAGATGGTCAACGCCGTCGCGACCGCCTCGGTGCCCAAGCTCACCGTCGTGGTCGGCGGCTCGTTCGGCGCCGGCACGTACTCGATGTGCGGGCGCGCCTACTCGCCGCGGTTCCTGTGGCTGTGGCCGGGGGCACGCGTGTCCGTCATGGGCGGCCCGCAGGCCGCGTCGGTGCTCTCGACGGTGCGCCGCGACCAGATCGAGGCCCGCGGCGGCGAATGGTCGGCCCAGGAGCAGGATGCCTTCGAGGCGCCGATCCGCGAGCAGTACGAGGTGCAGGGCAGCCCGTACTACTCGACCGCCCGGCTGTGGGACGACGGCATCATCGAGCCCGCCCAGACCCGCGACGTGCTCGGTCTCGCCCTCGACGTGGTGCTGCGGGCGCCGCACGGCGAGCCCGGCTACGGCGTCTTCCGGATGTGATGCGCATGCCTCCTGCACCCGTCGAGGGATTCGACACCGTCCTCATCGCCAACCGCGGCGAGATCGCCTGCCGCGTCATCCAGACGCTGCGCCGCCTCGGCATCCGCTCGGTCGCGGTGTACAGCGACGCGGATGCCGGCGCCCGTCACGTGCGCCTGGCCGACACCGCCGTGCGGCTCGGCCCCGCCCCCGCCGCGCAGAGCTACCTCGACATCGAGCGCGTCCTCGCCGCCGCCCGCGCCGCCGGCGCGCAGGCGATCCATCCCGGCTACGGGTTCCTCGCCGAGAACGCCGCCTTCGCACGTGCCTGCGAGGAGGCCGGCATCGTCTTCCTCGGTCCGACCGCCGCCGCCATCGAGACGATGGGCGACAAGATCACCGCCAAGCTCGCCGTCGCCGAGCGCGGCGTTCCGACGGTCCCCGGCATCGCCCGGGCCGGCCTCACCGACGACGACCTCATCGCCGCCGCACCCGGCATCGGGTATCCGCTGCTGATCAAGCCATCGGCCGGCGGCGGGGGCAAGGGCATGCACGTGGTGGCCGAGGCATCCGATCTTCCCGCGGCGCTATCCGCCGCCCGTCGCGAGGCGGCGGCGAGCTTCGGCGACGACACTCTGTTCCTCGAGCGGTACGTGCAGAACCCGCGGCACATCGAGGTGCAGATCCTCGCCGATGCGCACGGGAACGTGATCCATCTGGGCGAGCGTGAGTGCTCGCTGCAGCGTCGGCACCAGAAGGTCATCGAGGAGGCGCCCTCGCCGCTCCTGGACGAGCAGACGCGGGCGCGCATCGGGGAGGCGGCGTGCGAGACCGCGCGCAGCGTCGCCTACCGCGGCGCCGGCACCGTCGAGTTCATCGTGGCCGCCGACCGGCCCGACGAGTTCTTCTTCATGGAGATGAACACGCGGCTGCAGGTCGAGCACCCCGTCACCGAAGAGATCACCGGCATCGACCTCGTCGAGCAGCAGCTGCGCATCGCGGCGGGCCAGCCGCTCGCCCTCGTGCAGGACGACATCGTGCTGCGCGGTCACAGCATCGAAGCGCGCGTGTACGCCGAAGACCCGCGTGCAGGCTTCCTTCCGACCGGCGGGCGGGTGGATGCCGTGCACCACCCGGCCGGCGATGGCATCCGCGTCGACACCTCGCTCGAGGACGGCCTCGACGTGTCGATCGACTACGACCCGATGCTCGCGAAGATCATCGCGACGGGCACCGACCGCGACGAGGCCCGGCGGCGCCTGGTCGCCGCGCTCGACGAGACGGCGGTCTTCGGCTTCACCACGAACGTCGAATTCCTGCGGCTGCTGCTCGAGCTGCCGGCGGTCGTCGCCGGCGACCTCGACACCGGGCTGATCGCGCGTGAGCTGGAGGGGCTGCGGTTCGCCGATGCCTCGGACCGCATCTTCGCGGAGGCAGGACTGCTGCTGACCCGCCGCGACGAGGAACGCGCGCCCGGCACCGTGTGGGGGAGGGCGACGGGGTGGCGGCTGGGCGGCCGCGCGCCCAGCCGGCACCGCCTCACGGTCGACGGCGGACCCGTGCGTACGGTCGCCGTCGGTGCGGGCGAGGTCCGGGTGGATGCCGGCGAGCCCGTCGCCGGTGCGGTGATCGCCGTCGACGGGCTCGTCGCCGACGTCACCGTGGGCGGGGAGGCCCGGCGGTTCCCGGTGCTCGTGCGCGAAGACGGAGTTGACATCGCCCACGACGGTGCTGTGTTCCCCGTGCGGTACGCGCGCGTCCAGTCCGGTACCGGCGACCAGGGCGACGCGGCGCCGCACCTGGACTCGCCGATGCCCGGAACCGTCGTGCTCGTGCCGGTCGCGGACGGCGCTGCGGTCGAGCCGGGCGATGCGGTGGTCGTCGTCGAGGCGATGAAGATGGAGCATGTGGTGCGGGCGACCGTCGCCGGCACCGTGTCGCTGCGGGTCTCGATCGGAGACCAGGTCGCGCGGGGTCAGACCCTCGCGGCGGTCGAGCCGCCGGCTCCCGGTCGTTGAGCGAGCCCTCCCTTCCCGGTCGTTGAGCGAGCTTTCCCTTCCCCGGTCGTTGAGCGAGCCGTCGCTTCCCGGTCGTTGAGCGAGCCGTAGGCGAGTCGAAACGCGGTTCCGAGCGGCGTTTCGTCTCGGCCGCTGCGCGGCCTCGCTCGACGACCGGAGGGGGT
>NZ_JBIQHX010000002.1:196327-235807 GCF_044508325.1 Microbacterium sp. | reverse complement strand
GCCGCTGCGCGGCCTCGCTCGACGACCGGAGGGGTGCCGCTGCGCGGCCTCGCTCGACGACCGGAGGGGTGCCGCTGCGCGGCCTCGCTCAACGACCGGAGGGGTGCCGCTGCGCGGCCTCGCTCAACGACCGGAGGCCGGAGCGAGCTCAGTGTGCGGCGTCGTACGCCTCGATGACGGCGGCCGGCACCCGCCCGCGCTCGGAGACCGTGTAGCCGTTCTCCTTCGCCCAGGCGCGGATCGGCGCGTAGTCGCGCTGTCCCGTGCGGCGTCGGCCGGCGTCGCGGGTGCCCGAGCGCGCGGCCGCGCCGGTGATGCGCCGTCCCGCCTCGACGTAGGGCCGCAGCGCCTCGCGCAGCTGCGCGGCGTGGTCGTCGGTCAGATCGATCTCGTAGGCGACGCCGTCGAGCGAGAAGAGCACGGTCTCGCCGGATCCCACCTCGAGGACGGTGCCGTCCAGGTCGTCGACGAGCTGGTGCACGATTCTGCGGGCCATGCGAGTCAGACTATCCAGTCGGCGGCCGTCTCGACCAGACGCAGAATCAGATGACTCCCTGCGCCAGCATCGCGTGGGCGACCCGCTCGAATCCGGCGCAGTTCGCGCCGACGACGTAGTCGCCGGGGCTGCCGTAGCGCTCGGCCGCCGCGAAGGCGGCATGGTGCACGTCTCGCATGATGCTGCGCAGCTTGCGCTCGCTGTCCTCGAAGTTCCAGCGCTGTCGCGACGCGTTCTGGCTCATCTCCAGAGCCGACGTGGCCACACCCCCTGCGTTGGCGGCCTTGCCCGGCCCGAAGAGCACCCCGGCGGCGCGGAAGGCATCCACGGCCTCGGGCGTGGAGGGCATGTTGGCCCCCTCGACGACGACGCGCACGCCGTTGGCGATGAGCGCGGCGGCATCCTGCTCGTCCAGCTCGTTCTGCGTCGCCGACGGGATCGCGACGTCCACCGGCACCTCCCAGGGCCGGCGCCCCTCGATGAACCGCGCGGTCGGCCGCCGGCGCGCGTACTCGCCGATGCGGCCGCGCTCGACCTCCTTGATCTGGCGCAGCAGCTCGACGTCGATGCCGTCCTCGTCGAGGATGTACCCGGTCGAATCCGACGCCGTGACCGCGGTGGCCCCGAGCTGGCGGGCCTTGTCGATCGCGTAGATCGCGACGTTCCCCGACCCCGACACCGCGACGCGCTTCTCGTCGAGCATGTCATCGTGCACGCCCAGCATCTCCTGCGCGAAGAACACCGCGCCGTAGCCGGTCGCCTCGGTGCGGACCTCCGCGCCGCCCCACTGCACGCTCTTTCCGGTGAACATGCCCGACTCGTGGCGGTTGGTGACCTTGCGGTACTGGCCGAACAGGTAGCCGATCTCACGCGCGCCGACGCCGATGTCTCCGGCGGGGACGTCGGTGTGCTCGCCGAGATGACGGTACAGCTCGTTCATGAACGACTGGCAGAACCGCATGATCTCGCCGTCCGACCGCGCGTGCGGGTCGAAGTCGCTGCCGCCCTTCGCGCCGCCGATGCCCTGCCCGGTGAGCGCGTTCTTGAAGATCTGCTCGAACCCGAGGAACTTGATGATCGACAGGTTCACCGACGGGTGGAACCGCAGGCCGCCCTTGTACGGGCCGAGCACGGACGAGAACTGCACCCGGAAGCCCCGGTTGACCTGCAGCCGTCCCGCGTCGTCGACCCACGGCACGCGGAACAGGATCTGCCGCTCGGGCTCGACGACGCGCTCGAGCACCCCGCCGTCGACGAACTGCGGGTGCGCTTCGAGCACCGGCGTGATCGAGCCCAGGACCTCGTGCACAGCCTGCTGGAACTCCGGCTCGTGCGGGTCGCGGGCCATCACGGTCTCGTACACGTCGGCGACGGCGGGGGGCAGTTCGGATGTCTCGGTCATGGATGAGCTTTCGGCGGGGATCAAGGGCGCGGTCGTGGACGCGATGGCGGGAACGCGGGGGTGACCGTCGTGAGCCCGAAGCAGTCGTGCCGGGTGAGGCCGACCCGTTTCACCCTACCCGCGGCCGCGCGAGCGGTCGCGCTACGCTGAGCCAGACGAGGAGGTCGACGTGCAGTTCGAGCATCAGGACAGGCAGCCCCGCATCCATCCCTCGGCGGTCATCGCCGAGACGGCCGTGATCAGCGGCGACGTCACGATCGGGCCCGACTGCCAGGTGCTCCACGGCGCTGTCATCACGTCGGAGGGCGGCCCGATCACGCTCGGCGAGAACGTCATCGTGATGGAGAACGCTGTCGTGCGCGCCACCTCCACCAACCCGGTCCACATCGGCGATCACGTGCTCATCGGGCCGATGGCGAGCATCTCGGGCGCCACCATCGCCGACGAGGTCTTCCTGGCCACCGGCACGCGCGTGTTCAACGGCGCACGCATCCGCGAACGCAGCGAGGTGCGCATCAACGCGGTCGTGCATCTGCGCACCGAGCTGCCGCCCGAGACCGTCGTGCCCATCGGCTGGGTCGCCATCGGCGATCCGCTGCAGATCCTCCCGCCGGAGGCGCACGAGAAGATCGAGGCGGCCCAGCGCGAGCTCGACTTCCCGGGCTACGTGTTCGGCCTCGACCGGTCGACCCCCGACCTCATGGTGCAGCTCACGGAGCGGTACGGGCACAGCCTCGCGCGGCACGCCGAGGACCGGCGCGTCGACTGACGGCCTCAGCCCCAGCGCTCGCCGCAGTCGCGGCAGCGGAACTCGACCCGCACGTTCTGCTCGCGCAGCTCCGCACGGCGATCCAGCTCCACCGCGAACCAGGTGTCCTCCTCTGCCCGCACATCCGGGGACGCGCAGGCGGGGCAGACCTCGACGATCGCGCTCGTCATTGCGGTATGCCACCTCATGGCACCGACGGTAACCCCGCGCACGCTCGCGCCCGGCAGCGACGCGCGCGTTCCGCCCGATGCGGGGGCCGAATCCGGGCCAGGCGCCCGGGCGCCGGGACATCGGAGACCGGATGCCTAGGCTGGGGTCCGTGACAGACGACGCCGACACGCGGCGCCGACGCGCCAGGACGCGCATCGGCCTGTCGGTGCTCGCTGTCGTCGTGGTCGCGGCGGTGGCGGGAGCGGTGGTCGTGGCGATGCGGATGCCGGAGGCATCCACCGATCTCGCCGATCCGCCGCGGGGAGCGCTTGAGGTGAGCGAGGGAGTCGGCGGCCGATGGCAGGTCGGATCGTTCACGATCACGATCGACACGGCCCTGCACGTGAGCCATCCCGATGCCGCGTCGGCGGTGTGGGAGACTCCCGACGCAGCGGCGTTCGTCGGCGCGGCGCGTGGGGCGGCGCGGTTCACCGACAGCACGGGACTGCTCCGGGTGCACGACCGTCTCGCGCAGACCTGGCCGGAGCAGACGCTCGAGCGGGCGGAGCTGGAGCCCGGGGGGAGCCTCCTGCTGGCGGGCACCCTCGCCGGCGAGGCCACCCGCCAGGGCGAGCCCGCCCTCCCCTGGGCGGTGCGTCTGAGTGAGGGGGCGCCGGGGCGCCTGGATGTGTCGGTGATCGTGGATCCGCCCGCCGACCGGCTGTACGTGACGGCCGGGCTGGCCCCCGGCGAGGGCGTGCACGGCTTCGGCGCTCAGTCTGCGGCGTGGGATCTGCGCGGGCGGCGCATCGCACTGATCCCGCGGGAACAGGGGATCGGGCGTGGCGAGCAGCCGCTGTCGTTCCTCGTCGATCTCGCCGCGCAGGCCGCCGGCGGTCAGGACACCACATACCTCGTCAGCGGGATGAACGTCACCGACGAGGCACGCAGCATGGCCTACCGCGGCACCGCGATCTCGTCGGCCGACCTGCGCCCCGACGACCGGATGGTGTGGGAGGTGTGGGCAGATCGCGCTGACTTCGCCCTCGCCGCCGCCGCCACGCCCGCCGCGGCGATCGCCGTGCAGGCGGAGTGGGCGGGCAGCGGCGCCGCGCCCCCGGCCTGGACCCAGACCGGGCTCATCGCCGGACTGCAGGGCGGCACCGACGAGGTGCGCGCGAAGATCGGCGTGCTGCAGGACGCCGGGGTGCCGTTGGCCGCCGTGTGGCTCCAGGACTGGGTCGGCCGCCGCACCACGAGCTTCGGCGATCGGCTGCAGTGGAACTGGAGCCTCGACACCGAGTGGTACCCCGAGTGGGATGCCCTGGTCGGCGACCTCGCCGATCAGGGCATCCGCGTGCTCACCTACGTCAACCCCGCGCTGTCGGCCGACAGCGGGGCGGCGTCCGCCGACCGCGGCGGACGCGACCTGCACGCCGAGGCGGCCGGGCTCGGCCACCTCGCGCTCGACGAGGAGGGGAACGTGCTCGAGACCGACCAGCACGGCTTCACCGCGGCGACGGTCGACCTCTCCGACCCGGCCGCTCGCGAGTGGCTCGCGCAGGTCATCGCCGACGAGGTCGCCGGCGCCGGCGCCTCGGGCTGGATGGCCGACTTCGCGGAGGGTCCGCCGCCGGACGCGCAGCTGGAGGGCGGCGTCGGAAGCGACTGGCGCGTGCGCTGGCCGCTGCTCTGGCAGGAGGTGAACAACCGGGCTCTCGAGCTGGCGGGACTCACCGACGACGGTTTCGTCTGGCACCGCAGCGGCGGCACCGCCTCGGCCGGCACCGCCGACGCCGTATGGCTCGGCGACCAGACCCAGGACTGGTCGGGCGCGGACGGTCTCGCCTCGGCGATCACGATCGCCCAGTCGCTCGCGGCGAGCGGCATGACGCAGGTGCACGGCGACATCGGCGGCTACACGAGCGTGGCGCTGCCGCTGTTCGGAGACGTTGCACGCGATGACGAGCTCGTGGTGCGGTGGGCCGAGGCATCCCTCCTGCAGCCGGTCTTGCGCACCCACGAGGGCAACCGCCCGGATGCCGCGGCTCAGCCGGCGGAGAACCCCGAGCTGGCCGCCCGTCTGGGCGTGCTCGCACGACTGTGGGTCGCGCTCGGGCCCGAGCGGGCCCGGGCGACCCACGGCGCGCAGCACCCCTTCCTCGTCGATCCGGTGCCCGAACTGCGCGGCGCTGCCGACCACGAGCTGCAGCTCGGGCCGGACCTGCTGCTCGCCCCGGTGCTCGTCGCCGGCGCCGACGCGGTCGAGGTCGTGCTCCCGCCGGGCCGGTGGCAGCACAGCTGGACGGGCCAGGTGCACGGCAGCGACGACGCGGTCACCCGAGTCACGGTGGCGGCGCCGCTCGGGCAGCCGGCCCTGTTCGCCCGCGAGGGGAGCGCGGTCGCGGGCGAGCTCGACGACTTCGTGAGGCAGGAGGGGTGATGGCCGGGCTCGCAGAGCGTCTGCGCGGACCGCGCCTGCCGGCGGTGCTGCTGCTGGTGGCCGCGGCGGCCGGGCTCATCGTGGCGAACTCGCCGATCGGGCCCGCCGTGATCGCGTACTCGCACGTGCACGTCGGCATCGGCCCGGTCGACCTGTCGCTCGGGCACTGGGTGTCGGACGGCCTGCTGGCGGTCTTCTTCTTCATCGTCTCGGTCGAGCTGCTGATCGAGCTGACCCGGGGAGACCTGCGCTCGCCGCGGCGCGCGCTGCAGCCGGCGATCGCGGCCGCAGGCGGGGTGATGGTGCCGATCATCATGTACCTGGCCTTCACCGTCGGTCGCGGACCCACGGCCGGCTGGCCGATCCCCACGGCCACCGACATCGCCTTCGCGCTCGGCGTGCTCGCGGTGTTCGGGCGCGGGCTGCCGTCGGCGGTCCGGGCGTTCCTGCTCGCGCTCGCGATCCTCGACGACATCGTCGGCATCGTGTTCATCGCGGTGCTCTACGCCGAGGGCCTGAACGTCGGGCTCTTCGGCCTGGCGCTGCTGTGCGTGGTCGCCTTCGCGCTGCTCAGCCGCATGCTGGGGGAGCGGACCCGGGCCGGACGCACCCTGATCGTGATCCTGCTCCTGCTGCTCGCGGTCGCCACCTGGGTGCTCGTGCTGCTGTCGGGTGTGCACGCCACGATCGCCGGGGTGCTGCTGGGCCTGGCGATGGCGCAGACGCCCGCGATCGTCACCCGTCACGCCCTGGAGCCATGTGTCAACGGACTCGTGCTGCCGCTGTTCGCGTTCACGGCCGCGCTCGTCGCGATTCCGGCGGTCGGGTGGTCGGGGCTGTCGCCGGCGTTCTGGGGGGTCCTGGTCGCCCTGCCGGCCGGCAAGCTCGTCGGCATCACGGCGGCCGGGCTGCTCGCGCAGCGCTTCGCCGCCCCCGGCCAGCCGCGGCTGGCGTTCGGCGACCTCGTCGCGGCAGGAGCGTTGGGCGGGATCGGGTTCACCGTGTCGCTGCTGCTGGCGAACCTGGCGTTCGCCGGCGAATCGACGCTGCGCGACGAGGCGATCCTCGCGGTGCTGTGCGGGTCGCTCATCTCGCTGCTGCTGTCGGCGGTGCTCGTGTCGCTGCGGGCGCGGCATCATCGGAGGATGGAGACCCGATCATGACCGATGCCCTGCGTGCCGCCGCCGACACCATGCGCACCGTGCGCGACCGGTGCGTCTGGACGCAGCAGATCGGCCACCGCGACCTCGTTCCCTATCTCGTCGAAGAGAGCGCCGAGCTCATCGACGCCGTCGAGGACGGCTCGCGTGCGGATCTGCGCGAGGAGCTCGGGGATCTGCTGTGGCAGGTGCTCTTCCACGCCGAGATCGCCTCTCGCGACCCGGACGACCCCTTCGACATCGATGACGTGGCCCGCGACCTCACCGACAAGATGATCCGCCGGCATCCCCACGTCTTCGGCGGCGAGACCGCCCAGACGCCGGAGCAGGTCCTCGTGCTGTGGAACGCCGCCAAGGCGGCGGAGAAGCACCAGCGCCGCTCGGTCCTGGACGGCGTGAGCGAGCGGATGCCGTCGCTCGCCCTCGCACAGAAGCTCCTCGGCCGGGCCGCCTCGCTGGCGCAATCGTCGCCGAGACCGGGCGATCCGGTCGAGACCGGGGTCGTCGACCCCGGTCTCGACGAGACCCCTCGGGTTCGCGGCGGGGAGGGGCTGCGGGTCGAACCCGCACCGTCCTCCGAGGCCGAGCTCGGCGAGGCGCTGCTGGGCCTGGTCGCCCTCGCGCGCGCCGAGGGCTGGGACGCCGAGCGCGCTCTGCGCGAGCGGCTGCGCGCTCTGCAGGACCGCATCAGGTCCGCCGAGGCCGACCTGGAAGGATAGGCCCGTGGCATCGGTCAATCCTCCGCGCGGCATGCGCGACTTCCTCCCTGCCGACAAGGCGCGCCGCGAGCGCGTGCTCGCCGTCATCCGCGAGCGCTATCGGGCGCACGGCTTCGACGAGATCGAGACCCCGGTCATGGAGGAGCATGGGCGCCTGCACGCCGGCATCGGCGGCGACAACGAGAAGCTCGCCTACAACATCCTCAAGCGGGGACTGGATGCCGAGGCGATCCGCGCCGCGGCAGAAGACCCCGCGCAACTGACCGATCTCGGCCTGCGCTACGACCTCACCGTGCCGCTCGCGCGCTTCTACGCCACGCACCGCGGCGTGCTGCCCACGGTGTTCCGGGCCATCCAGATCGCGCCGGTCTGGCGCGCGGAGCGCCCGCAGAAGGGCCGCTACCGCCAGTTCGTGCAGTGCGACATCGACATCATCGGCGACGCCTCCGACCGCGCCGAGGCGGAGCTGGTGGTCGCGACGCTCGACACCCTCGACGCGCTGGGGCTGGAGGGCGGCATTGTGCGCATCAACGACCGCCGCGCGCTGGACTTCATGCTCGACACGTTCGGCTTCCCCGTCGACGAGCGCCCCGGAGTGCTCATCACGATCGACAAGCTCGACAAGATCGGCCCCGAGGGGGTGGTCGCCGAACTCGCCGAGCGCGGGGCGGCGCCCGAGGCGGTCGAAGCGTTCCGGGCGTTCCTGATGCGGCCGCAGACCCTCGAATTCCACCCGTACGGCGAGCGGCAGATCCGCAAGGCGCTGCCGGAGGGCGCGCCCGATGACATCGTGGCCCACCTCGCCGGCATCGGCGAGGCGGTCGCGGCGGCGCGCCCCTCGACAGGCTCGGGGGCGACGAGCTCGGGGGCGACGAGCTCGGAGGCGACAAGCGCGGAGGCCGGGGGAGTGCCGCTCGTGTTCGACCCGTTCCTGGTGCGCGGGATGGGCTATTACACCGGCACGATCTTCGAGCTCGCCCACCCCAGCGTCGACTACTCACTCGGCGGGGGCGGACGCTACGACGGCATGATCGGCCGCTTCCTCGGGCAGGAAGTGCCCGCCGTCGGCTTCTCGATCGGCTTCGAGCGCATCGTCGACCTGGTGGCCGAGCAGGAGCAGGATGCCGCGGCATCCATCGTCCTCGTGCACGATGCCGACGTCCCCGTCGCCGAGCTGCTCGCCCTCAAGGGCGCCCTCATGGCGGACGGCGCCCGCGTGCGCCTGGAGCGGCGCACCAAGAACTTGAAAGCGCTGCTCGAACGCGCATCGGCCGACGGCTACACCTCGTTCGCGACGGTGTCGGCCGGCACCGCCCGGGACGACCTCGAACTCAAGACCCTCGCGTGACGCGCAGCCGCACCGCCCGGTAGCCGACCCCGACGGCGAACACAGCGACGCCGCCCACGACACTCTGCCACGGCAGCGTGAACGCCAGACCCGCGCACCCCGCCGCTCCGACCACCTGCAGCGCGCGCGGGAAGCGGCGCGCCCGCCCGTGCTGACGCAGCGCCGCGAGGTTCGCGATGAGGTAGTACACGAGCACGCCGAACGACGAGAATCCGATCGCCCCGCGCAGATCGATCAGCAGCACGAGCGCGACGGCGACGGCACCGGTGGCGAGCTCGGCGCGATGCGGCACGTGCGACCGCGGGTGCACCGCCGCCAGCAGCCGGGGCAGATCGCCCTCGCGGGCCATGGCGAAGGTCGTCCGGCCGATGCCGGCGATCAATGCCAGCAGCGCGCCCAGCGCGGCGGCCGCCGCGCCGATCCGCACAAGGGGCTCGGCCCACGCCCACCCGGACGCAGCCACGGCCGCGGCGACCGGATCGGCGGCCGCGGCGGTGCCCGCCGGCCCCAGCACCCACAGCACCGCCGTCGCGACCGTGCCGTAGACGACCAGTGCGACCGCGAACGCGAGCACGATCGCGCGCGGGATGGTGCGCTGCGGATCGCGCACCTCCTCGCCCATGGTGGCGATGCGGGCATAGCCTGCGAACGCGAAGAAGATCAGGCCGGCGGACTGCAGGATGCCGTAGGCCCCTGCGTCCAGCAGGGCACCGCCCTCCCAGCCGGTGTGCACGGGCGCCCCCACCGCCGCGGCCACGGCCGCCGCCAGCGCCAGCAGGGCGATCACCACGATGACGCGGGTCAGCTGCGCCGTGCGCGTGACGCCGAGCAGGTTCACCGTGACCAGCCCAGCGATCGCCGCGGCGGCCACCGGGCGCTGCCACGCCGTCGGGACCGCGTACGCGGCGAACGTGAGCGCCATCGCCGCGCAGCTGGCGGTCTTGCCGACCACGAAGCCCCACCCGGCCAGGAACCCCCACCAGTGGCCGAGCTCGGCGCGCCCGTACGCGTAGGTGCCGCCCGACGTCGGGTGCGCCGCCGCCAGCTGCGCCGACGACGTCGCGTTCCCGAACGCGACGACCGCGGCGATCGCGAGCCCGATGAGCAGTCCGGCGCCGGCCGCGGCGGCGGCCGGCGCGAACACCGCGAAGACCCCGGCGCCGATCATCGAGCCGAGCCCGATGAAGACGGCGTCGCCGAGGTTCAGCCGGCGTGCGAGGGCATTGTCCGCCACTTCGCCGACGATAGCCCCGTCGGGTGAACGAGCGGTGACCTCAACCGGTCAGCGACGCCGCCCATTCGGCCACGCGGGCGGCGCTCTCGGCCTCGGAGAGGTCTTCGACGCGCGTCATGATCGACCAGCGCACGCCGAACGGGTCGCGGATGCTCGAGAACCGGTCACCGGACACGAAGGTCGTGGGCGCTTCGCGCACGACCGCGCCGGCCTCGACCGCGCGGGCGGTGAGGGCGTCCACGTCGGCGCAGTAGAACCCGATCGAATAGCAGTCGTCCTCTCCTTCGGGCGGCGGCACGAGCCGGTAGTCGGCGACCGGCTCGCCCACCTGCAGGTGGCCGTCGCCGAAGTCGAGCTCGGCATGGTGCACGACGCCGCCGGCCTCGGTGACATCGACGATCCGGGCGCCGAAGACGTCGCGGTAGAACTCGATCGCGCCCTTCGCATCGGGGATCGCGAGGAACGGGGTGAGGCTGGTGAGCCCGTGCGGGACTCCGTCGGTGGTGTGCGTGCCGGTCGCGGCAGCGGGGATCGTCTCTTCCATGCGGCCGACGCTACGGCGGGCGCCGGTTCGCGCGCTTGGAGATTCACGACAGACTGGATCGGTGGTCGATCCGACGCGCGGCATCCTCTATCCCGCTCGGCTGCCTCGCTTCACGCGCGTGCCGCCGCCTCCTGCCGCCGCCGAGCTGGTGGCGTGGTTCTGGATCCCCGAATGGGACATCGCCGCTGGGCGCTCGTCGCGGCAGGAGATCGTGTCGTACCCGGCATCCAACCTCGTCGTCGAGCCGCGCGGTGTCGGCTTCGCGGGGCCGACGACGCGCCTCTCGCACCGCGATCTCACCGGTCGCGGCTGGGCGGTCGGGGCACTGCTGCGCCCGGCGGCGACACCCGCTCTCGCCGACCCGGCATCGGCCGTGGACGACTACCTGGCACTCGATCTGCCCGACCTGCACGCGGCGGTGGCTGCGGCGATGACCCTCGATGACGCCGCGGCCCGCCACGCCGCGGCGACCGCCGCGTTCGCCGACTGGCTGGTGCACCGCATCCCGGCGCCGGGGGAGGAGGCGCGGCTCGCGAACCGGATGGCCGACGTGCTCATGACCGACGCCGACGCGCTCCGCGTCGAGGATGCCGCACAGCGCCTCGCGGTCTCGGTGCGCACCCTCCAGCGCCTCGCCCGCCGGTACGTCGGGGCGACACCGTCCGCGATGATCCGGCGCCGCCGGCTGCAGGAGGCGGCGCAGCGGGTCCGCGAGCACCCCGATGCCGACCTCGCCGCCATCGCCGCCGAGCTGGGCTACGCCGACCACGCGCACCTGACGAACGACTTCCGCGCGGTGCTCGGCTTCACTCCCAGCCGATATCGGTCGACCCGGCCCGGCCACCGGTGACGTCACGGATGCGCTATCGCTCCCGCCGAGGACGCTGGTAGCGTGCCCGCCAGGGGGCGGCTCTCGGCGAGGAGAGGAAGTGCCATGGCCCGCACGCACCAGACGGAGGCGCCGCCGCGCGAGCAGTGGACAGGCCAGATCGGCTTCATCATCTCGGCGATCGGCTCCGCGGTGGGCCTGGGCAACATCTGGCGCTTCCCGGGGGTCGCCTATGAGAACGGCGGCGGGGCGTTCCTGATCCCGTACCTGGTCGCCCTGGTGACCGCAGGCATCCCGATCCTGTTCCTCGACTACGCCATCGGGCACCGCTTCCGGGGCGCCGCGCCCACGGCGCTGCGCCGCCTGGGCGCGCCCCGTGCGCGGTGGCTGGAGTCGCTCGGCTGGTTCCAGGTCGCGATCGCGTTCGTGATCGGGCTCTATTACACCGCCGTCATCGCGTGGGCGCTCAGCTACTTCGTGTTCTCGTTCGATCTGCGCTGGGGCGACGATCCGGGCGGCTTCCTGCAGGACGAGTACCTGCAGAGGGGCGACCCGGGGCTCAGCCTCCAGTTCGTGCCGGGCGTGCTGATCCCGCTCGCGGCGGTGTGGATCGCCACGATCGTCGTGCTCGCCGCCGGAGTCGCCAAGGGCGTGCAGCGCGCGAACCTCATCGCGCTCCCGGTGCTGTTCGTCGCGTTCCTCGTGCTCGTCGTACGAGCCCTGTTCCTCGACGGGGCGGCCGAGGGCCTGAACGCCCTGTTCACCCCCGACTGGGCGGCGCTGGCGAACCCCAACGTGTGGATCGCCGCGTACAGTCAGATCTTCTTCTCGCTGTCGATCGCGTTCGGCATCATGATCACCTACGCGTCGTACCGCCGCCGCCGGTCGAACCTCACCACGCCCGGGCTCGTCGTCGCCTTCGCAAACTCGTCGTTCGAGCTGCTCGCCGGCATCGGGGTGTTCGCGACGCTCGGCTTCTTCGCGTTCCAGCAAGGCGTCGCGGTCGCCGAGCTGGAAGGGCTCACCGGCGTCGGCCTCTCGTTCGTGACCTTCCCCGCGATCGTGTCGCAGATGCCCGGCGGTGCGATCTTCGGGTGCCTGTTCTTCGGGTCGCTCACCCTCGCCGGGTTCACCTCGCTCATCTCGCTGCTGCAGGTGGTCTCGGCCGCCGTGCAGGAGAAATTCGGCCTCAGCCGGCCCGGCGCCGCCCTGTGGGTCGGCATCGTCTCAGCCGCGCTGTCGGTGCTGTTCTTCTCGACCACCACGGGCCTGCTCGCCCTGGATGTGGTCGACCAGTGGGCCAACAACATCGGGATCGTGGCATCGGCCGTGCTCATGTGCGTGCTGATCATCTGGGTGCTCCGGCGCGGACCCGAGCTGCGCGCGCACCTGAACGCCGTCTCGACCTTCGCGGTCGGGCGCATCTGGATCCTGCTCGTGGGCCTGGTGGCCCCGGTCGTGCTCGGGTACATGCTGGTCTCGCGGATCGTGACGCTGATCGTCGACGGCTACGAGGATCTGCCGGGGTGGTACCTCGCCGTGTTCGGCTGGGGGACCATCGTGTTCATCGTGCTCGCCGCGATCGTCGTCACGACGCTGCGCTGGAGCCGCTCGCCGGACGACTTCGCGCCCTGGCCGCCGCTGGAGCGCGATACGCGGGCGTCCGAGAAGGGAGCATCGTCATGACCGGGGTCGCGATCGGATTCCTCCTGCTGTCGATCGTGCTCGTGTGGGGCGGGCTCGTTGCGAGCTCGATCTTCCTGTCCCGCCGCCCCGACCGGGCCGACTACCCGCCCGGCGGCATCGACGACCACCGCGAGGACGCCGGCATCATCGAGCACGACACCTGACCGGGCGCGTGTTGACGGATGCCGCGGGCACGGCGATTCTGGACGCATGGCAGAGCCGACCCCGGACGCCTGGCGCGCCGTCGACCAGTACTTCACCGAGACGCTCGTCGGGCACGACCCCGCGCTCGAGGCGGCGATCCGCGATCAGAACGCCGCGGGGCTGCCGCCGATCGAGGTCGCTCCCGTCAACGCGAAGTTCCTGCACCTGCTGGTGCGGATCGCCGGGGCCCGGCGCGTGCTCGAGATCGGGACCCTCGGCGCGTTCTCGACGATCTGGATGGCGCGTGCCCTGCCGCCGGACGGCCACGTGGTCACGATCGAAGCCGAGCCCCGCAACGCGGAGGTCGCCCGTGCCAACCTGGAGCGGGCAGGCGTCGGTGACCGCGTCGAGATCCGGCTGGGCCGCGGCGAAGACGTGCTGCCCACCCTCGCCGCCGAGGAGCCCTTCGACCTCGTCTTCATCGACGCCGACAAGGAGTCCAACACCCTCTACCTCGACTGGGCCGCGCGGCTCGGGCGTCCGGGAACGGTCGTGGTCGTCGACAACGTGGGCCGCGGCGGCGAAGTCACCGACGCCGGAGCGACCCGGCCCGATGTCGTCGGCACCCGGCGGGGCCTGGAGATGCTCGGCACCGACCCCCGGTTCGACGCGACGGCCCTGCAGACCCTCGACCGCAAGGGGTGGGACGGCGTCGCGATAGCGGTGCTGACCTAGCGCCTGTGGCCGCGGCATCCCGTCACTAGAGTGGGGGACGGACCGACGACGCTCCGGCACCACCTCCATCCGAAAGGGAGTCCCCTGTGGCACTTATCGAGGCAGTCAACGCGCGCGAGATCCTCGACTCGCGCGGCAATCCGACGGTGGAGGTGGAGGTGCTGCTCGACGACGGCACCGTCCAGCGCGCCGCCGTCCCGTCCGGAGCGTCCACGGGCGCGTTCGAGGCGTACGAGCTGCGCGACGGCGACAAGGGCCGGTACGGCGGCAAGGGCGCGCGCAAGGCCGTCGAAGCCGTCATCGACGAACTGGGGCCGGCCGTCGAGGGCGTCGAGGCGAGCGAGCAGCGCATCGTCGACGAGATCCTCACCGAGACCGACGGCACCGAGAACAAGTCGCGCACCGGCGCGAACGCGATCCTGGGCGTGAGCCTCGCGGTCGCCAAAGCCGCCGCCGACAGCGCCGATCTGCCGCTGTTCCGCTACCTGGGTGGCCCCAACGCGCACATCCTGCCGGTGCCGCTGTTCAACGTGATCAACGGCGGCGAGCACGCCGACAACGGCATCGACATGCAGGAGTTCTTCCTCGCCCCGATCGGCGCCGAGACCTTCGCCGAGGCGCTGCGCTGGGGAGCCGAGACCTACCACGTCCTCAAGGGCGAGCTGAAGGCCGCCGGATTCGCCACCGGCCTGGGCGACGAGGGCGGCTTCGCCCCCGACCTGCCCAGCAACCGCGAGGGCCTCGACTTCCTCGTCGCGGCGATCCAGAAGGCGGGCTTCACCCCGGGCCGCGACATCGCGCTGGGCCTGGATGTCGCAGCCACCGAGTTCTTCGACGACGGCGTGTACACGCTCGAGGGCAAGGCCTGGTCGGCCGCCGAGCTGACCGACTACTACGTCGGCCTGGTCGACGCGTACCCGATCGTCACGATCGAAGATGCGCTCGCAGAGGACGACTGGGATGCCTGGAAGGCCCTCACCGACGCGCTGGGCTCGCGGGTGCAGCTGGTCGGCGACGACCTCTTCGTCACGAACCCCGAGCGACTGCGCAAGGGCATCGAGCGGGGCGTGGGCAACTCGCTGCTGGTGAAGGTGAACCAGATCGGCACCCTGTCCGAGACGCTGGACGCGGTCGACCTCGCGCACCGCTCGGGCTACACCACGATGTTCTCGCACCGCTCGGGAGAGACCGAGGACACCACGATCGCCGATCTGGCGGTCGCCGTGAACTCCGGTCAGATCAAGAGCGGCGCGCCCGCCCGCTCCGAGCGCGTGGCCAAATACAATCAGCTTCTGCGCATCGAGGAGGAACTGGGCGACGCGGCCGACTACATCGGCCGGGCGGCCTTCCCGCGCTTCACGGACTGACCACGCGCAGAGAGGGGGAGCCGTGGCGAACAAGTCGGCTCCCCCTTCGCATGCCCCGCGCCCGGCGGTCGACGTGCGGGGGTGGCTCGGCGGCATCCGGCTCTCCGGCTTCATGGTCATCATGCTGGGGCTGGTGGTGCTCGCCGCCTTCGTGCTCGTGCCGACACTGGGCACCTACATCGACCAGCGGCAGCAGATCGCCGCCCTCGAGGAGTCGGTCGAGCTCACGCAGGCGCAGGTCGCCGAGCTGGAGCGCGAGCGCGAGCGCTGGAACGACCCGGCCTACATCACGACACAGGCGCGGGAGCGCCTCTACTACGTCAAGCCGGGCGAGATCGTCTACCTCGTCGACGACGACCTCGACCCGGTCGAGCGGCCCGCCGAGGAGGTCGCGGTCAGCGACACCCTCCAGCAGGCCGAGGCGGACTGGATGACCCAGCTCGTGCGGTCGGTCATCTCGTCGGGCACCGCCTCGACGGCGAAGGCGCCGCTGACCATCGGGGTGCCGGATGAGCCGACCCCGTCGCCCACGCCCTGACCACGCGCCCGGCGTGATCCAGCGACGTCCCAGCCCGCACGAGTAGCCTGGCCGCGAAGAGGAGTGACCTGTGCCGACACCCCCCTACGAGCCCGTGGACGCCGCCGACCTGGCGGTCGTCCGCGACCAGCTCGGCCGCGAGCCGCGCGGGGTGGTCGGCATCGCGGCCCGGTGCGTGTGCGGCAATCCCGTCGTGGTGGCCACCGCGCCGCGGCTGCCCGACGGCACGCCGTTCCCCACGTTCTACTACCTCACCCATCCGGCGGCGATCGTCGCGATGTCGCAGCTCGAGGCCGGTCGGGTCATGCCGGAGCTGGCGGAGCTGCTGCACGACCCGGATGTCGCCGCCGCGTATCGCGATGCCCATGACGCGTACATCGCCGACCGTGAGCGCTACGGCCGGGTGCCCGAGATCGAGGGCGTCTCCGCCGGAGGGATGCCCACGCGCGTGAAATGCCTGCACGCGCTCGCCGGGCACGCGCTGGCCGCGGGGCCCGGCGTCAATCCGATCGGCGACGAGGCGCTGGCCCGCGCGCGATGGTCGCCGGCGCGCTGCGAGTGCGCGGCTCCGGGGGATGCGGCATGACGGCGGGTCGGATGCTGCGCGCCGCCGCCGCGGCGATGTCGGCTGCCATCGTGCTCGGCGTGACGGCCGCGCCGGCGTGGGCGGCGCCGGTCGTCGACGAGGTCGACCCGGTGCAGGCCGCCGAGTACTGGCTGGACGACTACGGCATCCGCGAGGCGTGGCAGACGACCCGCGGCGAGGGCGTCACCATCGCGATCATCGACACCGGCATCGCCAAGGGGCCGGCGGAGTTCCAGGGCGCCGTCGCCGGCGGCTACGACGTCTCCGGCATCGGATCGCCCGATGGGCGCACGCCCGTGGGAGCGGTGGACCGCGACCACGGCAGCTGGGTGGCGTCGCTGGCCGCCTCGCGCGGCACCGGGGGAGGCGCGGGCATGCTCGGGGTCGCTCCGGAGGCGAAGCTGCTGTCGGTGTCGGTGGGCTTCGGGACGTCGGCGACGCGGCCGTTCGCCGACCAGATCGCCGAGGCGATGGTGTGGGCGGTCGACAACGGCGCCGACATCATCAACCTCTCGCTGACCACGAACACCCCCGACTGGGACACCAGCTGGGACGACGCGTTCCTCTACGCCTTCGACCACGACGTCGTGGTCGTGGTCGCCGCGGGCAACCGCGGCAGCGGCACGACCCGCGTCGGCGCGCCGGCGACGATCCCCGGAGTGCTCACCGTCGCCGGCGTCGACAGGTCGGGCAGGGCGAGCGTCGAGGCGTCCACCCAGGGGATCACCCTCGGCGTCGCAGCTCCCAGCGAGCAGCTGCTCGGCGTCTCGCCGGACGGGCGCCTCGTCGAATGGCGCGGCACCAGCGGCGCGGCTCCGATCGTCGCCGGCATCGCCGCGCTCGTGCGCGCCGCGCACCCCGGCCTCGACGCCGGCAACGTCATCAACCGGATCGAGTCCACCGCGCGGCTGCCCGCGGGTCAGTCGCCGGTGCTGTACGGCTCGGGCCTGGTGGATGCCGCGCGCGCCGTGACGGCCTCGGTCCCCACCGTCTCGGCGAACCCGGCCGACGAGCTGCGCGAATGGATCCGGGTGTACCGGCGGGCGACGCCGTCGGAGCCGACCGACCAGCCCACCGTCGCGCCGGTCGAGGTCCCGCAGCTGCCGCCGGCCGACGCGGTGAGCGAAGCGGCATCCCCGTTGCTGCCCTCGGCTGACACCCTGCGGTACGGGACGGTGCCGCTCCTCGTGCTCACCGTGCCTGCTATCCTTATCGGGCTCGGTGTCACCGCAGCTGTCCGACGCATCAGATCGGCGCGCTCCGCCCGGGTGACGAGCCGGTGATGTCCCATCCTGTCGAGGAGTCCGTTCCCATCGTGTCCAGCACTGCAGGCAACGCCGTGCCCAAGATCCTCATCGTCGGCGGCGGCTACGCCGGCTTCTACACCGCGTGGAAGCTCGAGAAGCATCTCCGCAGGGGCGAGGCCGAGGTCACCATGGTCGACCCCGTCCCGTACATGACGTACCAGCCGTTCCTGCCCGAGGTCGCGGCAGGATCGATCGAGGCCCGGCACGCCGTCGTCGCGCACCGCCGGCACCTCAAGCGCACCCACGTCATCACCGCGAAGGTGACCGCGATCGATCACGAGAACCGCGTGGCGACCATCACTCCGGCGATGGGCGAGCCGTGGCAGCAGGAGTACGACCACATCGTCGTGACCGCCGGCGCCGTCTCGCGCACGTTCCCCATCCCCGGCATCGCCGACAACGCGATCGGCCTGAAGACCATCGAGGAGGCCGTCGCGATCCGCGACCGCCTGATGTCGAACTTCGACAAGGCCGCGACCCTTCCGCCCGGTCCCGAGCGCGACCGGCTGCTGACCGTCGTGGTCGTCGGCGGCGGCTTCGCCGGCATCGAGGTCTTCGCCGAGCTGCGCTCGCTCGCCTCGGCGCTCGTCGGGCGGTACCCGACGATCTCGTTCGACGACACGCACTTCCACCTCATCGAGGCGATGAGCCGCATCATGCCCGAGGTCTCGCTGCCCACGAGCGAGTGGGTCCTCAAGGACCTCGCCAAGCGCGGGGCCTACGTGCACCTGGACACCCAGGTGGTCGGCGCCGTCGACGGCAACGTCGAACTGTCCACGGGCGAGACGATCCCGACCGATCTCATCATCTGGACCGCCGGCGTCATGGCGAACCCGACGGTGGTCCGCGGCAGCGACCTGATGGCCGAGGAGCGTGGCCGCATCCGCACCCGCGCCGACCTGCGCGTGGGCACCGAGGAGGAGATCGTCGAGGGTGCCTGGGCCGCCGGCGACGTCTCGGCGGTGCCCGACCTTTCCGGCGGCGGCGTGGGCGGCTACTGCGTGCCCAACGCGCAGCACGCCGTGCGCCAGGCGAAGCTGCTGGCCAAGAACGTCGTCGCGGTGATCCGCGGTGAGCAGCCCCGCGAGTACTTCCACAAGAACCTCGGCGCGGTCGCCGGCCTCGGCCTCTACGACGGTGTCTTCCAGTCCGGCAAGCTCGCCCTGAAGGGCTTCGTCGCGTGGCTCGCCCACCGCGGCTACCACGGCCTGGCGATGCCCACCTGGGAGCGCAAGTGGCGGGTGTTCTGGGGCTGGTGGAACAACTTCTGGCTCGGTCGCGACATCGTCAACCTGTCGACGGTGCAGAGTCCGCGCTACGTCTTCGAGGAGTTCGCAGCGCGCCCGCGCCCGCCGCAGCCCGTCGAGGCCGCTCCCGCGAAGCCCGATGCCAAGGCGGCCGACGAGAAGCAGTCGGAGAAGGCATCCGCCTCGGCCTGAGTCGCCGTTTCGCGGGGCCGGTAGCCTGTGATCGGGCCCCCGTAGCCCAATGGCAGAGGCAGGCGACTTAAAATCGCTTCAGTCTGGGTTCGAGTCCCAGCGGGGGTACGACGGGGGAGCTCCTAGTGCGGCACGTGCGTGCCGGCGAGGGCGTCATCAGGCGAATCGGCGTAGTTCGTCCTGGCCGGGCGGTCGAGGACGAACCAGATCGCCCTGACCTCCTGCGGGGTCCGGGCTCGAGGCACGAGCTCAATCGGCACCCGAATGCGGAGGAGTGGGAATACGTCGTCGCCGGGGCCGCTCTCAAGAGAATCGGGGATCGACTCGTCCGGCTCGAGGCCGGAGACGTGGTCTTCGTCCCGAAGGGCGAGTATCACAGCCTGGAGAACGCCTCCGCCACGGAGCCCGTCGTCACGATCTGGGGATACAGTGGCGCCGCCACGCTCGAACAGGCCGGCTACCTCCTTCCCTCGGACGAACCAGCCTGATCTTCGCGCCCACACGGCGGACGCCGTCCAGTAGGTTCTGGCGTATGGCCCTCTTCACAGATCCCCTTCACGACGAGTTCGCCGGGCTGGCCGCGGCCTGGGTCACTGTCGGCGCTTTCGACTACGGAGAGGTGCTGGCCATCGCCGACGCCTTTCCCGACGGCGGGGATGACGCAGACTTCTTCGACGCGTGGTCCGGCGCGGGCGACCGCCACCTGGAGCGGGCCGAGTCGGCTCTGGCGGCCGGGCATGGCGAGACGGCGCAGGGCCACCTGTTTCGCGCCGCGGCATGCTTCGGAGTGGCGATCAAGCCCTGGTTCGGTTCTCCCGTCGACCGGCGGATGACCGAGGGTTTCGCCAAGTGCACCGAAGCCTTCGATCGGGCCATCGTGATGGGCTCCAGCCCGGCCGAGCGGCTTGCCGTCGCCTTCGACGGCTACGAGATGCCCGGCTGGTTCCTGCCGGCCCGTGACAGCAAGCCGGGAGAGAGGCGTCCGGTCGTGATCGTCGTCAACGGCTACGACGGCACCCTGCCGGAGAACTACTTCGGGCTGGGTAAGGCGGCGACAGACCGGGGATACCACGCTGTGCTCTTCGACGGGCCCGGCCAGGGCTCGCTGCTGGTCGACGAGGGCATTCCGATGAGCCCGGACTGGGACAGGGTGGTCTCGGCCGTGATCGACGCGATCGTCGGCCGTGACGACGTCGATTCCGCGCGCATCGCCCTGCACGGCTGGAGTCTCGGCGGATACCTCGCGCCCCGTGCCGCCGCCGGCGAACCCCGGGTCGCGGCGGTCGTCGCCGATCCCGCCCTCTGGGGCATCGTCGACGGCATGCGGGGCCTCGTCGCCGCGCTCGGGTCGGCAGAACTGGCCGCCGGCCTGCCGGACCTGCCCGATGACGCGGCCGCCACGATCACCGAAGCCATCGAGAGCGATCGCGGACTCACCTGGCGGGTCATCAAACGCGGCTACTGGGTGCACGGCGTGGATGACTTCCAGGGCTACCTCCGGGCGGTGACGCCGTTCACGCTCACCGGCCACGCGGAGAACATCCGCTGCCCGCTGCTCGGCACCACCACCGAAGGCGACCCGCTCTCTGCCGGAGCGGGGGACTTCATCGCGAAGCTCAGCTGCCCGACCACCCTCCTCGAATTCACCGCCGCCGAAGGTGCCGGTGGTCACTGCGAGATCCAGAATCGCTGGCTGCTCAACACCCGCGTGCTCGACTGGCTCGACGAGACGCTGGGCTGACCGTCGCCCGCACGAGCGGCCAGAGGTCGCGCCGCACTCGCCGGAGGCCCAGGACTGCGGCGGCGTCGAGGGCGCGACGTTCGTGCGCAACGCGCTGCTGGCGCACCTCGCGCGAGGCTGACTACGCTTCTGCGTGGAGGTCGACATGCCCGCACCGCCGTTCGATCCCGAGCTGGTCCCCGTGCTCGCCGCGCTCGCGGACAAGGTTCCGCCGACCATCACGCTCGACCTGCTGCCGGCTCTGCGGGCGCTGCCGGCCGACCCGACGGCAGGCGGTGCGGTGGATGCCGCCGGTGCCGTGTGCGATGAGCACCTGCTCACCCGCGACGACGGAGCGCAGCTCGCCGTGTCGGTGTTCCATCGGCGCGACCGCGGCGCGGCCGGCCCCGGCATCCTCTACCTGCACGGCGGCGGGATGGTCTTCGGCAATCGCTTCGGCGGCGTCCAGGCCCACCTCCCGTTCGTGGCGAGTCACGGCGCCGTCGTCGTGGCCGTGGACTACCGGCTGGCGCCTGACCACCCCGACCCTGTGCCCGTCGAGGACTGCATGGCGACCCTGCAGTGGATGCACGAGCACGCGGACGAGCTGGGCATCGACGCCGACCGGATCCTGATCGCCGGGCAGAGCGCCGGAGCGGGCCTCGCCGCCGGCGTGTGCCTCCTGGCGAGGGAGCGCGGCGGGCCCCCGGTGATGGGCCAGGTGCTCCAGAGTCCGATGCTCGACGATCGCGACGAGACCGTCTCGACCCGTCAGATCGACGGCATCGGCGTGTGGGATCGGCAGAGCAACCGGATGGCGTGGACGGCGCTCCTGGGCGACCGCCGCGGTGGACACGATGTCGCGGCCTCAGCGGCTCCGGCGCGGGCGACCGACCTCGCCGGCCTCCCGCCCGCGTTCATCTCGGTCGGCAGCGCCGAGGTCTTCCGGGACGAGGCCGTCACGTACGCCTCACGGATCTGGGCGGGTGGGGGAGTGGCCGAGCTCCACGTCTGGCCGGGCGGCTTCCACGGATTCGAGAACTTCGCACCGCAATCCGGGTTGGCGAAGGCGGCGGCCGCCGCCCGGGAGGGCTGGGTGCGGCGCATGCTCGACATCGCTGCCGAGTAGGTGCGGATCGGTTCAGCTCGCGGCCCGCTCGCACACCCAGCCGTCCGGGAAGGTGCCGTCGGCGAGGAACTGCGCGAGCTGCTCGCGCTGGAAGTCGGCGAGGTCGGCGTCCGCGTGCGGGTAGACGATCGGCTCCTCCTTGCTGTTGTGGCCGGCGAGCTCGCCGAGCATGCTCTGACACCTCTCCCGCAGCACGGCGGCGTCGGTACCTTTCCCGAGGGCATCGTCGAGCGCGTCCATCGCCCGCCACAGCCGGCCGTGCTCCTTCAGCATGACGAAGATCGGCATCGTCATCCCGGCCTCGCGCAGCGGCGGGAACAGGATCCGCTCCTCGAGATAGATGTGCCGGCGCAGCGCCCGCATCGCCCGCTGCAGGGGCGCGGCGTCCGGCGCATCACTGCCGTCGAGACTCGCGAGGAACGCCTCGATGCCCTCGTCGATCTCGCGGTGCTCGCGCGTGAGCGCGTCTGCCAGCCCGGTGCCCTCGGCCATCGCGGAATTCTCCCAAGTGCTTCTTGGAAATACTCTACCGCCGCACAGCCGCGGGTCGGGCCCCGTAGGCGCACACCGCGCGGGCAGCCAGCGCGGCGCCCGCGGCGGCAGCGGCCTCCGGCGCTTGGCCGCGCAGCAGTCCGGCCAGGAACCCCGCCGAGAACGAGTCGCCCGCACCGGTCGGATCGACCGCATCGACGACGACCGCGGGCACGTGCACCGCGGCGTCGTCGCGCGCGCACGCCCACGCCCCGTCGCGGCCGGCGGTCACCGCCGCCGCTCCGTGCCGCTGCGCGAGCACGCGGGCCGCGGCACCGGGGTCGTCTGCACCGGTGAGCAGCCCCGCCTCCGCGGTGGTGGCGATGAGGATGTCGGCACCCGCCGTGGCCGCCGTGAAAGCCTCCGCGCCCACGTCGTCGATGGCGGCGACCGACCCGGCGTTCAGCGACACCCGGGCTCCGGCCCGGTGCGCCCGGGCCGTGAGGCGCGCGAACTCCTCCTCATGACCGAGCACCGAATAGCCCGTCGCGTGCACCAGGGCGAAGCCGCCGGGATCGATGTCGTCGGGCGAGAGCGCGGCGTTGGCCCCCCGCTCGGTCAGCATCGAGCGCCGATCGCCCTCCACGATCACGATGATCGCCCCCGTGGGCAGGGTCGTGTCGCCCGTGATCCGGGCGTGCACCCCCACGGTCTCCAGCAGGTGCGCGTGGCGCTCGGCATCCACCTGTCCGCATCTGCCCACGAACGTGACGTCCGCACCGGCAGCGGCCATCCAGGCGGCCGTGTTCGCGGCGCTGCCGCCCGGCTGGGAGCGGATGGAGCTCGCCGTGTCGGTGTCCGAGCGGATCGGCCCGCTGGGCACCACGATGATGTCGTCGATCAGGTCGCCGAAGACGAGCGCCCGGTCATCCGCCGGCATATGCCACCGCGATCTCGGAGGCGACTCTGATGTTGCCGCGCACGAGGTCGAGATTCACCTCAAGGCTGCGGCCGCCCGAGCGCTCCACGATGTCGCCCAGCAGGAACGGGGTGACCGCCTTTCCACGCACGCCCGCCGCCTCGGCGGCGGCGAACGACTCGGCGAGCACGCGATCGTGCTCGGCCGGGTCCCATTGCAGCTCGGTCGAGATCGGGTTGGCGACGATGAGCCCGCGCGCGGCATCGGCGTCCTGGGCGCGAAGCACCGCCGCGACCTCTTCGGGCGTGTCGAGGCGCCAGTCCAGGGCGATGCCGCTGGAGTGCAGCCAGAACGCCGGGAACTCGTCCGTGCCGTACCCGATCACGGGCACCGACAGCGACTCCAGCCGCTCCAGGGTCGCCCCGATGTCGAGCACGGACTTCACCCCCGCGCACACGACCGCCATCCGGGTCACGCCGAGGGTCGGGATGTCGGCGGACTCGTCGTAGGTCTCGACCGCACCGCGGTGCACGCCGCCGAGGCCCCCGGTGGCGAAGACCCGGATCCCCGCCGCCGCCCCCAGGTGCGCCGTCGCCGCGACGGTGGTCGCTCCGCTCCCGCCGGTGGCCGCCAGCACCGCCAGGTCGCGCACACTCGCCTTGGCCATCTCGTCCATGGCGATCCTCTCCACCTCGGCCTCGGAGAGGCCGACATGCGGCACCCCGTCCAGGACCGCGATCGTCGCCGGCGTCGCGCCGGCGTCGCGCACGATCGCCTCGAACTCGCGGGCGGCGGCGAGATTGTCCGGTCGCGGCAGCCCGTGCGAGATGATCGTCGACTCCAGGGCGACGACGGCGCGTCCGGCGGACAGGGCGTCGGCGACCTCGGCGCCGAGCGAGAGCGGGAGTGTCATGGGCTCAGTCCACCCCACACCGGCGCGGAGCGCAACGGCCCGGTGCCGCCGCACGCGTAGGCTGTGAGCATGCTCGACCTGCTCGCCGCGAGCCCCGACGCGGCCGTCGAACGATGGCGCGATCCGGCGGCGTATTGGGGCGCGATGACGCGCGCGGTCGCCGGCTCGTCGGGTCCGGTCGCCGCGATCAACGTCGGCGCGCTGCGCTACAACGCGCTCGACCTCGTCGTCCGTGCCGGCGGCGTCCCCATCCGCGTCGCGAGCAAGTCGGTGCGGGTGCGCGAGATCCTCGATGCCGCACTGGCGCTGCCCGGCTTCCGCGGCATCCTCGCCTTCACGCTTCCCGAGGCGCTCTGGCTGGCTGCGGACCACGACGACATCGTGCTGGGCTATCCGACCGCCGATCGTGCCGCGCTCGTGCAGCTGGCCGCCGACGAGCAGGCCGCCGCGCGGATCACCCTCATGGTCGACGACCCGGAGCAGCTCGACCTCATCGATGCCACGATCCCGCCGGCATCCCGCCCGACGCTGCGCGTGGCGATCGACGCCGACGCGTCCTGGCGTGCGCCCGGCCTCGGGCACGTCGGCGTGCGGCGCTCGCCGCTGCACCACCCGGGCGATGTCACCTCGTTCGCCCGCGTGATCGCCGGCCGCCGCGGCTTCCGGCTCGTGGGGCTCATGATGTACGAGGCGCAGATCGCCGGCCAGGGGGATGCCACCGGCTCCGGTGATGGAGTGATCCGCTGGATGCAGCGGGTCTCCGGCGCCGAGCTGCGGGCGCGCCGCAGGGCAATCGTCGCCGGACTGCGCGAGATCGCCGCGCTCGAGTTCATCAACGGCGGCGGGACGGGGTCGCTCGAGTACACGGGCGCCGACGACGCCGTCACCGAGGCGACCGCAGGCAGCGGGCTGCTGGCCGGACACCTCTTCGACGGCTACCGGTCGTTCGACCCGGCGCCGGCCGCGGCGTTCGCGCTCGAGGTCGTGCGCAGACCCGCGCCCGACATCGCCACCGTGCTCGGCGGAGGGTGGATCGCTTCGGGCCCGCCCGCGGCGTCGCGCCAGCCGCTCCCGGTCTGGCCGTCAGGTCTGCGGACCCTCGGCCGCGAGGGCGCCGGCGAGGTGCAGACACCGCTTCAGGGCGCATCGGCGCGGGCGCTCGCGGTCGGCGATCGGGTCTGGTTCCGGCATGCCAAGAGCGGCGAGCTCGCCGAGCGGATCGACCGGTACCAGCTCGTCGACGACGACCGTGTCATCGCGACCGTCCCCACTTACCGCGGGGAAGGGAAGGCGTTCCTGTGACGCGGATGGGCGGCGTCTGGCAGAACTGGGCGCGCAACGCGAAGGTGCGGCCGCAGCGCGTCGAGCGGCCGGCGTCCACGGCGGCCGTGCGCCGCGCGGTGCTGGCGGCGTCCCTTCGCGGGCTCAAGGTGAAGGCGGTCGGCGCCGGACACAGCTTCACCCCGATCGCCGTGGCGCCCGGGGTCCTGCTCGACCTCGACGACCTCACCGGCGTGGTGGCCGTCGACCGCGAGCGCTCGCGGGCGACGCTGCGGGCGGGCACGAGGCTCCATGCGATCCCGGCCCTGCTGCGCCCGTACGGACTCGCCATGCAGAACCTCGGCGACATCGACCGGCAATCGATCGCCGGGGCCACCTCGACCGGCACGCACGGAACGGGGGCGCGCTTCGGCGGCATCGCCACGCAGATCGTCGGTGTGACGCTGGTCACCCCGACCGGCGACATCCTCACCGTCACGGAGGACGAGAACTCCGAGCTGCTGCCGGCGGTCGCCCTGGGGCTGGGAGCCCTCGGAATCCTGGTGGAGCTCACCATCCAATGCGTGCCCGCGTTCGTGCTGCACGCCGTCGAGCGCCCCGAGCCGCTCGACGACGTGCTCGCCACGCTGGATCAGCGCGCCGAGGCGTCCGACCACTTCGAGTTCTACTGGTTCCCCCACACCGGCATCGCCCTCACCAAGACCAACACGCGCCTTCCCGGCGACGCTCCTCGTCACCGGCTGCCGCGGGTCGCGCGATGGACCGACGACGAGCTGCTGGCCAACGGCATGTACCGCGGCGTGTGTGCGATCGGCCGGGTGGTCCCGCCCCTCACGCCGGCGTTCAGCCGGCTGGCGGTCACGCTCACCGGGGACCGCGAGTACACCGACGCCTCGCACCGGGTGTTCACGCAGCATCGTGGCGTGCGCTTCCGCGAGATGGAGTACGCGCTGCCCGCCGAGAACACCGCGGCGGCGTTCGGGCAGCTGCGGCAGCTCATCGAGGAGCGGGGCTGGCGGATCTCGTTCCCGGTGGAGGTGCGCTTCGCCGCGGCGGACGGCCTGTGGCTCTCGACGGCGAGCGGCCGGCCCACCGGATACATCGCGGTGCACCGCTACTGGCGCGAGGACCCGACGGACTACTTCGAGGCCGTCGAGCAGATCATGCTGTCGCACGGCGGGCGCCCGCACTGGGGCAAGCTGCACACGCTCGACGCCGCCGCGCTGCGCGAGCGCTACCAGCGGTACGACGACTTCGTCGCGGTGCGCGACCGGCTCGACCCGGATCGGATGTTCGCCAACCGCTACCTGGAGCGCGTGCTCGGTCCCTGACGGCGGCTTCGCTGTGAGTCGACCCCGCATCCGCTCGGCGCGCGGACCCGATGGCTAGGATGAGGGCAACAACGAACGGAGACCCCTGGCATGTGGGAATGGCTCATCCCGGTCCTGATCGTCGTCGCTCTCGTGGTCATCGTCGGGATCTACCTGTGGGCGACGTACAACTCGCTGGTGCAGCTGAACGTGCGCGTCGACGAAGCGTGGAGCGACATCACGGTCCAGCTCAAGCGGCGAGCCGACCTGATACCGAACCTCATCGAGGCGGTGAAAGGCTACGCCGCTCACGAGAAGGCCGTCTTCGAGAACGTGACGCGCGCACGCGCCGAGACGCTTTCGGCCTCCGGCCCCGCTGATGCGGGTGTGGCCGAGGGTCACATGCAGCAGGCGCTGAAGAGCCTGTTCGCGGTGGCCGAGGCCTACCCGCAGCTGCAGGCGAGTCAGAACTTCCTGCAGCTGCAGCAGGCCCTGGTCGACACCGAGGACAAGATCCAGGCGTCGCGCCGGTTCTACAACGGCGGCGTGCGCGAGCTGAACACGAAGATCAAGGTCTTCCCGAACAACATGTTCGCCCGCAACCTCGGATTCCACGAGCGCGAGTTCTTCGAGGTCGTCGACGGCGCCGCGATCTCCGAGCCGCCGCGCGTGCAGTTTTGAGCCGCCCCGGATCCATGCCGCGCAGCGGCGTCGATGCGGGGTCGGCTCAAGGTTGAGCAGGGCCGCATCGCGGCCGCGTCGAAATCTGGGGGTGATCCATGTACTCCGCGATAGCGCGCAACAAGCGCAACACCTGGTTCATCCTCATCGGGTTCGTGCTCGTGCTCGGCCTGATCGGGCTGCTGGCCGGCTGGCTGGCCGGCAACAACTGGTGGATCACGGCGTTCATCCTCGTGTTCGCGGCCGGCTACGCCACCTTCCAGTACTTCGTCGCCGACCGTGAGGCGCTCGCCATGGCCGGCGCGATCCCGGTCAGCCAGGCCGAGGCGCCGCGCTACTACCGGCTGGTCGAGAACCTGTGCATCACGACGGGCACCCCCATGCCCAAGCTCTACGTCGTGGAGGATCCGGCCCCCAACGCCTTCGCCACGGGCCGCAAGCCCGAAGAGGCCGCCATCACGGTCACGACGGGCCTGTTCGAGACGATGACCGACCGAGAGCTCGAGGGCGTGCTGGGGCACGAGTTGGGGCACATCCGCAACTACGACATCCGCGTCACGCTCATCGTCTTCGGCCTGGTGGTGGCCATCGGCATCCTCGCGGACTTCTTCCTGCGGATCGCGTTCTTCGGCGGCCGGGGCCGCGGGAACGGTCAGGCGCAGCTGCTCTTCATGATCTTCGGCATCGTCGCCGCCATCGTCGCCCCGCTGCTGGCGGGCGTCGTTCAGGCGGCGATCTCACGCCAGCGCGAGTATCTGGCGGACGCCACGAGTGCGATGACCACCCGCGACCCGGACGGCCTCGCGTCGGCGCTGGCCAAGCTGCAGGAGTACGGCCGCCCGCTGCAGAAGGCGAACACCTCGATGGCCCACCTGTGGATCGCGAACCCGCTGCGCCCGGGCGGTCTGGCGCGTCTGTTCTCGACGCACCCCCCGATCCCCGACCGGATCGCCCGCCTGCAGAAGATGGGCGGTGAGTTTTGAGCCGACGCGGATCAATGCGCGAAGCGCGTTGATGCGCGTCGGCTCAAGGTTGAGCGAGGCCCGCGAAGCGGCCCGAGCCGAAACCTACGTCCTGCCGCTCGTTGACCGGCCCGAGCCGAAACCTACGTCCTGCCGCTCCTTGACCGTCCCCGACCCGGAACCAGGTCCTGGCGCTCCCAGGTCCTGCCGCTCCGTCACCGCCCCCGAGCCGAACCCCGCCCCCCGGCCGCCGTCACCGCACGGCAAGCACCATCTGATCGTCCTCGAAATACACGTCGCCGTAGAGCGCCCAGTCGTCCGCGCGATAGGTGAAGGTCCCGTCGCCGCCCGAGCGTGCGGTGCCGCGCGCCGTCGCGACGATCGCCCCACCGGTCGCGGCGAACGTCGTCGCGTCTGCGGCCAGAGCGACCTGCGGCGTCTTCTCGACGCGGAAGTCGAGGCTCGACAGGGCGGTGAGGTCGGCGCCCCACGGCACCCGCAGCCCGCAGTGCGGCGGGACGGCGGTGGCCGGCTGCGCGCACGCGCCGGCGTAGGCATCCACCTGCTCCTGTGCGAGCGCGGTCGCCTCGGGCGTGAGGGATGCCGCGAGCATGACCGTCACGGGTGCCTCGTTCGTCACGGCGACGGTGGCCTCGCCGGCGAGGATGTCGGCGGGGGCGGCGTGCACGGTGTAGACGGCGGGGAACACCTGTGTCTGGCCCACCGGCACCGTGACGCCGCCGATCTCCACGGCGGCGCCGGGGGTGACACCGCCGATGGTGGTGGTCACCTCGAGGGTGCCCAGGTAATCGGCGGCGAGCAGCCACGGACCGGAGTCCTGGGCGAGGGAGAAGTGCACCACCCCCGGCTGCCCGTCGATCATGACGTCGGCGCGGAAGCTGTCGTCGTCGCCGGCTGCCGACAGCTGGGCGTCGGAGATGCGACCGGCGGCCCCGTCGAACAGGTCGAGCGCCTGTGCGTGGTCGGCATCGTCGGGCAGCAGCTTCTCGAGTGCGGCGCGATCGCCCTCTTCGAGCGCCTGCACGTAGCGCTGGGCGGCCTGGTCGGCGGTCTCGCCGCGCAGCAGCCACCAGGCGACGCCGGCACCGGCCGCGACGACCACGACGGCCCCGGCCACGATGCCGACGATCGCTGCGCGCCTCACCCGTCCCACCCTAGTGGCGGGCCGCCTGCGGCAGTGCCCGGGCGAGGTCGTCGGCGGCATCACCCCAGCCCGCCACCGAGATCGTCTCCAGCCCGCGCCAGTCCGCGGCCAGGCGCAGCTCGGCCGCGAGCCGTTCGGCCGCGTGCGGGGGAGCGCCGTGCTCCCACCAGGCCGACTGGACGAGCAGCCGCGACGCCTGCCGGTCGGCCTTCAGGTCGACCCGGCCCACGACGTCGTCGCCCACGACGACGGGCAGCGAGTAGTACCCGAAGCGACGCTTGGGGGCCGGGGTGTAGATCTCGATGCGGTACTCGAACTCGAAGAGGCGCTCGGCGCGGTCGCGGAACCACACCACCGGGTCGAACGGCGTGAGGATCGCGGTCGCGTCCACGCGACGCGGCACGCGTGCGTCGCGGTGCAGCCACGCCTTCGCGGGACGCCCGCCGCTGGTCCACCCTTCGACGGTCACCGGCGCCAGCTCGCCCGCGTCCACCAGGTCGCCGATCGCGGCCGTCACCGCGGGCCGGTCGCGCAGACGCCAGTAATCGGCGAGATCGGATGCCGTCGCCACCCCGTATGCACGGGCCGCACGCCGCACGAGCTCTCGCACGGCCTCGTCCCGCGGCACCGGGTTGGCCAGCACCTCCGCCGGGATGACATGCTCGGCCAGCCCGTAGCGGCGCTCGAAGCCGCGGCGCCCCGCGATGGCGACCTCGCCGAACAGGAACAGCCGTTCCAGCGCCTCCTTGATGACATCCCAGTCCCACCAGGGTCCGCCGCCGCGCTTCTTCGCGTCGTGGTTGATCTCGGCGGGCCGCAGCGGACCGCGTGCGGCCAGCTCGGCACGGACCCAGTCGACGATCTCGGCGTGCCGTTGCATCCACTCCCCGTCGCCGTACTTGGCGACCAGATCGTCGCGGCGGAACTGGAACAGCGCCCAGTCCGCGACCGGGATGAACGCGGCCACGTGCGCCCAGGACTCGACGTACGCGGGCCGGCGCGCGAACAGAAGCCGGTCGAGGACCGCCGTGTCGTATGGGCCCAGCCGCGAGAACAGCGGCAGATAGTGCGAGCGGGCGAACACGTTGACCGAGTCGATCTGCAGCACGCCCATGCGCCCCATCGCCTGATTCAGCTGCCGGGTGCCGGGGGAGTCGGGACGGGATGCCGCGAGCCCCTGCGCCGCCAGCGCCACCCGTCGCGCCTCGCCCCTGGACAGCGTCTCCCTCACCCGCGTCACACTAGCGCGGCCCTCCGACGTCGGGCTCGGGGGTATTCTGCCGCAGGCATGGGCGGGAAATAGACTTGCCGGGTGGCCGACTCCGATGACACGCCCCGCGGGTCCTTCTTCGACGCGCTGCGCAGCCGCGGGCGCACGGTCGACACCGAGATCGGCTCGACGCTGCCGTGCGGGCTGCGGGTGGCCACCGCCTACTCCTGGCGGCTGCTGGTCGTGGCCGCGGCGATCGGCGTGGGCATCTGGCTCGTCATCCAGCTCAAGCTCCTCGTCATCCCGCTGCTGATCGCCGTCCTGATCACCGCCCTGCTGTGGCCCGCATTCTCGTTCCTGCTGCGCCACCGCGTCCCGCGGTGGGCGGCCATCGTCATCTCCGTCGTGGCCACGGTCGCCGTCATCACCGGGCTGCTGTGGCTGGCGGTGTGGCAGATCACCCTGGAGTGGCCCTCGGTGCAGGCCCGCACCGTCGAGGCGGTGGAAGGCCTGCGGCAGTACCTCATCAGCGGCCCGCTGCACCTGACCGAGCAGCAGATCGACGAGTTCCTGGCCCAGATCTGGGAGATCATCGAGCAGCAGGCGTCGCTGCTGTGGTCGGGCGCGCTGGCCATCGGCACCACCGTCGGGCACGTGATCACCGGCGCCCTGCTCGCGCTGTTCATCCTGCTGTGCCTGCTGGCCGACGGCGGCGGCATCTGGCGCTGGACCGTCCGCCTGTTCCCGCGCGCCGCGCGCCCCGCCGCGGACGGCGCCGGCCGGGCCGGCTGGACGACCGTCGTCAACTACGCCCGCACGCAGCTGCTCGTGGCCACGATCGACGCGGTCGGCATCGGGCTGGGAGCGTTCCTGCTGGGCGTGCCGCTGGCGATCCCGGTCGCCGTTCTCGTGTTCCTCGGCGCGTTCGTGCCCATCGTGGGTGCCGTGGTCACCGGGGCCATCGCCGTCTTCCTCGCACTGGTCTACAACGGCTGGTGGATCGCCCTGTGGATGCTCGTCGTCGTGCTCGGCGTGCAGCAGCTCGAAGGTCACGTCCTCCAGCCGCTGCTGATGGGCTCCGCCGTCAAGGTGCACCCGCTCGCGGTCGTCCTGGTCGTCGCCGGCGGTGCGATGATCGCCGGCATCCCCGGGGCGCTGTTCGCCGTGCCCCTCGCCGCCTTCGTCAACGTGGTGGCCGTCTACCTTTCCAACCGCGGCTGGGAGCCGGGGGCGCAGCCCGAAGTCGCCGATCTGATCTGGAGCACGGTCCCCAGGGAGAGGAAGAGGGCCCGATGACCACGGTCCGCACGCAGACGCCGACACTGGCCGAGTTCGAGGACGCCGCCGCGCAGCTGGCCGGCATCGTCGAGCACACGCCGGTCGAGCCGTCGCAGCACCTGTCCGAGCTGCTCGGGGTCCCCGGCATCCTCAAGCTCGAGAACCTGCAGCGCACCGGATCGTTCAAGATCCGCGGTGCCAGCTATCTGCTGTCGCGGCTCACCGACGAGGAGCGCGCGCGCGGCGTGGTCGCCGCCTCGGCCGGCAACCACGCGCAGGGCGTGGCGCTGGCCGCGCAGCAGCTCGGCATCGCGGCGACGATCTTCATGCCGCTGGGGGTGCCGGTGCCCAAGCTCCTGGCCACGCGCGGCTACGGTGCGGAGGTGGTGCTCGAGGGTGCGACCGTCGACACCTCGCTGCGGCTGGCGGCCGAGTACAGCGAGCGCACCGGCGCGGTGCTCATCCCGCCGTTCGACCATCGCGACATCATCATCGGCCAGGGCACGCTCGGGCTCGAGCTGCTCGAGGACGTCCCCGACGTGGAGACCGTGCTCGTCGGCATCGGCGGAGGCGGCCTCATCGCGGGCGTCGCCGCCGCGATCAAGGCCCGTGCCGCGGCCGTGGGACGGACGGTGCGCATCATCGGGGTCCAGGCCGAGAACGCCGCGCCCTACCCGCCGTCGCTGCGTGCCGGGCACCCCGTCGAGGTCGAGACGAAGCCGACGATCGCCGACGGCATCCTCGTCGGGCGTCCCGGCGACATCCCGTTCGCGATCATCCGCGATCTCGTCGACGAGGTGGTGACCGTCAGCGACGACGACATCGCCCGGGCGATCCTTGATCTGCTCGAACGCGCCAAGGTCGTCGTGGAGCCTGCCGGTGCCGTCGGGGTGGCCGCCATCCTGGCCGGGAAGGTCGCCGCCGGCGGACCCACGGTCGCCGTGCTCTCCGGGGGCAACATCGACCCGCTGCTGCTGCAGCGCGTCGTGGCGCACGGGCTCGCGGCATCCGGTCGCTACATGACCATGCGCATCCCGCTGCCGGATCGGCCCGGCCAGCTGTCGCGCGTCTCCGAGCTCATCGCCCAGGCGGGGGCGAACGTCATCGAGGTGCTGCACACCCGGCACGGCCAGGGCCTGCAGATCAGCGAGGTGATCCTGCAGATCAGCGTCGAGACCCGCGGGGAGGAGCACAAGGAGCTGACGCTGCAGACCCTGCGCGATGCCGGCTTCGCGCCGGTGGTCGTCCCCGACTAGCGGCCGTCGTACGTCTCGACCTTGACGATCTCGACCGAGATCTCACGCCCGTTCGGCGCCGTGTAGCTGGTCTTCTCGCCCTCCCGGCGGCCCAGGATGGCCGCGCCCAGCGGGGAGGCCTCGCTGTAGACGTCCAGGTCGGATCCGGCCGCGATCTCGCGGCTGCCGAGGAGGAACACCTCTTCGCCGCCGGCGACGAGCGCCGTCACGACCGTGCCCGGCTCGACGACGCCGGTGCTCTCGGGCGCCTCGCCGACCGTCGCGTTCTTCAGGAGCGCCTGGAGGGTGCGGATGCGCGCCTCCTGCTTGCCCTGCTCGTCCTTGGCGGCGTGGTAGCCGCCGTTCTCCTTCAGGTCGCCCTCCTCGCGGGCGGCCTCGATGCGCTTGGCGATCTCCTCGCGGCCCGTGGTCGAGAGGTGCTCGAGCTCGGCGGCGAGGCGGTCGTACGCCTCCTGTGTGAGGAAGGTCACCTGTGTGTCCGACACGTCGATCTCCTTCGAGGGGGAGGGGGCTCCGGGCGTCCCCGGGATGAACGAGACGCCCCGGCGTCCGGCCAGGGCGTCAGTGCGAGATGTTCCCGACAGGCTACGTCACCCAGCAGGAGTTCACCAAACCGGTGGTCGCCTCCGCCACGAGCGGAACCGTCTCCGAGAAGGCGCGGGTGTGGGCTTCGGATGCCTCGTACTCGACGATCTTCCAGCCCACCACGCCGTACTCCTCGTCGAGGGCCTCGATGGCGCAGGCGACGGTCGCGCCGATGGGCGCGGTCAGCTGGAAGTCGACGGTCGCCGAGTGCTCTTCGAGGTGGAAGGCCGTGCCGTCGGCCTTCACGCCGTTGTTCGGGTCGGTGACCGTGGACCAGCCGAACCAGATCACGACGACGGCGGCGGCGGCGATCAGCGCGATCCACGCGATGCGGGTGCGGCGCGTGGCGGTGCGGCGCCCGTATCGCTCGTCGAGCATGGTCTGGACGCTCTGCGCGGTCATGGGAACTCCGGTCGTGGCGGTGACGCCTAGGCTTGTTCCCAGGCTAGGCGCTGCGGCGCAGAACGGGGAATCGGATGCACGCTCTCGGGGCACTGCTCGCAGCGACCGCCACGCCCCTTCCGACACCCACGCCCACCGTCGACCCGGAGCTGGTCAGCCCCGGACCGTGGGGCTTCGGTGTGATCGCGGTGCTGGCGCTCGTGGTCATCGTGCTCATCTGGGACATGCTGCGCCGCATCCGTCGCGCACGGTACCGCGAGGAGGTGGCCAAGCAGCTCGACGCCGAGCAGGCCGCGCACGACAATGCCCCGGGCGACCCGGGTCAGACGGATGCGACCGGCGATGCCCCGACGGGGGACGACGATCCCGGCGGCCGTTCGGGCTAGGCCGGGCGCCTACGGTGCGCCCAGCGAGGGCGTCAGCGGCTGCAGCGCGATGAGCAGGCACGCCGTCCAATGGCAGAGGAAGGCCAGCACCGTGCACACGTGGAAGATCTCGTGGAATCCGAAGCTGCCGGGCCACGGGTTCGGCTTCTTCAGCGCGTAGACGACCGCGCCGGCCGTGTAGAGCACTCCGCCGACGATGACGAGGATCATCATGGCGGCGTTGGCGGCCATCAGGTCGACGATGTACATCACCGCCGCCCAGCCGAGGACGACGTACAGCGCGACGTAGAGCCAGCGCGGCGCCCCGATCCAGAAGACGCGGAAGAGGATGCCCAGCAGCGCGCCCGACCAGACGAGCACGAGCAGCAGCAGCCCCTTCTCCGGCGGCAGGGCGAGGGTCGCGATGGGCGTGTAGGTCCCTGCGATCAGCAGCAGGATGTTGGCGTGGTCGATGCGCTTGAGCACGGCCTTGGTCTTCGGGCCCCAGTTGAAGCGGTGATACACCGCGGAGTTGCCGAACAGCAGCAGCGACGAGGCCATGAACACCGCCGACGCCCACTTGGCCGCGGCGCCGTCGGCCAGCACGATGAGCACGATGCCCGCGGCGATGGCGACCGGGAAGGTTCCGGCGTGGATCCAGCCGCGCCACGTGGGCTTGAGCTCCACGCCCGCGTCGATGCCGGCCGCCTCGAGCAGGGGGAGCTGAGGCACCTCGGGAACGCGATCGTTCAGCCGTCGTCGCACTCCTCGAGCGTATCCGCGTTCGCATGCCCGGCGCGGCACATAGCGCTCGGGGGTAGCGTAGGGGGGTGACCGAGACGCGGGCGAACGAGGGACGGGGGCCGCTCTATCGCCTGTACATCAACCGTCTGCGGCGGGGACTGTCCCCCGAGGTCGTCCCGCGGCACGTCGCCATGATGATCGACGGCAACCGCCGGTGGGCGCGGCAGCTCGGCTACCAGTCCGCCGCCGAGGGCCACCGCGCCGGCGCGGCCAAGATGCGGGAGTTCCTCGGCTGGTGCGACGATGTCGGAGTGCGGGTCGTCTCGCTCTACCTGCTGTCGAACGACAACCTGCGAAAGCGCGACAGCCGCGAGATCGCCGACCTCATCGAGATCATCGCCGAGCTCGCCGACGGGCTGTCGCGCGAGCGGGACTGGCGCGTGCAGATCGTCGGTCGCACCGAGCCGCTTCCCGCCGAGCTCGCCCGAGTGCTCGCGGAAGTGGAGGAGCGCACCCGCGAGAACGTCGGGATGCACGTGAACCTCGCCGTCGGCTACGGGGGCCGCAGTGAGATCGTCGACGCCGTGCGCAGCATCATCGCCGACCACGACCGCCGTGGCGGCTCCCTGGAGGAGCTGGCCGCGAGCCTGACGCCGGAGCAGATCGGCGAGCACCTCTACACCGGCGGTCAGCCCGACCCCGACCTGGTGATCCGCACGTCGGGGGAGCAGCGGCTCTCGGACTTCCTGCTCTGGCAGTCGGCGCACAGCGAGTTCTACTTCGTCGAGGCTTTGGGTCCAGACTTGCGCGAGGTGGACTTCCTGCGGGCGATCCGCGACTACGCCTCGCGGGATCGCCGGTTCGGCGGATGAGTCGGGTCCACGTCTCAGATTCACAGGGGAGGAAGCGGATGTCGGGGGACAGCGAGCAGGACGGGCTGGAGGAGTACCGGGCGTCGTTCGACGGCGAGCCCGGGTATCTCGACTGGGCGGCATTCGGTCCGCTGTCGCCCGCGGTGCGCACCGAGCTGCACGCCGATGCCGAGCTGCTCGGCAGCGGCAGACGGTCGGGCATCGCGATGGTCGATGCGCGCGTCCGCGAGGCGCGCGAGCTGCTGGCGGAGCTGCTGAAGGCCGACATCGACGAGGTGACGCTGCAGCCGTCCACCTCGTACGGGCTCGCGCAGGCGATCTACGGGCTCGACGGCGGCGTCGTGGTCGGACGCCGCGACTTCCCGGCGCTCACGGTGGCGGTGGCGCGCGCCGCCGCGGCGCGGGGGCGCGTCGTGCCCCAGGTGATCGACCCCGCCGACGGCCACATCACGCCCGACGCCGTCCGGGAGGCGCTGACCGACGACACCTGCGCGGTCGCGGTCAGCCTGGTGGACTTCCGCACCGGATTCCGCGCCGACCTGGCGGGCCTGCGGGAGGTCATCGGCGAGGACCGTCTGCTGATCGTCGACGCCATCCAGGGCTTCGGCGTCGTCGACGTCGACTACACGGCCGCCGATGTCGTGTGCGGCCACGGCTACAAGTGGCTGCGCGCCGGCCGCGGCACGGGTTTCGCCTGGTTCTCGCCGCGCGCCAGGGAGCGCATCGAGCCGGTGCTGTCGGGCTTCGCGGGGATGGATGCCGAGGGGTTCACCGACGTCGTGGAGCGCCCGGCGCCCACCGCACGGGCCTTCACGGTCACCGAGGCCGACCCGCTCGCGGCGGCGCGGCTGGCCACGGCCCTCCGCGGGGTTCGGGACGCGGGTGTCGCCGTCATCGCGGCGGAGGTCGCCGAACGCGCCGGCGACATCATGTTCTTCGCGGATCGCTACGAGATCCCGGTGGTCACGCCCCGCGAGCCCGAGCAGCGTGCGGGCATCGTGTCGCTGCAGCCGCGTCCGCAGGATGTGGCGCCGCTGGCGGCATCGCTGGCGAACCACGGCCTGACCGTCACGGCGCGCGGCGACCTGATCCGCGTGGCGACGCACGTGGGCACGGATGCCGACACGCTGCGGCTGTTCGGCGACGCGCTGGCCGCGTTCTCGTACGCGCGGGTGTGGTGAGCCGTCGCGGCCGGGTGAGGCATCCGCGCATCGACGCGCCGGGCGTGTCGGTACCGGCGCCCCGGTGGCATCGACGTACCGTCGAGTCATCGGGCAGGGCGCCCGATCGAGTCGGCCTCACGGATCACGGCTCGTGACCCACGGTCGACTCGTGAAACCGGGATCACCCGGGTCGGGAGTCGGTTGTGACGACACGAACACGTGATCAGCAGGACACGTCGCAGGGGCAGAGTGCCGCGGAGCCGGACACGCCGGAGCTGCTGCGCACCTACGTGCTCGACACCTCGGTGCTGCTGAGCGATCCGCGCGCGTTCTTCCGGTTCGCCGAGCACTCGGTGGTGATCCCGGTGGTGGTCGTCTCGGAGCTCGAGGGCAAGCGGCACGACCCCGAGATCGGGTACTTCGCGCGCCAGGCGCTGCGTCACCTGGACGAGCTGCGGGTCGAGCACGGCCGCCTCGACTTCCCGGTCCCGGTGGGGGCGGGCGGCACCCTGCGCGTCGAGCTGAACAACACGGACGCCGCGATCCTGCCCTCCGGGATGAGGCTCGGCGACAACGACTCGCGCATCCTCGCCGTCGCCCTGCACCTCACCCAGGGGGGCGCCGAAGTCACCGTCGTCTCCAAGGACCTCCCGATGCGTGTCAAGGCCGCATCGCTCGGCATCCACGCGGAGGAGTACCTCGCGGAGCAGGCCGTCGACTCGGGTTGGACGGGAGTGGCCGATCTGCACATCTCGGGCGACGACATGGCCGATCTGTACGAGAGCGAAGTCGGCTGCAGCGACGCAGCCAGGGGCCTGCCGGTCAACACGGGACTGGTCATCCATTCGGAGCGCGGCTCGGCGCTGGGCCGGATCAGCGGTGACGGCGAGTTCCGGCTCGTGCGCGGCGACCGTGAGGTGTTCGGCCTGCACGGGCGCTCCGCCGAGCAGCGCATCGCGATCGACCTGCTGCTGGATCCGGACGTGGGCATCGTCTCCCTCGGCGGGCGGGCCGGCACCGGCAAGTCGGCGCTGGCGCTGTGCGCGGGGCTGGAAGCGGTCCTGGAGCGGCAGCAGCAGCGACGGATCATCGTGTTCCGGCCGCTGTTCGCCGTCGGCGGTCAGGAGCTCGGCTACCTCCCCGGCGACCAGCAGGAGAAGATGAACCCCTGGGGCCAGGCCGTGTACGACACGCTGGGCTCGGTGGTGTCGTCGAACGTGATCGAGGAGGTCATGGCCCGCGGCATCCTGGAGGTCCTCCCGCTCACCCATATCCGGGGGCGCTCGCTGCACGATGCGTTCGTGGTCGTCGACGAGGCGCAGTCGCTGGAGCGCAACGTGCTGCTGACCGTGCTCAGCCGGGTCGGCCAGAACTCGCGGGTCGTGCTCACCCACGATGTCGGGCAGCGCGACAACCTCCGTGTCGGCAGGCATGACGGCGTCGCCTCGGTGATCGAGACGCTGAAGGGACACGACCTGTTCGCCCACGTGACGCTCGTGCGCTCGGAGCGCTCGGCGATCGCGGCGCTGGTGACCGACCTGCTGGAGGCCGGCGAACTCGCCTGAGACAACCGCGGGACGATCCGAAGCGGGTGCCCAACATGAGAGGAATCTCATGTGAATGGATACGCCGTCTCATCTTCAGCAGTCATCATTGATGAAGCGGTGTGGGGCTGCTGAAGAACGGGGACTCGATCGTGGACATTCGTCGCGCGCTGTCGATCGGCGGCACAGCCGTCGTCGCCGCGGCCGTCGGTGCCGCGTGCAGCTTCGCGTTCTCGGGTGCGATCGCGCTCAACGACGCCGCGGGCGTCCAGGTGTCCGCGTCGCCGGTGATCGTGCCCTCGGCCCGCACCGCCGGCACCGTCTTCCGGGTGCCGCAGTCCGTCGACGCCGCCGGCCCGGAGATCGTGCCCGCGCCCGAGCCGCACGATCTCATGCCGCCGACCACCCGCGGCAGCGAGTCGGCTCAGCCCGATGCACCGGTCGGTGCCGGATCGTCCGGCGCCGCGGGAACGCCCGGGCACAGCGGTCAGACCGTGACCGACCCCGCTGACCCGGGTGCCCCGGGCCTGAGCGGCGAGACACCCGTGGGAAGCGAGCAGTCGCGTCAGCACAGCAACCGCGACACCGCGCTCGAGAACGCGCCGGGGCAGAAC
>NZ_JBIQHX010000002.1:21348-196227 GCF_044508325.1 Microbacterium sp. | reverse complement strand
AAGGACAAGCGCAAAGGCAGCGACCAGTCCGACCTCAACAGCAACCGCGACACCGCGCTCGAGAACGCGCCGGGGCAGAACAAGGACAAGCGCAAAGGCAGCGACCAGTCCGACCTCAACAGCAACCGCGACACCGTTCCCGGTCTCGCGGATGATTCATCCGACCCCGATACCCCCGACTCCGGCGGCGGATGACCAGAGCAGTCGCGCAATCCCAGACCGCGCGATTGATCGGTCGAGCCCAGCTCGGCCTGGGCCCCCGGTGTCCCCCAGCACCGGGGCCCGCCCCTTTCGGCCTACTGCCAGCGGTAGCCGGCGCCACGGACCGTGACGATGCGCTCTGCGCCCAGCTTGGCTCGGAGATATCGCACATAGACGTCGACGATGTTCGAGCCCGGATCGAAGTCCAGGCCCCACACGCGGCTGAGCAGCTGCTCGCGGCTGAGCACCTGCCCGGGGTGGCGCAGGAACTGCTCGGCGAGCGCGAACTCGCGTGCGGACAGGTCGAGCTCCCGCCCGTCGACGGTGGCGCGGCGGGTCAGCGGATCGAGCACGACGTCGTCGTGGACGATGTCCAGCCGCTCCGTGGTGACCGTCTCGCGCAGGCGGGACCGGATCCGGGCCAGCAGCTCGTCGAACTTGAACGGCTTCGACACGTAGTCGTTCGCCCCCGCGTCGAGGCCGCTGACGGTGTCCAGCGTGCTGCTGCGGGCGGTCAGCATGATGATCGGGATCGCAGAGCCCTCGGCGCGGAGCCTCGTCAGCACTTCGAAGCCGTCCATCGTCGGCAGTCCGACATCCAGCAGGATCAGATCGATGCCGCCCGCCAGGGCGCGCCGATACGCGTCGGCGCCGTCCTCGGAGATCACGGTGGTGTAGCCGGCTGACTCGAGGCCCCGGCTGACGAAGGAGGAGATGCGCGGTTCGTCCTCCGCGATGAGGATGCGGGTCATCGCGCGACCTCCCGGCGCAGCGTCGGCGCCGGCAGGTGGCGGTCGACGGGGTCGGCTTCGCCCACACCCTGCGGGGTGGCCGCGGGGACGCGGATCGTGAAGGTCGCGCCGCCTCCGGGAGTGTCGGTGACATCGCAGCTGCCGCCGTGCGCCTTGGCGATCGTCTCCACGATCGCCAGGCCCAGCCCGGACCCGCCGACCGCCCGCGTCCCCTGCGCGCGATCGAAGCGCTGGAAGATGCGGTCGCGGAACTGGGGTGGGATGCCGGGCCCGTGGTCGCGCACCCACAGCAGCGCCGCGCCGTCCTCGATCGTGCTTCCCACCTCGATCAGGGAGTCCGGCGGCGTGTACTTCGAGGCGTTGTCGGCGAGCTGCAGCCACGCCTGCAGGAGGCGGTCGGCATCTCCTTCGACGACTCCTTCGCCCATCGCCGTCAGGCGCCAGTCGTGACCGGGGATGGCCATCACCAACTCGCCGAGGCGGGAGGTCAGCGCGCGCAGCTCGACGGCGCCCATGGCGAACTGGTCGCCTTCGACCGCTGCCAGCAGGTCGATGTCCTCGACCAGACGGGTGAGCCGGTCGAGCTCGGCGATGCCGATGTCGCGGGTGGCCTGGACATCGCCGGCGTCGCCGGCATCCATCATCTCCAGGTGCCCGCGCACGATCGTGATGGGCGTCTTCAGCTCGTGACGGACATCGTCGAGCAGCTGACGCTGCGCGCCGACCGAGCCCTCGAGCCGGTCGAGCATCGAGTTGACCGTGCGGGTCAGGTCGGAGATGTCGTCGTTTCCCCGGGCGGGGATGCGCGCGCCGAGGTCGGAGATCGTGATCGCATCCGCGGTCGCCCGCAGCCGGCGGATCGGCGACAGCAGACGCCCGACGACGAACCAGCCGATGCCGGCGATGGCCAGCAGCGTCCCCGCCGCCGCGATGCCGAACGTGATCATCGATGTCGCGACCGGCTCGAGCTCGGCCCCCAGATCGACCGCGCGGATGTACAGGCCCTCGGCCGGATCGCCCGGCATGTGCACGGGGATCGCGATGTAGCGCAGCGTCCCGCTGCCGGTGACGGCGGTGCCGAGCGTGGCGCCGCCGGCGGCCCGGGTCTCTTCGACGGCGCGGGCGACGAGCTCGCCGTTCTGTGCGATGTCGAAGCCGGAAAGTGTCTGCGGCACCAGGCGCGGCACCTCGTCGATGACGCCGACGGACGCCTCGTTGCGGCCGGGGACGAGCCGGCGCACCGCGTCGCGCAGGTACTCCTCGACGGACTCGAACTCGCCGCCGGCGAGATCCTCCATCGTCGTGCCGGGCGCCGTCGCGCCCGGGGTGCCGCCGGCGACCGGCGATGCCATGGCGTCGAGCGTGGCCACCTGCGTGTTCAGGCGGCTGTCGACCTCGCGGAGGATCCGCTCGCGCTGCACGAACAAGGTCACGCTGCCCACGATGAGGAATCCGACCAGCGCCACGGCCAGGATCGTCCCCAGGATCCGTGCGCGTGCCGAGATCATCCTCGAACTGCGCATCATCCTCCGATTATGACCCCCCGGCCGATCAACCGGGGTGCGTCATGGAGAGCAGGTCGAGCTTGGCGTCGAGCTGCTCCAGCGTGATCTCGCCCCGATCCACGTAGCCCAGGGCGAGGACGGCCTCGCGGACGGTGATGCCCTCGGCGACGGCGTGCTTGGCGATCTTCGCGGCGGCCTCGTAGCCGATGACCTTGTTCAGCGGCGTGACGATCGACGGGGACATGCCCGCGAGCGCCGTGACCCGCTCGAGGTTCACCTCCAGGCCGTCGATGGTCTTGTCGGCGAGGACGCGGGAGGAACTCGCCAGCAGCCCGATCGACTCCAGCACGGCGGTGCCCATGACCGGGATCGCCACGTTCAGCTCGAACAGGCCCGACGCCCCCGCCCACGCGACGGTCGCGTCGTTGCCGATGACCCGCGCGCACACCATGAGGACCGCTTCCGGGACGACGGGATTGACCTTGCCCGGCATGATCGACGAGCCGGGCTGGAGGTCGGGGAGGTGCAGCTCACCGAGCCCGGTGTTGGGGCCGGAGCCCATCCACCGCAGGTCGTTGTTGATCTTCGTCAGCGAGACCGCGATCGTGCGCAGCGCCCCGGACGCCTCGACCAGCCCGTCGCGGTTCGCCTGTGCCTCGAAGTGGTCCTTCGCCTCGGTGATCGGCAGCTCGGTGTCGGCGGCGATGAGCTCGATGACCCGCTGCGGGAAGCCGACGGGCGTGTTGATGCCGGTGCCGACCGCGGTGCCTCCCAGGGGCACCTCGGCGACGCGGGGGAGCACCGCCTGGACCCGCTCGATGCCGAGGCGGATCTGGCGCGCGTAGCCGCCGAACTCCTGACCGAGCGTCACCGGGGTGGCGTCCATCAGGTGCGTGCGCCCCGCCTTGACGACGGTCTTCCACTCGTCGGCCTTGGCCTCCAGCGCCACGGCCAGGTGGTCGAGCGCGGGGATGAGGTCGTCGATGAGCTCCTGGGTGACGGCGATGTGCACCGACGTCGGGAACACGTCGTTGGACGACTGCGACGCGTTGACATGGTCGTTGGGGTGCACCGGTGCGCCCAGCGCGCGGGTCGCGAGGGTGGCGAGCACCTCGTTCATGTTCATGTTCGACGAGGTGCCGCTGCCGGTCTGATAGACGTCGATGGGGAACTGGTCGGCGAACTCACCCGCGATGATGCGGTCCGCCGCGACCACGATCGCGTCGGCGATGGTGCCGTCGAGGTGGCCGAGCTCCTTGTTGGCGATCGCCGCGGCCTTCTTGATCCGCGCCAGCGCGACGATCTGCGCGTGCTCGAGGACGTCGCCGGAGATCGGGAAGTTGTCGACCGCGCGCTGGGTCTGCGCGGCGTACAGGGCGTCCCGGGGGACGCGCACCTCGCCCATGGTGTCGTTCTCGATGCGGTACTCGATGTCGGCCACAGCTCTTCCTCTCGGGTGGTGGGGACGTGGGATGCGTCAGGCGGACGCGCGGATGTCGACTCCGACGCCGACGATGGGCACGGCGGTGCCCTCGGCGAGCCGGTAGTTCGCGCCGACGATGCCCAGGCGGCCTTCGGCGACGGCGTCGCTGATGAGCTCGGAGGACTCCATGATCTCGGCGACCGTGTTGCGAAGATGCTCGCGGCCGACCAGCTCGGGGTCGATGTCAGCGGGGACGGAGCCGCCGGTGGCCGCCAGCACCTTGCGTGCCGCGGGCACGATCGGGGCGATCAGCTTCCAGATGTGCGGCGGCAGCGGCGCGGAGTCGATCGCCGCGCTGTCGATCGCGGCGCGCACGGCGCCGCAGCTGTCGTGCGCGAGCACGACGATCAGCGGCACGTCGAGGACGGTCGTCGCATACTCGAGGCTGGCGACGATGGACTCGCCGACCACCTGCCCGGCGTTGCGGACCACGAACAGGTCGCCCAGTCCCTTGTCGAAGATGATCTCCGCCGCCAGACGCGAGTCCGAGCATCCGAAGATCGTGGCACGCGGGTGCTGCACGTTGGCGAGCTCGTGGCGGCGCTCGACATCCTGGCGGGGGTGGCGGGGGCTGCCGGACACGAAGCGGGCGTTGCCGCGCAGCATCTCATCCCACACCTTCTGCGGCGTCGGAGGCTGTTCCGTCATCTCGCGTCCTCCGCCTCCGACGCACGCTCTTTCAGCTGCGTGCTCAGCGATGCGGCCACGAGCGCCAGGTCTGCGTCGGTGGCGGCGCCGTAGACGAGGATGTGGTCGTCGCCGCTCTGGGTGCCCAAAGCCGCGGTCACATTGCCGGTGGAGGCGGGGTCGGCGATCTCGTACCGGTCCCACACGATCCCGTCGATGGCGACGGTGTCGGCGGGCGCGGTGCCGCGGAGCTTGCGCGACGCCCAGTTCTCGTCGGCGCCGAAGCCCTGGGCGACGCGGATGAAGTCCACGTCCGCGGGCAGCGCGTACACGATCGTCCACGCGGAGATGTCGCCGGATTCGACCGCGGCGACGTTGACCGTCCAGTCGGCGGGCGCCGTCGGCACGACGACGTCGATGTCACGGGCGGCCTCGACTTCCTGGGCGACCACGGCCACGTCGATCGGTGCGCGTTCGGGCAGGTCTCCGCGCGGCACCCCGAGGACGATCACGAGGACGACGCCGAGGGTGACCAGCATCGCCGCGACGAGGTTGCGGGTCGTCTGGCTCGAGCGGTACGCCCGGGATGCCTCGGCCTTGCGGTCCGCGGTCTCCTCGGGGGTCTCGGGGCGACCGAGCTCCGCGACGACACGCCGTGTCGAGGCCATCACCGGGGCGCCTCCGGGTCTGAGGCCGCGCGGGCGGCGTCGAGCCGGCGCTTCGCGCCCAGCAGCCACTCCTCGCAGCGCGCGGCGAGAGCCTCGCCCCGCTCCCACAGCGCGAGCGAGTGCTCGAGCGTGGGCGCTCCCTGCTCGAGCTCGGAGACCACGCGCACCAGCTCGTCGCGCGCCTGCTCGAAAGACAGCGACGCGACATCGGGTGCTTCACTCGGCGCGGTCATGCCTCCCATCTTAGGCGCGGTGCTCCACCGGCCCGGGCGCCTCCCGGCCGGCGACCTCGCCGCGCGACACCGCCGCGAACGACCCGCGGCCGACCGTGACGACGACCTCGGCACCGTCCGGCGCCTGCTCCGCATCACGCACGATCTCCCCGCCCTCCAGCTGCGCGATCGCGTAGCCGCGCGCGAGCGTCGCACCGGGGGAGAGCGCCCGCAGCGAGGCGCGCAGCTCGTCGACGCGGCGGCCCCCGGCATCCATCGTCCGCTGCAGCACCTCGCGGCCGCGCGAGACCAGCACGAACAGCTCGTGCTCGCGACCCTGCAGCATCGTCTCCGGGGTGCGCAGCGAGGGGCGGGAGCGCAGCTGCTCGAGCTGAGCGATGTCGTGCGCCACCCGCTGGGTGAGCCGGTTGGTCAGCCGCCAGCGCAGCTCGCGCACGAGCGCGCGCTGCTCGGCGACGTCGGGAACCAGGCGCTTGGCGGCATCGGTGGGGGTGGAGGCGCGCAGATCGGCCACCTCGTCCAGCAGCGGACGGTCGTTCTCATGCCCGATCGCGCTCACGACCGGGGTGGATGCCGCAGCCACCGCCCTCACGAGGCGCTCATCGCTGAAGCCCAGCAGCTGCTGCGGGTCGCCGCCGCCGCGTGCGATGACGATCACGTCCACCTCCGGGTCGGCGTCCAGCCGCTGCAGCGCCGCAATCGTCTCCGGCACGCAGCGGTCGCCCTGCACCGCGGCGTACACGGTGCGGAACCGCACCTGCGGCCAGCGCAGCTCGGCGTTGCGGTGGATGTCCTTCTCGGCGTCCGATCGCTCACCGGTGATCAGCCCGATCAGGTGCGGCAGGAACGGGATGGGCTTGCGGCGGGCCGGGTCGAAGAGGCCTTCGGCGCGCAGCTGGGCGCGAAGGCGCTCGAGCTTCTCGAGCTGGTCGCCCAGCCCCACGTGGCGCATCGCCGACACCGTGAAGGTGAAATCGCCCTGACGCACGAAGTAGTCGGCCTTCACGCATGCCACCACCCGATCGCCGACCTTGAGGTCGCGCGGGAGTCGCTGCAGCGTCTTCGACCAGATCCGGAAGGCGATGTGGGCGTCGGTGTCGAGGTCTTTGAGGCGGCCGAACACGTTGCCGCTGCGCAGGTTCCACGAGGTGATCTCGCCCTCGACCCAGACGAAGCCCCACTTCTCGACGAACCCGCGGATCGTGTCGTTCAGCCGCGACACCGACGTCGGAGCGTCGGGCTTCGAGTCCCTCGGGTGCACCAGGTCGGGCTCGGCCGGCTCGCCCGGCTGCGTGCGGAACTCGGTCATCGTCTCCTGCCCAGGGCCCGTGCAGGTGCACGCCCGTAGAATCGAAGGGTGACCAGCACCCCTCTCGTCGGCCTGCCCGTGCCCCGGATCCCTCCGAAGGGCGCGAAGCGTCAGGGCCCGCTTCAGGATAACCCCGTGGCCGGACCCAAGCGGGTGCTGCTGGCCGCGCCCCGCGGCTACTGCGCGGGCGTCGACCGCGCGGTCATCGCGGTCGAGAAGGCCCTCGACCGGTTCGGCGCTCCGGTGTACGTGCGCAAGCAGATCGTGCACAACATCCACGTCGTCACCGAGCTCGAGCAGAAGGGCGCCATCTTCGTCGAAGAGGTCGAGGAGGTGCCCGAGGGCGCCCACGTCGTCTTCAGCGCCCACGGGGTCTCGCCCGCCGTGGTGCAGTCGGCGTCCGACCGCGGTCTGCACGCGATCGACGCGACCTGTCCGCTGGTGACCAAGGTGCACCGCGAGGCGGTGCGCTTCGCGCGCGACGACTTCGAGATCCTGCTCATCGGCCACGACGGCCACGAGGAGGTCGAGGGCACGGCGGGCCACGCCCCCGACCGCGTCACGGTCGTCAACTCGCCCGACGAGGCCGACACCGTGCAGGTGCGCGACCCGTCGCGGGTCGTCTGGCTGTCGCAGACCACGCTGTCCGTCGACGAGACGATGGAGACGGTGCGGCGGCTGCGCGCGCGCTTCCCGGAACTCCACGACCCGCCCTCGGACGACATCTGCTACGCCACGCAGAACCGCCAGGTCGCGATCAAGAAGGTCGCCCGCGAGGCCGACCTGGTGATCGTCGTCGGCTCGGCGAACTCCTCCAACAGCGTCCGCCTCGTCGAGGTCGCCCTCGAGAACGGAGCCAAGGCCGCCCACCGCGTCGACTACGCCGACGAGGTGCAGCAGGAGTGGCTCGACGGCGTCCGGACCGTGGGGGTGACCAGCGGCGCCTCGGTGCCCGAGGTGCTCGTGCGCCGGGTGCTCAGCGATCTCGCCGAGGCCGGCTACCGCGACGTCGAAGAGGTGCGCACCGCCGAAGAGGACCTCATCTTCTCCCTCCCGAAGGAGCTGCGGCAGGATGCCGCGGGTCGCCGCGACGACCGCGCCCTCGGAGGACGGGTGCGGGCGTGAGCGACCTCGCCCCGGAGACCGGGCCGGACGGCCGGCCCCGCCCTCGCTACGGCGAATACGCGACCCCGGAGGAGCAGCGCGCGCGGATCCAGCAGCCCGATGCCACCTTCGCGCTCGATGCGGGCATCACCGCGGCGCCGACGGCGCAGCCCGCCGCGCGGCCGGGGATCTCCGACTCGGCGATGCCCGGGCAGGCCGTGCCCGGCGCAGGACCTGCCGGCGCCGCGGCCCGCCGGCATCCCGTCGACCGCATCGTGACGATCGCGCTCCTGGCCTACGGAGCCATCAACGTGGTCTTCTCGGTGATCTCGTTCTTCGACCTCCCGGAACTGGCCACCCGGGCACTGCAGATCCTGGGCTCGTCCGCCGAGTTCACCAACGTCGAGGCGGCGCGGGTGTGGGGGCCGATCGCAGCCGTCGTGCTCGTCATCGGCTATCTCGTGACGCTCCTGCTCGCCCTGCGGCGGCTGCGCAGCGGGCGTCTGGCATGGTGGGTGCCCCTGGCCGGCGCCGCGGCCACCTACATCGCCGTGTACATCTGCCTGGCGGTCCCGCTGCTGGGCGATCCCGCCTTCGTCGAGTACGCGACGACGCGCTGAGCAGGTGAACCGCCGGCCCGCCGTCCTCGTGTCATCCACAGGGAGGTGAAGGATGCCGACGGACGATGTCGAGCGCCTGACCGCGCTGTACGACGCCCACGCGGCATCCGTCTGGCGCTACGTCGTGCACCTCACCGGCGACCGCGCCGGGGCGGACGACATCGTGCAGGAGACCATGCTGCGGGCATGGCGTTCGCCCCGCATCCTCGAGCAGGACCCGGCCTCCACGCGCGCCTGGATGATCACCGTGGCACGCCATCTCGTGGTCGACGAGGCGCGCAGCGCGCGACGCAGGCACGAGCATCCGGTCGCCGACCCGCCGGAGCGGGTGAGCGCGGACGACACGGACGCGCTGTTCGACACGATCCTCATCCAGGAGGCGCTCGCCACGCTCACCGAGGATCACCGCGCCGCGATCGTGAAGGCGTACTACGGAGGGCTGAGCACCGCGCAGACCGCCGCAGAGCTCGACATCCCGGAGGGCACCGTGAAGTCGCGCCTGCACTACGGACTGCGTGCGCTGCGACTCGCGCTGCAGGAGAGGGGGGTGACGCGATGACGTCCGATCGGCACCGGCTCGCCCACGAGAGGTTCTGGCAGTGGGACGCCGCGTACGTGCTCGGCGCACTGACCGCCGCGGACCGTCACGCGTACGAGGAGCATCTGGACGGCTGCGAGCAGTGCCGCCTCGCCGTCGCCGAACTCGCTCCCACGGCGGCGCTGCTGTCGCGGCTTCCCGCGGCGCAGTCCGAGCGGCTCGAAGAGGGACCCGGCGAGCACGCCCGCGCCGGCCTCGTGATGCTCGCCGAGGCGCGCGCCCGTCGGCGCCGGCGCACGATCTGGGCCCTCGCGATCGCCGCTGTCGTCGTGGTGGTCGCCGCCGTGGCCGTCCCCCTCGCCATCGGGGGGCTGAGCCGTCCGACGGCCGTGTTCGCGCTGGAGGAGGTCGCGGACGTCCCGCTGACCGCGTCGGTGCGCCTGACCGACGTGGCCTGGGGCACGCGGATCGAACTCGAGTGCGCCTACCCGGAGGTCTCCGGCATCGATGTGCCGGAAGGAGGCTGGACCTACGCGCTCGCGGTCGTCGACGCGGACGGCACCGCGGCCACGGTGTCCACCTGGCGCGCCGCCCCGGGCACGTCCGCGCGGCTCAGCGCGGGCAGCGCGCTGGACGTCTCCGACATCGCCGCGATCGAGATCCGCACCGCCAAGGGCACCGTGCTGATGCGGCACGACGTCGCGGGCGGTTGAGCGGTCGGCAGCGCGCATAGGATTGCGGGATGCCTGAGCTTCTCGCCGTCTGCGTCGTGCGCCGGCTGCTGCCCGACGCGGGGCCGGTCGGGGTCACCGCCATCGACAAGGGCCCGGTCGCCGGTCCGGTGCGCATCGGCGAGTTCGGCGCGTACGCCGACGTCCAGGCCGATCGCAAGCATCACGGCGGCCGCGACAAGGCGCTCTACGTGTACGCACAGGAGGACGCGCGGTTCTGGGAGCGCGAACTGGGCCGCGCGCTGCCGCCGGGGTGGTTCGGCGAGAACCTGCGCGTGTCGGACCTGGATGTCAACGCGGCCCGGATCGGGGAGCGGTGGCGCATCGGCGACCGGGTCGAAGTCGAGGTGACCATGCCGCGCACGCCCTGCCAGACGTTCGCGCGCTGGGTCGGCGGCGACGACGAGCGCGGGTGGGTGAAGCGATTCTCACGCGAGCGCCGGCTCGGCCCGTACGTGCGGGTCGTGCGGACGGGCCGCGTCCAGGCCGGAGACCCGATCGAGGTCATCCACCGGCCGGCGGACGCGCCGAGCATCCTCGACGTCTACCGCGAGCCGGCCTGATCGCGTCGGCGCGACGGGGCTACGCGGCGGGGGACTTGCCGTACGAGCCCAGCTGCCGTGTGGACTCGACGACGCGGGCGGCCATGGCGGACTCGGCGATCTTGCCCCAGGCGCGCGGGTCGTACTGCTTCTTGTTGCCCACCTCGCCGTCGACCTTGAGCACGCCGTCGTAGTTCGTGAACATGTAGCCGGCGATCGAGCGGGTGAACGCGTATTGCGTGTCGGTGTCGACGTTCATCTTGATGACGCCGTTGGCGACCGCCGTCGCGATCTCGTCGTCGGACGAGCCGCTGCCGCCGTGGAAGACGAGGTCGAGCGGCTTCGCTCCGGTGCCGAACTGCGCCGCGATGCCCTCCTGGATCTCGCCGAGCAGCTCCGGGCGCAGCTTGACGTTGCCGGGCTTGTACACCCCGTGCACGTTGCCGAAGGTCAGCGCGGCGATCCAGCGTCCGTTCTCGCCGAGCCCGAGCGCCTCGACCGCCTTGGCGACGTCGCCGGTGGTCGTGTAGAGCGCCTCGTTCGTGCCCTCGTGCTTGACGCCGTCCTCCTCGCCGCCGACGACGCCGATCTCCACTTCGAGGATCGCGTTGATGTTCTTCATCCGGGGCAGCAGCTCCCGGGCGATCTCGACGTTCTCGTCCAGGGGCACGGCCGAGCCGTCCCACATGTGGGACTGGAAGATCGGGTCGCGACCTGCCCGCACCTCCTCCTCCGAGGCGGCGATCAGCGGCAGGACGAAGTCCTCGAGTGCGGGCTTGGGGCAGTGGTCGGTGTGCAGGGCCACGGTGATCGGGTAGTTCTTGGCCACCTCGGTCGCGAACTTGGCGAACGCGATGGCGCCCGAGGCGCGGCCCTTGACGGTGTGGCCGGCGAAGTAGTCGGCGCCGCCGGTGGTGACCTGCAGGATGCCGTCGGAGCCGGCCTCGGTCAGACCCTGCAGCACGGCGTTGACCGTCTGGGAGCTCGAGACGTTGATGGCGGGGTAGGCGAAGCCTCCGGCCTTCGCGCGGTCGAGCATGTCGGCGTACTGGTCGGGGGTGGCGACGGGCATGACTGCTCCTGTTCCTGGGCGACGGTCTCGCGAGTCACTCTAGCGAAGGGGGTCGCGGCGAAGGGGGTGGCTTAGGCTCGGAGCCATGGTGAGCCTGACCGCGGATATGAGTCCCCTCCACCCCGACCGCAACCTCGCCCTCGAGCTCGTGCGCGCGACCGAGGCCGCGGCGATCCGCTCGGTGCCGTACATCGGCCGCGGCGAGAAGGAGAAGGCCGACGGTGCCGCCGTCGACGCCATGCGCGCGTTCCTGCACACCGTGAGCTTCGACGGTCGCATCGTCATCGGGGAGGGCGAGAAGGACAACGCGCCGATGCTGTTCAACGGCGAGAAGGTGGGCAACGGACAGGGTCCCGAGTGCGACATCGCCGTCGACCCGATCGACGGGACCTCGCTCACGGCCGCCGGCCGCAACAACGCGATCTCGGTGATCGCCGTCTCCGACCGCGGCACGATGCTCGACGCCTCCACCGTCTTCTACATGGACAAGCTCGTGACCGGCCCGGCCGGGGTGGGCGTGGTCGACATCCGCCTGCCGATCGGCGAGAACATCCGCCGTCTGGCCAAGGCGATGGGCAAGCCCGTCGAGGACATGGTGGTCTCGGTGCTGCACCGCCCCCGTCATGAGCAGCTCATCGCCGAGATCCGCGCAGCGGGCGCCGGCACGCGCCTGATGACCGACGGCGACGTCGCCGGCGGCATCAACGCGGCCCGCCACGACACGCGCACGGACATGTGCGTGGGTGTGGGCGGCAGCCCCGAGGGTGTCGTCACCGCGTGCGCCATCAAGGCGCTCGGGGGACATATCCAGGGCCGGCTGTGGCCCCGGGACGACGACGAGCGCCAGCGCGGCATCGATGCGGGGCTCAAGCTCGACGGGCACGTCTACGAGGCCGACGACCTCGTGCGCGGCAAGAACACGATCTTCGTGGCGACCGGCGTCACCGACGGGCAGCTCGTGGCCGGGGTGAGCCGCAGCGGCGACTACGTCTACACCGAGAGCGTCGTGCTGCGAGGTGCGTCGGGGACGCTCCGTCGCATCTCGTCGGAGCACCTGTTCTCGAAGTGGCTGTGAGGTCGCGCCCCGCGTCGTGATGCGATTTCCCAGGGGGCTCTGGCAGAATTCACATGTCGCACACGGAAAGGCAGTCCATGGCAGTTCACGATGTCCAGTCCTCTTCGCCCCGTACGGGCGCGCAGGCCGTCATCGCCCATGCCACCGACCCTGCCCGACGCGCCGACGTCCTCTTCCGCGTGCGGCGCGAGCAGGGTCATGAGATCAGCTCGTGGTGGATGGTCGGCGCCTTCTTCCTCGTGTCCGCGGGCGTCATCGCTCTGCTGAGCTTCGTCCCGGGCGGGCACTGACCTCACGCGACCTGCGCGACCGGCTCGGCCGTCGCGATGCGCGACAGCTTCACCCCGAGTGTCTCGGCCAGCGCCGGCATGTCGGGAGCGCCGACGCGCCGGGCGGCGTCGATCATGATCTGCGCGCACGCCAATGCGTCCGCCGACGCATCGTGGTGGGTGAAGGAGCCGAAGCCCGCCGCCGCCGCGACCAGCGGAAGTCGGTACGACTCGAGGGCGTACACCTTGCGTGAGACCTGCAGGCTGCACATGTATCGGTACGGCGGGCAGACGTCTCCGGTCGCGTCGCACGCGCGCTTGAGCACACTCATGTCGAACCCGGCGTTGTGCGCCACCAGCACGTCCGCCCCGGCGAAGGCGGCCAGGTCATCCAGCTGATCGCTCCAGCGCGGGGCGGAGATCACGTCGATGGCGCGGATGCCGTGGATCCGCGTGTTGAACGGGTGGAACTCGTCATGGCCCGGCGGCGGCTGGATCAGCCACCCCGCCGTGGCCACGATGCGTCCGGCGCGCACGCGGGCGAGGCCCACCGCACAGGCCGACGCGGTGCTGGAGTTCGCCGTCTCGAAGTCGATCGCGGTGAAATCCAGTGGCACGCCACAAGGCTCACCCGCGTCGGAGGCCGCGGCGGCCAGGCGCGCCGACGAACGCCGATCCGCCGGGCATAGGCTCGACCCATGGCCAGTCGCGATGAGATGTCGACATCGTTCGGACGGGCAGCGTCGGTCTACGAGACCGGACGGCCCGAGTACCCGGCCGAGGCGGTGGCTTGGATGCTGCAGCCCGTCGCCTCGCACGAGCGCAGCGTCCGCATCGCCGACGTGGGCGCGGGCACGGGCAAGCTGACCCGGACGCTCGTCGAAGCCGGCGCGGAGGTCGTGGCGATCGATCCCGACCCGGCGATGCTCGAGGCGCTGCGCTCCGCCGTGATCGGGGTGCCGACGTTCGTCGGCACGGCCGAGCGGCTGCCCCTGCCGGACGCCGCGCTCGACGCGGCCGTGTTCGGGCAGTCGTGGCACTGGGTCGAGCCGTCGGCGGCATCGGCAGAGGTCGCCCGCGTGCTGCGCTCCGGGGGAGTGCTGGGCCTGATCTGGAACGTGCGCGACGAGTCGGCCCCGTGGGTGGCCCGCATGACCCGCATCATGCGCGGATCCGCCGCCGAGCGGATGCTCGCGTCGGGCTCCCCGCCGGTCGCGGCACCGTTCGGCGGGCTCGAAGAGCTGGTCCTGCGCTGGCAGCGGGCGATGACCCGTGACGCGCTGTTCGCGATGGTGCGCTCGCGCAGCCACCACATCACCGCGTCCCACGCCGAACGCGCACGGATCGACGCGGAGCTGGGAGAGCTGTTCGACGAGGTCGGTGCGGTGGGCGAGGCGGAGATCGCCCTGCCCTATGTGACACGCGCGTACCGCGGCATCCGCCCCTGACGCCGGCCGCCGGCGGCCCGCGGGGCGCCATCTAGACTGGATGCCCGTGGCTCTCACCATCGGAATCGTCGGCCTCCCGAACGTCGGCAAGTCGACCCTCTTCAACGCCCTGACCAAGAACCAGGTGCTCGCGGCGAACTACCCGTTCGCGACGATCGAGCCCAACATCGGGGTGGTCGACCTGCCCGATCCCCGGCTCGAGAAGCTGGCCGAGATCTTCGGCTCCCAGCGCATCCTTCCCGCCACGGTGTCGTTCGTCGACATCGCGGGCATCGTGCGCGGCGCGAGCGAGGGCGAGGGCCTGGGCAACCAGTTCCTCGCGAACATCCGCGAGGCCGACGCGATCGCCCAGGTGGTGCGCGGCTTCAGCGACAGAGACGTGGTGCACGTCGAGGGCGCGGTCGATCCCGCCGGCGACATGGAGACCATCAACGCCGAGCTGCAGCTGGCCGATCTGCAGACCCTCGAGAAGGCGATCCCCCGCTACGAGAAGGAGGTGAAGGGCAGGAAGCTGGATGCCTCGGTGCTCGAGACCGCGCGGGCGGCGCAGGAGGCCCTCCAGAAGGGCGTGCTGCTTTCGGCATCCGGCATCGATCTCGCGCCGATCCGCGAACTCGGCCTGCTCACGGCCAAGCCCTTCATCTTCGTGTTCAACGTCGACGAGGGCGTACTGACCGACCCCGCACGCAAGGCCGAGCTGGCAGCCCTCGTGGCCCCTGTGCAGGCGGTCTTCCTCGACGCGAAGATCGAGTCCGAGCTCATCGACCTCGACCCGGAGGACGCCGCCGAGCTGCTCGCCTCCACCGGGCAGGAGGAGTCGGGCCTCGATCAGCTCGCGCGGATCGGCTTCGACACGCTCGGGCTGCAGACCTACCTCACCGCAGGGCCGAAGGAGGCCCGGGCCTGGACGATCGGCAAGGGCTGGAAGGCGCCGCAGGCGGCGGGAGTCATCCACACCGACTTCGAGAAGGGCTTCATCAAGGCCGAGGTGATCTCGTTCGACGACCTCGTCGATGCCGGCTCGGTGGTCGAGGCCCGGGCGCGTGGCAAGGCGCGGCTGGAGGGCAAGGACTACGTCATGCAGGACGGCGACGTCGTGGAGTTCCGCTTCAATGTGTGAGGCGCCAGCGTTTCCGCGGACCGCCGCGATGGTCGCGCGTACGTCGGCGGGGTAGTCCACGCCCCCAGCACCCGTCGAGCACCCGATCGGATCGGACCGGAGATGTCGGGCGGCCGCCGCGTCCGCCCGGGAGAGTGGATGGCGAAGGGAGCCGTGGTGATCGAGATCCTCAACCGACTCGTCGACGAGATCGAAGTCCGCCTCGGCGACGAGGTGGATGTGGATGCGTTCGCCGCCGGCATGGGGACGACCGGCTACCACGCCCGCCGTATGTTCTCGTCGCTGGCGGGGATGCCGCTGTCCGAGTACGTGCGGCGCCGCCGGATGACCGTGGCGGCCGCGGACGTCATCGGCGACGAGGATCTGCTGACGATCGCCGTCCGATACGGATACGGATCGACCGAGGCGTTCGGCCGCGCGTTCCTCGCCGTCCACGGTGTGAGCCATCGCGCCGTCCGCCGCGACGGCGGCCCCCTTCGCAGTCAACCGAAACTCAGGTTCCGCCTGACCGTCGAGGGGAGTGTCCCGATGGACGCCCGAATCACCCAGCGCACGCAGTTCCGGCTCATCGGCCACGCCGCCCGGGTGCCGCTCATCCACGAGGGTGTCAATCCGCACATCCAGGCGCACATCCAGGCGCTGCCCGCTGAGGCGCATGCGCGGCTCAAGCAGCTCAGCAGCGCCGAACCGCCGGGGCTGCTGCAGGTGAGCGCCGATGTCGACCCCGATGCCGCCGAAGGCAGCGACCTCACCTACCTGCACGGTGTCGCGGTCACCGCCGAGACGCCGGTGCCCGACGATCTCGACGCGATCGAGGTGCCGGCCGGGGCGTGGGCGGTGTTCCGCACGACGGGTCCGCATCCGGAAGCGCTGCAGTCCGCATGGGCGGCGACGGCGACCGAGTGGTTCCCGTCGAACCCCTGGCTGCTGCGACCCGGTCCCTCGATCGTCGCGATCATCGACCGCGCTGCGGATCTCAGCACGGCGACCTGCGAGCTCTGGCTCCCGGTCGAACGCGGCTGACCCGCGCACGGGCAGGGCCGGCCGGTCAGCCGTTGATCCGCGTCGGGCCGTTGTGGGAGGGTGGTCCCCGTGTCAGAGAAGGTGAAGGGCCCGAAGTCGTACTTCCCGTCGATCGAGGCGAACTACGGCAAGAGCATCGATGACTGGATGGAACTGCTGCGGCCGCACGCCGGCGAGAAGCACATGGAGCAGGTCGCGTTCCTGAAGGAGCAGGGCATGGGGCACGGTCATGCGAATGCGCTGGTGCACGTGTTCCGCTCGGAGTACGGCGGCGCCTGAGCACCCAGACCCATCCCCGACGAAAGCGAGCTTGCCATGCGTCCGGTCTATCCCGTCGTGATCGTCGTCCTGACGGTCGTCGCGCCCCTGGTCCACATCATCGTGGTGCTCGCCGGCTCCGGCTGGACCGCCGATCCGTGGCCGGTGATCGGCAGCGCCTTCGTCTTCTGGGCGGTGGGGATCCGCCTACTGGCGGCCGGACTCAGCCAGATCCTGAGGCCGGGATTCACCTCGCAGGGGATCCTCGGCACGAAGGACGGGTCGGCGAATCAGATCGTCCAGGAACTCGGCGCGGCGAACGTCGGGATGGGCGTCATCGGCCTGGTCGCGACGCTGTGGCTTGCGGAGTGGATCCCCGCGGCAGCGCTCGTGGCCTGCATCTTCCTGGGATTCGCGGGCCTTCGCCACGTCGCGAAGAAGGGCAAGAACCTGAACGAGGCGGTCGCCACGTACACTGACATCTTCGTGGCGCTGGTGCTCGCGGCATATCTGGTCGCGACGCTCGTCACAACCCTCGCCCGCTGAGCCCGGCTCGTCGAGCGAGGTGGCGCCGAGCGCACTCCGACAGACGAACGCCCCGAACCCGACAGGACGATCCATGCCCGACATCCAGATCTTCGAGCCCGACGGCCGCGCGATCCCGTTCATCGACGAGGGGGGAGACGGCCCGGCGCTCGCGCTGATCGTCGACCGCGGACTGGAGGCGGATGCGCTGGGCACGGTCGCGCACTTCCTCGTCGAGGAGGAGGGCTTCCGGGTCGTGCGCATCGGCGTGCGTGCGGGGGCGGATGCCGCGAGCCGGCCGGAACTCGCACGGGATGCCGTCGACGTTCTCGGCCATGTCGGCCTCGGCCGCGCGTGGGTGGGCGGTCACGGGTTCGGCGGCACGGTCGCACGTGTGGTCGCCGCCGAGCATGAGGACCGCGTGGGCGGACTGCTCGTGCTCGCCGCCGAGGACGAGCAGGTCCCGCTGCCGGCGACCCTGCCTGTCCTCGTGATCCAGGGCTCCGACGATGACGCGTCGCCGGCCGCGTACGCCGACAGGCTGCGGGATGCCGCGCCCGAGCGCGTCAGCGTCGCCACGATCGCCGCCGCCGGACGCCTCTTCCCGGCCACCCATCCCGGCGAGACCGCGGCCACGATCGAGGCCTACCTCGGCTGGGACTGATCCGACTGCCTGTGCGTGTCTGCCGCGGGAGGTAGTGTCGGCCGGAGATGGACGTCATTGCAGCAGGCAGGTGCGGCGGGCCGGTGTGCGCACGGGCGGCAGGCGCTCGACGACTGAGAGGAGACCTGGATGCGAAGCGTGACGTATTCGATGGGGATGACCCTCGACGGCTGCATCACCGGCCCCGACGGCGGCATCGAGTGGTCGACGCCCAGCGATGCGCAGTTCCGTCACCACATCGACGAGCTGCGCGGGGTCGACGTGCATGTGCTCGGGCGGCGGCTCTACGAGACGATGCTCTACTGGGAGCCGGGCGGGAACGACGCCTCGTTCGACGCGGCCGAGCAGGAGTGGGCGATGCTGTGGCGGGCGCTGCCGAAGGTCGTCTTCTCGCGCACGCTGACCGCAGTGCAGGGCAACACACGCCTGTTGTCGGGTGGACTCGCTGAGGAGATCGAGCGGCTGCGCTCCGAGCCGGGGGACGGCGACATCGCAATCGGCGGGGCCACGCTCGCCGCCGAGGCTGCCGCGCTGGACCTCATCGACGAGTATCGGGTGATGGTCCATCCGGTGCTGGTGGGCGGCGGCACTCCGCTCTTTCCCCGGGCCGCACGGCGGGTCGACCTGGAGCTGGTCGAGAGCCGCACGTTCGATTCGGGCGTGCTCTTCATGCGGTACCGGGTGAAACACTGACCCGCGCGCGGGGCCCCGGCTGTCGACACGGTGCGCCGGGCGATGCCATGCTGACCGCATGAAGAAGCTCTCGCGCCTGGCCGTCGCCGCGGCCGTCATCGCGACCCTCGGCCTCACTGCGTGCGCACCCCAGGCCGCCGTGATCGCTCCCGTCACGATGAACGTCAACGATCTGCAGGGCGCCACCGTCGACCTCGTCGTCGGGCAGGCGCTCAACATCGACACCGGCGACCTCGCGGTCGACAGCTACACCGGGGAGGTGGCGGATCCGTCTGTCGCCGAGTTCGTGCCCGGCCGCACGGACGGCGACGCGACGTTCAACCCGGGCGTGAAGGCGCTGGCGCCGGGGTCGACTGCGGTGACGATGACGAACGAGAGCGGCGGCATCCAGCCTCTCGAGTTCACGGTGACCGTCGCCGCAGGCGATCAGTAGGCGATCCTCCCGTCGCAGGAGCGAGGGGCGTCGGAGGCGGCGAATAGACTCGCGGGATGCCGTTCGTAGACCATCTCGGAATGACCGTGGACGATCTCCCGGCCGCGATCGTGCAGTGGGACCCGGTCCTCACCGCGCTGGGATACACCCGCACGGATGCGCACGCCTCCGTCGCGTGGGACCGGGACGGCGCGACCGAGCTGATCCTGTTCCCGGCACGCGAGCCGGGGACCGGTCCGCACCGGCACGGCACGGTGGGCTGGCAGCACCTCGCGTTCGACATCGCCACGCGGGCGGAGGTCGACCGTCTGCACGCGATCGCCGTCGCTGCCGGCTGGTCGGTGGTGCGGGAGCCGAAGCTCTACCCGCGGTTCAACGAACGGTATTACGCGTCGTTCGTCGAAGACGACAACGGGATCCGCATCGAGTTCGCCCACAACCCGCCGCGCACCACGCCACCGCGCGGCACGGTGGCCGGAACGGGCGTGTGAGGGCAGAGGAGGAGACGTATGGCCGGATGGGCAGTGATACCGACGATCAGGGTCCCCGACATGGACGCGGCGATCGCGTTCTATCGCGACAAGCTGGGCTTCCGTCTCGACCGCGACGACTACTCGCCGGTGAACAACTCGCTCGTGCGCGGGGACGCCCGCATCCAGCTCGAGACCCCCGGCGACCTCTTCGGCGCGGGGTACAACGAGGCGATCCGCCGGCGCATGGACAGTGTGTCCGCCACCACCCTCTACATGGAGGCGGACGACATCGATGAGCTGTACGCGCGGGTCGGAGAGCTCGGCATCACGATCGTCGATCCTCTGGGCGAGCGGCCCTGGAATCTGCGCGAGTTCACCATCGAGGACCACCGCGGTCATTGGCTCACCTTCTGGAAGCGGGACTGAGTGGTCTTCGGCGATGCGGCGGCCGCCGTCCCCGGCGGGCTCGCGACAGACGAGTTCGTGCTGCTGCCGATCACCGCCGACGACGCCGAGCGCGACTACGACGCCGTCATGGAGACCCGCGAGCACCTGCGGCTGTGGGAGCAGTCGAGCTGGCCGGCCGATGATTTCACCGTCGCGGCCAACCGCGACGACCTGATCGGGCTCGAGAAGCGCCACGCCGAGCACCGCGCCTTCACCTACACGGTGGTCGACCCGGACGGCGTCGAATGCCTCGGGTGCGTGTACATCTTCCCGATCACCGCGGCCTTCCTCGCCCGGTCCGAGGTCGTCGCCGTCGGCGAGGACGCGTGGGATGAGGTGGAGGCTTTCGTCAACTTCTGGGTGCGCGGCGCGCGGATGGCGACGGGAATGGATGCCCGGCTGCTCGCCGCGCTGCGCACCTGGCTGCACGACGAGTGGGGGTTCGAGCGAGTGGTCTTCGACACGAGCGAGACGTTCACCCATCAGGTGGCACTTCTCGAGCGGACGGGCATGACTGTGAAGTTCCGGCTGCGCGAGCCGGGGAAGGCTGCCGACCGACTCTCCTACGGGTGAGGATCGCCTCATGTCGAAGCATCCCGTTCTCATTCCGCCGCCCGTGTGGGCGGTCACCGCAGGAGCGCTGCAGCTCGTGCTCGCGCGTCGGCGACGGCCGACGGCGGCCTCGATCGCCTCGGGGACGGTCATCGGCGTGGCGGCCGCAGGGATCGCCGGCGCCGCCGTGCTGGCCTTCCTGCGGGCCGGCACGACGATCAGCCCCGAGCATCCGCACCGTGCGTCGGCCCTGGTCACGACCGGACCGTTCCGATGGACGCGCAACCCGATGTACATCGCGCTGACGGGGCTGCTCATCGCTCATGCCGCGGTGCGGCGATCGTGGCTCGCACTCGCGCCGGTCGCCGGGTTCGTCGCGGTCATCGACCGCGTCCAGATCCCCGCCGAAGAGGGCGCGCTGCGGGCGCGGTTCGGGCGTGCCTACGAACGCTACCGGGGCAGCGTCCCCAGATGGGTCGGCGCTCGGCGTCGCCGACGGGGCTAGCACGCGCCACGCGACTCCGCCAGCCCCGGGACGTGCACGCCGCGGCGACATAGCATCGGGCACCCACGGAAGGAATGAACCGATGACCGCTGCCACCGAGGTGCACACCGTGTACGCCCTCGACCTCGACCGCTATCTCGGCCGCTGGTTCGAGATCGGCCGCCTGCCCATGAAGCACGAGGACGACGGCGCGACCGACGTGACCGCCACCTACTCGCTGCAGGAGGACGGCGCGATACGCGTCGACAATCGCTGCTTCGACGACAAGGGAGAGCCCACTCAGGCGATCGGCGAGGCGACTCCGGTGGAGGGCGCCACCGCGAAGCTCGAGGTGAGCTTCCTGCCCGAGGGGCTGCGGTGGATCCCGTTCACCAAGGGCGACTACTGGGTGCTGAGGATCGACCCCGCATACCGCATCTCGCTGGTGGGGACGCCCGATCGCCGCAACCTGTGGCTCCTGGCGCGAGAGCCCGCGATCGACCCCGCGGTCGAGGCCGAGTACCTCGCGGCAGCCCGCGCGCAGGGCTTCGACCTGACGGACTGGATCCGCACGCCGCAGTCGGGTCGCTCGGTGACCGACGACATGCTCGACGACTGATCACCCCGGGGTGGGAAGATGTCAAGATGCCGGAGTCACCGGAAGTGCAGGCGCTCGCAGACTTCCTCGATGCGCGGATCACCGGCCACACGGTCGTCGACACGGATCTCGTCGAGTTCCGGGCGCCGAAGACGCGCAGCCGTCCGCTGACCGACGTGACCGGTCGGCGCATCTCGGCGGTCGGCCGCCACGGCAAGCACCTCGATCTGGCCCTGGAGGGCGCGCACCTCGTCGTCTCGCTGGGACGGCACGGATGGGCCCGATGGAGCGAGCCGGGCGAGCATCCGGATGAGCAGGCCGATCCGCCCGCGCTCGCGTCGCTGACGGTCGACGACGGGGGGCTGCTGGAGCTCACCGATGCCGGCAGCTGGGTCTCGCTCGGGCTGTTCGTCGTGGACCGCCCCGAAGAGGTCTCCGCGATCGCCAAGCTCGGCTCCGATCCGGCCGACCCTGCGTTCACCCGCGACGACTTCGACCGCGCGGTGCGGGGGCGCCGCAAGCAGATCAAGGCACTGCTGCAGGAGCAGGAGTCGCTCGCCGGCATCGGCAACGCGTACTCCGACGAGATCCTTCACGCGGCGCGGATCTCGCCCCTGGCGCACGCGTCGGCCCTCGACGACGAGGCCCTGGACCGCCTCTTCACGGCGACCGTCGGCACGGTGCGCGACGCGTTCGAAGCGCGCCGTGGCATCCCGATCGACCGCCTCAAGGAGGCGAAGACGGCCGCGATGCGCGTGCACGGCCGCACGGGGGAGGCCTGCCCCGTCTGCGGCGGCACGGTGGAGGACTTCCGCGCCGGCGGCACCGTCGCGCAGTACTGCCCGGTCTGTCAGGCGTGAGCGTCACCCCACCGGGTTCGCGCTCGCATACGATGGGATCCATGGCCACATCCAACCTGCCCGCCCCCGCCCTCAAGCCCGTCGCCGACGAGGCGAACCTCATCGCCGTGATCGACGAGGGCGCCTCGTGCTGCGGTGGAGGCTGCTGCTCCACCGAGTGACCTCGACGTGGCCGAACCTCTCGACGCGGCGGCGCCTCGCGACGACGCGGCGGCGGACCCCGGTCGCCCCCTGGTGGAGGCTGCGCGCCTGCGATTCGCGCAGATCCTCATGTCCGAGGAGTCGATCTACGGGCTGATCCTCGTCTCCGGCATGATCGTCGTCAGCCGGAGCATCGTCGGCACGTCCCTGAACGCCCTGATCACCGTGGTCGTGACGGTGATCGTCTTCTTCGCCGCCCACGTCTACGCGGGGACCCTGGCGCGCCTCGCGTCGTCGCACGGAGCCACCCTGGGCACGAGCGTGCGCGCGGCGGCCCGCCACTCCCAGGGCATGCTCCTGGTCTCGCTCATCCCGATCGCGGTGCTGCTGCTGGGCGTGACCCGCGCCGTCGACGACGACCTCGCGATCTGGTTCGCTCTGGCGGTCGACACCGTGCTGCTCGGGCTGCTCGGGTGGGTCGCGGTGGCCCGTTGGACGCCGCGGTTCTGGCCTCGACTATGGGGCTCGCTCATCACGGCCGGGTTCGGTCTGGTGATCGTCGTCATGAAGGTGTTCGTCCACCACTGACCGACGATCAGTGTCCGACGGAGCGCTCCCCGGCGTCGTCCGCGGGCTTGCGGATCAGGAACGCGCCCACGATGGTGGGCGCCGCGATGATCGCGGCGATCAGGAACGCACCCCGGAACCCGCTCGCCTCGGCGGCGAGCTCAGGCATCCCGCCGGTCATCCCGCCGCGCATGATGGCCGACATCACCGTGAACATGACCGCGATCCCCGCGGCGCCCGCGACCTGCTGGATCGTGCCCAGCACGGCGCTTCCGTGCGAGTACAGCATGCGGGGGAGCGAGCCCAGGGACGCGGTGAACAGGGGCGTGAACGACATCGCCAGCCCGAGCGACAGCACGGTCTGCACGGCCAGGAGCAGCCACGGTGAGCTGTGCTCGCCGATCGTCGTGTAGAACCACAGCACCGCATTGGTGATCAGTGCGCCGGGCACCAGCAGCACGCGGGTGCCCCAGCGGTCGTAGATGCGGCCGATGACCGGCCCGAGCACCCCCATCAGGACGGCGCCGGGCAGCACCATGAGACCGCTCTCGGTGGGGCTGAGCCCGAGCACGTCCTGCAGGAACAGCGGCAGGATCGTGATCGTGCCGAAGAACGCCACGGCGATGAGCAGCATCTGCAGGATCGACAGTGAGAAGTTCGGCACCCGGAACACCCGCAGATCCAGCAGCGCGTCGTCCACGCGCTGCAGGCGCAGCTGGCGCCAGATGAACAGCGCCAGTGCGATGGCGCCCACGGCGAATGCCACGCCCAGCGTCCACGTGGCCGCGGTGGCCGCCTCAGCGCCGGCGCCGCCCTCCGCCGCACCGCCGATCTGGCTGAGGCCGAAGACGATGCCGCCGAAGCCCAGTGCCGAGAGGATCACCGACGGGACGTCGATCGGAGCGGGCCGCGTCTCGCCGATGTTCTCCATCCAGCGGGCCCCGACGACGAGCATGATGAGCGCGATCGGAAGCACGATGCCGAAGATCCAGCGCCAGTTCAGCGTGTCGAGGATGACCCCCGCCAGGGTCGGGCCGATGGCCGGTGCGAGCGACATCACGATCGAGACGCGCCCCATCATGCGCCCGCGCATGTGCGGGGGCACCACGGTCATGAGGGTCGTCATCAGCAGCGGCATCATGATGGCCGTGCCGGAGGCCTGGACCACGCGAGCGGCGACGAGCACCTCGAACCCGGGCGCGACGAGGGCCAGCAGCGTGCCGCCGGAGAACAGCGACATCGCGGCGAGGAAGACGCGGCGGGTGGGGAACATCTGCAGCAGGAAGCCCGTGATCGGGATCACGACCGCCATCGTCAGCATGAAGGCGGTCGTCAGCCACTGCGCCATGAGCGCGGTGATGCCCAGATCGTCGATGAGGTGGGGGATCGCCACCGCCATCGTCGTCTCGTTGAGGATGGCGACGAAGGCGGCACCCAGCAGCAGCCAGATGACGCGCGACTCCCTGCGGTCCAGGACGTCGCCTCGGGCCGGAATGGGGGTGCTTGCGGTATCTGTCGTCAAGAGAGGCTCCTCGGGGTGATATCGGCGGCGTTCCCCGAGGGAAACACCTTGTGAGCCTAACGGCGTCCTCCGACAGTGCATTCCCGATCCGGCGCACACTTTTCGTCGGGATACGCTGGCCCCTGTGAGCATGGGCGGGCGCGGCGGCGGCGGGATGGCGTTCCGCGGCGTGGACGCCCAGGCGCAGCGCCGGGAGAACGCCGAGGCTCCGCGCATCCCGCATCTGGGTCAGCGGGTCATCACGCTGTTCCGCCCGTACCTCGGCCGGATCGTCGCGACCGGCCTGCTGGTGATCGCGGGCGCCGCGATCGCGGTGATCCCGCCGCTGCTCGTGCAGCGCGTGTTCGACGACGCGCTGTTCCCAGTGGACGGATCGGGCCCCGACATCCCGCTGCTGATCCGCCTGGTCGTGTTCATGGTGGCGCTGTTCCTGCTGTCGGCCGGGCTCGGGGTCACGCAGACGTGGCTGACCTCGACCGTGGGCAACAGCGTCACCGGCGACCTGCGGGTGCGCCTGTTCGAGCACCTGCAGGCCATGGAGCTGGGCTTTTTCACCCGCACCAAGACCGGGGTCATCCAATCCCGGCTGCAGAACGACGTCGGCGCGGTCGCCGGTGTGCTCACCAACACCGTCACCAGCATCCTCGGCAACGTGGTGACGGTGATCGCGTCGCTGGTGGCGATGATCCTCATCGACTGGCGGCTGACCATCATCGCCGTGGTGCTGATGCCGTTCCTCGTGCTGGTGCAGCGCCGTGTGGGGCAGGTGCGGGCGCGCATCGCGGGCCAGACCCAGGAGTCGCTGTCGGAGCTGACCGCGATCACGCAGGAGACGCTGTCGGTCAGCGGCATCCTGCTGTCGAAGTCGTTCAACCGCCAGCGCAGCGAATCGGCGCGCTATCAGGACGAGAACCGCAACCAGGTGCGTCTGCAGGTGCGGCGTGCGATGAGCGGCCAGGGGTTCTTCGCGGTCGTGCAGGTGATCATGGCCAGTGTGCCGGCGATCATCTACCTCGTCGCCGGCTTCTTCATCACCGGCGGCGTCGACACCATCACCGCCGGGACGATCGTCGCGTTCACCACCGTGCAGGCGCGCCTGCTGCAGCCGCTCATGGGGCTCATGCGCGTGGCGCTCGACCTGCAGACCTCGGCCGCCGTCTTCGCGCGCATCTTCGAGTACCTCGACCTGGTGCCGGCGATCAAGGATGCGCCCGACGCGATCCCGGTCGCCGACGCGCCGGGCCCGCTGGGGCGCATCGAGTTCCGCGATGTGGTGTTCCGGTATCCGGACGCATCCCCCGATTCGCGCGCGACCCTGCGGGGAGTCTCGTTCACCGCCGAGCCGGGACAGCACGTCGCGTTCGTCGGCCCGAGCGGCGCGGGCAAGACCACCGTGCTCTATCTCACGCCGCGGCTGTACGAGGCCAGCGGCGGGACGGTGCTGTTCGCCGGCGCCGACGTGCGGCACCTCACGCAGGAGTCGATCATCGACGAGGTCGGCATCGTCTCGCAGGAGACGTACCTGTTCCACGCGACGATCCGCGAGAACCTGCGCTACGCGAAGCCGGCGGCCTCGGATGCCGAGATCGAGGATGCCTGCCGGGCGGCGAACATCCACCACATCATCGAGGGGTTCGAGCAGGGGTACGACACGATCGTGGGGGAGCGCGGATATCGCCTGTCCGGCGGCGAGAAGCAGCGCATCGCGATCGCGCGCGTGCTGCTGAAGGACCCGCCGGTGCTGCTGCTGGACGAGGCCACCTCGGCGCTGGACACGGTGTCGGAGCGGGTCGTGCAGGAGGCATTGGATGCCGCGGCCCGCGGCCGCACGACCCTGTCGATCGCGCACCGGCTCTCGACCGTGATCGGCGCCGATGTGATCCACGTGATCGATGCCGGGCGCATCGTGGAGTCGGGCACCCACGCGTCGCTGCTGGCGTCGGGCGGGCTGTACAGCGAGCTGGCGGCGCAGCAGCTCGCGGCATCCCGCATCCTCGAGACCGAGGAGCGCGACGCCGCCGCCCTTCCCCCGGATCACGCCTCGCGCCGCGCCGACCGCGCCCCCGACGAGGTGTGACGTGCTCGTGGCGGGTCGTCCCCGATCTCCGAGCCAAAAGTCGGGTCGGTGGCCCCGATCCTCCGGGCCGAAAGTCGAGTCGGTGACCAGACACGCCGGGAGCGGAGGGCTCCTGATCGGCGTGTCGCACGACGGACCCGACTTTCGGTCCGGGTTTCGGCCCGGGGGAAGCAGGCCGGCAGGGCGCGCTACCAGAGGCGGGCGGCCGAGGCCAGCAGGGCCGACGTCTCGTCGAGGCGCCCGCGGGCGGAGCCGGCGCGGGCCCACAGGTCGCGGACGAAGGCTCCGACGGCGCGGCGGTACGCGGCATCCGGATGCCTCTGCCCGATGCGCACGAGCGGCGGCAGGTCCATCGTGAGGATCAGCGCGATCCGCGACTGCACCGCCGCGGGGTGGCCGGCCCGCTCGAGCACCTCGATGCCGCCGCGCAGTGCGTCGAGGTAGTCGACCAGCACCGGCAGGGCGTCGGTGCGCTGAGTGATCGACGACCGGTCGGCGCGCTCGCGCCACTGCACGATGACGTCGGGGATGACGTCGATGGCGCGTGCCCGCGTATAGAGCGTCTGCGCGACGATCTGGTCCTCGTAGAGCCGTCCCTCGGGGAAGCGCAGACCGAGGCGTCGCCACAGATCGGTGCGGCTCACCTTCGACCACGCCACGATGTTGCCCGACAGCGCAGGGTGCTCGGCGAGTCCGATCGCGGTGCGCGCCGGGTGCGTGGCTTCGGCGACCCACGGCTGCACCGGCCCTGGCGTGTACCCGCCCGCACCGTCGGAGCGCAGCCGCACATAGGCCCCCACCGCGAGTTCGCTGCCGCTGCGCTCGAGGGTGCCGACGAGGCGCTCCAGCGCGGTCGGGGTGAATCGGTCGTCTGCGTCGAGGAAGCCGACCAGCGGGGTCTCGACGAGGGCGAGCGCGGTGTTGCGGGCGGCGGCCAGCCCCCGGCGGTTCCTGTGGCGGACGACGCGGAAGCGGGGATCGGCGGCGGCTGCGGCGTCGAAGAGGGTGCCGGTGGCATCCGTCGACCCGTCGTCGACGAGGATCGCGACCCAGTCGCCGCGCGTCTGCGCGCGCAGCGAATCCAGCGCCTCGCCCACGTAGGGCGCCACATCGAAGCCCGGGACGACGACGGTGACGGCGGGGGAATCCACGGCCCCGATTCTACGACCGCTGCATCGTGGACGAGCCGGAGACCGCTGCGACCGAGGCCGCCACTGCGGCGGCGACGTCGTCGAGAGGCTGCGCGAGGTCGTGCGGGAACGTGAAGCGCACTGCGGTCTGCGCGAGCTCGGAGGCGACCCCCATCGCAACCAGCACGTGCGACGGCTCATCGCTGCCGGCCGCGCACGCCGATCCGCTCGAGGACACCACCCCGCGCCGCTCGAGCTCGAGCAGCACCGCCTCGCCGCTGGTGCCCGCGAAGGTGAAGCTCGCCGTGCCCGGCAGGCGGTGCTCGGGGTCGCCGGTCAGCCGGGCAGCCGGAACCTGTGCGAGCACCCGTGCGATGAAGTCCTGCACGATCGCACCGACCCGCGCGGCCGATTCCGCGCGCTCGGCCTCGGCGAGCTCGAGTGCGGTGGCGAAGCCGACGGCGCCGGCGACGTCTTCGGTGCCGCTGCGGCGACCGCGCTCCTGCCCGCCGCCGTGCAGCAGCGGCTCGAGCGGGATCCGCCCCCGCACCGCCAGCACGCCGGTGCCCTTCGGCGCCCCCAGCTTGTGACCTGCGAGCGAGAGGGCGTCCGCTCCCAGATCGCGCAGCGGGAGCCAGCCGGCGGCCTGCACGGCGTCGGTGTGGAACGGGATGCCGCGGGCCGCAGCCACCGCGGCGATCGCCGCGACATTCTGCACGGTGCCGACTTCGTTGTTCGCGTACCCGACCGTGACCAGCGCCGTGTCCTCCCGCAGCGCGGCGGCGACGGCATCCGGATCCACCCGCCCTCTCTCGTCGACGGGGACGCGCGTGACGTCGATCCCGTGCAGGCGGTTCAGGTACTCCGCCGACTCGAGGATCGACTCGTGCTCGACGGGCGTCGTGACGAGGTGGCCCCTGGCCGCGCCCGCGGCCCGCGGCGTGCCGAGCACGATCCCCTTGACGGCGAGGTTGTTCGCCTCGGTGCCGCCGGCGGTGAAGACGATGTCGCCGGGCCGTACCCCCAGCACTGCCGCCACGCGGCTGCGCGCATCGGCGAGAGCGTGGGCGGCCGCCTCGCCGACCGTGTGGTGGCTGGACGGATTGCCGAACGAGCTGGTGAGGAACGGAAGCATCGCCTGCAGCACCTCCGGGCGCACCGGGGTGGTGGCGGCGTGGTCGAGGTAGCGCATGCTCAGCCCCCGCTGATCCTCACGTCGAGGCCGAGATCGAGCGCGCGGGCCGAGTGGGTGAGCGCGCCGACCGAGATCACGTCCACGCCGGTCTCGGCGATCGCCCGCACGGTCTCGAGGGTCACGCCCCCGGATGCCTCGACCACGGCGCGCCCGGCGATCTGCTCGACGGCGGCCCGCAGGTCGTCGATCGAGAAGTTGTCGAGCATGATGACATCGACCCCGCCGGCGAGGACGGGCTCGATCTGCTCGACGCGGTCGACCTCGACCTCGATGCGGGTGGCGTGGGGCACGAGGTCGCGTGCCGCCCGGATCGCCTCGGTGACAGACAGCCCCCGCTGCAGCAGCACGGCGAGGTGGTTGTCCTTGGCCATCACCGCGTCCGACAGCGAGTTGCGGTGATTCCGGCCGCCCCCGTTGACCACCGCGTGGCGCTCGAACGCGCGCAGCCCGGGGGTGGTCTTGCGCGTGTCGACGATGCGCGCGCGCGTGTGGGCGGTCTCGGCCACGTACTGCGCGGTGAGGGTCGCGATGCCGCTCATGCGCTGTGTGAAGTTCAGCGCCACCCGCTCTGCGGTCAGGATCGCCCGCGCCGGCCCCGACACGCGGGCGAGCGGCTCGCTGCCGCGGAAGAAGGCGCCGTCCTCGACGAGCAGCTCGACGCGGATCGCGGGGTCGGTGAGGCGGAAGGCGGCGGCGAACACCTCGCCGCCGCTGAAGACGCCGTCCTCGCGGCCGACGAGGTCGGCGCCGGCGACGGCCTCCGCCGGCAGGAACGCGGCACTGGTGAGGTCGCCCCAGGGGGCGTCTTCGTCGAGCGCGGCGGTGACGACGCGGTCGATCGTGGCGGGCGTCAGCATCAGGCGGCTCCGGTGATCGCGGGCTCGGTGACGGGGAGGGATGCCTCGGCGCCTCGGGCCGGCGGGGCATCCCTGCGGAAGTGCGCGCCGACGGACTCGGGCCGGGCCAGAGCCGCAGCCACCAGCGCCTCCGCCACGACGAGGAGGTTCTCGTCCTCGAACTCGGCTTCGGTGCGGGGTGCCCGGTGCTGGGAACGCCACGCGGCGATGGTGGCCGCGGCATCCCTCAGTCCCTCGCCGTCGCGGACGAGCCCCGCCTTGTCCCACATGAGCTCCTGCAGGGCCTGCCGCGAGAAGGGCACGGCGCCGGTGAGAGCGGCCCCCTCCTCCCCGGCACGGCCCTCCCCGGCCCTGACCGACTCGGCCCGAACCGAAAGTCGGGTCGGTGACGACGACACGCCGTCTCCGACGAGATCGTCCCGGCGTGTCGCGTGACGCACCCGACTTTCGGTTCGGGGGTGCGACGGCCAGGCATCGGGGCCGGCTGCGGCGTCTGCGGCGATGGCGTCGCCCGCGCGGGCGCCGAAGACGGCTCCTTCGAGCAGCGAGTTCGAGGCGAGGCGGTTGGCACCGTGCACGCCGGTGCGGGCGACCTCTCCGACGGCGTAGAGCCCGGGCACACTCGTGCGACCGTGCAGGTCGGTGACGACCCCGCCCATGAGGTAGTGGGCCGCCGGCGTCACCGGGATGGGGTCGCGCGCCCAGTCCAGGCCGCGCTCGCGCACCGCGGCGTCGATGGTGGGGAAGCGCGCCGCGAGGTACGCCGCCGTCTCTTCCGGCGTGGCGCGCAGGTGCGTGGCGTCCAACAGCGCCGGGCGGCCGTCCTCCATCTGCTGCGCGATCGCCCGGGCGACCACGTCGCGCGGCGCCAGTTCGCCGTCCGGGTGCGCCTCGAGAGCGAACCGGCGGCCGTGCTCGTCGATGAGCGTCGCGCCCTCGCCGCGCACCGCCTCGGAGACGAGGAAGGCATCGTCGGCCCCCGGACCGGTGCGGCCCGCCCCGCCTTCCAGCACCGTCGGGTGGAACTGGAAGAACTCGAGATCGGCGACCGCGGCCCCGGCACGCAGGGCGGCGGCGATCCCGTCACCGGTGGCCACGGGCGGGTTCGTCGTGTGGGCGTAGAGCTCGCCGGCGCCGCCGGTCGCGAGTACGACGGCGTCGGCCTCGATCACCTCGCGGCGCCCCTCGACAAGCTCGGGGAGCGGGTCCGGCTCGGGGAGCGGGTTCGGCTCGGGGAGCGGGTCCGGCTGGGGGAGCGGGTCCGGCTGGGGGAGCGGGTCCGGCTCGGGGAGCGGGTTCGGCTCGGGGAGCGGGACGTGCGCCGCGCCCGCCACCTCGCCGATGAGCAGGTCCACCCCCGCGACGCGGGGAGGGGATGCCGGCGAGTCACCGTCGTCGCGAGCATTCGCGTCGAACCGCGGGTCGTCGACCTCGGGTTCGAGGTGAAGACCCGGGTTCGGCGAGGCGGCCCCGGCCCCGCCCCCGGCCGCTGCGGGCTCCCGGACCCCGGTGTCGACCACGAGGTCGACGAGGAACGCGTGCTCGATCACTCGCACGTCGCCCGCGCGCAGACGCGCCACCAGGGCCCGCTCGATCGCGGTGCCCGTGGCATCCCCTCCCGCGTGCAGGATGCGCGGGTACGAATGCGCGGCCTCCAGTCCCTTGACGAACTCGCCGTCGGCGCCCCGGTCGAAGGCGACGCCGAGGTCGATGAGTTCGCGGATGCGCGCGGGGCCCTCCTCGGCGAGCACGCGCACCGCATCCGGATCGCCCAGCCCGGCGCCGGCGACGAGGGTGTCGCGGATGTGGTCTTCCACGCGGTCGTCGGCGAACATGACGCCGGCGATGCCGCCCTGCGCGAACCGCGTGTTCGCGTGGTCGAGCACGTCCTTGGTCACGAGCGTGACCACGCAGCCGCGGTCCGCGGCATGCAGCGCCGTGACGAGGCCGGCGATGCCCGAGCCCACCACCACGACGCGGCATCGCCGCGCTCCGTCTCCGCGCTTCGTCTCGCCTGCGGCTCGCTCGACGGCGCTCGCAGGCTCGTCGGCCCGGGGGAGTCGGTTCACGAGGCGCCCTCGCCGACGCGCGAGCCGGCGGCGACGTCCACCCTGCCGGCCGGCGGCTTGGCCGCCAGCATCCGCTCCAGGGCGAGCCGAGCGGGCTCGGCGACCGACGACGGCACCGTGATGCGGTTGAGCACCTCCCCGCGCACCAGGCCCTCGAGCACCCATGCCAGGTATCCCGGGTGGATGCGGTACATCGTCGAGCACGGGCACACCACCGGGTCGAGGCAGAAGATCGTGTGCTGCGGGTTGGCGGCCGCCAGGCGCTGCACGAGGTTCACCTCGGTGCCGATCGCGAAGGTCGTGGGCTCGGTGGCTCCCTCGATGGCGCGACGGATGTAGTCGGTCGAGCCGGACTCATCCGCGGCATCCACCACCTCCATCGGGCACTCCGGGTGCACGATGACCCGCACGCCGGGGTGCTCGGCGCGCGCCTTCTCGACCTGGGCGACGCTGAACCGGCGGTGCACCGAGCAGAACCCGTGCCACAGGATCACTCGGGCGTCTGCGAGCGCCTCCACCGTCGTGCCGCCGAGAGCGCGGCGCGGGTTCCACATCGGCATCCGCTCCAGCGGCACGCCCATCGCCTTGGCGGTGTTGCGGCCCAGGTGCTGGTCGGGGAAGAAGAGCACGCGGTGCCCGCGTTCGAACGCCCACTCCAGCACCGTGCGCGCGTTCGACGACGTGCACACGATGCCGCCGTTGCGCCCCACGAAGCCCTTGATCGCCGCCGACGAGTTCATGTAGGTCACCGGGATCACCGGCACCCGGCCGTCGGCGTCCTGCGCCGACATGTCGCCGTAGACCTCGGCCAGCTGCTCCCAGCACTCCTCGACCTCGTCGATCGATGCCATGTCGGCCATCGAGCAGCCCGCGGCGAGGTTCGGCAGGATCACGGCCTGGTCGGGACCGGAGAGCAGGTCCGCGGTCTCGGCCATGAAGTGCACGCCGCAGAACACGATCGCCTCGGCCTCGGGGTGCGACTTCGCGGCGTTGGCGAGCTGGAACGAGTCGCCCACGTAGTCGGCGTGGCGCACGACCTCCTGCCGCTGATAGAAGTGGCCGAGCACCACGACGCGGTCGCCCAGGGTCTCCTTCGCGGCACGGATGCGCTCGGCCAGCTCGTCCTCGGACGCCTCGCGGTACTCCTGGGGGAGCTCGCCCTGCCGGGGGGAGCCGACCGGGATGACGTCGCCCATCGACGAGCCGGGGCCGTAGCCGGGTCGCGAGTCGAAGTTCCATGGCGCCGCGGCGAGGTCGGTGGTGCACACCTCGGTCTCGCGCAGCGTCCCGGCGACGATCGCCTGGATCTCGTGATCGACGCTGGGGTCGACCGAGCGCGGCTGCAGGGTGACGTTGACGGCGGACATGATTCCTCCCGGCTTCAGTGCGTGTCGAGGGGGCCGCGGTCGGCGAGTTCGACATCCCGGTTGTAGCGGTACAGGCGCGCCGGCCGGTGGCTGCCGGTGCGGAAGTGGTCGGTGGGGATGAGGGTCCCCGAGTTCTCGACCTGACGGCGGAAGTTCGCCGGGTCGAGCCGACGTCCGAGGATCGCCTCGTACACCTCGCGCAGATCGGCGAGGGTGAACTCGTCGGGCAGCAGCCCGTGCGCGATCCGGCTGTAGCCGACCTTGTTGCGCAGGCGCCACAGCGCGTAGTCGACGATCTCGTTGTGGTCGAAGGCGAGGCGGGGGAGGGATGCCGCGGCGAACCACTCCACGTTCTCCGGTGCGTCGGCGGCGCTGGCGTCGACCTCGTCGGCGCGCAGCAGCGCCCAGTAGACGATCGAGACCACGCGGCTGGGCGAGCGGTCGACGGCGCCGAAGGCGTACAGCTGCTCGAGGTAGCTGGGCGCCAGCGCGGTGGTCTCCGCCAGCGTGCGGCGGGCCGCGGCATCCAGGCTCTCGCGGTGGTCGAGCCAGCCCCCGGGAAGCGCCCACAGCCCCTCGTACGGATCGCGCGTGCGCCGCACGAGCGGAAGGACCAGCACCGGGGCATCGTCGGCGGGCCGGCGGCGGAGGCTGAAGATCACGGTCGAGACCGCCACGCGGGTGAGGTCGTCCGCCGAGACGGATGCCTCCGGCGCAGGGACCGCGACTGTTCTGGTCATGATGACTCTAACCTCCTTCGGCATCTTATAGTCATGCAGACCTGAAGTGCAAATCCCGGCGCCCTCTCCGTAGACTGCGAAACGCACGCCGCCCGCGACGACGGGGCGGCGCCGAGGAGGCGAGATGCAACTGGGCATGGTGGGACTCGGCCGGATGGGCGCGAACATCGTCCGGCGACTGATGAAGGACGATCACGAATGCGTCGTGTACGACGTGAACCAGGATGCCATCGCGGCACTCGCCGCGGAGGGTGCGGTGGGTGCCGACAGCCTCGCGGATCTGGTGGCGAAGCTCGAACCGCCCCGCGCGGTGTGGCTCATGATCCCCGCCGGACTCACCGGCAAGGTGGTGGAAGAGTTGGCGCCGCTGCTGGAGGCGCACGACATCGTCATCGACGGCGGCAACTCGAACTACCGCGATGACGTGCGTCGCGCCGCGGCGCTCAAGCCCAGCGGCGTGCACTACGTCGACATCGGCACGAGCGGGGGCGTGTTCGGGCTCGAGCGCGGATACTGCCTCATGGTCGGCGGAACCGACGAGGCTTATCAGCGCCTCGAGCCGATCCTGAAGACGATCGCACCCGGCCGCGGCGACGTGCCGCGCACTCCCGGCCGTTCCGGGGACTTCGCCCCTGAGGAGCTGGGCTATCTGCACTGCGGGCCGGCGGGCGCGGGGCACTTCGTGAAGATGGTGCACAACGGCATCGAGTACGGCGTCATGGCGGCGCTGGCCGAAGGGCTGAACATCCTCGAGCACGCCGACGCCGGCGTGCAGCAGGCCTCGCACTCGGCCGAGGTCGCTCCGCTGGAGGAACCCGAGTACTACCAGTTCACGATCGACACGCCGAAGGTCGCCGAATTGTGGCGCCGCGGATCGGTGATCTCGTCGTGGCTGCTCGATCTCACCGCCGCCGCCCTCGCGGAGAATCCCACGCTCAACGGTCTCGCCGGCCGGGTGTCGGACTCCGGGGAGGGGCGCTGGACGGTCAAGGCGGCCGTCGACACCGGGGTGCCGGCCCCGGTGCTCGCGGCGGCGCTGTTCGACCGATTCGCCTCGCGCGGCGAAGACCACTTCGCCAACCAGGTGCTCTCAGCGATGCGGCTGCAGTTCGGCGGTCATCAGGAGCTGCCCTCCGGCGATGTGCTCGAGACGGGCCACACCGTCGGGGCGAGCTGAGCTCAGGCGGCCGCGCGCCAGGAGTCGGCGACGAGCTCGCCGACCAGCACCTCGGTGAGGACGGCGACCGAGTCGTCCTCGTCTCCGGGGAAGCGCACCGTGAGCTCCGCGCCGGGCAGGTCGCGGCCGACGGCCGCGAACCGCGAGCCGCGGGAGGCCATCCACTCCAGCGCCTGCCCGTCCCACTCCGATCCGGCGAAGACGAGGGCGCGATAGTCCTGCGTCTTGGTGAGATAGACGTCGACGTGCGACCAGTCGCCGGTCTCCGAGGCGTAGGCCGCGCGCCGAGGCACCTCTCGCATCATGAGCGCGGACTGCTGCGCGCTGGACGCGCGTTCCGCGGGCGCGAGGGTCCAGGTGCCCATCGGACCGGCCAGCAGCGAGCCGAGTGCAGGCAGCCACTCCTCGGAAGCGGTCAGCAGGCTCGCGCTCGCCGCGGCGGCGGCTCGTACGGCGGCGCTGTCGAAGCGCTCTGCGGGAGCGGAGCCCAGGAGCGCGCCGAGGACGGCATCCAGCACCGGGAACGTCGCCCGGAACGTGCGGCACGCGACACCGGACGCCTCGACGCCCGCCTGCAGCGGAACGACGACGTCGGCGACCTCGGCGAGCGGCGACCGGTCGCGGTTGGTGATCGCGACCAGTCGCCCGGTTCCCCGGTACCGGTCGACCGCTCGGAGCACCTCCGCGCTGCCGCCGGTTGCCGAGACGGCGACGACGGCGAGATCGGGGGCGGGAGGGGGCAGCAGCCGCGTGCTCGCCAGCTCGACGGCGACCCGTCCGCCCCGCGCACGGTGGCGCCGGGCGACGACGTCCGCGGCGTAGCGACTCGAGCCCATCCCGAGCACGAGCACGCGCGTGGCGGCCAGCGCCGGCAGTCGCTCGAGACCCGCGAGCCCCGCATCGAGCGCATCCGCGAGCGTGCGCAGCGAACGGGGGATCAGTTCGAGGTCGGATCGAAAGGCGGCGGTGTCCACGGTTCCTCCGGGTGGTCGTCCGACGATGGATGCCGGTAGGTGATGACGGCGTCCGGCGCATAGCGCCAGAGGGGCAGGAAGCGGTCGGCGTACAGCAGCTCGGCGGCGAGCTGCTCGGCCTCGAAGCCCGGCAGCAGCGACTCGTCGAACAGTCCCGGAGTGCGCAGCTCCGTGCGATACGCCGCCAGGAACGCGGCGCGGGCGCGGTCGGCCCAGTCGAAGGCGCGGGGCTCGGCGCGCCCCAGACGCCGCTGAGCGACCGCGGCGACGAGGTCGAACGAGACCGTCATGTGGGCGAGGTCGCGCGCGGCGGCGTCCGGCCGCGCGCGGGAATCGACGTCGAGCCGAGGATCGCCGTCGAAGTCGATGAGGGTGAACCGACGTCCGCCGTCGGGCATCGGCGACGCCAGGACCTGCCCCACATGCAGGTCGCCGTGGATGGCGAACTCGACCCCCGGTGCCGCCTGTCGCAGCGTGCGCATGGCGTCCTCCAGCGAGGTGCGGCGGTTCAGCAGCCGCGCGCCCGAAGGGCCGGATGCCGCGGCGACGGCCTCGGCGAGGGCATCCGCGGCCCGGCGATAGCGGGTCGCGCCGGCGTCGGCGGCCGCCGGCTCGGCATCCGCCCCGAGCACATCGTGGACCCGGGCGACCAGCCGTCCGAGCGGCCCCGGCCAGTCCGGCTCCGGACCGCCGGTGACCGCGGCGAGGACGTCGTCGACGGCCCACGTCCATCCGTCTGACGCGCCGTCGAGGAACTCGGTGATCAGGGCGAGGGTCGACGTCCCCCACCGCGGGTGCTGCCACAGGACGCGCCCGAACAGACGCGCGACGTCGTCGGACCCGGCGGCGGCGAGGCGCTCCAGCAGCGTGCCGGCGCGGTCGGCCGCCGCCCAGCGGGCCACGATCTTGACGACGTAGCGGTCGTCCACGATCACCGAGGTGTTCGTCTGGTCGACCGCGATCGTCCGCTCGGGCGAGTCGGCCGCCAGGTCGGGCACCACCCGTCGCGCGAGGGCCGCCGCCACGCCGTCGCCGGCGCGGGGAGAGCGACCGTCCACGAGGACGCGCGCGCCGGCATCCACCGTCAGCTCGTGGCCGTCGAGTGCGATCCCCGCCCCGCTGAGTGTCGAGTTCATTGAATCCGGATTGTAACTATTCCGCATACTCAGTGCCAGCGTAAGCACGGGTGCCTTGCGGTTCCTTGACTGCAGGTGCAACAATCGCACCACCTTTCCCAATGATGTGGAGGCAATCATGCGTTTCCCGTACCGCATCACCGCCGTCGCCGCCGGCGGTGTCGCCCTCGTCCTGGCAGCGACGTCGTGCTCGTCGGGCGGTGGTGAGCCCGCGGATCCGACCGATGCCGGGCCGCAGGAGCTCGTCGTCTCCATCTGGGCCGATTACTACCCGGAAGACCTCGCGGAGCAGTTCGAGGCCGAGACCGGGATCGCGCTGACCATCGTCCACCACACGACGAACGAAGACGTGGTCGCCAAGCTCACCGCGAGCTCGGACCCGGGGATCGATGTCGCCTTCATGTCCGGACAGTACGCGCAGGCGCTCGCGGAGCAGGGCCTGCTCGCCGAGCTCGACAAGTCCCTCATCCCCAACGAGACCAACCTGTACCCGGAGGCGCTCGAACTCGCCTACGACCCGGGCAACCGGTACTCCGAGCCGTATGCGTGGGGCACCACCGGACTGTGCTACCGCCCCGACCTGACCGGCTACGAGCCCACCTCGTGGTACGACCTGCTCACACCGCGCCCGGAACTGGTCGGCAAGACCACGATGCTGTCGACCGACCGCTGGCTCGCGATGCCGGCCCTGAAGGCGCAGGGCCATTCGGTCAACACGACCGACGACGCCCAGCTGGAGGAGGCGAAGGCGCAGCTGCTCGAGACGAAGCCGACCCTGCTGGCGTACGACGACACCACCTTCTACGCGAAGCTGGTCTCCGGCGAGGCCGCGATGGTCGAGGCATGGGACGGCTGGTGCAACTACGGCATCGCAGAGGACCCCTCGATCACCTTCGTCATCCCGGATGAAGGCGCCGACCTCTGGGTCGACACGATGACCGTTCTGGAGAGCTCGCAGAACAAGGATGCCGCGATGACCTTCGTCAACTACATCCTCGACCCCGAGGTGCAGACCTGGGTCGCCGAGAACATCCTGTACAAGGTGCCCAACCAGGCTGCGATGGATGCCCTCGACCCGGCGCTGGTGGAGGCGTACCCGACGCTGGGCATCACGGTCGACGAGCTGTTCCAGCAGGAGGTGATCGTGGACCTCGGCGAGGACACCCTCAAGTACGTCGACCTGAACTCGCAGGTGCTGGCCACGAACTGAGCCGTGACGCCGACGTCCAGCACGACGACGCCCGGTGTGCGCGTGGGGAGCGAACGCCGGGCGCTCGTGCCCGCCGCACTCCTCGGGCCGGGGGTGCTGTTCCTCATCGTCTTCATGGCGATCCCGGTGGGACTGCTCGCCTTCTACACGTTCTTCAAGCGGGGCAGGTTCGGCGGCGTCGTCTTCGAGTTCACCTTCGACAACTGGATCAAGCTCACCGAGCCGCTGTACCTCGGGGTGATCGGGCAGTCCATCGGCCTCGCGCTCATCGTCACGGTGCTCGCGCTGCTCATCGGCTACCCGATGGCGTACGCGATCGCGGGCCTGTCGCCGAAGTGGCGGACCGTCGCGCTGATCGCGATCGTCCTGCCCTTCTGGACGAACTTCCTCATCCGCACGTACGCGTGGATCCTGCTGCTGAACAACGCGGGCTGGGTGAACCAGTGGCTGCAGGGGCTCGGCCTCACCGATGCGCCCATCAGCATGCTCTACACCCCGCAGGCGATCGTCGTCGGGCTGGTCTACATGTATCTCCCGCTCATGGTGCTGCCGCTGTACGCGTCGCTCCAGCAGCTCGATCCGGCCCTGCGCGAGGCGGCGACGAATCTCGGGGCGAGCCCGTGGCGGGCGTTCCGCACGGTCACCCTGCCGCTCTCGCTGCCGGGGGCCCTGACCGGCTGCATCTTCGTCTTCGTCCCGGCCATGTCGAACTTCGTCATCCCCGAGCTGATCGGCGGCGGCAAGACCATCATGGTCGGCAACCTGGTCCGCGATCAGTTCCTCTCCGCCCGCGACTGGCCCTTCGGCGCGACGCTGGCGCTCGTCCTGACGATCCTGCTCGTCCTGGTGATCCTCGTCCAGGCCGCCGTCTCGCGACGTCTCGCCCAGGGAGCGCGCAATGCCTGAGACGAGCGTGAATCCGCCCACGGCCGTGCTCCGCGAGGTCGAACCGTCCGCGCGACCCCGCACGGTGCGCCGACCCCGTGGCATCCTGATCGCGCTCTGGCTCGGGTATGTCTTCCTGTATCTGCCGATCCTCGTGGTCGTCATCATGAGCTTCAACGACTCCGAGAACCTCTTCGTCTGGCGCGGGTTCTCGCTGCGCTGGTATCCCGAGCTCTTCTCCGACGCGGCCATGATGCAGGGGCTGGGGAACACGCTCATCGTCGCGACCGGAGCCACCGCGATAGCGACCGTGCTGGGGACCCTGCTCGCCTACGGCATCCACCGCTACACGCGTGGCGGTCTGATCCGAGCCTTCGCGATCGCACCCGCGATCCTGCCCGACCTGCTGCTGGGCATCGGACTGCTCACCCTGTTCGCGCTGCTGTCGGTCACACTCGGGCTCCACTCGGTCGTGATCGCGCACGCGGTGTTCGCCACCGCCTTCGTGACGGCGATCGTGCTGGCGCGCATGGCGAGCCTGGACCCGAGCCTCGAGGAGGCCTCGCGCGACCTGGGCGCCGGGCCTGTGCGCACGTTCGTGCGCGTGACGCTGCCGCAGCTGACGCCCGGCATCATCGCCGGGGCGCTGCTCGCGTTCACGCTCTCGATCGACGAGTTCGTCATCGCCTACTTCACCACCGCGCCGACCCAGCCGACTCTGCCGATCGTGATCTACACGATGGTGCGATTCGGGGTCACCCCGCAGGTGAACGCGCTCGCGAGCCTGCTGCTGCTGGTGAGCATCGTGGCCGTCATCGCCGCGCAGCGACTGACCCGACTGACAGGGAGCTCGAAGTGACGACCGATCCGCTGCTGCACATCGAGGGCGTCCACGCGGCGTACGGGGACACGATCGCCCTGCACGACGTGTCCCTCGACATCGCCGACAACGAGTTCTTCGCGCTGCTGGGACCGTCGGGATGCGGCAAGACGACGCTCCTGCGCTGCATCGCCGGCTTCGAGACGCCGCAGGCGGGCCGGATCGAACTCGACGGGCGGGATCTGGTCGGCATGGCGCCCCACCGGCGCCCGGTGAACATGATGTTCCAGAGCTATGCGCTGTTCCCCCACCTGAGCGTGGAGAAGAACATCGGATACGGCCTCGAAGCCGATCGCGTCGACCGTGCCGAGGCCCGCCGGCGGGTGCGCGAGGTCATGGAGGTCGTCGGTCTCGAAGAGCTCGCGAAGCGCCGTCCGGCCCAGCTCTCCGGCGGGCAGCGCCAGCGCGTCGCGCTCGCCCGCGCGATCGTCAAGCGGCCCCGGCTGCTCCTGCTCGACGAGCCGCTCTCGGCCCTCGACCGCCAGGTGCGCGCCTCGATGCAGCTCGAGCTCAAGCGCCTCCAGCACGAGGTCGGGCTCACCTTCGTGGTGGTGACGCACGACCAGGAGGAGGCGATGTCGATGGCGGACCGCATCGCGGTGCTGCGCGACGGTCGGCTCGAGCAGCTCGCGACGCCTCAGGTGCTCTACGCCTCGCCCGCATCACGCTTCGTCGCGGCGTTCATCGGGAGCGCGAACCTGCTCGACGGGACCGCTGCCGAAGGCGGCGTGGACGTGCCGCAGCTCGGCGTGATCGAGTCGGACGGCGCCGTCGCGGCGGGAGCCCCCGCCACCGCGGTGGTCCGGCCGGAGGATGTCGAGCTCGGACAGGATGCCGCGACCGCCCGCCTGCGCGGCACCGTCGTGGACACCTACTTCCTCGGCGGGATGTCGACGGTCTCGGTGCAGCTCGCCGCCACCGACTCGCTCATCCTCGCCTCGGTGCACGGCACGACGGGCCTTCGGCGCGGGGACGAGGTGTCGGTGCGATTCGGTCGCGCGACCGCGGTCGCCCGCGACGAGCCGTCGCCTGTGCAGCCGCCCGCGTCGGGAGGCGAGACGGCGGCTCAGGAGGTGAGGGCGTGACCGGTCGCCAGACGCGCATGCGCCAGGATCAGCTCGGCGGCGGCGGCGTGATCGATCGTCGGATGCTGGGCGATGATCCGGTACCCGTAGGCGTCTTCGAGCGCGACGAGATTGCGGGCGATCACCTGCGACGGCAGGGCCAGCTGGAACACGCCGCGCGCAGCACCCTGCTCGAGCACGACCTGGTACATGCCGACCTGGCGGTCGAAGAGAGTGGTGAGCAGCGACGCCATGAGCGGATTGCGTCCTGCCGAGCCGCCGAGCTCGCACAGCAGGCGCACCTCGGTGTCTTCCGGACCGCTGGGCAGGCCGGAGCGGATCAGGGCGACGAGGCGGATGACGGGGTCGTCGTCCAGGCCCTCGAGCATGCGCACCCGGCCCTCGTAGAAGCGCTCCATCCCGGCGCGGTTCGCCTCGAACATGAGAACGTCGATGTCGGGGTAGTAGTAGAGCACCGCTCCCGGGGTGAGGCCGGCCTGCTCGGCGACGCGGTTGAGGCGGGCGCCGTCCGGCCCGTGCACCGCGATGGCGCGCTGAGCGGCCGCAACGAGCTGGCTGCGACGCTCCTCCTGCCGCTTCGGTCTGGCCACGCCGCTCCCTCCCACCTCGACGAAATTGTCTGCGGTGTCGCTCAATGATAGGGCGTCGCGGTAAGTCACGAAAGAGGTCTTGACCGCAGTGTTCTTTCCGGTCAAACTCAAAGAACGCCGAACGAGGGAGTTGACGTGAGCGAGCCCACCCGCACATTCCTATTCGTGCCGGAGAGCGCCTACGGGCCGACGAACAACTGCATCGGCATCGGGCACGAGCTGCGCCGGCGCGGGCACCGGGTCGTGTTCGCCGCCGAGCGATCGTGGCAGGGCAAGCTCGAGGCGCTCGGCTTCGACGAGGATCTGGTCGACCTCGAGCCGCCCTCCGACCAGGAGCAGGACGCCGGGCAGTTCTGGAAGGACTACATCAAGGAGATCGCTCCCGAGTTCCGCAAGACGACGGCGGAGCAGCTCGAGACGGTGACCCTCCCGATCTGGCAGGCGCTCGCCGACGGCGCCCGGTACTGCGAGCCGCAGCTGAAGCAGATCATCGCGCGCGTGCGTCCCGATGTGATCATCGAGGACAACGTCATCGCGTTCCCCGCGCTGGTCACGGCGGAGGCGCCCTTCGTGCGGATCGTGAGCTGCAACCCCCTCGAGATCCCGGGCGACGACATCGCCCCGGTCTTCTCGGGCCTGGCCGAGGACGACCGGGCGGGATGGGCCGCGTTCCGCGCGGAGTACGAGCGCACGCATCGCTCGTTCTGGGCGGAGTTCAACGCGTGGGTGCAGGAGCAGGGCGCGCCCCCGCTGCCCGACCTGGAGTTCATCCACCGCGGCGACCGGAACCTGTACGTGTACCCGGAGGTGCTCGACTACCACGCCGCCCGTCCGCTCGACAGCACGTGGCACCGGCTCGACTCCTCGGTGCGCGAGACCGAGCAGGAGCCGGCGGATCTGCCCGCGTCCTTCACGGACGGCAGCCGCCCGCTCGTCTACTTCAGCCTGGGATCGCTGGGCTCGGCCGATGTCAGTCTCATGCAGCGGGTGATCGACGCGCTCGCCGACCAGCCGGTGAACGTCATCGTCTCGAAGGGTCCGCTGCACGACGAGTTCGAGTTGGCGGCCAACATGTGGGGAGCCGAGTTCGTCCCGCAGACCAAGCTGCTGCCGCTGGCCGATCTGGTGATCACCCACGGTGGGAACAACACCACCACCGAGGCGCTGCACTTCGGCAAGCCCATGATCGTCCTGCCGCTGTTCTGGGATCAGTACGACAACGCGCAGCGTGTGCACGAGTGCGGCTTCGGAGTCCGGCTGGACACCTACCGCTTCACTCCGGAGCAGCTGCAGAACGCGGTGCGAGACATCCTGAGCGACACGGCTCTGCGCGACCGCGCGGCGTCCGCCGGCGCGGAGATCCGGGAGCGGGACGGGCTGTCGGCCGCCGCCGACCTGATCGAGCAGGTCGCCGCGCAGGCACGCGTGTGACGACGACGGCTGCGGATGCCGCGGCGGAGGCACTCCGGGATGCGGCACCTGTCGCGTACTGGACCGACGCCCCCGGCGCGCCCGGCATCCGACCGCCGCTGGAGGGCGGCGACGAGGCCGATCTCGTCGTGGTCGGGGCCGGTTTCACGGGTCTGTGGACGGCATGGCGCGCCCTCGACCGGGACCCGAGCAGGTCGGTGGTGGTGCTGGATGCCGAGCGGGTCGCGTACGGAGCGACGGGCCGCAACGGCGGATTCGTCTCCAGCTCCCTCACGCACGGCCTCGTCCACGGCGCCGCGCTCTGGCCGGACCAGGTCGGGGCGCTGCACGAGGAAGGGGAGCGCAACCTCGCCGAGCTCGTGGCCTCGATCGAGGCGGCGGGGATCGAGTGCGATCTGCGGCGGTCCGGCAAGACGACCGTCGCGCTGCAGCCGTGGCAGCTCGAAGGGCTGCAGGAGGCGCAGCGGCTCGGCGAGCAGCACGGCCTGGCGCTCGAGCTGCAATCGGGTGAGCAGGTGCGTGCCGATGTGCACTCGCCGACCTATCTGGGGGGACTGCGCGACCGCACCGGCACCGTGCTCATCGATCCGGCGCGCCTCGCATGGGGCATGGCGGCCGCGCTCGAGCGGCGCGGAGTGCGGATCCTCGAACGCTCCGCGGTCACCGCGATCCGCCGTCGCGGCGGGGGCGTGCGGGTCGAGACCGCCGACGGGTACGTGGATGCCCGCAGCGCCGCGGTCGCCACGGCGGCGTATCCGGGCCCGCTCCGGCGGCTGCGGAACTACATCATTCCGCTCTACGACCACGTGCTCATGACCGAGCCGCTCACCGAGGCCCAGCGGGAGGCGATCGGGTGGAGCGAGGGCCAGGGCATGACCGACGGCGGCAATCAGTTCCACTATTACCGGCCGACCGCGGACGGCCGAATCCTGTTCGGCGGCTGGGATGCCGTGTACTACCGCGGCAGCCGCGTCGATCCCCGCCTCGAGCAGCGCGACAGCTCCCATGCACTGCTCGCCCGGCACTTCTTCGCCACGTTCCCGCAACTGGCCGGCCTGCGCTTCACCCACCGCTGGGCGGGGCCGATCGACTCGACCACGAGGTTCACGGCCGCCTACGGCACCGCTCTCGGCGGCCGTGTCGCGTACGCGGTCGGACACACCGGCCTGGGAGTCGGAGCGGCACGCTTCTCGGCCGACGTGGCCCTGGACCTCCTCGGGGGAGAGCCCACCTCTCGCCTGCGCTACGACATCGTCCGGCGGCGGCCGGTGCCGATTCCGCCCGAACCGCTGCGCAACCCGATCGTTCAGCTCACGCGCCGTTCGATCCTCGCCGCCGACGCCCGCGGTGGCCGGCGGAATCTGTGGCTGCGCACCCTCGACACCTTCGGACTCGGATTCAACTCCTGATACGGACGAAAGGCACCCCATGACCACCGGCACGTTCATCGGCGAATTCCGCGCCGGCACCGGCGACGACGCCGTCATCATCAATCCCGCCACCGAGGCAGAGGTGGCCCGCTTCCGGGCCTCGGGCATCGCCGACGTCGACGAGGCGGCGGCGGCGGCGCGTGCGGCACAGCCGGAGTGGGCGGCCAAGACCCCCGGTGAGCGGTCGCTCGTGCTGCTGCGCCTCGCCGACGCTCTGCAGGCCGATGCCGAGCACCTCGCCCGGCTCGAGGTCGAGGACTCGGGCAAGCCGTGGACGACGGCGTTCGACGGTGAGCTGCCGTTCGGAATCGACAACCTGAGGTTCTTCGCCGGCGCGGCCCGATCGCTGGAGGGAACCGGCGCAGGCACGCTCTCCCAGGGCTACACGTCGATCCTCACGAGACGGCCGGTGGGCGTCGTCGCCGGGATCACCCCGTGGAACTTCCCGCTCATCATGGCGATCTGGAAGGCAGGTCCGGCGCTGGCGGCGGGCAACGCCGTGATCGTCAAGCCCGCCCCGGCGACACCGCGCACCACCCTGCGGTTCGCTGAGCTGGCTGCCGACGCGGGCGTGCCGGCGGGCGTGTTCAGCGTCGTCACCGGAGACGCCGAGACCGGGCAGGCGCTCGTCACGCACCGTGAGGTCGACATGGTGAGCGTGACCGGCTCGACGCAGACGGGGAGGGCCGTGATGCGCGGCGCTGTCGACGGCGTCAAGCGCGTGCACCTCGAGCTGGGCGGCAAGGCGCCCGTGATCGTGTTCGGCGACGCCGACCTGGCTGCGATGGCGCGCGCGGTGACCCTGGGCGCCACGTACAACAGCGGGCAGGACTGCACGGCTGCGACCCGCGTCTATCTGGAGCGCTCGGTGTACGACGACGGCGTCGCGGCGCTGCGCGACGCGGTGCGCGGCGTGGTCGTCGGAGACCCGATGGACCCGGACACGCACATCGGGCCGCTCGTCTCCCGCACGCACCGCTCCCGTGTCGACGGGTTCGTGACGCGGGCGATCGCCGAGGGCGCCGAGGCACTCGCCGGCGGCCACGAGATCGGCGACGCGGGCTCGTACTACGCTCCCACCCTGCTGGTGGGAGCCGCGCAGTCGTCGGAGATCGTGCAGGGCGAGGTGTTCGGTCCCGTGCTGGTCGCGCTCCCGTTCGACGGCGAGGCCGGGGGCGTGGCACTGGCCAATGACAGCGCATACGGGCTCGCGTCGTCCGTGTGGACGGCCGATGTCGGCCGCGCTCTGCGGGTGAGCCAGTCGCTGGACGTCGGCGTCACCTGGGTCAACGACCACCTGCCGATCGCGTCGGAGGCGCCGCACGGCGGCGTGAAGGGGTCGGGGTTCGGCAAGGACATGTCGATGGAGCCCCTGCTGGACTACTCGGTGACCCGCCATCTCATGATCCGGCACGCCGCGCCGCCGGAGACCTCGGGGTTCCGTCCCGCCTAGCACCGTCGGCGGCCCCGACGGGTATGCTGTCGGGAAACAGAACACACGGGCCGCATGACGCGTGCGGGAGAGCCCTCACGGGCACCGAAGGAGCAAGCCTCCCCGCCAATCTCTCAGGTACGCATACCGCTCGCGTCCGGCCGCTCTGGAAAACGGTCGCCGTCATGGACGACGGCAGCCGTGCCGAAGGTGAAAGCCCCGCGCTCCGCGAGCGCGCCAGGGGCGAAGCTCTCAGGCCAATGACAGAGGGGGAGTTCGCGGATGCCGTCCGGCATCCGCCATCCGAATCCCGGAGAACTCATGACAGACCCCACCTCACCGCGCCACACCGTGCTGCGCGACCGGCACGAGGCGCTGGGCGCCTCCTTCACCGACTTCGGCGGCTGGCTGATGCCGGTGCGCTACACGTCCGACCTGGCCGAGCACCACGCCGTCCGCACCGCGGCGGGACTCTTCGACATCTCGCACATGGCCGAGATCGAGGTGCGCGGTGCCGACGCGGCGCGCTTCCTCGACTACGCGGTCTCCGGCCGGATGTCGGCGCTCGCCGTCGACCAGGCCAAGTACACGCTCCTGCTCGATCCGAGCGGCGGCATCGTCGACGACCTCATCGTCTACCGCGCCGCCGATGACGCCTATCTGGTCGTCGCGAATGCCGGCAACCGCGACGCCGCCGTCGCGGCGCTGACCGAACGGGCGCGCGACTTCGACGTCGTGGTCGACGACTGCACCGACCACATCGCCCTCATCGCCGTGCAGGGGCCCCGCTCGCAGGAGATCGTGGAGGCGACCGCGCAGATCACCGCCCTGTCGCAGCCGCTGTCCGACCTGAGGTATTACCGGCGGGGCCACGCGGAGTTCGCCGCAGCCGACGGCACACGCGTGCCCATGCACCTCGCCCGCACCGGGTACACCGGGGAGGACGGCTTCGAGCTGTTCATCCGCGCGAGCCTGGCCGGAGAGCTGTGGGATGCGCTGCTGGCGGCGGGGGAGCCGCTGGGCCTCGTGCCGGCGGGGCTCGCCGCCCGCGACACGCTGCGGCTGGAGGCGGGGATGCCCCTCTACGGCCACGAACTCGGGCTCGACATACTTCCCGCACAGGCGGGCCTGGGCCGCACGGTCGCCGTGGACAAGGACGACTTCGTCGGGAAGGCGGCCCTGGAGACCGTGGTCGCCGGCGACGCCCCCGTGCTGGTCGGCCTGGTCTCCGAGGGCCGCCGCGCCGGGCGCGCCGGGTACCCCGTGCGCCACGGCGACCAGACCGTCGGCGAGGTCAGCAGCGGCGCCCTGAGCCCGACCCTGGGCCACCCGATCGCCTTGGCCTTCGTGCCGCCCGCGCTCGCCGCCGAGGGCACCGAGCTCGCCATCGACGTGCGGGGGACCGCCATCCCCGCCACCGTGACCGCCCTGCCTTTCTACCGGAGGAAGAAATGACCGATCTCGACAGCATCAAGTACACCGCCGAGCATGAGTGGGTCGACTTCGACCCGGCGTCCGGCGTCGCCACCATCGGCATCACCGACTACGCCGCCGACCAGCTCGGGGACGTCGTGTACGTCGATCTGCCGGCCGCAGGCACAGCGGTCACCGCGGGCGACGTGTGCGGCGAGATCGAGTCGACGAAGTCGGTCGGCGAGCTGTACGCGCCGGTCACCGGCGAGGTCGTCGAGATCAACGACACCGTCGTGGACGACCCGTCGCTGGTCAACTCCGACGCGTTCGGCGCGGGCTGGCTGATGAAGGTGCGCGCCGAGGCATCCGCCGTGGATGCGCTCTTGGATCGCGCCGCGTACCAGTCCCTGACCGGCGGTGACGCGTGACCTTCACCGCACGCCATATCGGGACGGGGGCGGCGGCGCAGCGCGCCATGCTCGACGCGGTCGGGTTCGACAGCGTCGAGGCGCTGGTGGCGGCGGCTGTGCCGGCAGCCATCCTTCAACAGGCTCAGGATCGACAGGCTCAGGATCGACAGGACCCGACCGACGCGGGCTCGTCCGCGGCGATCCCGCCTGCTGCGACAGAGCCCGAGGCGCTCGCCGAGCTGCGCGCCCTGGCGGCGCAGAACCGGCCGGCGCGGACGATGATCGGGCTCGGGTACTACGACACGTTCACGCCGTCGGTGATCGCCCGCAACGTCTTCGAGAACCCGTCCTGGTACACCGCGTACACGCCGTACCAGCCGGAGATCTCGCAGGGGCGCCTGGAGGCGCTCATCAACTTCCAGACGATGGTGAGCGACCTCACAGGCCTCGACACCGCGAACGCCTCGATGCTCGATGAGGCGACGGCGGTGGTGGAGGGGATGCTGCTGGCGCGCCGTGCCTCGAAGTCGACCTCCGACGTGTTCCTGGTCGACGCCGACGCGCTGCCGCAGACCAAGGCTGTGCTCGAGCATCGCGCGGCTGCCGTCGGCATCCGGCTCGTCACGGTCGACTTCGCCGCCCTGGCGGGCGAGTCCGACCGCGGGTCGGTCCCCGAGCTCGCGTCGGTCCCCGAGCTTGCCGAGGGGTTCGGCGCCTTCGTCCAGTACCCGGGCGCGACCGGGCGCGTGTGGGACCCCTCCGAGGTGATCGCCGCGGTCCGGGCCCGGGGGGGCCTCGTCGTCGTCGCCGCGGACCTGCTCGCCCTCACGCTGCTGCGCTCACCCGGGTCGCTCGGCGCCGACATCGCGGTCGGCACGACGCAGCGCTTCGGCGTGCCGATGGGCTTCGGCGGTCCGCACGCCGGGTACATGGCCGTGCGCTCGGGCCTGGAGCGCCAGCTGCCGGGGCGCCTGGTGGGGGTGTCGCAGGATGCCGTGGGCAACCCCGCGTACCGGCTCGCCCTGCAGACCCGCGAGCAGCACATCCGGCGCGAGAAGGCGACCTCGAACATCTGCACCGCGCAGGTGCTGCTGGCCGTGATGGCGGCGATGTACGCGGTCTACCACGGCCCCGACGGGCTGCGCGCGATCGCGCAGCGGGTCGCCGGTCACGCTGCGCTGCTCGCGTCGTGGCTGCGGGAGGCCGGGATCGAGCCGCTGCACGACGCGTTCTTCGACACGATCGTCGCACGGGTGCCCGGCCGCGCCGACGAGGTCGTCGCGGCCGCCCGCGAACGCGGATACCACGTCTGGTTCCGCGACCTGGACAGCATCGGAGTGTCGCTCGACGAGACCACGACGATCGAGGACGTCGTCCAGATCGCCGCCGCGTTCGGCGCGAACCGGGCCGACGGCCCGGCGCGGTCCGAGGGCACCGGCATTCCGGAGTCGCTCGCGCGGACCGACGACTTCCTCACGCACCCGGTCTTCAACACGCACCACTCCGAGACGGCGATGATGCGCTACCTGAAGCGCCTGGCCGACAAGGACTACGCGCTCGATCGCGGCATGATCCCGCTCGGCTCGTGCACGATGAAGCTCAATGCCGCCACCGAGATGGCGGCCGTCTCCTGGCCGGAGTTCGCACGCGTGCACCCGTACGCCCCCGAGGAGGACGTGCGCGGCTATCTCACGATGATCGAGCAGCTGGAGTCGTGGCTGGCCGAGGTCACCGGCTACGACGCGGTGTCGCTGCAGCCCAACGCCGGCTCGCAGGGCGAGCTGGCGGGCCTGCTCGCCATCCGCGCCTACCACCGCGCGAACGGCGAGCCCGACCGCACGGTCTGCCTGATCCCGTCGTCGGCGCACGGCACCAACGCCGCCTCGGCGGTGCTGGCCGGGATGAAGGTCGTCGTCGTGGCCTGCGACGCCGACGGCAACGTCGACCTCGACGATCTGCGGGCGAAGATCGCCGCGCACGCCGACGCGGTCGGCGCCCTCATGATCACCTACCCGTCGACGCACGGCGTGTATGAGACCGACATCGCCGAGATCGCGCAGGTCGTGCACGATGCGGGCGGCCAGGTCTACGTCGACGGCGCGAACCTCAACGCCCTGCTCGGCTACGCGCGCTTCGGCGACTTCGGCGGCGACGTCTCGCACCTGAACCTGCACAAGACGTTCGCGATCCCGCACGGCGGCGGCGGACCCGGGGTCGGCCCGGTCGCGGCGAAGGCGCACCTCGCGCCGTACCTGCCTTCGCATCCGCTCTCGCAGCGCGCCGAGCATGCCGGCGGCTTCGTCTTCGACGGCGGCCCGGTCTCGGCCGCGGCGTACGGCTCCGCCGGCATCCTGCCTATCTCGTGGGCGTACGTGCGGATGATGGGCGCGCAGGGATTGAAGGATGCCACGGGCGCAGCGGTGCTGGCGGCCAACTGGATCGCGGCGCGGCTGCGCGAGCATTTCCCGGTGCTGTACACGGGTGAGAACGGCCTCGTGGCGCACGAGTGCATCCTCGACCTGCGCCCGCTGCGCGAAGAGACCGGCATCACCGTCGACGACGTCGCCAAGCGGCTGATCGACTACGGCTTCCACGCGCCGACGATGTCGTTCCCGGTCGCGGGAACCCTCATGGTCGAGCCGACCGAATCCGAAGACCTCGCCGAGCTCGAGCGCTTCGTCGAGGCGATGATCTCGATCAAGGCCGAGGCGCTCGCGGTGGCGGCGGGGCAGTGGCCCGCCGACGACAACCCGCTCGTGAACGCACCGCACACCGCGGAGTCGATCGCCGTCGGCGACTGGACGCATCCGTACTCGCGCGAGGTCGCCGTCTACCCGCTGCGCAGCCTCGTCCACGCGAAGTACTGGCCGCCGGTGCGTCGCATCGATCAGGCCTACGGCGACCGCAATCTCGTCTGCGCCTGCCCGCCGGCAGAGGCCTTCGCGTGAGCGCGGAAACCTCACCTTCAACATGACGTCGAGGTGACTTTCGGTGAAAGTCTTGACGTCTGCGGCGTGTCCAGTAGATTCACTCATGCGAAGAGAAAACGGAAACGGAAAGCTCGAAAGAGTCGGAAACGGAGACCGAAGATCGCACTGATGAACGCCCCCGCGGCCTCGGCCGCGGGGGCGTTCTTCGTGCGGGGGAATCGCGGCGCTACAGTGACGTGCATGGCCGACGATCGACCGCCCCGGCACACGGCATCCGTGGGCACCGCGCTCGCGCTGGCGCTCGGTGCCATCGCCCTCCTCGCCGGCTGCGCCGGTCCTTCGTCCGAGGCCGCCGCGCCCACCCCGTCGGCGACATCGACGGCGCCGGTGCAGGCCGTCGACGTCGCGGCGGGCGAGATCGACGAGGCGGTCGAGGTCGCCGTGACCGGAGCTGACGGGGTCGGCGTCACGTTCCGTGAGATCACCATCGCACCGGGGGCGGGCACCGGAGAGCACTGCCACCACGGCCAGCTCATCGCCGTCGTCGAGCAGGGCACCCTGACCCACTATGCCCCCGTCTACCCGGACGGCGTGCACGTCTACGACGAGGGCGACGCCATCATCGAGGGTGCGGGCTACGTCCACGAAGGCGTCAACGAGGGCGACGTGGACGTCGTGCTGTGGGTGACCTACGTCATCCCCGAGGGCGAGCCGCTCGCCGAGACCGACCTCACCCGGTGCGACCACTGACCGATTGCGCGCATCCCGCGCGCGCCGAGCGTCGGCTCGCCTGCCGTCAGGGAGCGCCGTCCGCGGGCGCCGCGTACACGAGCACGCGGTCCCCTTCGAGCACGTACCGGACGGCGGAGCCCTCCGGGTAGAGCTCGCGGAGCTCGGCAGGCCAGTCCACGGTGACCACACTCGTCAGAGTCGACGCGAACGGGCCCGCATCGCAGCCCACCGCGATGGCGCCGCGAGCAGGGTCGTCCGCGCTCAGGGCGTACAGGCACATGGTGCTGCCCACGTCGGTCTGCTGGGGCGCAGCGACCAGCTGGACGCCGAGGTGCTCGGTGAAAAGGACCGCGCCCTCCGGCCGTGGGCCGAGGATGAACTCCGGCCACGTGCCCTGCTCGGACGCCGGGAGCGTGATGATCGGGGCGGGGTCCTTCGGGGCGACGAGCGTGGCCACCGCGGCGCCGGAGAGGCCCGCCACGACCAGCGTCAGAGCCCACACCAGCGCGAGCCGGCGGCGCGGCCGGCGGGGAGCGGGTGCGGGGGAGGACGGCGAGGTCTCCGCGGCGGACGCCGGCGTGGTCACCCCGGGGGATGCCGGCTGCTCGGGGCGCCGGGAATCCGGCGCGGGTGGCGACGGCGCGGGCGCACCGGCGGGCGGCGGTGCAGCCGCTTCGGCCGCTGCGGCGGGATCCGGTGCGTCCGCGGTGCGCAGCAGCGATTCGAGCTCCTGCAGGCGGCGCAGAGCACGGGGATCGTCGTGGATGTCGGCGTCCGGCCCGTATGCCCGCGCCCGCAGGGCCCGGAGCTCGTCGGTGGGGAACTGGTCCATGGTGCTATGTCATCCCCGAGACCGGCCGCGCCCGGCCCGCCCGACGACGGGTCGGTGTGAAGTGCCCCCGACACGAATCGAACGTGCGACCTTTGGTACCGGAAACCAACGCTCTATCCCCTGAGCTACGGAGGCGTACCGATCGAGAGTATCACCGCCCGGCTGGATCACTGCTCCACGGCATCCGGCGCCGACAGCGCCGCCAGGTCTCTCGCGAGGCGCAGCGCGAGATAGGCGTGGCCGGCGGTCGAGGGATGCAGGTCGCGGGGGTCGATCACGCGCCGGTGGTTGCGTTCGGTGATCCACTGCTCGGCGATCGGCGAGATGTGGACCCACCCGCGCAGCGCGGCGAGCTCGGCCAGCTCCCGGTCGATGCGGGCGACGGCCCGCTCCGTCGGCAGCACGTGCGGCGCGGGGCCGAACACGACGATCTCCGCATCCGGGTACAGGTCGGCGAGGGCGTCCCAGGCATCCGTCACCGCGGCGTGCAACTCCGCCAGATCCTCGCGACGGTCGTTGATCGAGCCCTGGACGATCACGAGGTCCGGGTCGAGGCCGGGGTCGAGTGCTGCGATCCGCTCGCCGTACGTCCCGCCGTCGATGCCCGGGCGCAGGTAGCCGCTGCCGCGCACCCCGTCGACGATGACATCCCAGCCGCGTTCGCGGCCCAGCACGTACGCATAGCCGCGGGTGGGCACCACCGCCGACTGCCCCCACGTCCACGAGTCGCCGAAGACGAGCACCCGTGCCCGCTCGGGGATCGTCAGCGGCCTCGTCTCGGCGGCGCTCATCGCGGGGTCTCCCGCAGATCCCGCCGAGACGGGCGCGGCACCGCCCGCCCACGGCCGCCAGACCGCGAGCAGGCACACTGCGGCGACAGCGACGGCGAGGGCGGCGATGCCCCACGCACGTCGGACGCGTTCGGGTCCGGCCGACGTCATGACAGCGAGGATAGGCCACGCCGGCCCGATCGCCGCATCGCTTTCCACAGGCCGCGCGACCCACCCCTCGGGTGGCCTGCGGCATCGATCCGGCTCGCCGGAAACTAGACTTGACGGGCCATGGATCCTGCCGCTCTCTCCGCCGCCCTGCTCGCCGTCATCACGCCGATCGCGCAGCAGCGCCGACCCGGCTCGACGGACGGTCTGCAGGCATCCGATCTCCCGCTGGAGCGGCCGAAGAACCGCGAGCACGGCGACTGGGCGTCCAACGCGGCGCTCAAGCTCGCCAAGCAGGTGGGGGCGAATCCGCGGGAGCTGGCCGCCGAGATCGCCGAGGGCCTGCGGGCGGTGCCGGGAATCGCGAGCGTCGAGGTCGCCGGCCCGGGCTTCATCAACGTCCGGCTGGATGCCGCGGCCGCCGGCGCACTGGCCAAGACCATCGTCGACGCGGGCGCCGCCTACGGCACCTCCGATGCGCTGTCGGACGAGGTGATCAACCTCGAGTTCGTGTCGGCCAACCCCACCGGGCCCATCCACCTCGGCGGCACCCGCTGGGCGGCCGTCGGCGATGCGCTGGCCCGCATCCTCGCCGCGCAGGGCGCGGCGGTCACGCGCGAGTACTACTTCAACGACCACGGGTCGCAGATCGACCGCTTCGCACGGAGCCTGGTCGCGGCCCACGAAGGCCTGCCCACGCCCGAGGACGGCTACGGCGGCGCCTACATCGGCGACATCGCGCGTCGCGTCGCGCTCGCCTACGACGGCGACATCGATGCGCTCGAACCGGCCGAGAAGCAGGAGGCGTTCCGGGCGCTCGGCGTCGGGTTCATGTTCGACGAGATCAAGCAGAGCCTGCACGAGTTCGGCGTCGACTTCGACGTCTACTTCCACGAGAACTCGCTGCACGAATCCGGCGCCGTCGACCGCGCCGTGCAGCGCCTGCGCGAGCTCGGGCACATCTTCGAGGCCGACGGCGCGATCTGGCTGCGCACCACCGCGTTCGGCGACGACAAGGATCGCGTGATCATCAAGTCCGACGGGCAGCCGGCGTACATCTCGGGCGACCTGGCGTATTACCTCGACAAGCGCGAGCGCGGCTTCAACCGGTGCATCATCATGCTGGGCGCCGACCACCACGGATACGTGCGCCGCATGATGGCGATGACGGCCGCATTCGGCGACGAGCCCGGCGTGAACCTGCAGATCCTCATCGGACAGCTGGTCAACCTCGTCAAGGACGGCCAGCCGGTGCGCATGTCGAAGCGGGCGGGCACCGTGGTCACGATGGAGGACCTCGTCGAGATCGTGGGAGTGGATGCCGCGCGCTACGCCCTCACCCGCAGCTCGACCGACTCGAACCTCGATGTCGACCTGGACGTCCTGCAGAAGCGCACCAACGACAACCCCGTCTTCTACGTGCAGTACGCGCACGCCCGCACGCACAACGTCGCCCGCAACGCGGCCTCGGCCGGCGTCACCCGCGACGTCTTCGCACCGGAGCTGCTCGACCACGAGACGGAGTCGGCGCTGCTGGGCGCTCTGCAGGAGTATCCGCGCATCGTGGCGTTCGCGGCGGAGGTGCGCGAGCCGCACCGCGTCGCCCGCTACCTGGAAGAGCTCGCCGGGCTCTACCACCGCTGGTACGACAACTGTCGCGTCATCCCACTCGGCGACGACCCGATCACGGACCTGCACCGCACCCGGCTGTGGCTCAACGATGCGACGGGACAGGTCCTGCGCAACGGGCTGACGCTCCTCGGCGTGTCGGCGCCGGAGCGGATGTAGGTGGGCGGGTAGGACGGAGGCATGAGCCGCGGTCTGCCCGAAGCCCAGCCCGGCTACCGCTGGGAGCTGCAGGTGCCCTCCGCGCCGCAGCGGCGGCATCCCGGTCGATGGATCGCCGCGATCATCGTGCTGCTCGTGCTCCTGGCGGCCGCCGTCGCCGCCGCCGAATGGCTCGCGCGCGAGGTGACGACGAACTCGATCCGCAATGCCGTCAAGGCCGAGCTCGGGCTGCCCCGCGACCAGGTGGTCGAGGTCGATGTCCCCGGGATCGTGCTGGTGCAGCTGGCGAAGGGAACCCTCGACGAGGTCACGATCACCTCGGACGACGTCACCCTCGGTGCACTCACCGGGGACATGACCGTGCACGCGACCGGGCTCCCGGTGCGCGGCGACGACCCGCTCCAGTCCGTCGCGGCGACCGTCGTGCTCGACGAGGCGCAGCTGCGCGCCCTGCTCGGGACGGTGGAGGGCTTCCCCGCCGACTCGGTTGCACTGGACGACCCCGATGTGACGATGACCTATCCGCTGCAGGTCCTCGGCGTCGACGTCCCGATCGGGGTGGCGCTCACCCCGGGTGCGTCCGCCGGAGATCTGGTCCTGACACCGAGCGCGTTCCAGGTCGGCGACTCCGAGATCTCCGCCGACGATCTGCGCGATCGTTTCGGGCCGATCGCGCAGACGGTGCTCGGCGACTGGCAGGTGTGCATCGCGGAGCACCTGCCCGCGGGCGTGACGCTCACCGGTGTGGATGTCTCCGGTGGGGAGCTGGTCGGCACGGTGGCCGTCGACGGGCGCATCGCGATCGACCCCGAGCTGCAGGAGAACGGCACCTGCGAGTGAGGGGAGCCGGGCACACCGGCGCGCGAGAGGATCGACGCTAGACTTCTGATACAGCCCGGCCGGTGGCATCCCGCGGCCGCGGCGCCATCTTCCGCCCGCCGCCGCGCCCGCATCACGATTGGCTCGAAGTGTCTCCGAACGCCTCCCTCGCCCCGGCCTGGCTGGCTGCACCCGAGGACGCGAACGCGCTCGCTGCGGGGGTGTGGCCCGCGTCCGCACAGCGCGACGCCGAGGGAGTGCTGTCGATCGGCGGGGTGCCCGCGACGACCCTGCAGGAGAGCTTCGGCACACCCGTCTACGTGCTCGACGAGGGCGAGGTGCGCGCCCGCGCGCGGCGCATCCTGGCAGCGTTCCGGGATGCCGCGGCCCTCCGCGGCGCGCACGCCCGCGTCTATTACGCCGGCAAGGCGTTCCTGTCCACCGTGATCGCGCGCTGGGTGACCGAGGAGGGCCTCGCCCTCGACGTGTGCACCGGCGGGGAGCTGGCCGTCGCCCGGGCCGCGGGCATCGAGGGCTCGCGGATCGGGTTCCACGGCAACACCAAGTCCGTCGCCGAGCTCGAGGCCGCCCTGGACGCCGGCGTCGCGACCGTCGTCCTGGACAGCCGGATCGAGCTCGAGCGCCTCGCGGCCCTCGCCGATCGGCGCGGCATCCGCCAGCCCGTCCTCATCCGGGTCAACAGCGGCGTCCACGCCGAGACCCACGAGTTCCTGGCCACCGCGCACGAGGATCAGAAGTTCGGGTTCGCCCTCGACGAGGCCGCGGAGGTGGCCGCGCGCGTGCGTGAGCTGCCGAGCCTCGTGCTGGTGGGACTGCACTGCCACATCGGATCGCAGATCTTCGGCGCCGACGGCTTCCGCGAGTCCGCCGCGCGAGTGGTCGAGCTGCACGCCGAGCTCAGCGCCGTCGACCGGCTGCCGATCCTGAATCTGGGCGGCGGCTTCGGCATCGCCTACACGTCCGCCGACGATCCCGACCCGATCGAACAGCTCGCCGAGGGGGTCGTCGAGGCCGTGGCGGCGCAGTGCGACGTGCGCGGCATCCCGATCCCGAACCTGGCGTTCGAGCCGGGGCGATGGATCGTCGGGCCGGCGGGCGTCACGCTCTACGAGGTCGGCACCGTCAAGCCTGTCCGCGTGTCGGACGACGCCACGCGGCTCTACGTGAGCGTCGACGGCGGCATGAGCGACAATCCTCGGCATGCCCTCTACGGCGCGCAGTACTCGGCGCGGCTCGCGTCGCGCACGAGCCAGGCCGAGCCGGCGCTCTCGCGGGTGGTCGGCCGGCACTGCGAGTCCGGTGACATCGTCGTCGACGCCGAGTACCTGCCCGCCGATGTGACGCCGGGCGACCTGCTCGCGGTGCCCGCGACCGGCGCGTACTGCTTCTCGCTGGCCAGCGACTACAACTACGTGCCGCGACCGCCCGTGGTGGCGGTGCGGGAAGGACACGCGCGCGTGATCGTGCGCCGAGAGACCATCGCCGACCTGCTCGCCCGCGACGCGGGTGTGCACCACAACGAAGGGGACCGATGACTGCCGACTACCGCCGCCTGCGGATCGCGCTGCTGGGCGCAGGTGCCGTGGGCTCGCAGGTGGCCTCGCTGCTGCTCGAGCACGGCGATGAGCTCGCCGACCGCGCCGGAGCCGCGCTCGACCTCGTCGGCATCGCGGTGCGCGACCTGGACGCGCCGCGCGACGCCGAGCTGCCGCGCGAGCTGCTGACCACCGACGCGGACGCACTCGTGGTCGGCGCCGACATCGTCATCGAGCTGATGGGGGGCATCGAGCCCGCCCGGACGCACCTGCTGCAGGCGATCAACGCCGGCGCCGACGTGGTGACCGCCAACAAGGCGCTGCTGGCCACCCACGGTCCGGAGCTGTTCGAGGCGGCAGACCAGGTCGGCGCCGAGATCTACTACGAGGCGGCGGCCGCCGGGGCCATCCCTATCATCCGGCCGCTGCGCGACTCGCTCGCCGGCGACCGCGTGCGCCGGATCCTGGGGATCGTCAACGGCACCACGAACTACATCCTCGATCGGATGGATGCCGAAGGCGCCGAGTTCGACGACGTGCTCGCCGAGGCGCAGGCGCTCGGGTACGCGGAGGCCGACCCCACCGCCGACATCGAGGGCTTCGACGCCGCGCAGAAGGCGGCGATCCTTGCGAGCCTCGCCTTCCACACGGCCGTGCCGCTGGAGGCCGTGCACCGCGAGGGCATCACCGGCATCGACGCGGCCATGATCGAGTCGGCGCGCCACGCGGGCTACGTCATCAAGCTGCTCGCCGTGTGCGAGCGTCTCATCGACCCCGAGACCCAGGCGGAGTCGATCTCGGTGCGCGTGTACCCGGCCCTGGTGAGCCGCTCCCATCCGCTCGCCACGGTGCACGGCGCCTACAACGCCGTGTTCGTCGAGGCAGAGGCCGCCGGAGACCTCATGTTCTACGGGGCTGGCGCCGGGGGCGTGCAGACCGCCTCGGCGGTGCTCGGCGACGTCGTCTCCGCGGCCCGGCGGCACATCGCCGGGGGCGTGGGGGTGGGGGAGTCCACGCTCGCCGACCTGCCGATGGCGCCGGTCGGGCACGTGGTCACCCGGTACCAGATCACCCTCGAGGTCGACGATCGGCCCGGCGTGCTGGCCACGGTGGCCGGAATCCTCAGCGACGGGCGGGTCTCGATCGCGACGGTCGAGCAGACCACGGGAGGCAGCCAGGACGCCGGCGACGCCGTGGCGCGTCTTGTGATCGGCACGCACCGGGCGCTGGAGCAGGACCTCAGTGAGACCGTGGAGCGCCTCGGCGCGAGCGGAGTGGTGGAGCGCGTGGTCTCGGTGCTGCGCGTGGAAGGAGACTGACATGGCACATGTGTGGCGCGGGGTGATGCGCGAGTACGCCGACCGCCTCGGGGTGACCGACTCGTCGACCGTCGTGACCCTGGGGGAGGGCGGCACGCCGCTCGTCCCGGCACCGGCCCTGTCGCGGCGCACCGGCGCGGACGTGTGGGTGAAGTTCGAGGGGATGAACCCGACCGGCTCCTTCAAGGACCGGGGGATGACGGTGGCCCTCTCGCGCGCCGTCGAGCACGGTGCCGAGGCCGTCATCTGCGCCTCCACCGGGAACACCTCGGCGTCGGCCGCCGCGTATGCCGCGCATGCCGGCATCACCGCGGCCGTCCTCGTGCCCGAGGGCAAGATCGCGATGGGCAAGCTCAGCCAGGCAGTCGCCCACAACGGCCGGCTCATCCAGATCCGCGGGAACTTCGACGACTGCCTCGAGATCGCCCGTGAGCTCGCCGAGCAGTATCCGGTGCACCTCGTGAACTCGGTCAACCCCGACCGCATCGAGGGGCAGAAGACCGCTGCGTACGAGATCGTCGAGGTGCTCGGCGATGCGCCCGACTTCCACTTCATCCCGGTCGGCAACGCCGGCAACTACACGGCGTACTCCCGCGGGTACCGCGAGGAGGCCGAGCGCGGCGCCTCGACCCGCGTGCCGCGGATGTTCGGCTTCCAGGCCGAGGGCTCGGCGCCGCTCGTGCGCGGCGAGGTGGTCAAGAACCCGGAGACGGTCGCCTCTGCGATCCGCATCGGCAACCCCGCGTCCTGGGAGCTCGCTCTCGAGGCGCGGGACGCGACCCGAGGCTGGTTCGGCGCGATCGACGACGAGCGCATCCTGGCCGCCCAGAAGCTCCTCGCGGGCGAGGTGGGCGTGTTCGTCGAGCCCGCCTCGGCGATCAGCGTGGCCGGACTGCTCGACCGCGCCGCGGCGGGAGTCGTCCCGGCGGGCGCCCGCGTGGTGCTGACGGTCACCGGTCACGGCCTCAAGGACCCGCAGTGGGCGCTGCGCAACCCCGACGGCACGGACGTGCAGCCGACGGTCGTGGATGCCACCACGAGCGAGGTCGCGTCGGTGCTCGGGCTGCAGCCCGAGTCGCGGGGGCAGTGAGCATGCGGCCGAGCGTCGCGGTGCGCGTGCCTGCCACGAGCGCCAACCTCGGCCCCGGGTTCGACACCCTGGGACTCGCGCTGTCGATCTACGACGAGCTCACGGTCACCGTGCTCGACGAGGATCGGCTGGTCATCGAGGTGGAGGGCTCCGGTGCCGCGGAGGTCCCGCGGGACGGGTCGCATCTGGTGGTGCGTGCGATCGCGCGCACGTTCGAGAGCGCGGGACGGCGGATGCCGGGACTGCACCTGCAGGCCCGCAACGTCATCCCGCATGGTCGCGGCCTCGGCTCGTCCGGCGCAGCGGTGGCCTCCGGCATCCGCGCTGCGCAGGGCCTGCTCGCCGACGAGGTGACCTTCGGCGACGACGAGGTGCTGCGCATCGCGACCGACCTCGAGGGGCACCCCGACAACGTCGCGCCTGCCCTGTTCGGCGGCCTCACGATCGCCTGGACGACGCCGGCGGGCCCCGCCCACAAGAAGCTGCTCGTGCACCGCGGCGTCTCGCCGCTGGTGTTCGTCCCCGAATCGACCATGTCGACCGAGGTCGCCCGGAGCCTGCAGCCGGCACAGGTGCCGCGCGAGGATGCCGTCTTCAACGTCTCGCGCTCGGCGCTGCTGGTGGCGGCGCTGACCCAGAGTCCCGAACTGCTGCTGGCCGCGACCGAGGATCGGCTGCACCAGGACTACCGTGCCGAGGCCATGCCGCACACCAGCGCCCTCGTGCGCGCGCTGCGCGCGGAGGGCTTCGCGGCGGTGGTGTCGGGGGCCGGACCCAGCGTGCTCGTGCTCGCCGACGGGCCCGGTGCGCGGCTGGAGGCGGCCGAGCTCGCGGCATCGGTCGTGGATGCCCCGTGGGAGGCCCTGATGCTCGCCGTCGACGTCAAGGGTGGTACAGTGAGAGAACCAGCGGAGGGTTCCACGTAGCGGCATTCGCAGCACGTGAATCTGGCCTCCGTCGCAATTCTGCGAACTCTGCATGCCCATCCCGTCGACCGGCCCCCGGTCGTCGCAGGATGCGCGCCGACGCGCCCGCGTCGCGGCAGAGCCGAACGTACTTATAGAGGAGAACTCGTGGAGTCCATCTCCGAGATCCAGTCCGGTCCTGTGCACGCCGAAGGCGAGCAGACCGACAACACCCCCGACATCGACGACACGGTCCAGGCCCCGCAGGAGCCGGTGCAGGATGCCGAGCGCGCCGCCGCAGAGTCCGTCGCCGGCGACGCGTCCGCGGCTGACGCCGTCGCGCCCGCGGCTGCAGAGCAGGCGGACCCCGAGCCCGTGCCCGCTCAGCCTGAGGCGGACAAGCCCGAGGCACAGAAGCAGGGCGACGCCGAGCCCGCGGCCGCTGAGGCTCCCGCCGAGCCCGCTGACGCACCCGCCACCGACAAGCCCGCCAAGGCCAGGAAGTCCGGAGCCCGGCGCCGCCGCGTGCACGAACTCGCCGCCGAGGCGGGCGTCGACTCGCGCACGGTGCTCGACAAGCTGGCCGAGCTGGGCTCGCCGGCGGCCAGCCCGGCATCCGCCGTCACCGCCGAGGTCGCCGACCAGGTGCGCGCGGCGTTCGCCGCAGAGAAGGCCGCCGCGGCGGGGGAGGGCGTCGAGCCCACCGACAGCGGCGAGGCCGAGGCATCCGCTTCCGCCGAGGAGCCCGAAGACGCATCCGCAGGCGATGGGTCCGCCAAGGACGAGAAGGACGCCGAGAGCGGCAGGAAGCCCAAGGGCGACAAGAAGTCCGCCGACGACGACGCTGCCTCCGAGGGCGAGCAGTCCGGCGACGCCGAGCAGCAGTCCTCCGGTCGCCGCAGCCGCAGCCGCAGCCGCAACCGCAACCGCAGCCAGAACCAGAACGGGCAGGACGGGCAGGGCAACGGCTCGGCCAAGCCGGACTCGGACGGCGAAGAGCAGTCGTCCGGCGGCGGCCGAGGCCGGGGCCGGAGCAAGCGCCGTGGCCAGGGCGGCACGGCAGACGAGTTCGAGACCGAGATCGGCGAGGACGACGTCCTCATCCCGATCGCCGGCATCCTCGACGTCCTCGACAACTACGCGTTCGTGCGCACGAGCGGATACCTCCCCGGCGCCAGCGACGTCTACGTGTCGCTCGGCCAGGTGAAGAAGTACAACCTGCGCAAGGGCGATGCGATCGTCGGCGCCATCAAGCAGCCCCGCGAAGGGGAGCAGTCCAGCCGTCAGAAGTACAACGCGCTCGTCAAGGTGGACTCGGTCAACGGCCTGTCCACCGAGGATGCCGCCGGCCGCGTCGAGTTCGGCAAGCTCACGCCGCTGTACCCGCAGGAGCGCCTGCGCCTGGAGACCGCACCCGAGAAGCTGACCCAGCGCATCATCGACCTGGTCGCGCCGATCGGCAAGGGCCAGCGCGGGCTCATCGTCGCACCGCCCAAGGCCGGGAAGACGATCGTGCTCCAGCAGATCGCGAACGCCATCGCGATCAACAACCCCGAAGTGCACCTCATGGTCGTGCTCGTGGACGAGCGGCCGGAAGAGGTCACCGACATGCAGCGCACGGTCAAGGGTGAGGTCATCGCGTCGACCTTCGACCGCCCCGCCGAGGACCACACCACGGTCGCCGAGCTCGCGATCGAGCGCGCCAAGCGGCTCGTCGAGCTCGGTCGCGACGTGGTCGTGCTGCTTGACTCGATCACCCGGCTCGGACGCGCGTACAACATCTCGGCGCCGACCTCGGGCCGCGTGCTGACCGGAGGGGTGGACGCGTCGGCGCTGTACCCGCCGAAGCGCTTCTTCGGCGCCGCGCGCAACATCGAGAACGGCGGCTCGCTGACGATCCTCGCGACGGCACTGGTGGAGACCGGCTCGAAGATGGACGAGGTGATCTTCGAGGAGTTCAAGGGCACCGGCAACAGCGAGCTGCGCCTGTCGCGCCAGCTGGCCGACAAGCGCATCTTCCCCGCGGTCGACGTCAATGCGTCGTCGACCCGCCGCGAGGAGATGCTGCTGTCGCCGGACGAGGTCAAGATCACCTGGAAGCTGCGTCGCGCGCTCGCCGGCCTCGACCCGCAGCAGGCCCTCGAGGTCGTGCTCGGCAAGCTCAAGGAGACGCAGTCGAACGTCGAGTTCCTCGTGCAGATGCAGAAGTCGATCCCGACGCCCGCCGCCGGCGGCCACTCGCACGGGCACGACAACAGCATCCGCTGACCGATGTTCGAGTCGGTCAAGGCGCTGATCGAGGAGCACCAGGCCGTCCAGGCCGAGCTGTCCGATCCGGCGGTGCACGCCGACCCGGCGCGGGCGAAGCGGGTCAACCGGCGCTACGCCGAGCTGTCGAAGATCGTCGCCGCCCACGACGCGTGGACCGCCGCATCCGAAGACCTCGAGGCTGCGCGTGAGCTCGCCCGCGAGGACGAGGCGTTCGCCGCGGAGATCCCCGAGCTCGAGGAGCGGCTGGCCCAGGCGCAGGAACGGCTGCGGCGCCTGCTGATCCCGCGCGACCCCGACGACGCCCGCGACGTCATCATGGAGATCAAGCAGGGTGAGGGCGGCGCCGAGTCGGCGCTGTTCGCCGCCGACCTGCTGCGGATGTACCTGCAGTACGCGGCGTCGAAGGGATGGCGGACCGAGCTGCTGGAGCGCAACGAGTCCGACCTCGGCGGCTACAAGGACGTCCAGGTGGCGATCAAGGGCTCCAGCAGCGATCCTGCGCAGGGCGTGTGGGCGCACCTGAAGTACGAGGGCGGCGTGCACCGCGTCCAGCGGGTGCCCGCGACCGAGTCGCAGGGCCGGATCCACACCTCCACGACAGGGGTGCTCGTCTTCCCCGAGGTCGATGCGCCCGACGAGATCGAGATCAGCCCGAACGACCTCAAGATCGACGTGTTCCGCTCCTCGGGCCCTGGCGGGCAGTCGGTCAACACGACCGACTCCGCGGTGCGGATCACCCACCTGCCGACCGGCATCGTCGTGTCGATGCAGAACGAGAAGTCCCAGCTGCAGAACCGCGAGGCGGGCCTCCGGGTGCTGCGGGCCCGGCTGCTCGCCCGGCAGCAGGAGGAGCGGGATGCCGCGGCATCCGATGCCCGTCGCTCGCAGATCCGCGGCATGGACCGGTCCGAGCGCATCCGCACCTACAACTTCCCGGAGAACCGCATCGCCGATCACCGCACCGGCTACAAGGCATACAACCTCGACCAGGTGATGGACGGCGCGCTGGACCCGATCATCGAGTCGGCGATCGCCGCCGACGAGGAGGCGAGGCTGGCCGCGCTGGGCCCCGACTCGGCCTGATCAACTCGTCGGCGTGACGTCGGGGCAGTAGATCGTGATCGCCGCCGAGATGAAGGCGATCGCGCCGTCCGGATCAGGAGCCGTGCCGGTCGGCAGCATGCCGTGCAGGAGCGTGGTCGCCTCACTGATCGAGCCGCCCTCCTGCAGGATGCTGCAGGTGCCCTTCGCGTATCCGATCGCATCCCGGTCGGCGAACCGGCCGAAGGCGCCCGCGCCTTCGCGGATGTTCCGGAGGAAGAGCCGCTCCTTGAAGAACTCGGACTCCTTCGCCCATTCGAGGGTGTCGTAGGCGTCAGGACAGTACGTCACCTGCGCCCCTCCGGCGAGCGCGACGATGGTGGAGTCCGACAGCGCGAACGCCTCGTCCAGACCGCGGATGATGGAATCCAGGCTCCCGCCTTCCGTGACGGTCCGGCAGATGCTCTGCGCCATGAGCAGCAGGTCGTCATCGGTCGCCTCGGCCAGGTCCTCGCGCGGCCCTTCGGTGGCGCGCAGGTGCGAGATCAGCGCCCGCTCCTCGGGCGTCAGCTCGTCCGGTGCCGCGGGGACCGTCGGGGCCGCGGTCGCTCCCGGTCCGCTGCCTGTCGTGATCGTGATCGGGAAGCATCCTGTGAGCACGAGTGCGAGCAGGATCGCCGCCAAGGCACATCGGCCGACTGCCATGTCGCCCCCTCCCCAGCAGACGCTGGGCGTCAGTGTAGCGTGCCGGACACGCGGCCTGAAGGACGCGGGAACTACGCTCGTGGCATGTTCCGGATCCTCATTCGCGCCCTCATCTGGCTGGTGGCGGCGTTCCTCGGGCTCGTCGCGGCCGCCCTCCTGCTGCCGGGCTTCTCCCTGCACTGGGAGTCGGCGTGGGGGATCGTCCTGGCTGTGGTGATCTTCGCCGTGCTGCAGAGCGTGCTGGCGCCCTGGCTGCTGAACATCACACGCAGGCACGCCCGCGCGCTCATCGGGGGCATCGGCCTGGTTTCGACGTTCGTCGCGCTGCTGGTCGCCGTGCTCATCCCGGCAGCGGGAATCGGCATCGACGGGCCCATCGCCTGGATCGTCGGAACGCTGATCGTGTGGCTCGTGACCGCCGTGGCGACATGGCTTCTGCCGGGGCTCTTCCTCCGCAAGCAGGTGCAGGAGCGACGCCGGTGACCGGAGTTCGTCTGCAGCGCTTTACCTGAGGCCGGGTACGACGCTATGGTTTGGCCAGCGCACGGAGGGGGATTCTCCGCGGCGCGGGGCACGGCAAGGGCGCCGTGACCCGGGGATCTGTCGGATAGGGGAGCCGGCCATGACTGCTACATCTTCGCCTGTCGCGCTCGCGCCGGCCGCGCCGGCCGCTCCGGTGGCGCCGATACCCGTGCCGGTCACCGCGGCCCGCCGTGCCGGCTGGATCACCGGCATCGTGCTGCTGGCGCTGCTGCTCGCGTTCTACCTCGCCGTCCTGTACGGGATGCTGCTGGGCAACATCATCGCGATCATCGCCGCGTTCGCGGCGCTCGTGCCGTTGGCGATCGTCGTGGCCGTCGTGGTGCGCGTGGACCGCTGGGAGCCGGAGCCGCATCGGCTGCTGTGGTTCGCGGGCCTGTGGGGCGCGATCGGGTCGATCGCGCTCACGGAGCTCTATCTGATGCTGTTCGGAACGGCCGATGTGTTCGCGAGCATCGTCATCCAGGCGCCGATACTCGAGGAGATCACCAAGGGCATCGGCGTCCTGCTCCTGTTCCTGTTCGCCCGTCGCTTCTTCGACGGTCCGGTCGACGGGCTCGTCTACGGAGGTCTCGTGGGCGCCGGATTCGCGTTCACCGAGAACATCCAGTACTTCGGCCAGGCCCTGGCCGCGGGCGGGTTCGACGCTCTCGGCGAGTCGCTCTTCCTGCGTGGACTGCTGTCTCCGTTCGTGCACGTGATCGCCACGGGCCTCACGGGCCTCGCGCTGGGACTTGCGGCGCGGCGAGGGCTGTCGCGGGGTGGTTGCCTCGCGTGGGGACTGGGCGGGCTCGCAGCGGCCATCGCGTTCCACGGCCTGTGGAACTTCACGATGGTCACCATGCCATTCGAAGTCGGGTATCCGCTCATCCAGGTGCCGCTGTTCGCCCTGTTCGTGTGGGGCGTCGTGTACCTGCTGCGCAAGGAGCAGAAGCTGACCGCGGCGCGGCTGACCGAATACGCGAACGTCGGCTGGTTCACCCCCGCCGAGGTGATCATGCTCTCCACGCCCAAGGGCAGGCGTGAGGCGCTGCGCTGGGCCGCGACCCAGCCGGGCGACCGGCGCCCCGAGATGCGCAAGCTGATCACGGCCGCCACAGGGCTGGCCTACGCGCGCGAACGCGCCATCAGCGGTCGAGACACCCTCGCAAGCACCGTGGACGAGCCCGCGTTCCTGCAGGCGGTGGTCGCCGCGCGGTCAGAAGTCCTGCGCCCGGTCTGACGCCGATGTCGCGGTCCCGGCGCCGGCTCAGCCGGCTGCGAGCACGTGTCCACATCCTCCTCCGCCGTGACCTGGCGGTGGTGGCGATGATGGCGATCGCGATGACGCTCAGTGCGTTCGCCGTCTATCAGGCAACCCGCGCGGCAGACGCCGCCGATGCAGCGCTCACGCAGGCACGCGCGTCGGAGGCGCAGGTGACCCGGCTCAGCGGCGAGCTGCAGACTCTGATCGCCAACGACAGCGCCGTGCTCGCGCAGCTGTGCTCGGGAAGCGTCGAGCGCGACGCCGCCCGGGCGAGCCTGCTCTCGCGCAGTCCGGACATCGAGACCCTCGTCACCTCGACGATCGAGCTCGATGCGCTGCGCCCGCTCGTGCGCGGCGACCGCCTGGCCGGCTGCGTGGGCACCGCGGGCGCTGCCGCCCCGTACCGCGTCGGCCAAGCGCTCGCCGGCCTCGAGAACCAGACGAGCCTGTCGGCATTGACCGCCCGTGCGGCTCAGCTGCGCAGCGAAGCGAGTGCCCTCGGCGCGCAGGAGCAGGTGCTGATCACCCTCGGCCTGGTCTTCATCGGGGTGCTGGCCGGACTCATCGTCGTCGATCAGCTCGCCGACCGCCGCGGGCGGCCGTCGAGAGTCGGCGGATCCTCCGTCGTCGCATGGCGGGCAGGCGCGGTCATATCGTGCGCGGTCGTCGTGGTCGGCGCCACCGTGGTGCTGCTGATCGCCGCCGTCGACCGGATCGTCACGGCGGCTGTGGTCGTCGCCCTGGGTGCGGCGGCGCTGTCGCTGTGGCTGTGGGCGAGAAGCCGCCACGCGCTGCCGGGCCGCACGGAGAGACCTCGCTGGTGGGCGGAGATCCTCGGTGCGGTCGCCGTCGTCGCGTTCGCATCGGCGGCCGTCGCCCTCTCGGTCGTGTCGGTCAACGACCGGGACGCCACGGCCCGCGCCGACGCGCTCCTCGCCGAGGCGGAGCGCCTGCAGGAGGACGGGATCCAGCGGATCGCGCGCGGGCTCTCGTCACTCACCTCGTATGCCGAGGCGGAGGCCGCCGCCGTCGCAGCGGCCCAGCTGGCGGTCATCAGCCCCGACTCCGAGATCGATCCCGCCGCGGCCGCGGCGTATCGGGAAGAGGTGGACAACCGGCTCACCGTGCTGGAGGACGGCCTGCGCGAGCAGTTCGAGGACGGTCACGGCGACGGAGCGGAGCTGTGCTCCTTCATCCCGCCCGCGGAGCTGGAGACCTCGGGGCGACCGTCCGAGCTCTATTACGAGCTGTCGGACCAGGCCTACATACCGTGGTACGTCTCCCGCTCGCAGTGGACGGCGCGGGCATGCGACACAGCAGCCGAGCTGACGCGCCAGGAGATGACCGTGTGGAGCGAGCACAAGTCCCTGCTCACCGTGGCCCTGGTCGTGCTCGGTCTCTCCGGCTTCATGCTGGGCCTCGCCTCCGGCCGAAGCCGTACACGACGGTCGTCCGTGATCCTGCTGGTGGTCGGGACGGCGGGGATCATCACCGGCGCCGGCTTGACCATGACCACCATCCCCGACGCCGCATGGCGGCAGAACATCGCGTCGGCCGAGGAGGTCGACGCTCTCGCGCAGGCCGTCGCCACGGCCCAGACCGACTGCACCGCCGATCCTGCGCCGCTCATCCGTGCCCTCGAGGCCTACGATCACTTCGGACCGGCGCACGAATGGCTCGGGTACGCGCTGTGGTGCGCCGCCGAGGTCACCGACGGATGGACGATCCTCAGCGCCGAGATGGACGAGGAACTGCTCTCGGACGCGGTCGACGAGCTGGTGCGGGCGCACGAGCTCGGCGGCGACACCGCGCGGCTGCAGGGAAACCTCGGCTTCGCCCAGATCAGCCTCGGGATCGTGCGCGACGAGCCCCTGCTGGTGCGCGCAGGCCTCGAGCGCACCGAGCGCGCCCTCGCCCTGCTGGAGCGCGAGTCCGGCGCCGGCGGAGTCGCGCTCCACAGCACCCGGTTGAACCGGGCGCTCGGACTCGCCGCCCTCGGGCTGCACGCCGAGGCTGCCGACGCCTATGCGGAGGCTGGGGACTGCCTGACCGGCGCACGGGAGATGTGTTCGGCCCAAGCGCTCAGCGACCCGGCGGTGCTGACGGACGTGAGGTCCTGGGGCCTCGCCGATCTCGAACTGCTCGCCGGGGAGATCGCGGAGGAGCGACTCGACGAGTACCGGTGGAGCGTGATCGGCGCGCCGTACTCGACGGTCTTCGGGCTGGAAGGCGCTGTCCTGGACGTGTATCCGCAGGAGCTCCAGGTCGCCGCCCACGGAGATCAGCCGGCGGTGACCGGCAGTGCCGCCGTGGTCTGGTACCACCGTGCCGACGAGGACGGGAGATGGGCGGTCATCGCCGCACCCACTGCGGCGACGATCGGGGTCGGTCCGCACCTCCAGCACGTCGTGGTGGCGGACATGCTGCTGCCCTCAGGACTGTATCGGGCGGATGTCTACGCGAACGGCGTGCGGACGGAGGTCCATCTCGCGGAACGCCACGAGGCCCGCGAAGACCTGGCGCGCTACGAGTCCCGGCGCCTCGGCATCAGCGTCGTGGTCCCGGCGGACTGGTACGAGTGGCAGGACGACGGCGTCGTCTGGCATCTGGGTCCGACCGGGGACAGCGGGCTCGTCGTGCGGAGGGTCGAGCACGTGGATACTCCGGAAGACGTCGACGGGTTCGTCGCGGACGAGCTCGAGCAGGCCCTGTCCGCATTTCGCATCGAGGGGACGCCGGACCGTGCCCACGGTCAGTGGTTCCGCGAGCTGCAGAACACCGTGACGGTCGAATACGCGATGCCGGACGGTTCGTCGCGCGCGAAGGGTATCGCCGGGCTCCGCGGCTACGTGGACGGAACCGGCTGCGGCGCGGCGCTGTTCGCCGCAGGCATGGGCGGAGAAGGCGTGGACCCCGAAGACCTGGGCCTTCTCACCGAGCTCGCGATCACGCGACCCGCCCCGCGCGTCGAGCCCATTCGCGGCCGCATCGTGGCGGACACGTTCGCCATCGTGGTTCCGGTCGGCTGGGATGCGGCCCTGCGACCGCCGGGCGCCGGCGGAAGCCTCTTCTCGGCCAAGGACTGCAGCACCTGGGAGGCGAACCTGCTGCTGAGCCAGGAGGAGGCCGGGGATGGCCTGCGCCAGTACGTGGACGGCACCCTCGCGCAGTATGCAGACCCCGAGGAGTTCCCGGGCTTCGAACTCTTCGAGCGCGCCCAGGTCGAGGTTCCCGGGGCCGAGGATGCCGAGGTACTCGTGTTCAGCTGGGATTCAGACGGCGACGGGAGCGCCGATGATCAGGTGCAGTACCAGATGTTCGGAGTGCGCGACGGCACGGTGACCGTCCTCACGGTGACCGTGTCATCCGATGCGGTCGACCGCTACAGGCAGGACGTGTCCGAGATCCTGACGTCGCTCCGACTCCGCGGGACGGGCGGGTGATGCCCGGAGGTTTCGGCTCGGGCGCTTCGCGGCCTCGCTCAACCTTGATGCAAGCCGCATCAACGCGCTGCGCGCATTGATGCGGCTTGCATCAAATCTGGTACTCGGGGGCCGTGAGAAGGGCCCGGGTGTCCTCTCCGGGACGCTTTGCGCGGGGCTTGGCGGGCACGCCCACGAGCACCGAGTCGGGCTCGCAGCCCTTGGTGACCACGGCGTTGGCGCCGACCGCGGTCCGCGCGCCGATCACGACCGGCCCGAGGATCTTGGCCCCGGCGCCGACGGCCACCCCGTCCTCGAGGGTGGGATGCCGCTTCCCGCCGTCCAGCATCCGGCCGCCCAGCGTCACCCCGTGGTACAGCATCACGTCATCGCCGATCTCCGCGGTCTCGCCGATGACGACGCCCATGCCATGGTCGATGAAGAACCGGCGCCCGATCGTCGCGCCCGGATGGATCTCGATGCCGGTCAGCCAGCGCGTCACCTGCGAGCCCGCGCGCGCGACGAAGCGCACCCGCCGGCGCCACAGGGCGTGCCAGAGCCGGTGCGCCCAGATCGCGTGCAGGCCGGGGTAGAGCAGCGCGATCTCGAGGCTGCCGCGCGCGGCAGGATCGCGCAGCTTCGCCGCCGCGATGTCCTCGCGCACCCGCCGCCAGAACGTCATGTCAGTCCTCGCGCAGGTCTTCGAACAGGGCCGTGGTGAGGTAGCGCTCGCCGGTGTCGGGCACGATCACGACGATCCGCTTGCCGGCGTTCTCGGGCCGCCTGGCGACCTCGAGCGCAGCCCACACGGCTGCGCCGGACGACATCCCGACCAGCAGGCCCTCCTTGGCGGCGAGCTCGCGCGCCACGCGCAGGGCGTCGTCGAACTCGACCGGGACCACCTCGTCGAGGACGCTGCGGTCGAGCACTTCGGGGACGAAGTTCGGGCCGATGCCCTGGATCTTGTGCGGGCCCGGGCGCCCTTCGCTGAGGACGGGCGAGTCCTTCGGCTCCACCGCGACCACGCGGACGCCGGGGATCTTCTCCTTGAGCACCTGGCCGACGCCGGTGATGGTGCCGCCGGTGCCGATGCCGGCGACGAAGATGTCGATGTCGCCGTCGGTGTCGCGCAGGATCTCCTCGGCGGTCGTGCGGCGGTGGATCGCGGGGTTCGCCTCGTTCTCGAACTGCCGCACCCACACGGCACCGGGCGTGTCGGCGACGATCTGCTTGGCGACCTCGACGGCCTCGCTCATGCCCTTGGTGGGATCGGTGAGCACGATCTCCGCGCCGAAGGCCTTCAGCAGCACGCGGCGCTCCTTCGACATCGACGCGGGCATCGTGAGGATCACGCGGTAGCCGCGCGCCGCGCCGACCATGGCGAGGGCGATGCCGGTGTTGCCGCTCGTGGACTCCACGATGGTTCCGCCCGGCGCGAGGTCGCCGGCCGCCTCCGCGGCGTCGACGAGGGCGATCCCGAGACGGTCCTTCACGCTGGAGGCGGGGTTGTAGTACTCCAGCTTGGCGAGCACCGTGGCGTCGATGCCCTCGGTCACCCGATTGAGCCGGACGAGGGGGGTGTCACCGAATGCCGTGGTGATATCGGAGTGGATGCCGGACATGGGCCGCCTTTCGGGTGGATGCTCTGCAACGCCGAACAAGCCTATGCGAGCGGGCATTCCCGTGACCGATTGTGACGGAGTCCGCAGGGCACGGTGCCCTAGGCTGGACGGCGCCCATGGCTGAACCCGTTCCCCTCCAGGCGGCGCTCGCGCACGCGGCCGACCGCCTCGCCGCCGCCGGCGTGCCCGATCCGGTCGTCGACGCCGAACTGCTGGCCGGTCACGCCCTGGGGCTGGGACGCGGAGAGGTGCAGGCGGCCGCTCTGCGCGGCGACGACCTCGCCGGGCAGGATGCGGAGACCCTGGCCGAGTTCGTGCGGCGCCGGGCGACCCGCGAGCCGCTGCAGCACATCACCGGCACCGCGCCGTTCCGCCACCTCGTGCTGCGCGTGGGGCCGGGTGTGTTCGTCCCCCGCCCGGAGACCGAGATCGTCGCTCAGCTGGCGATCGACGCGCTCATGGCCGCAGCGTCCGATCGCCCGATCGCCGTGGACCTGGGCACCGGAAGCGGCGCGCTCGCGCTGGCCCTGGCGACCGAGGTCCCGCACGCGCGCGTCTATGCGGCCGAGAAGTCCGACGCCGCATTCGCCTGGGCGCGAGAGAACTTCGCCGCGATCGGCGCCGCCAACGCGAGCGTGCACCTGGCAGACCTCGCCGATGCCTTCGTCGAGCTGGACGGCACGGTGAGCGTCGTCGCCTCCAACCCCCCGTACGTGCCGGACGGGGCGATCCCGCGCGACCCCGAGGTCCGCGGCTACGACCCGCCTGCCGCGCTGTACGCCGGCCCGGACGGTCTCGATGTCGTCCGCGTGCTCAGCCGCACCGCGCAGCGGCTGCTGCGGCCGGGCGGCACGCTCGTGCTCGAGCACGGCGAGTGGCAGGGCGAGGCCGTCCGGACGCTGCTGGCGGAGGACGGATGGCGCGCCGCCGCGACGCATCCCGACCTCACGATGCGCGACCGCGCCACCACCGCCGTCCGGCTCTGACCGCGGCGGGTTCCCACCCCCTCCCGCGTAGACTGGTGCGGATATGTCCCCCCTCTTCGACTGCCGTGACGAGGCGCAGCTGCTCTCGGGCATGCGGCAGGCACGGCAGGCCATCGCGCGCGGCGAGCTCGTCGTGCTGCCCACCGACACCGTCTACGGCGTCGCCGCCGACGCCTTCACCCCGGCGGCCGTCCAGCGCCTGCTCGACGCGAAGGGCCGCAGCCGTCAGTCGCCGCCGCCGGTGCTCGTGCCCGGGCTGACCACCCTGGAGGCTCTCGTGGAGACGGTGCCCCCGGCGGTGCGCGACCTCGTCGAGGCGCTCTGGCCCGGGGGACTGACGATCGTCCTGCCCGCCCAGCCCTCGCTGGCGTGGGATCTGGGGGAGACCCGCGGCACCGTGGCGGTGCGGATGCCGGCGCATCGTCTCGCCCTCGCGCTGCTCGAGGAGACCGGCCCCCTCGCCGTCTCCAGCGCCAACCTCACGGGTCAGGCCGCCGCGCTGACCGCGGACGCCGCGCGGGACATGCTCGGCGACAGCGTCTCGGTGTACCTCGACGACGGACCTCCCGAGACCGGTCTCGCCTCCACGATCATCGACGCGACCAGCCTGGTGACCGGAGACGAGCCGGTCGTGAGGGTCCTGCGTCATGGCGCGGTCTCGCGCGAGAGCCTGCGCGAGGTGCTGGGGGATCTGCTCGAACCCGACCCGCCGGAGCATGCCCCCCAGGAGCCCGCAGAGTGAGACAGTACGTCTTCACGATCCTCCTCACGGCGACCATCTCGCTGGTGCTGTCGTGGGCGGTGTGGCGGCTCAGTCTGAGGTATCGGCTCTATCCGGGCATCCGCGAGCGGGACGTCCACAAGACGCCCACGCCGCGCCTGGGGGGAGTGGCGATGTACCTCGCCATCCTGGCGGCGTTCGCCGTCTCGGCGGCGATGCCCTACTTCGCGATCATCTGGGACGACCCGGTGACGATGTTCTCGATCATCGGCGCGATGACGCTGATCGTGCTGGTCGGGATCGCCGACGACGTGTGGGACCTCGACTGGATGATCAAGCTCGGCGCGCAGTTCGCGGCGGCCGGGATCATCGCCTGGTTCGGGGGCCTTCAGATCCTCTCGCTCCCGATCGGCGGCATGACCGTCGTCTCGAGCTGGCTGAGCCTCACCCTGACGCTGTTCGCGATCGTCGTGGTCATGAACGCGGTGAACTTCATCGACGGCCTCGACGGCCTGGTCGCCGGGGTGTGCCTGATCGCGAACGGGATCTTCTTCGTCTACTCGTATCTGCTGGTGCGCGACACCGGGGCCTCGTCGTACTTCAATCTCGCCTCCTTCATCGCAGCGGTCCTCATCGGGGCGTGCCTGGGCTTCCTCCCGCTGAACTGGAGCCCCGCGAAGCTGTTCATGGGCGATTCCGGCGCACTGCTGCTCGGGCTGCTGATGGCCACGTCCGCCATCGCGATCACCGGCCAGATCGATCCCGCCGTCATCGACCAGCCCGACCGGCTGGGCCGCTCGCAGCTCCTGTCCGCCTTCGTCCCGATCCTCCTGCCGATCGTGATCGTGCTGCTGCCGCTGCTGGACTTCGGGCTCGCCGTGGTCCGCCGGATGGGCGCCGGCAAGTCGCCGTTCTCGCCCGACCGCAAGCACCTCCACCACCGCATGCTCGACATGGGGCACACCGACCGCGGCGCCGTGCTCGTGTTCTACGCGTGGACCGCCGTCGTCGGCTTCTCGATGCTGCTGCTGTACGTGTTCTCCGTGTACATCACGCCCGGCGACTACTGGCCCGCCGTCGTGTTCGGCGGCATCGGCATCCTCGCCTGCCTCGCCGTGACCCTCCTTCCCACCGTCCGACGTCGCCGCGCACCCGTCGCGAGCGCCCCCTCCCTGGAGACCCACCGATGAAACCGCCCCGCACCTCGGCCTCGATCATCCTGCGCGCAACCCTGATCTGGTGTGCGGTGATCACCGGCGTCCTCGCGGTGGTCGGCGCCGTCCTCGGCTATCTCGTCGGTGGCGTCGACGGTCTGTGGAGCGCCCTCGTGGGCGTCGTGCTCGCCGCGCTGTTCCTGGGTCTGACCGCCGGGCTGATCCTGTTCGCCCAGCGGTTCCAGGGCCCCGAGAAGCTGCATCTGTTCTTCGGCCTGATCATCGGGGGACTGCTCGTCAAGCTCATCGTGTTCGTCGCGGTGCTGCTGCTTCTGCGTGGTCAGCCGTGGGTCGACGGGCGCGTGTTCGTCTTCGCGGTCGTGGCGAGCGTCCTCGCGTCGCTGATCATCGATCTCGTGGTGATGGCCAAGGTGCGCGCGCCCTACGTCGACGTGTCTCTGCCCGAGTCCTCCGACGGCACCGGGAGCGGGTCCGGCGGTTCGTGACCGCCGGGAAATATTGGTAGGGTGGAGCAGTCGCCGGGAGTGCGGCGCGGATCCTCCACGCTCGGAGGATCGCATCCCGCCGGTCGACGCTCATGACCCATCGTCGCGCCGATATCAGTCGGCGACCCGAAGCCGGAGCTCACGCTGTTTACTCACGTCGCGTCACAGATCGTCAACGCCGCTGCAAGCGATGACGGCGGGTTCCACGGCCCGTCGATCGATGAGTTCTTCCCGCCGGTCCTGCTTTTCGAGGGCACGCCGTTCGAGCTGAACCGTCTGATGCTGATCCGCATCCTCGTGGTCGTCGTCCTGGTCGTCCTGTTCTGGCTGGCCACGCGGCGCATGAAGATCGTCCCGTCGCGCGGGCAGGCAGCCATGGAAGCCATGCTCATGTTCGTGCGCAAGGGCATGGTCTACGACACCCTCGGCGAGCGCCTCGGGCGCCGTTACGAGCCGATCATCATGTCGATGTTCTTCCTCATCCTGGGGATGAACCTCACCGGCGTGATACCAGGCATCCAGCTCGCCGGCACCGCCGCCATCGGCCTGCCGCTCGTGCTCGCGATCATCTCGTGGTTCACCTTCATCTACGCGGGCATGCGCGAGAAGGGCTGGCGGTTCTGGAAGGACTCGCTGTTCCTTCCCGGCGTGCCGTGGTTCCTCTACCCGCTGCTGACGCCGCTCGAGTTCCTGTCGACGTTCATCGTCCGCCCCGTAACCCTGACGCTGCGACTGACGATGAACATGATCGCCGGGCACATGCTGCTCGTGCTCTGCTTCACCGCAACGAACTTCTTCTTCTTCACCGTCCTGGCCCAGGGCAACCTGCTCGGCCTGCTCGGGATCGGCACGTTCGCCTTCGGCATCGCCTTCACGGTGCTCGAGCTGTTCGTCGCCGCGCTGCAGGCCTACGTCTTCGCCATCCTGACCGCCATCTACATCCAGCTCTCGGTGGCCGAAGAGCACTGATCGCTCGCCGCTCACCGATCATCAGAACCCCTTCGAAAGGAAACACCCCGTGAACATCGTCGGACAACTCGCACCGCTCGCCTTCGGTCTCGCCGTCATCGGCTCCGGTATCGGCGTGGGCTACGTCATCGGCAAGACGATCGAGTCGGTCGCGCGTCAGCCCGAGCTGCAGGGCCGCCTGAGCAGCCTCATGTTCCTCGGCGTCGCGCTCACCGAGGCCCTCTGCTTCATCGCGATCGCCGTCGCGTTCATCCCGTTCCCCGCGCCGTAATCGCGGATCCACAGCGAAGGAGTCTGGATGCTGCTCGCATCAGTCACCGTCGTGGACGCCGAGGTCGCGCACAGCCCGGTGCTCCCGGCGCTCCCCGACCTCGTGTGGGGCACGATCTGCTTCGTCATCGTCCTGGTGTTCTTCATCTGGAAGGTGATCCCGAGCCTCAATGCGGTGCTCGACGCCCGCAAGGAGGCCATCGAAGGCGGCATCAAGCGCGCCGAGGAGGCTCAGGCCAAGGCCGCCGCCGCCCTCGAGGAGTACACCGCCAAGCTCGCCGATGCACGCGGCGAGGCCGCGGGCATCCGCGACGCCGCCCGTGCTGACGGCTCGAAGATCATCGCCGAGGCCAAGGAGGCCGCGCAGGCCGAGGCCGCTCGCATCGCCGCCAACGCTCAGGCGCAGATCGAGGCGGAGCGCCAGTCGACGTTCGTCTCGCTGCGCAACGAGGTGGGCACCCTCGCCCTGGACCTCGCCGGCGGCGTGGTGGGAGAGACCCTCTCCGACGACGAGCGCGCCCAGGCCGTGGTCGACCGCTTCCTCGCCGACCTCGAGGCCTCCGAATCCCAGAAGGCGGCGAAGTAATGGGCAGCGCGACCACTCAGGCCCTCGCGGCGACGAAGGCGGCGCTGGACGCCGCTTCGGGCGTCGACCTCGACACCGCCCGCGAGCTGTTCGCCGCGGCGCGGATCGTGGCCGAATCGCCGCAGCTGAGCGGCGCGCTGGCCGACCCCACCGCGCATGCCGAGGCGCGCCGGCGCGTCGTCGCCGACGTGTTCGGCGGCCGGCTCTCGCCGACCGCCGTCGCACTGCTGACCAGCGCTGCCGATCAGCGCTGGTCGCATGCGCAGGATCTCGTCGACGGCATCGAGACCCTTGCGGTGCGCACCGCCGCAGCGGCGGCGCCCGACGACGATGTGGAAGGCGAGCTGTTCGCTGTCGCCGAGCTCGTCGCGGCGAACCCGCAGCTCGAGCTCGCCCTCGGCTCCCGCCTGGGCGCGACCGCGGCCAAGGGCGATCTCGTCGAGAAGGTGCTGGGCGGGCGCGCGAGTGCGGCCACGACGCTCATCGTCTCGTCGCTGGTCCAGCAGCCCGGAGAGCGCCGAGTGCGCCGGCTGCTCGCATCCGCGATGCGCACGGTCAGCGACCAGCGCGGAAAGACCGTCGCCACCGTCCACTCGGCGGCTCCACTGACCCAGGCCCAGTCCGAGCGGCTCGCCGCCGCGCTGGCCACCAAGTACGGGCGGGATGTCTCGCTCAACTCCGTGATCGATCCCGATCTGGTCGGCGGTCTGCGCGTGCAGATCGGCGACGACGTGATCGACGGCAGCATCTCCGGACGCCTGGCGGACCTGCGCCAGCGCCTCGCCGGCTGACACAGAACCGCCTCCGGGCGGAGCGGGAAGCCCCGCGACACAGCTCTCAACAAAGGGAAGACAATGGCAGAACTTTCGATCAGCCCCGACGTCATCCGTGACGCGCTTCGGGACTTCGTCGCCGCCTACGAGCCCACCGGCGCCGCGGCGACCGAGGTCGGCACCGTCGTGGATGCGGCGGACGGCATCGCTCACGTCGAGGGTCTCCCCGGCGCGATGGCCAACGAGCTCCTCACCTTCGCGGACGGCACGCAGGGTCTGGCACTGAACCTGGACGAGCACGAGATCGGCGTCGTGGTGCTCGGCGACTTCGCCGGCATCGAGGCGGGCAAGGAGGTCCGTCGCACGGGCGAGGTGCTCTCGGTCCCCGTGGGCGACGGCTACCTGGGCCGCGTGGTCGACCCGCTCGGCAACCCCATCGACGGCCAGGGCGCCATCGCGTCCGAAGGCCGTCGCGCCCTCGAGCTGCAGGCGCCGGGCGTCATGCAGCGCAAGAGCGTGCACGAGCCCCTGCAGACCGGCATCAAGGCGATCGACGCGATGATCCCCGTCGGCCGCGGCCAGCGTCAGCTCATCATCGGCGACCGCCAGACCGGCAAGACCGCGATCGCCATCGACACGATCATCAACCAGAAGTCGAACTGGGAGACAGGCGACCCCGACAAGCAGGTGCGCTGCATCTACGTGGCGATCGGCCAGAAGGGCTCGACCATCGCCTCGGTGAAGGGCGCCCTCGAGGACGCCGGTGCGATGGCGTACACGACGATCGTCGCCGCTCCGGCCTCCGACCCCGCGGGCTTCAAGTACCTCGCGCCGTACACCGGCTCGGCCATCGGCCAGCACTGGATGTACGACGGCAAGCACGTCCTCATCATCTTCGACGACCTGTCGAAGCAGGCCGAGGCCTACCGCGCCGTCTCGCTGCTGCTGCGCCGCCCGCCGGGGCGCGAGGCCTACCCGGGTGACGTCTTCTACCTGCACTCGCGTCTGCTCGAGCGCTGCGCGAAGCTGTCGGACGACCTCGGCGCCGGATCGATGACGGGCCTGCCGATCATCGAGACCAAGGCGAACGACGTCTCGGCCTACATCCCGACCAACGTGATCTCGATCACCGACGGCCAGATCTTCCTGCAGTCCGACCTGTTCAACGCGAACCAGCGGCCCGCGGTGGACGTCGGCATCTCGGTGTCCCGCGTCGGCGGTGACGCCCAGGTCAAGTCGATCAAGAAGGTCTCGGGCACGCTCAAGCTCGAGCTGGCGCAGTACCGCGCACTGGAGGCGTTCGCGATGTTCGCGAGCGACCTGGATGCCGCGTCCCGCCGCCAGCTGGAGCGCGGCGCGCGTCTGACCGAGCTGCTCAAGCAGCCGCAGTACGACCCGTACCCGGTGGAGGAGCAGGTCGTCTCGATCTGGGCCGGCACCAAAGGCAAGCTCGACACCGTCGCGGTCGAGGACGTCCTGCGGTTCGAGCGCGAACTCCTGGACCACCTCCGTCGCAACACGAAGATCCTCGACACGCTGCGGGACACCAACGTGCTGGACGACGACACCGAGGCCGAGCTGGAGACCGAGGTGGACAAGTTCATCCTCGAGTTCCAGGCGGGAACCGGCCAGGGCATCGCCGCCGGCCACGAGGAGTTCGAGGCCACGGACGTCGAGGACGTCAACCAGGAGAAGATCGTCAAGGGCCGCCGGGCCTGACGCCGGACAGATACAGGACATGGGCGCACAACTCAGGGTCTACAAGCAGAAGATCGCCTCTGCTCAGACGACCAAGAAGATCACGAAGGCGATGGAGCTCATCGCGGCTTCGCGCATCCAGAAGGCGATGGCGCGCGTGCGCGCCGCCGCGCCCTTCGCGCGTGCTGTGACGCGCGCCGTGTCCGCCGTGGCGACGCACTCGAACATCGACCACCCGCTGACCCGCGAGCCCGAGACGATCCGTCGCTCCGCGATCGTGATCTTCACCTCGGACCGCGGCCTCGCGGGCGCATTCAACTCGCAGATCATCCGCGAGGGGCTCGAGCTGTCCGAGCTCGTGCAGTCCGAGGGCAAGGAGCCGGTGTACTACCTGGTGGGCCGGAAGGCGGTGGGCTACTTCCAGTTCCGGAAGATGGACCCCGCCGAGCAGTGGACCGGCGACACCGACACGCCGCACTTCCACACGGCGGAGGAGATCGCCGCGCGCCTCATCGACGACTTCATCCGCGGGGGCGATGCGGGCGGCGTGGACGAGATCCACCTCGTCTACAACCGCTTCGTCAGCATGATGACGCAGTCGCCCGAGCGGGTGCGCCTGCTTCCGCTGCAGGTCGTGGAGGCCTCCGAAGCCGCCACCACGGAGCAGGAGGGCCCGATCGCCTACCCGCTGTACGAGTTCGAGCCCGACCCGGCCACCGTGCTGGACGCGCTCCTGCCCGTGTACGTGCAGAGCCGCGTGTTCAACGCGATGCTGCAGTCGTCGGCCGCCAAGCACGCCGCGACCCAGAAGGCGATGAAGTCGGCCAGCGACAACGCCGACAAGCTCATCACCGACTACACGCGCCTGCGCAACAACGCACGCCAGGCAGAGATCACCCAGCAGATCGCCGAGATCGTCGGCGGCGCGGATGCCCTGGCATCCGGCAAGTAATCGACTCTGCGCAAGCAACGACCCCACGAAAGAGAAGAAGCCATGAGCCTCACCGCTGAGAAGACCGAGACCGAGGTCGTCGGCCGCATCGCGCGCGTCACCGGCCCGGTCGTCGACATCGAGTTCCCGCACGACTCGATCCCCGAGATCTACAACGCGCTGAAGACGACCATCACGATCGGCGAGGAGTCCACCGAGCTGACCCTCGAGGTCGCGCAGCACCTCGGCGACGACCTGGTGCGCGCCATCGCGCTCAAGCCGACGGACGGCCTCGTCCGCGGGCAGGAGGTGCGCGACACCGGCGGTCCCATCAGCGTCCCCGTCGGCGACGTCACCAAGGGCCGCGTGTTCAACGTGACCGGCGACGTGCTCAACGCCGAGCCGGGCGAGCAGATCGAGATCACCGAGCGCTGGGGCATCCACCGCCAGGCGCCCAGCTTCGACCAGCTCGAGTCCAAGACCCAGATGTTCGAGACCGGCATCAAGGTCATCGACCTGCTCACCCCCTATGTGCTGGGCGGAAAGATCGGCCTGTTCGGCGGGGCCGGCGTGGGCAAGACCGTCCTCATCCAGGAGATGATCCAGCGCGTCGCCCAGGACCACGGCGGCGTGTCGGTGTTCGCCGGCGTCGGCGAGCGCACCCGTGAGGGCAACGACCTCATCCACGAGATGGAGGAGGCGGGCGTCTTCGACAAGACCGCCCTGGTGTTCGGGCAGATGGACGAGCCGCCGGGGACGCGTCTGCGCGTCGCCCTGTCGGCCCTGACGATGGCGGAGTACTTCCGCGACGTGCAGAAGCAGGACGTGCTGCTGTTCATCGACAACATCTTCCGGTTCACGCAGGCCGGCTCCGAGGTGTCGACGCTGCTGGGCCGCATGCCCTCCGCGGTGGGCTACCAGCCGAACCTCGCCGACGAGATGGGCGTCCTGCAGGAGCGCATCACCTCCACGCGCGGCCACTCGATCACCTCGCTGCAGGCGATCTACGTGCCGGCCGACGACTACACCGACCCCGCCCCGGCGACGACGTTCGCGCACCTGGACGCCACCACCGAGCTCAGCCGTGAGATCGCGTCCAAGGGCCTGTACCCGGCCGTGGACCCGCTCACCTCGACGAGCCGCATCCTCGACCCGCGCTACATCGGCGAGGACCACTACCGCGTGGCCACCGCCGTGAAGCAGATCCTGCAGAAGAACAAGGAGCTGCAGGAGATCATCGCGATCCTCGGTGTCGACGAGCTCTCCGAAGAGGACAAGGTCGTCGTCGCCCGTGCGCGGCGCATCCAGCAGTTCCTGTCGCAGAACACCTACATGGCGAAGAAGTTCACCGGCGTCGAGGGCTCGACCGTCCCGATCAAGGAGACCATCGAGTCGTTCGACGCGATCGTCCGCGGCGACTTCGACCACGTCGCCGAGCAGGCGTTCTTCAACGTCGGCGGCATCTCCGACGTCGAGGAGCGGTGGGCGCAGATCCAGAAGGAGAACGGCTGACATGCCTGTGCTGAGCGAACGGAGTGAGTCGACGTGCCGCTGAACGTCAGCCTCGTGTCCGCCGACGCGGAGGTCTGGTCCGGAGAGGCATCGCTCGTCGTCGCGAAGACCGTCATCGGCGAGATCGGCATCATGGCCGGTCACGAGCCGGTGCTGGGCATCCTCGCCGAGGGCGAGGTCCGCATCACCGGCACCGACGGCGAGCGCGTGCTGGCCGACGCCCGTGACGGCTTCCTCTCCATGGAGGGCGACGTCGTCACCATTGTCGCCGGCCACGCCCAGCTCATCTCATAGCGGGTGCTGATCCTGCTGCCGCCGTCGGAGACCAAGCGCTCCGGCGGCGACCAGGCACCGCTCGACCACGACCGCCTCGCGCTGCCGTCCCTGCGGACGCAGCGCGAGGCGGTGCTGACTGCGCTGGAGGAGCTGTCGCGGGATGCCGTGGCGGCGGCGCGGGTGCTCAAGCTCGGCGCCCGTCGGCGCGACGAGATCGAGGCGAACGCCCGGGTGCGGACGTCTCCGACGATGGCCGCCGTCGACCGGTACACCGGGGTCCTCTACGACGCGCTGGATGCGGCATCCCTCGACCCGGCCGCCCGCCGCTGGCTCGGGCGGCACGTCATGATCCACTCCGCCCCCCTCGGGCCGGTGGGCGCGCTCGACCCGATCCCCGCGTACCGTCTGGGCGCCGGCGTGTCGCTTCCCGGCATCCCGCCGCTGCGACGCGTGTGGGCGGATGCCGTGACCACCGCGCTGGACGGGTGCAGCGCGCGCTTCATCGTGGACCTGCGCTCGGAGGCGTACGTCGCCCTCGGGCCGCTGCCGCCGTCGCTCCCGGCCGCCTACCTGCGGGTGGTGACGGAGGGCGCAGACGGGGTCACGCGCGCGCTCAACCACTTCAACAAGCACGCGAAAGGCACCTTCGTCCGGGCGCTGGCACAGGCGGGTCCGCGGGTCGGCTCCCTCGCGGGGCTGCGTCGTTGGGCGGAAGCGGCGGGAGTGACCCTGCGGGACGGCTCAGCGGGGGAGTGGCAGCTGGTCGTCGACTGATTCCGAGGCGCGCGTTCAGGTTCCTTTCAGGATCGTGTCCGTATGGGTATTGTGACGTCTGCGGCATCTTCGGCCGCTCACCCTGCCGAGACAGAAACCCAGGAGGACGTCAATGGCATTCCTCATATCTGATCCGTACTACGGTGCGGGTCTCTTCGCCCTGTACGCGGGCCTGATCGTCTTCTGGCTGATCTTCGGGATCGCCGCGTACGTGGTCGGAGCCTGGTTCATGATGAAGGTCTTCGAGAAGGCCGGCGTGCAGGGCAAGTGGCGCGCCTGGGTTCCGATCTACAACTCGATGATCTTCTTCAAGCTCGGCGATCTGAGCCCCTGGCTGATCCTGATCCTGATGGGTGCGGGGATCGTGCTGGGGTGGGTGCCGGTGCTCGGCTGGCTCATCTGGGTGGCGGCGTTCCTGCTGTCGCTCATGGCCGCGTGGCGCGTCGGCCTGAAGCTGCAGAAGGAGGCCGTCTGGCTCATCCTGTACTTCTTCCTGGCTCTCGTGTGGCTGGGCATCAACGCCTTCGACAAGTCGCGCTGGAACACGGCCATCCCGGCCGCACCCTGGGCGAGCAACAGCTTCCTGTCGGACCGGACCGTGTGGGAGGGCATCCCCAGTCAGGTGCCGGCCGGAGGCTATCCGGCCAACCCGGTGAACCAGCCGCAGCAGGGCTACGCGCCGCCGCAGGGCTACGCCCCGCAGGGCGGTGCTCAGCCGCCCGCTCCGCCCGCGTACACGCCACCGCCTGCGGCGTCCGAGCCGCCGGTCGCACCGCCTCCGGCTGCGCCCCAGCCGCCCGCTGCGCCGCCGGCCGCGCCCCAGCCGCCCACCGCGCCCCCGGCAGCTCCGGAGCCGCCGTCGGCCGAGCCGCCCGCCGCGCCTGAGCCTCCGGCGGAGCCGAAGGTCTGAACCGGCTGCGCTGGGCCGCCCGCGCTGACAGGACCGACTGCGCAAGAGGAGCCTCCCGCCGGCGGCGGGAGGCTCCTCGCATGCCGGTAGCGTGGACATCATGACCGACGATCAGCGCCGCCTGGGCGCCTCCGGACTGCTCGTGTCCACCGCCGGCCTGGGCTGCAACAACTTCGGACGAGCCGGGGCACGCACCGAGGACCTGGCGGGAACCCGTGCCGTGCTGGACGCCGCGATCGATGCCGGCATCACGCTGCTCGACACCGCCGAGTCGTACGGCAGTGAGCCCGGCCTGAGCGAGACGCTCATGGGCGAGGCGCTCAAGGGGAAGCGGGACCGGGTGGTGCTGGCCACCAAGTTCGGCCACCGCAGCACGCCGCGCCGCCGCGGGTTCCTCGGAGCCAAGGCGTCGCGCGCTGCGGTGCGGCAGTCGGTGGAGGCATCCCTCGTCCGCCTGCAGACGGACTGGATCGACCTCTACCAGGTGCATACGCCCGACCCTGACACGCCGATCGCCGAGACGCTCGACGCCCTCTCGGATCTCGTGCGAGAGGGGAAGGTGCGCTACCTCGGGCACTCGAACTTCACCGGCTGGCAGCTCGCCGAGGCGGCGCTGGTGGCCGACGCGCGCCGCACGGTGCCGTTCGTGTCGGCGCAGAACCACTACAGTCTGCTCGCCCGGGGCGCCGAGCGCGAGGTGCTGCCGGCGGCACAGCGGTTCGGAGTCGGATTCCTCCCGTACTTCCCGCTGCACAACGGCCTGCTCACCGGCAAGTTCACGCGTGAGAGCGCACCGGCCGACAGTCGCATCATGCGTCAGCGCCCGCACATCTACGAGAACGCACCGTGGGACGCGCTGGACGCCTACCGGCGGTTCTGCGACGAGCGGGGCATCACGATGCTCGAGGCGACGTTCGGCTGGCTGCTCGCGCAGCCCGGCCTGAGCAGCGTCATCGCCGGCGCGACGACGCCCGAGCAGGGCGCCGCCAACGCCGCCGCCGCGACGGCGTGGACCCCGACGCCGGCGGATCTCGCCGAGATCGACGCGATCTTCCCGCTGCCGGTCGACCCGGCCGCGTAGGCGGGTCGGAAGCGGCTGCGCCGGTCGAGCGACGGAGCCGTCCAGTAGGATGAGGACGCCGCGCGACCGGAGCCGGGCGCGGGTGCCTGTCGCGGACGAAGGGACGAGATTCGTGGACGATGTCTCGGGCCACACGCGCTCGTTCGCGCTTGAGGACGGGGAGCAGGTCCGGCTCGACTGGGCCGCGGTGACCCATCGCGGCCGCAGGCGCGAGGTCAACCAGGACGCGCTGCTCGCCGAGTTCCCGCTCTTCGTCGTCGCGGACGGCATGGGCGGTCACGTGGGCGGAGAGATCGCCAGCGCGAGCACGATCGGGCGTCTGGGCGCCGTCGTGGAGGCCGGCACCATCACCCCCAAGACGATCGAGAAGGCGCTGAGCCGGGCGGTGAAGGACATCACGTCGCACCCGGAGACGACCGACGAGGGGACGGGCACCACGCTCACCGGCGTGTTCCTGGACACCGCGAGTGCCGAGGCGACGTGGGTGACCCTGAACATCGGAGATTCCCGCGTGTACCTCCTGCGCGATGAGACTCTCGTGCAGATCACCACCGACCACTCCGTCGTCCAGGAGCTCGTCGCATCCGGCCGCCTCAGCCCGGAGGAGGCCGAGAACCATCCCTACGGCAACGTCATCACGCGGGCGGTCGGGCCCAGTGACAGCGTGACGCCCGACTACGTGCGCCTCGACCTCGTCGACGGCGACCGGTTCGTCATCTGCTCCGACGGGCTGACCAAGGAACTGACCGACTACGGCATCCAGCACTTCCTCGGCGAGCATCCCGACCCGGCCGACGCGGTGCGCGCCATGCTCGACGCCGCGCTCGAGAACGGCGGCCGCGACAACATCTCGATCATCGTGCTGAACGTGTCGCGCGGCACGGAGCCGTCGAACGCGGACGCCTCCGCCGCGGACGCCTCCACCGCGGACGTCTCCACAGCGGACGACGACGACGGCTGATCCACCGATCGCCGGTGCCGGCCGGTCGTGCGCCGTCTGCCGGCGTTGACTGTGCGGGTGATCCCGGACTTCGCAGCCTCGGCTCGTGCGGTCGCGCCGCCGGTCGAGCCGATCGTCCTTCCCACGCCGCCCCCGCCGGCCCGCCGTCCCTCGCTGCCGGTCGTGGCCGCCGTCGTCCCGATCGGTGCAGCCGTCGTCATGTGGCTGGTGACCGGCTCGGCGCTCATGCTGCTGTTCGCCGCGCTCGGCCCGCTCGTCGCGATCGCGACCGCCCTCGACGGTGCGCGCACTCGGCGGCGGGAGCGTCGCCGGTCGGAGGCCGAAGCCGCAGCTGCTTCGGAGCGTGCCGAGCACGAGCTGCGTGCCCGGCACGACGATGAACGGGCCGCGCTGTGGGCGGTGCATCCCGACGCCGGGCGCCTCCTGCAGCGCCCCGCCGACATCTGGCGGCCGGCTCCCCAGCGCGGTGACGCCCTGGTCGTCGGAGCCGGCGACGGGGCGAGCGCGGCGCGCATCGTCGGCGGCGGGGACGATGAGGATGCCGCGGCGCTGCGCGCCAGGGCCGGAACGCTGCAGGGCGTGCCCGTCGGTGTCGCGATGCGCATGGGGATCTGCGTGGTGGGGGCGCGGGTCATCGCGACGGCGGTGGCACGTGCGCTGGTGCTGCAGCTGTGTCTCGCACACGCCCCGGACCGACTGGGCGTGGTCAGCGCGCCGCCGGGCGAGGACTGGGTGCACGCGCTCCCGCATCGCGCCCCGGGTCCGGATGCCGTGCGCCTGGCCTTCACCGGTCCCGGCCAGCTCGTGCCGGACGACGCCGACGCGGTCATCGCGGTGGCGGCAGTCGGCGCCCCTGTTCCGCTGCGCTGCGGGGCCGTGCTGGCTGTGACGGCCGTCGACCGCGGGCGCCTCGAGCACGATGCGCAGCGACGCATCCTCGCGGTGGAGTCCGTCTCGCGCCCGCAGGCCGAGGAGGTCGCCGCCACGCTCGCCGTCCGGGCGCCGGCCGTCACGGCGGAGGGGCCGCCGCCGGTCCGGTTCGGCCGGCTCGCGCAGCCGTCGGCACCTCCCGCCGCCCGCGACGCGCTCGTGGCGTGCATCGGCCGGGAGCGCGACGGCGAGGCGACCGTGGACCTGGTCGAGGACGGTCCGCACGCGGTCGTGGCCGGGGTGACCGGCAGCGGCAAGAGCGAGCTGCTGATCACCTGGATCCTCGCGCTGTGCGCTGCCCGTCCACCGTCGGAGGTCTGCTTCCTGCTGGCGGACTTCAAGGGCGGCACCGCCTTCGATGTCCTCGCGACGCTTCCGCATGTCACCGGTGTGCTCACCGACCTGGACGGCTCCGGCGCGCGCCGAGCCATGGAGAGCCTGCGCGCCGAACTGCGCCGGCGCGAGGCAGAGCTGGTCCGCGCCGGTGCGCGCGACATCCGTGACGGCGGCGTGGAGCTGCCCCGGCTGGTCATCGTCGTCGACGAGTTCGCCGCCCTGCTCACCGAGCACCCCGAGCTGCACGCCGTGTTCACCGATGTGGCCGCCCGCGGCCGGGCACTGGGCATGCATCTGATCCTGGGCACCCAGCGGATCACCGGGGTGGTCCGCGACGCGCTGCTGGCGAACTGCCCGCTGCGGATCAGTCTGCGGGTGACCGACCCCGCCGACAGCCGCGCGGTCATCGGCAGCGACGTCGCCGCGCGTCTTCCGGGCACCGCGGCCGCGCGCGGGCTCGCCTATGTGCGTCGCGCCGCCGACGCCTCCCCGCGCCTGGTGAGGATCGCGCTCTCGACCCCTCAGGATGCGGCGGAGATCGCCGGGCGCACAGACGCCGCGCAGGCGCCGCGCGCACCCTGGCTGCCCGCGCTGCCCGCGCGCATCCCGCTGGACCGGCTGCTCGCCGGCGCGGACGGCGGGATCGTCCTCGGGGTCGCCGACGAGCCCGAGCGACAGCGTCAGCCGGTCGTGCAGCTGGTGATCGGCCGGGATCGGGGTCTGGTCGCCATCGGCGGGGCCGGCAGCGGGAAGTCCACCCTCATCGACCTGCTCTCCGCACAGGCGCCCGAAGCGGCGCGGATCACGTCCGACCCGGAGACGGCCTGGGATGCCGCGAAGGCTCTCGAGCAGGAGGGCCTGCCGGGGCGGCTCGTGCTCGTGGATGATATGGATGCGCTCGCCGCGGTGTTTCCACCGGAGTACTCGGCTGCCTTCCTCGAGCGCCTGGAGCGGATCGCCCGGGCCGCGGGCGCCGACGGCTCGACGGTCGTGGTGACAGCCCAGCGGCTGGCCGGACCCGTCGCGCGCATCGCCGAGCTGCTTCCCCTGCGGGCGATCCTTCCGACGCCGTCGCGGATCGACCACGTGGCCGCGGGCGGTGAGCCGGGCGGTCACGATCCGGCGGCTCCCGCCGGCCGCGCCGTCCTCGCCGGCCGTGTCGTCCAATTCGCCCTTCCTCCTCAGCCGGCCCGGCACGTGCCGGCGCCACGGGCGGCGCCGCCGGCCCGATTCACACCGGCAGGGCAGTTCACGGCGGTCGTGACGCGTCAGCCGGCGGCGCGGGCTGCGGCGTTCCGGGAAGGCTCGGCCGCAGGGCGGGTCCTCACACTCGACGAGCTCGTCCCGGGCATCCAACCCGAGGAGCTGTTCGGCTCGCGAACGATCGTCGTCGGTGATGCGGACGGCTGGCAGCGGCACTGGAACCTGCTCGCCCGTGTGCGCGCTGAGCACGACATCGTCGTCTCGACCGGCAGCGGAGCGGACTTCCGGGCGCTCACGGGGCGTCGTGAGCTGCCGCCGTACACCGCTCCCGAGCCCGACCGCGCATGGCTCGTCCCGCCGTCCGGGGAAGTGACCCGCGTGCTCCTGCCCGGCGCCTCCCGGGCGCCGGCACGCTGACGCCCGCTCAGGCCAGCGCGTCCTCCAGCGGCAGGGCCTCGAGACCGTGCGCGGCGGCCACGCCGGCATTGACCACCGCGCCGGCGGCGACGTTGAGGCCCGCTGCAAGGGCGGCGTCGGCGCGCATCGCCTCCCGGAAGCCCCGGCGTGCGATCTGCCGGACATACGGCATGGTGGCGTTCGTCAGCGCCGAGGTCGAGGTGTTGGGCACAGCCCCCGGCATGTTCGCGACGCAGTAGAACATTGAGCCGTGCACCGGGAAGGTGGGGTCGTCGTGCGTCGTCGCGTGGGTGTCCTCGAAGCATCCGCCCTGGTCGACCGCGATGTCCACGAGGACCGAACCGGGGCGCATCCGCGCGACCATGTCGTTGGTGACGAGCTTGGGCGCCTTGGCGCCGGGGATCAGCACCGATCCGACCACGAGGTCCGAGGCGACCACGGCGCGATCCAGGTCGAACGGGTTGGAGGCCGCGGTCTTCACGCGCCCCTGGAAGTGGTCGTCGAGGAAGCGCAGCCGCTGGATGTTGGTGTCGAAGATCGTCACGTCGGCGCCCAGTCCCGCCGCGATGTAGGCGGAGTTGGCACCTGCCACGCCGCCGCCGATGACCGTGACGCGTGCCGGGCGCGTGCCGGGGACGCCCGACATCAGCAGACCCAGGCCCCCGTAGGAGCGCATGAGCGTCGTCGCCCCCACGATCGGCGCGAGGCGACCGGCGACCTCGCTCATCGGAGCCAGCAGCGGCAATCCGCCGCCGGGCAGCTGCACCGTCTCATAGGCGATCGCGGTGATGCCGCTGGCCACGAGCGCGTCGGTGAGCGGGCGGTCGGCGGCCAGGTGCAGGTAGGTGAAAAGCACGAGGTCGTCGCGGAAGTACCCGTACTCGGTGCTGATGGGCTCCTTGACCTTGAGCAGGAGCTCGGCTCGCTCCCAGACCCCGGCGGCGTCGTCGAGCAGGGTGCCGCCCGCGTCGGCGTACTCCTCGTCGGTCATCGACGATCCTTCGCCCGCCCCGCGCTGGACGAACACCTCATGGCCCTGGGCGACGAGGTCGTGCACGCCGGCGGGTGTCAGGGCGACGCGGTACTCGTTGTTCTTGACCTCGGTGGGCACGCCGATCCTCATGCGCGTTCCTTACTCTCGGGTTCCGAAGACGGGGCGGATGACCCCGACGTCACGACCGCCGCCGTGCACGGCGAGCGGGAGTGCGGATGCGGCGTCGGCCACCTGACCGGCGGTGAGCGCTCCGGCATCGGCGAGCAGCTGCAGGGCGACGATCGAGGCTGCCCGGCCCGAGCCGTCGAGCATCTTCAGCGCCACGGTCGTGCCGTCCGGGGCCACCATGACCATGACGCCCTCGGCCCCGCCCTTGGCGAACACGCCGAGCCGCTCGGCGACGATCGTGTCGTGCTGGCCGGGACCGGCGATGGTCCACGGGTGCTCGCGCACGGCGCGCACGATCGCTGCGGCACTGCGGTGCAGGGCGAACGGCGAGCGCTCCGACGCGGTCCCGAGACGATGGATGCCGCGGGCCAGCGCAGCCACTGACATCGCGTACACGGGCGCGCCGCATCCGTCCACGGCGGTCGCCGCCGGCTTCTCGCCCGTCATCCGCTCGACCACCTCGCGCAGATGGGTCTGCAGCGGATGCCGAGGGTCGAGGTAGCCGTCGACGGGCCAGCCCGAGGCGCGGCAGGCCAGGAGCATGGCGGCGTGCTTTCCGGAGCAGTTCATGCGCAGCCGGCTCGGCTCGGCATGCACGCGCACCAGCTCGTCCCGAGCCGCGGTGTCGCTCGGCCACGCCGCAGGGCAGCCGAGGTCCTCCTCGGTCAGACCCGCGGAGTCGAGGATGTCGCCGACCACTGCGACATGCCGGTCGGTGCCGGAGTGACTGGCCGTGGCAAGGCCGAGCTGCTCGCCCTCAAGCTCTGCACCGGCGGTGAGGCTCCCAAGGGCCTGCAAGGGCTTCAGACTGGAGCGGGGCAGGACCAGACTCGAGGCGTCGCCGTGACGGGCGATCTCGGAGCCGTCCGGCCCGAGCACGATGGCGATGCCGGCATGGCGGGATTCGATGAAGCCGCTGCGCTCGACGACGGCGAGCTCGACGACTCCGGCGAGCGAGACGATTCCGGGCACGATCCGAGCCTACGGCCTGTGCGAGACTGACCGCATGTTGGGCGAACACCGCTATCGCGTCACGGCGTTGTGGACGGGCGACCGCGGCACCGGAACCAGCGGCTACCGCGACTACGACCGATCCGTCACGCTCTCCGTGGAGGGCAAGCCCGACCTCCTCGCCTCCGCGGACCGACCGTTCCGTGGCGACCCGGCGCGCTGGAACCCGGAGGACATGCTGGTGGCGGCCCTGTCGCAGTGCCATCTGCTGAGCTATCTGCACGCGTGCGTCGCCGCGGGAGTGGTCGTCGTCGGCTACACGGACGCCGCGACCGGCCTGATGCGGCAGCAGGCCGACGGAGGCGCGTTCGTGGAGGTCGTGCTCCACCCCCGGGTGACGGTCGCGGACGCGTCCATGGTCGATGCGGCGATGGCCGCGCACGAGCGGGCACATGAGTGGTGCTTCATCGCGAACTCGGTCAGCTTCCCCGTCCGGCACGAGGCGGTCGTCGAGGTCGCGTGATCGTCAGCGCCGCTCGTGCGGCAGCACCTGCCTGATCCGCTCCACGGCGCCTTGTGCGGGCGTCTCGTTGTAGACGTTGGCGAGCTCTTGGCCGGACAGGTCGTGGATCGCACGCATGATGTCGTCCGTCGCGAGGCGCCGCGCGCGCCCCGAGTTCGCCGGACCATGGTGGGAGAGCTCCAGCGGCATCCCGAACCGCACGGTCACCCGCTCGCGCAGGGACGGGAACTTCGCGCCCACCGGCATGACCTTGTCGGTGCCGACGAGGCCCACCGGCACGACGGGGGCGCCGGTCTGCAGCGCGAGGAAGGCGACGCCGGTGCGGCCCTTGTAGAGCCGCCCGTCCAGAGACCGGGTGCCCTCGGGGTAGAGCGCGACGGCCAGCCCCTCGTCCAGGATCCGGCGCTGCTGATCGAGCGCGTCCAGCGCCGCCTGGCCTGCTCCGCGCCGGACCGGCGAGGCGCCGATCGCGAGGAAGAACTCGCGGGTGAGCCATCCGCCGAGGCCTTTGCCCTCGAAGTAGCTCGACTTCGCCAGGAAGTGCACGGGACGCGGGGCTGCCACAGGGATCGCGACCGAGTCGATGAACGACAGGTGGTTGCTCGCGAAGATCACCGGTCCGGTGCGCGGCACGTTCTCGCGGCCCTCCACGCGGGGCCGGTACACCATGCGCGCCAGAGGTGCGACGACGAAGCGGCCGAGCGCATAGGTCGCTCCCACCTCGCGGATGGGTGCCGGCTCGGCTTCGACGGGCTCGGGGTGATCCGCGGAAGTCACTCGACGAGGCTACTCCCGAGCCCATGCCCCGCGCGGAATGTCGCCGATACACAGCCGGGTCAAAGGGAAGGTGCGTCAGGATGGGGTATCCCTGACACCCAGCGAGGTTCCTCCGTGCGCATCCGTCCCCTCATCGCCCTGTCCGCCGTCGCCGTGACCGGCCTGCTGCTCGCGGGCTGCACGGGGGGCCCCGACGAGCCGGATGCCACCGGCACCAGCACGAGCGCGCCCGGCGCCGACTGCGTCCTGGACGCGCCGTCCGGCGCCGACTCCGACGCGATCGGGGTGTCCGGCGACGCGCCCGAGTTCACGGTCACCGTCCCCGAGGGCCTCGCCTTCGACGACATCCAGCGCACCGTCGTGAGCGAGGGCAGCGGACGCGAGCTGGCCACGGGCGACTTCGTCTCCGGCGCCTACACGGTGGTCGACGCGACCTCCGGCGACGTGCTGGTCGCGTCGTCGACGCTTTCGGCCGACGACTCCGGCTTCGTTCCGATGGTCCTCGACCCCAACAGCTACTCGATCTTCGTCGCGGCCCTGGAGTGCCTGCCCCTGGGCTCGACCGTCGCGATGACCATCCCGGGCTCCGCGTTCGGCGAGGGCGGGACGCCCATCGTCGTGGTCGCCTCGTCGACCGAGGAGCTGGGCACGCGGGCCGACGGCGCACAGCAGCAGCCGGCGGACGGCATGCCGACTGTCGAGCTGGCCGACGACGGAGCACCCACCATCACCCTGCTCGGCGGTGAGCCGCCGGCCGATGTGGAGCTGACGGATCTCAAGCTCGGCGACGGCCCCGTCGTGGAATCCGGCGACACCGTCTTCGTGCAGTACACCGGGGTGAAGTGGTCCGACGGCAGCGTGTTCGACTCGAGCTGGGATCGGGGATACCCGTCGGCGTTCGCGACGACCGGCGTCGTCGAGGGATTCCAGCAGGCGCTGGAGGGGCAGACCGTCGGCTCCCAGGTGCTCGTGGTGATCCCACCGGCGTTCGGGTACGGCGAGGGCGAGATCAACGACAGCGACCTGACCGGCGAGACATTGGTCTTCGTCGTCGACATCCTGGGCGTGGAGCGCGCGGCGACCGAGTGATCGTCAGGGGCGCAGCAGCGCCCAGGCGTCGATGACGGCGATGCCGACGCCCACGACGATCGCGCCCACGCCGATCCAGCCGATGCGCGGCGCGCGCCGGCCGGGGTAGGCACGGACGTCGGTGCGGCGCAGGCGACGATCCAGCGCGAGCGCCGCGATGATCGCGGCGAGGCCCCCGGCGACCGCGAGCGCGAGGCCGGCGTCGCGGCCGGTGACGGCGACGTCCGCCGCCGGGGCGAGTGCGACCAGCTGCCGCACGGCGGTGAGGGTGCCGCCGGTCGAGTGGTTCGCGAGCCAGGCTGCCGCGGTCAGCGCGAGCACCGCGAGGGCCAGCGCCAGGGGGGCCGCGACCGACAGCGCCGCGAGCACGACGGCGACGCCCGCGGCGGCGAAGCCCGCGACCGATGCCGCGCCGCGCAGCAGCGTCTCGGGCTCGCGCGCCCACGACGCCAGTGCGCGGTGGGCGCGTCGGTTCGCGACGGCGCTGATCGCCCGGGTGGCGGTGCGACGCGCACGGCGCATGAGCACCCCGCGCGTCGAGCCGGCGGCCCGGCCGGCGAGCTCGTCGTCCGCGCCGACGAGGCGCTGCGCGGCCTCGATCGTCCCCGCCGACACCACGCCGGCGAGCACCTCGCCGGCGGGTCGGCCTGAGAGCGCGCTGCGGGTCGACAGGCCCACGGCGTCGACCGCGCGCCAGAACTCCTCGGCATCCCCCTCCCTCGCGAGCGCCGCCCACCAGCGGTGGTCGGGCGAGAGGCGGCGGATCGCCGTGACCGGGATCACGGTGCGCAGCAGTCCCTGCACCTCCGCGAAGAACGCGGAGCGCTCGGCCGCGGGAAGGCTCCGCACGACGTCCGAGCGCAGACGCTCGAGCATCTCCCGTCGCAGCCACCGGCCGAGATACGCGTCACGCTCGTCCTCGGGGAGGTCGGATCCCCGCACGATCCCGATCGCCGTGCGCAGCGCGGCGTAGTACTCCGCGGCGCCGTACGGCTGGTGGCCGGCGTTGCCTCCGTCGTGGCGTGACGCGTGGATGTACACGTCGCCGTCGGCGAGCACCGCGATCCGCGAGGCGCGCGTGTACGCGGTGGCCATGAACACGTGATCTTCGAGGCGGCGCAGCGACTCGTCGAAGCGCAGCTCCGTCTCGCGCAGGAAGGACGCGCGGAACATGATGTGGACGGTCATGCTGTCCTGCAGCGGAACCTGCGGCGGTCGCGCGTCGGCGACGTTGCGGGCGAACAGCCGCGCCGGCACTGCACGACCGAGTCCGACCATGCGCCCGATGACGACATCCGCCCCGCTGGAGCGGGCGAACTCGGTCATCCGCTTCAGCGCGTCCGGGGCGAGCCAGTCGTCGTGGTCGACGAAGAACACGAACTCCGCGTGCGTGCTCTCGATGCCGACGTTGCGCGGGTGGCTGGGCCAGCCCGAGTTGGGGAGGCGGAGGACTCGCGCCCAGGGGCGCGTGCGCGCCCAGGCCTCCAGCAGATCCGGCGTGGCGTCGCGACTGCCGTCGTCGGCGAAGATGACCTCGAAGCCGCCCGGCGGCGGCTCCTGCGCATCGAGCGAGTCCAGCAGCGGACGGATGTAGGGGCCGGTCGTGTACACGGGCACGACGACGCAGACCGCCGGAGCGTCGGGTTCGCTCATCGCACCTCCTGCGCAGACCATTATCGCGGTCGAGGGGCGTCCGGCCGGCACGTCGTTAGGCTGGTCGGATGCGGCGTGTCATCGTTCTCGGCTCGACCGGGTCCATCGGAACCCAGGCGCTGGAGGTGATCCGCGCCCACCATCGCCGATTCGAGGTGGTGGGCCTGGCGGCGGGCAGCGACCGCGAGGGACTGGAGCGACAGGCATCCGACTTCGGGGTGGAGCACACCGCCCTGGGCGCCGACGAGGCCGAGCAGCTCGTCCGCGACGTCGACGCCGATGTCGTCCTCAACGGCATCACCGGGTCGGTCGGACTCGGCCCGACCCTTGCGGCGCTGGAAGCGGGCCGCACCCTGGCGCTTGCGAACAAGGAGTCGCTCATCGTCGGCGGCGACCTCGTCACAGCTCTCGCCGCCCCCGGCCAGATCGTGCCGGTCGACTCCGAGCACTCTGCGATCGCCCAGGCGCTGCGGGCAGGAGACCGGACCGAGGTGCGGCGCCTCGTGCTCACCGCGTCCGGGGGTCCGTTCCGCGGTCGATCGCGCGATTCGCTGGCGGCGGTCACCCCCGCCGAGGCGCTGGCGCATCCGACGTGGGACATGGGTCGGGTGGTCACGACCAACTCGGCGACCCTCGTCAACAAGGGTCTCGAGGTGATCGAGGCCCACCTGCTGTTCGGGGTGCCCTACGACGACATCGAGGTCGTCGTGCACCCGCAGTCGATCGTCCACTCGATGGTGGAGTTCATCGACGGCTCGACGATCGCCCAGGCCTCTCCGCCCGACATGCGCCTGCCGATCTCGCTGGGCCTGGACTGGCCGCATCGGGTCGGCGGCGTCGGGCGTCCGCTGGACTGGCGCGCCGCGACATCCTGGAGCTTCGAACCCCTCGACGAGGACGCGTTCCCCGCCGTCGCGCTGGCCAAGCGCGTGGGCACCGCGGGCCGCACCTACCCGGCGGTGTTCAACGCCGCCAACGAGCAGGCCGTGGATGCCTTCCATGACGGCCGGCTGTCGTTCCCGCAGATCGTGGGCACCGTGGAGCGCGTCGTCGAGGCGCACGAGGCACCCGACGAGCTCACCCGCGAGACCCTCGCCGCCGCCGAGGCGTGGGCGCGGGATGCGGCCGACCGCGCGATCGCCGCTCAGCCCCAGCCGTAGCGACGCAGCGCGTCCAGCGAGATCTGCGGGAAGTCGTACGCGACGCGCTGACCACGCACGTCCAGGAAGTCCTGGTGCCCGGGCCCGCACCACAGGATCGCGTCGCCGTCCCCGGCGAGGGACATCGCCTTGTCGAGCGCCTCCTCCGGGTCGGCGATGTTGAACACGCCGCCCGGGGGCGGCTGCTCGATGGCGCCCTCGTAGAGCTGGGCGCGGATGACGTCGGGGTCCTCCCAGCGCGGGTTGTAGTCGCTCACGATCGCGACGTCCGAGTTGCGGGATGCCGCGCGCCCCATGATGGGTCGCTTGGTGCCGTCCCGCGAGCCGTCTGCGCCGAAGATGACGATCACCTTCCCCGGCGTCACGCGCCGCACTGCGGCGGCGGTCACCTCGATCGCGTCGGGCGTGTGCGCGAAGTCGATGTAGACGACCGGGCCGCGACCGGTGGTGACCGGCTGGGTGCGCCCGGGCAGGAACCCGGGGATGCGGCCGTCGATGACGCGGGCGATGTCGTCCCACGGGATGCCGGCTTCCACCAGCATCACGATGGCCATCGCCGCGTTGGCCACCATGTGCGCGCCCAGCGCGGGCACGGTCGTGGCGACGTGCTGCCCGTCGGGACCGTCGAGGGTGAACGCCGTCGCATTGACCCGCTCGGCCGTCATGCGCGCGATCCACTGGGCCGACCCGGCGAGCTCGCGGTCTTCGGCGATCTCGGGTGTCGCCACCGTCGTCACGGGGCAGTCCGCACTCTGCGCGACCGTGCGACCGGCGACGGTGTCGAGCGAGACCACGGCCTTTCGAGCCGTGCCGCCCTGGAACATCGTCGCCTTGGCGGCGAGGTAGTCGTCCATGTTCGCGAAGTCCTCGCGGTGGTCCAGCTGGAGGTTCGTGAACCCTGCGACGTCGAAGACGATGCCCGCGCTGCGGCCGTGGATGATCGCCTGCACGCTCACCTCGAGGCACATCACCTCGACATCGCGCTCGCGGCCGTACGCGACGATCGCGTGCAGCTCGCTGGCCTCGGGGGTCGACAGCTTGGCGGTCACCTCGGTGTCGGCGACGATGCGACGCGCCGACGAGGACAGCGCATTGGTGCGACCGAGCGCGGTGAGGATCTCATGCTGCAGGTGCACCGTCGAGGTCTTGCCGTTCGTGCCCGTCACACCGAGCATGATCGGCATCCGGCCGTCGTTGCCGAACGCCCACGACGCGAGCTCCGACACGTGCGGGCGGGGGTCGTCCATGACGAAGATCGGCAGGCCGCAGTCCCGCGCGAGCGCCAGGCCCATCGTGTCGGTGACGATCGCCACCGCGCCGTTGGCGACGGCCTGCGCCGCGAACTCGGCGCCGTGGCGGCGTGCGCCGAACTGCGGTCCCTGCCGCGGCACGCCGTGCAGGGCGATGAACAGCTCGCCCGGTCGCACGTCGACGCTCGAGACGGTCGCGCCGTTCGCGGTCAGCCCGGCGATGTCTCCGATCGTGGTGACCGGGAAGCGGGTGGCGAAGTCGGTGAGCGGCCGCGGCTCGGGATTCTCGGGGCGCAGCACCGGAGCGTTGTTGACCTTCATGAGACCTCTCGCGGGATGTGCGACGGGACCCGTCGCCGACAGTCCATCGTCTCACGGCCCGTCCACGGGACGCTCCGAGGATCGGCACGGCTGCGGCGGGTACCGTGGTGACGTGACCGTGCTCCTGTTCGTCGTGGGCATCATCGTGATGGTCGTCGGCCTCGCGGTGTCGATCGCGCTGCACGAGCTCGGGCACCTGTGGCCGGCGAAGCGGTTCGGCGTGCGCGTCGGACAGTACATGATCGGCTTCGGACCGACCCTCTGGTCGCGGCGGATCGGCGAGACCGAGTACGGGTTCAAGCTGCTGCCCCTCGGCGGCTACATCTCCATGGCGGGCATGTACCCGCCGCCTCCCCGACAGGCTCGCAGCGAGCGCGTGAGTGCGACGGGCCGCGCCGGCGGCGGATTCTTCGCGACCATGGTGCAGGACGCCCGCGCGGCCAACGCCGAGACGCTGCAGGGCGACGACGACCCGCATGTGTTCTACCGGCTGCCCGTCTACAAGCGCGTGATCGTGATGCTCGGCGGCCCGACGATGAACCTGCTCCTGGCGATCGTGCTGTTCACGATCGTCTTCAGCGGGATCGGCGTGCAGACGGCCACCACGACCGTCTCGGCGCTGTCGGAGTGCGTTCCGGCGTCCGGTTCCAGCGCCTGCGCCCCGACCGATCCGGCACCTCCCGCCCAGGTGGCCGGGTTCGAGCCGGGCGACACGATCGTCTCCATCGACGGCACCCCGGTGTCGACGTTCGCCGAGGTCTCCGACATCGTGCGGGCCTCGCCCGGCATCCCGCTCTCGGTCGTCGTGGACCGGGGCGGCGCACCGCAGACGATCGCGGTGACCCCTGCGATCGTCGAGACCGACGCGGGGCGTATCGGCTTCCTCGGCATCAGCCCCACGGCCGAGTTCCAGCGTCAGCCGGTCTGGGCGGGCGCGGCGATGGCCCTGCAGAACACCGGGCAGGTCGCCGAGATCATCGTGAAGCTGCCGGTCATGGTCTGGGACACGGCGGTCTCGCTGGTCACCGGTCAGGAGCGCGACCCGAACGGGCCGCTCAGCGTGGTCGGGGTGGCCGGCATCGCCGGCGAGGTGGCCGCCGCCGACGCGCCGGTCCTGAACCGCGTCAGTGCCACCCTGAGCCTGGTGGCGTCGCTGAACATCGCGCTGTTCGTCTTCAACCTCATCCCGCTGCTGCCGCTGGACGGCGGCCACATCGTCGTCGCGCTGTGGGACGGCCTCAAGCGCGCGTGGTCGAAGCTCACCGGGCGCGCCCCTCCGAAGCCGGTGGATGCCACCAAGCTCGTGCCCGTCACGTTCGTCGTGGTGGTGCTGCTGATCGCGATGGGCGCCGTGCTGATCCTCGCCGACCTCCTCAACCCGATCTCGATCCTCGGGGGGTAGGGCTGCGGCTCACCGACCGGCCAGCGCGTGGGAGACCAGGCGCCGGAGCGTCGTCATGCCGTCCCGCGACAGGATCGACTCCAGGTGCCCCTGCACCGAGGCGAACCCGGGGCCGCGCAGGGCATGCACATCGCCGCCGGGGCCGGTGGCGACCTCGGCGCCCCCGACCTGCTGCGTGCCGGGGGCGACCCGTGCGGTGAAGGTGTTGTAGAAGCCGATCGAGGCGGGCTCGCCGAACACGTCGACTGTCCTCTGCAGGCCCTGGTGCGGGTGCTCCAGCGGCGCCAGGGAGATGCCCAGCGTGTGCGCGAGGATCTGGTGGCTCAGGCACACGGCCAGCAGGGGCTCGCCGGACGCGCGGCGCCGCGCGACGATCTCGCGCATGCGGCGCATCCGCGGGCTGTCCCGGTCGCGCGGGTCACCGGGCCCCGGGCCGGCGACGAGCAGCTCGGCGGCATCGACCTGCTCGTCGGTGACGGCGTCCCACGGCGCGATCTCCACCGCGAGGCCCAGATGGCGCAGCTGGTGGGCGAGCATCGTGGTGAAGCGGTCCTCGGCATCCACCACCAGCGCCGAGCGGCCGGCGAAGGGACCGGGGTCCGAGCCCTGCGGCTCCAGCCAGAACGACGCGAGCCGCGCATTGCGCGACGCGAGCAGCCGCGCGACCCCCGGGTCGTCGGCGAGGCGGCGCGGCTCGGCCGCCGGCGCGTCCTCATCGACGACCTCGGCCACCGCGACGGGGCCGCGCGGCACCGCTCCGATCGCGCCGAGCACGCCCGCGGCCTTCCCGTGCGTCTCGCTGACCTCGCCGTCGGGGTCGGAGTGGCGCACGAGGGTCGCGCCGACAGGGACGCGGAGGGCGCCGTCCTGCAGGTAGGCGGTGCGGATCAGGATCGGCGCGTCGAGGTCGTGGGTGGGTTCGTCCGCGGTGAGGGTGACCCGGGGGGTGAACAGGGCCGCGACGCCCGAGTAGTAGCCGCGCGGCGTGTCCTCGTGGCGGGTGATGACGGTGCACGCGTTCTGCATCGGCGAGCCGGTGACGGTGGGCGCGAACATCGTCTCGCGGAGGATGTCGCGCGGATCCATCCGGCTGCGCCCGCGCAGCACATACTCGGTGTGGGTCAGCCGTGACATCTCCTTGAGGTGCGGACCGGTGATGCGGCCCCCGTCGGAGCACACGGCGCTCATCATCTTGAGCTCCTCGTCGACGACCATGAACAGCTCCTCGGTCTCCTTCGTCGACTGCAGGAACTCGGTGAGCGCGGCCACCGACGCGCCGCCGTCGGGATGGCGGAAGGTGCCCGAGATGGGGTTCATGGTCACCACGCCGTCGATCGCGCTGACATGCGCCTCAGGGCTCGCGCCGACGGCGATGTGACCCGGCGTCGAGACGAGGAACGTCCAGTAAGCGCCCCGCTCATGCTCGAGGAGCGCCCGGAACCACGTCAGGGCGGCGGTGACGGGATCGGAGTCGACGCGGGCGGTGAAGTCGCGGCGGATGACGAAGTTCGCGCCCTCGCCGCGTCCGATCTCGTCGGCGATGACGCGCCGCACGATGTCGGCGTACTCCTCGTCCGGGATGTCGAAGCCGGCCTCGCGCAGAGGGACCGGCCCGGCCGGCAGCGCGGCCACGGCCTGCGCGATGGGGATCGACGTGTGCGAGGAGACGACGAGGCAGCGCAGCGGTACGCCGTCGTCGTGGCACTCGAAGCCGCGCTCGCGCACCTGCCGGAAGGGCACGAGAGCGAGGACCTCTTCGTCCGGACGCAGCGGGATGTCGGCGAGCCGCTCGACATCGATCACCTCGCCGCGCAGCACCTCGACCGTGCGGCCGTCGCGGGCGAGCAGCGCGAACGGCTCTTCAGGGGAGGGGAGGGCGCTTGAGGTCATCGCCGGCCTTTCGGTTCGGGCGGTCCGCACGCAGAAAGACCGCCTCATGGGCGGTCTGGTTCAGAGGATCGCGAACACACCGCCGTCAGCGGGTGGGCCACCAGATGCGGTTCGCGAGCATGGCGTCAGGCTAGCAGACGGGCCGAAGATCCCTTACGCATGCGGGCCGCCGTCAGTATCGTGTGCGCCATGAGCGATTCATCGAACCTTCGCGACCAGGCGATCAGCTCCCTGAAGGCCAAGCGCGGCTTCTGGAACTTCCTCATCGTGGCCGTCGTGATCTCGGCGCTGATGGTCGGGGTCTGGGCACTGACCGGGATGGGCTACTTCTGGCCGATGTGGCCCATGTTCGGACTCGGGATCGCCGTCGTGTTCAGCGCGATCGGCACCTACGGCCCCGGCCGCCGCGGCCCGAACGAATCACAGATCCAGGCCGAGATGCGCAAGCTGGGCGGCTGAGCGCACCCGGCCGTCTCCCATCCGCGCGGCGTAGGCTGGACGGCGTGCCAGCAGTGAATCTCGGGATGCCGCGTGTGCCGGAAGTGCTGTCCCCTCGGCGCAAGAGCCGTCAGATCCGGGTGGGGAAGGTGCTCGTCGGCGGCGACGCGCCGATCAGCGTCCAGTCGATGACGACGACCCCGACGACCAACATCAACGCGACGCTGCAGCAGATCGCCGAGCTGACGGCATCCGGCTGCGAGATCGTGCGGGTGGCGGTGCCCTCGCAGGATGACGCCGACGTGCTGCACATCATCGCGGGCAAGAGCCAGATCCCCGTGATCGCTGACATCCACTTCCAGCCGAAGTACGTATTCCAGGCCATCGACGCCGGATGCGCAGCGGTGCGGGTCAACCCCGGCAACATCCGCAAGTTCGACGACCAGGTCGGCGCGATCGCCGCCGCCGCCAAGGCCGCCGGGGTGTCGCTGCGGATCGGCGTGAACGCGGGCTCGCTCGACCCGCGGCTGCTCGAGAAGTACGGAAAGGCCACACCCGAAGCGCTCTGCGAGAGCGCGGTATGGGAGGCATCGCTGTTCGAGGAGCACGACTTCCACGACTTCAAGATCTCGGTCAAGCACAGCGACCCGATCGTCATGGTCAAGGCGTACCGCCTGCTGGCCGAGCGCGGCGACTGGCCGCTGCACCTCGGCGTGACCGAGGCGGGCCCCGCCTTCCAGGGCACGATCAAGTCGGCGACCGCCTTCGGCATCCTGCTCGCCGAGGGGATCGGCGACACCATCCGCGTGTCGCTGTCGGCGCCGCCGGCCGAGGAGGTCAAGGTCGGTCACCAGATCCTGCAGTCGCTGAATCTTCGCGAGCGCAAGCTCGAGATCGTGTCCTGCCCGTCGTGCGGGCGCGCGCAGGTGGATGTCTACACGCTCGCCGACTCGGTCACCGAGGGGCTGAAGGAGCTCACCGTGCCCCTGCGCGTGGCCGTCATGGGCTGCGTCGTCAACGGCCCGGGGGAGGCCCGCGAGGCCGATCTGGGCGTCGCCAGCGGGAACGGCAAGGGTCAGATCTTCGTGAAGGGCCAGGTCATCAAGACGGTCCCGGAATCCGAGATCGTCGCGACCCTCATCGAGGAGGCGAATCGCATCGCCGCCGAGATGGGGCAGGACGCGCCCCTGGGCACCGCGCAGGTCGTCACCGGCTGAGCAGGTCACGCCGCGGCGGCGCGGAACCTCTTCGGGGGAGGCTCGATGTGCTCCCACGCATACTTCAGGTGCAGTCGAGGTCTCAAGACGATCGGGTCGGTGCGATCCGGTGCGTGGAGCAGGAAGTCTCCGAGCCCACTCCGAGTGATGCGCCACCCGCCGTGGTGCAGGTTCATGTGGTGGAAGCGACAGAGCAGGATGCCCCGGTCGATGTCGGTGTGACCCTCGTCCTCGACGTAGTGGTCGATGTGCTGGCTCTCGCAGTAGTGTGCGGGTCGGTCGCATCCCGTCCAGCGGCAGCCGCCGTCGCGCAGCGCGAGCGCGAGGCGCTGCTTCGGTGAGAAGAGCCGGGATTCGCGGCCGAGGTAGAGAGGATTGCCGTCGCGGTCGACGGTGACATCGATGCTGCCGGTGGTGCAGGTGCGCTGCGCAGCAGCCCAGACGGGCATGACGGCGCCGGAGTCTTCGAAGTGCGCGGTGATGGCGACCCGGCCCGTCGACCCGGAGTCGGCCGGTGACGCAGCGGTGACTGTGACGACGCGCACTCCTGCCTGCCGGGTGCCGAAGACGCTGTCGGCGTCGGCGAGCGAACCGGATCGCAGCACGTCGATGATGAGGTCGTACATGAGCTGGTCATTTGTACGCGGGTCATCGACGAGCCGCTGCGCGCGCTTCTTCTCGTCAGGGTCGACGAAGCGGGGCCCGCCGCGGCGCGGTCGCAATGCCGTCTCGGTGATCGCACGGATCCAGGCCGCACCGTCGTCATCGAAGACGAGCGAGCCGCGGTGCGTGCCGGTCTGGTCGGTCCAGATTCGGAAGGAGCGAGCCTGCCAGCGCGCGAGATACCGCTGCTCTGCTCCCTCCGGATCGAGTTGGTCGCGCACGACACGCGCGGTGTGGCGCAGTTCGTCGACGGTGCGGTGCAACGACTCGTCGATGAGCTGCTCAGCGGCAAGCGACCACGCTTCGTGCACGGTCGCCGTCGCGGCCGCCACGCAGACGCAGGGCTCCGTTGCGCACGAGCACACGATGGCCTCCGGGTCGAGCGCCGGGGGCTCGCCGAGTCCGCGCAGGATCGCATCATGCTGCGCGGACGAGACGGTGCCCGTGATGAGCGCGCGGCCGAGCGGCGCGTGCCATGGGTCGAGCGCGGGCGCGGTGGGCGGCTCGTCGCAGGACGCGGGCGGAGCGGACGCCGGCGGTGTGGAGTCGAGCAGCGACTCGCCGAGGCGCACCGCCCTGGCGGCATCCGCTCTCGTCGATCCGGTGAGATCCTGCACGAGGGACACCGGGTTGCGATAGCCGCGCTTCTGAGCGAGACCCGCGTGCCCCGCGTCGCGGTTGGAGCGCTGTGCGGCGACACCGGAGGCGATGATTCCGATCTTCTTGGCACTGCGAGCGAGGGCACCCGCCTGTTCGATCAGGCGCGCGACGTCGTCGTCGCTGAGCAGCGCAATCGTGGCGGACATGTCGTGCACGTCCTCGCCGAGCACTTCGCAGCGCCGCCATGCGCTGTTCGAGTTCGGAGAAGATCGCCATGGTCACATACTCGCAGGACCCTGCGACATTCGTATCTATGTGTGAGCGAGCGGTGCGCTGGTCCGGGTGGACATCGCGCCCGGATCATCGTCGTCATCCGCGATGAACTCGTCCACCGACACCGACGCATTCATGATGTGCGCCGCACCACCGTGCGGGATTCAGGCGCGACGGTACGTCGACACGACCGGGCAGTCGAACGGGTCGCGTGCGGCCAGCCCGACGCGGTTGAGGTAGGCGACGACGATCGCGTACGAGCGCCACAACGTCGTCTCGGTGTACGGCACGTTCAGCGCCCGGCACTGATCGATGACGATCTCGCGCGCCTTCGACAGCGCGGGTCGGGGCATGTTCGGGAACAGGTGGTGCTCGACCTGGTAGTTCAGTCCGCCCATGAGCCACGTCGCCCACCAGCCGCCGGAGATGTTGCGCGAGGTGCGCACCTGCTTGCTGAAGAAGTCGAGCTTCGCGTCCGGCGCGATGATCGGCATGCCCTTGTGGTTGGGTGCGAACGCGGCGCCCATGTACACGCCGAAGACGGCCAGCTGCACAGCCATGAAGGCGAACGCCATCCCCAGCGGCAGGAACAGGAAGACCGGGACGATCACGACGGCGAGCCGCACGAGGATGCCGGCCAGCTCGCGCCAGCGCCCCTTGACCTTCTTCGCGGTCAGCAGGTGCTTGATCCCCAGGAAGTGCAGGTTGATGCCCTCGAGCGTCAGCAGCGGGAAGAACAGCCAGCCCTGGTGGCGGGTGATCGCGCGGAGCGGGCCGCGCGCCTTCGCCGCGTCCGTCTCGAGGAACGAGATCGTGTCGATCTCGATGTCGGGGTCCTTGCCGACCCGGTTCGGATTCGCGTGATGGCGCGTGTGCTTGCTGTCCCACCAGTGATAGCTCATGCCGACGATGCCGCCCAGCACCGCCGCCAGCCGGAAGTTCGCCGGCCCCGAGGTCAGGATCTGGCGATGCGCCGCTTCGTGCGCGAGGAACGCGACCTGCGTGAACAGGATGCCGAGGGCACCCGCGATGAGCAGCTGATACCAGCTCTGACCCAGCAGGATGAAGCCCGCGATGCAGCCGCCGAATCCCGCGACGATGAGGGCGCCGACGAGGGCGTAGAACCACGGCGTGCGCCGGAGCAGCCCGGTCTCGCGGACGACGCGGGCCACATCCGTGAACGCGTGCGTGAGCGGAGGGAAATCCTCGGTCCGGGCGTAGGTCTGTCGAACGGATCCGAGTCGAGACTCGGTCACTGCGATGGAGATGAGAGCACCTGCTCTTCGATCGGGACCCGGAGGCCGCGGAGCCAAAGGCGGATGCCGATCGCTTGCTTCACCCTACGCCGGGCGACATGTCCACCACGGAATACTCAGGGGGCTCTCAGTCCCGCATCCCCGCTCAGGCGACCGGTTCGAACGCGACCTCGCCGGTCGCCACATCGGCACGCATCAGCCGCAGCCGCACCACCGATCCCGCGGCCGCCTGCAGGTCGGGCACGTTCACGCTCACCGGCGGGTTGTTCAGCTGCACGCGGGCGCCGTCGCCGCGCCGGCCGAGCAGGACCCCGCGGAAGACCTCGCCCTCGTAGGGGCGCAGCACCGCGGCCTCGACGCGATCCACCGACGCGTTCTCGAGCCGGTTGGCGAGCTGCTCACTGCGGCCCATGAGCCCCGGCAGCTCCGGAAGACTCTCGCGCGCCCAACCGGGCACTTCGCGTCCGGCCGCGAGGGCCTCGCAGATCACGAGCGACCAGCGGTCGACGAGCCGGCGGATGGGCGCGGTCGTGTGCGCGTACGGTGCGGCAACCGCCGACTGCAGCGGGTCGGCGGGCGGGTCGCCGTCGAACGCCGCGTAGCCGGCGCCGCGGAAGAAGGATGCCGCGGCATGCCGCACCGCGAGCGCCGCCGGATCGCCGTCGGGCAGTCCCCGCAGATAGTCGCCGTAGGTCTGCCCCTCGGGCCAGGGCAGCCCGAGCGCGACGGTCTGCGTGCGGAAGTCCGCCACGTCCGCCGCCTCGGCCGCCGGCATCGTCCGCAGGATGCCGACGCCTCCGGCGAGCATGAGGTCGGCGGCTGCCATGCCGGTCAGCAGCGACACCTGCGCGTTCCACTCCTCGACCGGCCGCGCGGCCCGCAGCTGCAGCCGGTAGCGGCCGTCATCGGCCTCGATCTCCACCTCGGGCACGTTCAGGCTCGCCCCGCCCCGCTCGCTCTCTCGGGCGGCGCGCTCCGCGCCGAACCACGGGAGGGCGGCCAGGGCCGCCGGGGGATGGCCGCTGTCGATCGCCCGCTGGGCATCGGCGTAGCTCCACTGCGCGCGCGAGCGCACGACCGCGCGTGTCAGCGTGGTCCGGACGGGCCGCGCGCCGTCGTCGAGCTCGAATCGCCACACGAAGGCACGGCGATCTTCGTCGGGGAGGAGGGACGCCGCCTGCTCGCTGAGCACCTCGGGGTGCAGCGGGAAGCGCCGGTCGGGCGCATAGAGCGTCTGCCCGCGGCGACGGGCCTCGGCATCCACTGCGCCGCCGGGCGTCACGAAGGCCGCGATGTCCGCGATCGCATAGTGCAGCACCGCGCCGTCCGACGTGCGCTCGATGTGCAGGGCCTGATCGAGGTCGGTCGACCCCGGCGGATCGATCGTGACGAACGGGATGCCGCGCAGGTCGTGCAGGTCGGCCGCATCCGGATCGACGGGCACGCTGCGGGCGGCAGCCTCCGCCTCGGCGCGGACCTGAGTCGGAAAGCCGGTCGGCAGGTCGAGCTCGCGAGCGAGCTCGGCGAATGTCGCGGTGAGCACGTCGGTAGCGACCGAGGTGATGCGAGGTCGACGGGCGGGCACCCCGTCAGTGTAGACACGCCCGGTGGGCGGACGGCTCCGCGGGTCAGTGCGCGGCGTCCCACCATTCGAGCACGCGGGTGCCCATCAGCGTGAGCCAGCGGGAGGGCTCTCCTTCGGGCACGTCCACATCGAACCAGGTGCGGCCCGGCAGGGGAGTGGTCTGCAGCCAGGTGCCGTCGGGCTGACGGGCGGCGCGCACGGCCTCGACCGCATCCGCCAGGCGCGGGTCCGGCGGCGTTCCTACGAACAGCGAGACGTCGCGGAAGTGGTCGAGCGCGACGAGGGCGCTGTACCGGTGGCGGTTCGGGTACACGAACCGGGTGACGAACTCGCCCACCTGCTCGCCCGTCGATGCGCGGAACATGAGGCGGCGGCTGAGCAGATACTCCTCTCCGCCGTGGCGGGCGTCGCGCATCGAGGCATCGCCGGTGAGCTGCTCATACTGCAGGATGCCGCGCACCGCGTTCAGCGTGGAGTGGAAGGAGGAGCGCACGGAGTCGCCCTCCTCGGCCTCGCAGTTCCAGCCGCCGTCGGAGAGGCGGTGTGCCGGGAACCACGCGACCAGCTGCGACACGTCCGCGCCGAGCCATGCGCCGCTGGCGAGCGTGTAGGAGTTGATGCACACGTCGACCTCGCCACCCCAGTACGGCAGGTCCTCATAGTCCCAGCGGCTGTTCGCGTCGAGCTTCGCTGCGGTGTCGCCGAGCACCGCGGCATCCACGCCCCACTCCCGCAGGTCTTTGAGCGCCCACGTCGTCGCCACCCAGGGCTGGCCCGGCGCCTCGCTCTCCGGGCTGCCGAAGAAGCCCGCGGGGAAGAAGGAGCCGCCCGCCCACTGGCCGTCCTCGTCCTGCTCGGCGAGCAGGGCGGCGCCGAATCCCTCCGTCGCGACCCGCGCGCGCGTCGCCTCCCACGTGTCCGGCGGGGCTCCCGCCAGGTCGCGCTCGACCTGCCAGCGGATCGCCGGGTCGGAGTCGAGCAGCCAGTCGAGCACGTGCTGTCGGATGGCCATGCGGGTACCCTACGCGGGGCCGCCGACGGCGGGACGGCACCGGGTCGGCGCATCCCATTCCCTAGACTTGACCCTCGTGGTCACCCGTCTCTCGCACTTCTTCCTCCGTACCCTCCGCGAAGACCCGGCCGATGCCGAGGTCGCCAGTCACCGGCTGCTGGTGCGCGCCGGCTACATCCGCCGCACCGCACCCGGCATCTTCACCTGGCTGCCACTGGGCCTGAAGGTCAAGGCCAGGATCGAGGCGGTCATCCGCGAGGAGATGGCGAACGCGGGCGCCTACGAGGTGCACTTCCCGGCGCTGCTGCCGCGCGAACCGTACGAGCAGTCCGGCCGATGGACGTCGTACGGCGACGGCATCTTCCGCCTCAAGGACCGTCGCGGCGCCGACTATCTGCTCGCGCCGACCCACGAGGAGATGTTCACGCTGCTGGTGAAGGACCTGTACTCGTCGTACAAGGACCTGCCGCTGATGATCTACCAGATCCAGGACAAGTACCGTGACGAGGCGCGTCCGCGTGCGGGCCTGCTGCGCGGTCGCGAGTTCACGATGAAGGACGCCTACTCGTTCGACTACACCGACGAGGGGCAGGATGCCTCGTACATGGCGCAGCGCGACGCGTACGAGCGCATCTTCCGGCGTCTGGGACTGGAGTACGTGATCGTCGCGGCCGACAACGGCCTCATGGGCGGCGCCCGCAGCGAGGAGTTCCTGCACCCGACGCCCGTGGGGGAGGACACGTTCGTGCGGTCGGCAGGAGGCTATGCCGCGAACGTCGAGGCGTTCACGACGGTCGCGCCCGAGCCGATCCCGTTCGACGGCCTCCCGGAGCCGGTGATCTTCGACTCGCCGGACACACCCACGATCGAGACCCTCGTGGCGCATTCGAACGCGGTGCTGGACGGCTCGTACACCGCCGCCGACATGCTCAAGAACGTCGTGCTGGCTCTCACGCACCTGGACGGCACGCGCGAGCTGGTCGTCGTCGGCATCCCCGGCGACCGCGAGATCGACGACAAGCGGGCCGAGGTCGCCTTCGCGCCCGCTGAGGTGGAGGCGGCCACCGATGAGGACTTCGAGCGGCACCCGCTGCTGGTGCGGGGGTACATCGGACCGTGGTCCGAGACCGGGCCGATCCTCGGCGAGGAGTCGGCCACCGGCATCCGCTACCTCCTCGACCCCCGCGTGGTCGACGGCACCTCCTGGATCACCGGCGCGAACATCGACGAGAAGCATGTGCACTCGCTCGTCGCCGGACGCGACTTCACCGCCGACGGGTTCGTCGAGGTGGCGAACGTGCGCGAGGGGGACCCCGCCCCGGACGGCTCGGGCCCCGTGAGCCTGGCCCGCGGCATGGAGATCGGGCATGTCTTCCAGCTCGGCCGCTTCTTCGCCGAGACGCTGGGCCTTCAGGTGCTCGACCCGAACGGCAAGCTCGTGACCGTGACCATGGGCTCGTACGGCATCGGGGTCACCCGGATCCTCGCGATCATCGCCGAGCTCAACAACGACGACCGCGGGCTCATCTGGCCCGAGCCCGTCGCGCCGTTCGACGTGCACGTGGTGGCCACGGGCAAGGACGCCGTGGCGTTCGAGCTGGCTGCGCAGCTGTCCGACGACCTCGAGGCGGCCGGGCTCGACGTCCTCTACGACGACCGCGCCAAGGTCTCGCCCGGGGTGAAGTTCGCGGATGCCGAGCTCATCGGCGTGCCGCGCATCGTCATCGTGGGGCGCGGTGCCGCCGCCGGTGAGGTGGAGCTGTGGGATCGTCGCTCCGGCGAGCGCGAGGTGGTGCCGGCGGCCGCGGCCGTCGCCCGCCTCAGCTCGACCCGGTAGCGCGCGCTCCGTCGATCCGCGCGTCCAGGTACGTGAGGATCGCGCGCACGCGGCGGTTCTCCTCGGGGGACTCGGGCAGTGCCAGCTTGGCGAAGATGCTGCCGGTGTGCGTCTCGATCGTGCGCTCGGACAGGAAGAGTCGCTGCGCGACGGCGGCGTTCGACCAGCCCTCGGCCATCAGCGCGAGCACATCGAGTTCACGGGGCGTGAGTGCGTCGAGCACGGAAGACGCCCGCGCGGTTCCCAGCAGCCGGGTCACGACCTCGGGGTCCAGCGCCGTGCCGCCGGTGGCCACGCGATCGAGCGCGGCGAGGAAATCGTCGACGTCGAGCACACGGTCCTTCAGCAGGTAGCCGATCGCGCCGCCGGCGACGAGCTCGACCGTGCGTCGCGTCTCGATGTGCTGCGACAGCAGCATCACGGGGGTGGGCCGATCCCACGCCCGGATCTCGAGCGCCGCGGCGATGCCCTCATCGCGCGACGGCATCCGGATGTCGAGGACGACGATGTCGGGGCCGTGTGCGCGCACCTGGGCGACCGCAGTGGCGGCCGAATCCGCGCGACCGACGATCTCGTGCCCGGCGGTCGCCAGCAGGGCCGCCAGACCCTCACGGAAGAGGACGGAATCCTCGCCTATGACCACGCGCATGGGATCCTCGCCTCCACCGTGGTCCCCTCGCCCCTTCGCGACGACACGCTGAACTCCCCGCCGAGCGCGCCGACACGGTCGGCGAGCCCGGTGAGGCCGCCCTCCGGCCGGAGGGCGGCCCCGCCGCGTCCGTCGTCCTCCACCCGCACACGCAGGACGCCGGCGTCATCGCGCACGCTCACGCGGATGCGGGATGCCGCGGCGTGCCGCAGCGCATTGGCGACGGCCTCGCTCACGACGAAGTAGGCGGTGGTCGCCACGATGTCGGGCAGCTCCGCGGCACGGACATCGAGCTCGATCGCGGACGGAGCGCGACGCGTCATGTCGGCCAGCGCCGCATCGAGACCGTCGTCGAGCAGGCTCGGTCGCACGCCGTGGGCGAGCCGGCGCAGCTCGGCGACCGCGGTGCCCAGCTCGGCCACCGCGCCGTCGAGGGCGGCCGCCGTCTGCGCATCGGGTGCGGAGGTGCGCTGGAGGACGCGCAGGCGCATCCCCAGGGCCACGAGCCGCTGCTGCGCGCCGTCGTGCAGGTCGCGCTCCAGGCGGCGGCGCTCTTCGTGGCCCGCGCTGAGAAGGCGGGCGCGAGACGCTTCGACCTCGGCGGTGGCACGGCGCAGCGCGGCCTGCAGCCGCACCGCGTCGACCAGCGGCGCGGTGGCGCGGGCGACCGCGACCGCCGGGCGCTTGGCTCGCGCCGACGACGGCACGATGGCGCCGATGCTCTCGCCGCGTACCGTGACATCCGTCGTGGTCTCGGCGACCGGTACCGGCTCACCGTCGAGTCCGACGAGCGGGCCCCCGCCGAGCGGACGGATCCCTACGACCAGGCCGGGATCGCGCAGGGTCGCACGCAGCACGGCCTCGACCTCCTCAGGCTGCGCATCACCGGTATCCACGCCCGCTGCGAGCTGCTCCAGCGCAGCCAGCGCGCGTCCGCGCTCGGGGTACAGCATCCGCTCGACCGCCCGGCGCAGCCAGGGGTAGGCGATCGCGGCGGCCATCGTGAGCATCGCGGTGACGCCGATCGCCGTGGCCGCCGGCCAGTCGAGCATCGTCACGCCCGCGACCGCCGCGACCGCCGACAGGACGACGAGCGCCGCGACGACCAGAGACGCCGCCGTGACTGCCGCCACGGCGGCCCGGTCGATGTCGAAGAGGTTCGGGCGCACGATCGCCACCGCGACCCCGGCCGGCAGCAGCAGGTACATGAGGCCGATTCCCAGTGCGACCAGATCGGGAGTGCCCAGGACGAGGTAGCTGGCCCAGCACAGCAGCAGCGTGAAGGGCAGCGTCATGCCCACGACGTAGATCCACCGCAGCCGCATGCGCGCGCGTTCGTCCGAACGCCCGTAGCGGGCGATCGGCGCCGCCGCGCAGGCGACCAGCAGCGCGAGGAATGCGACCAGCAAGGCCATCGCCACGACCTCGAGGAGGGTGCGCGGGACGGAGAGCGTCTCCGCCGCGGCGGCCAGGGCGAACGCCACGGCGACCCCGGTGACCGCCCAGGCGACCGCTCGCCACCTCGGCGAGGCTGCCCGGCCGTCCGGAAGCAGCACGAGCAGCACGGCGAAGGGCAGATAGAGCAGCGTCCAGGTGCCGGCGAAGGGGCCGGCATCGGCCCCGAGGGGAAGGGACATGACGATCAGCACCGAACCTGCTGCCGCCAGCAGGGGACCGGCGGGGTGGCCGGCTGCTCGCCGGGCGAGCACGACCGACAGGGCGAGGGGCACGACGCCGACGAGCACCGCCGTGATGACGGCAGGATCGCCGAAGGTGCGTGCAGGGGCGATTGTCGCCGCCGCGGTCACCGCCACTGCCGTGACCGTCCAGGCGGCGGCGATCGCCCATGGACCCCAGCGTCGCGTGGCTCGCACGACTTCACCATAGAGCGCGGCGCCGGACCGGGCATCCGTGTCAGCACGCAGCCGAATCCCGTGCTGCCCCGATGGCGCCCACCCCATTGCTCGCGCGAGTGTCGAGAAGAGCCGGAAGGGCCGGCGCACAGGAGGAGAGATGACCGACACACTGACCGCTGAACCGGCACTGTGGACCGCCGATCGCACCGTCGCCTTCCGACGGATCTCGGGCGCTGTCGCGCTGCCGCTGGCGTTCGCCTTCCAGCTGGCGTGCAACACCCTGTACGCCGTCGCTGCGACCAGAACCGGCGGAGACGAAGGGACGGGGGAGGAGTCGCTCCGATTCTTCGCCGCCCACGCAGACACGATGCTCGCAGCGACGCTCTTCGCGCTCGTGGGCTGCCTGCTGGCCGTTCCCGGGGTGCTTGCAGCGCTGCGGGTGCTGCGCGTCGGCCGGCCGGCGCTGGCGCTGTCTGCGGCGGTGCTCATGATCGCGGGATACGTCGCGTACTTCGGCATCAACATGACGAACTTCTACTCGCTGGCACTGGCGGAGCTGGCGCCGGACGCCGGTGCCGCCGTCGACGCCGTGACCGCGAACCCCGCCGCACTGCCGTTCTTCCTCCTGTTCGTGATCGGGAATCTGCTGGGCACGCTGCTGCTGGGGCTCGCGGTCGTGATGTCGCCCACACTGCCCTGGTGGAGCGGCGTGCTCATCATGTGCTGGACGATCGGCCACGTCGTCAACATCCTCGGGGGCGGGGAGTGGTTCGCGGTCGCCGGCGGGGCTCTCGAGGTCGCCGGTCTCTGCGTGCTCACGGCGAGCGCCCTGCGCACTCCCGACGCGGTGTGGGCGGCACGCGGCTGAGCGGTCGCCGAGCGGTGCGGTCCCCGGGCCGTGGCATCCTGGCATCATGCGCACCGTGCCCGACAACCCGATCCCGCACACCGTCACCGAAGCACTGCGCGCCGCCATCGCGACGGCCGGGATCACCGAGAACGCCGAGCTCATCGCGCGGATCCTCGCCACCGGCATCGGGCTCGGGATGGATGGCACCGATCGGCTGAATCTCAAGATCACCACCGCGGCGCTGAGCGAGATGCGCTCGGCGTTCCAGCTGTTCGCGCCCTATGAGGACGTCCCGAAGGTCACGATCTTCGGTTCCGCCCGCACGCTCGCCCACGACAAGCTGTACCGGCAGGCGTCCGAGATCGCCGCGGCGCTGGCGCGGGCGGGGTGGATGGTGGTCACCGGCGCAGGACCGGGCATCATGCAGGCCGCCGCGGAGGGCGCCGGTCCCGACCACTCGCTCGGCGTGTCGATCCGGCTCCCGTTCGAGGAGAAGCCGAACGCGATCGTCGAGGGCAACGCCCGCAACGTCGCGATGAAGTACTTCTTCACCCGCAAGCTGATGCTGGTCAAGGAGTCCCGCGGCTTCGTGTGCGTGCCCGGTGGGTTCGGCACGCTGGACGAGATGTTCGAGCTGCTCACCCTGCAGCAGACCGGCAAGGCGGAGCCGGTGCCGATCGTGCTGCTCGATGAGCCCGGCGGGACCTTCTGGCACGGCCTGCAGCGCTTCGTCGACGAGCAGCTGATCCCGTCCGGCGTCATCTCGCCGCATGATCTCGACCGTGTGCTGATCACCGACTCGGTGGATGCCGCGCTGGAGGACATCGTCGGCTTCTGGCGCAATTTCGATTCGATGCGTTGGGTGGGCGGGATGCTGGTGCTGCGCCTGAACGCCGCCCCGACGGATGCCGAGATCGAGGTGCTCAACGAGCGGTTCGGCGACCTGCTGGCGGCGGGGCGCATCGAACGCACCGATCCGATGCGCGTCGAGCGCGACGACGAGGACCGGCTGGGGATGCCGCGGCTCGCGCTGCGGATGGATCAGACGCGGGTGGGCGAGCTGTTCCGCCTCATCCGCGCCCTCAGCGACCTCGACTCGGCGCCGCGCTGATCACAGTCGCTCGTACCGGGCACGAGTGAGGCAGAAGAGCCCGTAGGCGATCAGGCCGACGCCGACAGCGCCGACGATCCACGGTCCGTACGCCAGCGCGAGCAGCGCGGTCATGGCGCCGTCGAGTCCGCCCGCCGTTTCGGGGTCGACGCGCACCGCCGCGATCAGCAGCAGCACCGCGACGATCGCCAGCGCCACGCCCTTGGCGATGAAACCCACCACCCCCAGCGTCTTCACCGCCGCGCCCCAGGCGCCCCGGGGGACGCGGATCTTCTGCTCGAAGCTGCGACGGATGCCCATCACCACGAACACGACACCCGTGATCCCGATCGCGACGCCCACCGCGGCGAGCACGAACGGCCCTCCGGGGATCGACAGCACGCCGCGGCTCGCTTCCTCCGCGGCTTCCTCGGCGTCGGGGCGGGCGCCCAGGGCGACGGATGCCGCGAGCACGCCGAGCGCGGCGAACACCACCGTCTGTCCCCACTCCGACAGGCGCACGCGCCAGTGCTGCACCGTGCCGGACGCTCGGGCGAGGATCCCCTCGACCAGATGCCACGCGGCCAGCGCCCACAGCGCGACCGCGAGCACCCAGAGCAGGGCGAAGCCGAGCGGCGCCGCGGCGAGCGCCTTGAGCGCCCCGGTCTGATCGGCGTCGCCGTCCCCGCCGAATGCGATCGCCAGCGCGATCGCGCCGACCGCGATGTGCACGATGCCGTTGGCCGCGAACCCGCAGCGGGCGAGCACGCGCAGCAGTGTGTTCGACTCTGCGGCGCGGGCCGCATCCTTCACGCCTTCTGCCCTGCCGTCCCCATCGGATCCCACAGCGGTGAGCATACGGGCATCGGGTAGCGTTGTAGGGATGCCGGTGCGCGCTGCGCTCCGGATGAAAGCTGAAAACGGAGGCCGCTGTGGATATCGATCTGACGCTGCTGCGCTCCATCGAGCGCGAGAAGGAGATCCCGTTCGATGAGCTGGTGCGGATCATCGAGCAGGCCATCCTCACCGCCTACGCCAAGCACAGCTCCCCGACCGGCACGCTGCCCGAGGGCGCGCGCGTCGAACTGGACCGCAAGACCGGGCACGTCTCGATCTTCGTGCCGCTCCTGGACGAGGAGGGCGCGGTCATCGGCGAGGAGGAGGCGCTGCCCGAGGACTTCGGGCGCATCGGCGCGTTCGCGGCCAAGCAGGTGATCAGCCAGCGCCTGCGCGACATCGCCGACGACGCCGTGCTCGGCGAGTTCCGCGGCAAGGAGGGCGACATCGTCGCCGGTGTCGTGCAGCAGGGCCCGAATCCCCGCATGGTGCACGTGGACCTGGGTTCGGTGGAGGCGATCCTGCCGCCCGAGGAGCAGGTGCCGGGGGAGGAGTACCCGCACGGCTCCCGGCTGCGGGTCTACGTGACCGCCGTCGCCAAGGGCGCCAAGGGCCCGTCGATCACGGTGTCGCGCACGCATCCGGGACTGGTCCGCAAGCTCTTCGCGCTGGAGGTCCCCGAGATCGCCGGCGGCCTCGTCGAGATCGTCTCGCTGGCGCGGGAGGCCGGGCATCGCAGCAAGATCGCAGTGCGCGCGAACGACCCCTCGATCAACGCGAAGGGCGCCTGCATCGGCGAGCTCGGCCGTCGCGTGCGCGCGGTCACCGAGGAGCTCGGCGGGGAGAAGATCGACATCGTCGACTACGACGAGGACCTGGCGACGTTCGTCGCCAATGCGCTGTCGCCGGCGAAGGTCACCTCGGCGTTCGTCCTCGACGCGAACACGAAGGCCGTCCGGGCGCTCGTGCCCGACTACCAGCTCTCGCTCGCGATCGGCAAGGAGGGCCAGAACGCACGCCTGGCCGCGAAGCTGACCGGGGCGAAGATCGACATCCAGCCTGACAGCGTCCTCGAAGAGGCCTGATCGCCGCGGGGTGTAGGATGGTTCCCGTACGGACGTGCGTCGGATGCCGCGTGCGTGCCCCCCGATCCGCTCTCCTGAGGGTGGTCGCCGTGGATTCGGCAGTCGTCATCGACGAGCATGCTCGACTCCCGGGCAGGGGCGCGTGGCTGCACGACACGCCGGAATGCATGGAGGCCGCTCTGCGGCGCCGCGCTTTCACCCGTGCACTGCGTGCGTCAGGACCTCTGGACACGCAGGCCATCGAAGAGCATCTGCAGCGAAAAGGCTGAAACGGCTATGGACACAAAGTGAACGGCTCGAAATGAGACCCGTCCGCAATTGATGGTCCGCTCCTGTCCCGGGACGGACCCCAGACAGGAGAACTGTGGCAAAACCACGCGTGCACGAGATCGCTTCCGAGCTCGGCGTCGACAGCAAAGTCGCCCTCGAGAAGCTGAAGGAGCTCGGCGAGTACGTCAAGAGCCCCTCATCGACCATCGAGCCCCCGGTGGCTCGACGGCTCCGCGCCGCCCTGGAGGCGGCCGGCGCCGGCAAGAAGACCGAGACTGAGGCCAAGCCGGCCGCCACGGGTGCCAAGCGCGCCGCCAAGCCCAGCGCGCCCGCGGCCGAGACCGCCGCGCCGGCCGCTGCCGCGAAGCCGGCCGCCGAGCCTGCGCCCGCCCTCGACGAGGCTCCGGCGTCGGCCGCCCCGGCGGCTGCACAGGCGGATGCCGCTCCCGCGGCGCCGACCCCCGGCCCCGCGAAGCCGGCCGCGCCGGCCCCGCGTCCCGGTGCGCCCCGTCCCGGCAACAACCCGTTCTCCTCGCAGCAGGGGATGGGCCAGCGTCCCGCCGGCCCGCGTCCGGGCAACAACCCGTTCTCCTCGCAGCAGGGGATGGGCCAGCGGCCGAACCCCGGCAACATCCCGCGTCCGCAGGCGCCGCGCCCCGGTGCGCCGCGTCCCGGTGCGCCGCGCCCCGGAGGCGCCCGCACGGGTCGCCCGGGGGCGCCGTTCCAGCAGCGCTCCGGTGGTCCCGGTCGTCCGGGCGCCGGCGGCGGCTTCGCGGGTCGCCCCGGCGGTCCCGGCGGCTTCGCCGGCCGTCCCGGCGGCGGGGGACGCGGTCGCGGCCCCGGTGGGGGCACGGCGGGTGCCTTCGGCAAGGGCGGCGGCAAGTCGAAGCAGCGCAAGTCGCGTCGCGCCAAGCGCCAGGAATTCGAGATGCGGGATGCCCCGGTCGTCGGCGGCGTCAACGTCCAGAAGGGCAGCGGCGAGATCATCCGCCTCCGTCGCGGCGCATCGATCTCCGACCTCGCCGACAAGATCGAGGCGCTGCGCGGCTACACCGTGCAGCCGGGCACCCTGGTGACGATCCTGTTCAACCTCGGTGAGATGGCCACGGCGACCGAGTCGCTCGACGAGGCGACCTTCGAGGTGCTCGGTGCCGAGCTCGGCTACAAGATCCAGATGGTCTCGCCCGAGGACGAGGACAAGGAGCTCCTGGAGGGCTTCGGGCTCGACCTCGAGAAGGAGCTGGAGGAAGAGGACGAGGCAGACCTCGAGATCCGTCCTCCGGTGGTGACCGTGATGGGTCACGTCGACCACGGCAAGACGCGCCTGCTCGATGCGATCCGCGAGACGAACGTCACCGAGGGCGAGGCCGGCGGCATCACGCAGCACATCGGCGCGTACCAGGTGTGGACCGAGCACGAGGGCATCGAGCGTGCGCTCACCTTCATCGACACGCCGGGTCACGAGGCCTTCACGGCCATGCGAGCCCGTGGCGCGCAGGTGACCGACATCGCGATCCTCGTGGTCGCAGCCGATGACGGCATCATGCCGCAGACGGTGGAGGCGCTGAACCACGCGCAGGCGGCGAACGTGCCGATCGTGGTCGCCGTGAACAAGATCGACAAGCCCGAGGCCAATCCCGCGAAGGTGCGTCAGCAGCTGACCGAGTACGGCCTGGTCGCCGAGGAGTATGGCGGTGACGTGATGTTCGTGGATGTCTCGGCCCGCAACGGCACCGGCATCCAGGAGCTCCTGGACGCGGTCCTGCTGACCGCGGACGCGGGGCTCGACCTCACGGCCAATCCGAACAAGCCCGCGCGCGGCGTCGCCATCGAGGCCAAGCTCGACAAGGGCCGCGGTTCGGTGGCCACCGTCCTCATCCAGTCGGGAACGCTGCGCGTCGGCGACGCGATCGTGGCGGGCACGGCCTACGGCCGCGTCCGCGCGATGGTCGACGAGAACGGCGACGCCGTCGAGGAGGCCGCTCCGTCCCGTCCGGTCCAGGTGCAGGGTCTGAACTCCGTCCCGCGCGCCGGCGACACGTTCATCGTGACCGACGAGGACCGCACGGCCCGCCAGATCGCCGAGAAGCGCGAGGCGGCGGAGCGCAACGCGCAGCTGGCCAAGGCCCGGAAGCGCATCTCGCTCGAGGACTTCACGCGTGCGCTGGAGGAGGGCAAGGTCGAATCGCTCAACCTCATCATCAAGGGCGACGTGTCCGGTGCCGTCGAGGCGCTGGAGGAGTCCCTCATGAAGATCGAGGTGGACGAGTCGGTGCAGCTGCGCATCATCCACCGCGGCGTCGGCGCGATCACCGAGTCGGATGTGAACCTCGCCACCATCGACGATGCGATCGTGATCGGGTTCAATGTCCGGCCGGACGCGAAGGCGCGCGAGCGCGCTGCGCGCGAGGGCGTCGACATCCGCTTCTACTCGGTCATCTACTCGGCTCTGGAGGATGTCGAGCAGTCCCTCAAGGGCATGCTCAAGCCGGAGTACGAAGAGGTCCAGTCCGGCGTGGCCGAGATCCGCGAGGTGTTCCGCTCTTCGAAGTTCGGCAACATCGCGGGCGTCATCGTGCGCACCGGGACGATCACCCGCAACGCCAAGGCCCGGGTCATCCGGGATGGCGTGGTGGTCGCCGACGGTCTCGCGATCGAGTCGCTGCGCCGTTTCAAGGACGATGTCACCGAGGTCCGGGAGGGCTTCGAGTGCGGTATCGGTCTGGGCAGGCACAACGACATCCAGGTCGGTGACGAGATCGAGACCACGGAGCTCGTCGAGAAGCCTCGCGGCTGAATCCGGGTGCCGGGGCGCCCCGCCGGGCGCCCCGGTCCCTGTCCAGAGGGAGAGCCAATGTCCAGTGAACGACAGGCCAGGCTGGCCGACCGCATCCGCGTGCTCATCGCCGAGCGCCTCGAGAAGGGGCTGCGCGACCCGCGGCTGGGGTTCGTGACCATCACGGACGTCCGCGTCACCGGCGACCTCCAGCACGCCTCGGTGTTCTACACGGTGCTCGGCGACGAGAAGGAGCGCGCCGACACGGCCGCGGCTCTGAAGGCCGCGACCGGGATGCTCCGCTCCGAAGTGGGGCGCAGGCTCGGGGTCCGGCTGACCCCGACGCTGGAGTTCATCGCGGACGCGATCCCCGAGAACGCGGGCCACATCGAGGAGCTGCTGCGCGAGGCGCGCGAGCGCGACCAGGCCGTGGCGGGACTCGCCGCGACGGCGACCCACGCCGGCGACGCCGACCCTTACGTGAAGCCGCGCGACGTCGACGCCGACTAGCGTCAGGCGAGCAGGCGCTGCACCAGTTCCACGACCGCGCGCTCGGCCTGGGGTCGCGGCAGTCGCTGCTGCCGGCGCAGCAGGTACCAGAAGTAGGTGTCGCACAGCGCCACGAGCTGGTCGTGCAGGATCCGTCGGCCGGTGCCGGTGCGCTGCGCGAGCCAGGGCGCGAACACGCGATCGATCCACGCATTGTGATACGCCCTGCCGAACGCCGTGACCTCGGCGAAGGGCGCGACCCGCTCCTCCTGCCGCAGCAGGAGCATCACGAGGTCGCCGATGTCTTCGTAGTGGTCGAAGAGGTTCGCGATCGCGCCCGGAATGTCGCCGACGGGCGCCTCGTCGCGCTGGGCGGTGACCCCCGGGGTCCGGTCTTCGACGATGGCGCTCACGAGCCCCGTCTTGGTGCCGAAGCGCCGCAGCACCGTCTGCACCGTGACCTCGGCGTCCTCCGCGATCGCGTCGAGCGTCACGTCCTCGTAGTACTCGCGTGAGATCCGCTCGTACGCCGCCTGGAGGATGCGCTGCCGAGTGCGCTCGGCGGCCCGGGCACGCAGGGGGCTGGTGTAGCTGCGTGTTTTCATGTATATGTTACTAACATGAAATTGCACGCGTGCCGAACGACACGCTGACCGACTCCGGAGGTCGTGATGCACTCGGTACTCCTCGCCGCCCACGTGGCCGATGGCCACGTCGCCCCCATGCTCGCCGTGGCGGCCCGCATGTCGGCATCCGGACACCGGGTGAGATTCCTCGCCGGTGACCGATTCGCCGACGCCGTCCGGGACGCCGGGGCCGAATTCGTACCGTGGCCGCCAGGAGCACAGGTCGACCACGCGGAGGCGATCGCGGCGGCCCGGGCAGCGGGCGACCGGCGTGCCGGCACCGCCGGGATGGTGCGGAACGTCGAAGAGCTCTTCGTGGCGCCGGCGCCGGATCAGTATCGTGCGCTGCGCGCCGCATCCGACGCCGAGCCGACCGATGCCGTGATCACGGAGTTCACCGTCGTGGGCGCGGCAGCACTCGCGCTGTCGCCCGATCCGCGTCCGCCGATCATCGCGTGCGGCATCCTTCCTCTGGGACTGTCCAGCGCCGACACCGCGCCATGGGGCCTGGGCATCCTGCCCCGGGACAGCGCGGCCGGCCGACTGCGCAACCGCGCGCTGAACATCATGGCGCGCCATGTCGTCCTCCGCAGGCCCCAGGGCCAGATCGAGCGCTTCGTGCGCGAGACCACCGGGGCCGAACTGGGCGGCTACTTCATGGATTGGGGGGTTCATGCCGAGCGGTACGCCCAGTTCACCGTCGCGGGCTTCGAGTATCCGCACCGAGACCTGCCTCAGAACGTGGTCTTCGTCGGCTCCGTCTCCCGTGCGGCGCGGGGGAGCGAGACACCGCCGTGGTGGGGCGAGCTCGACGGCAGCCGGCCGGTCGTCCACGTGTCGCAGGGCACGATCGCCAACGTCCGCGCGGAGGAGCTGATCCTGCCGACGCTGCGCGCGCTCGCGGACAGGGATGTGCTCGTGATCGTCACGACCGGCGGATCGCCGATCGAGTCGCTGGGTGCGCTGCCGGTGAACGCCCGCGCCGCGGAGTTCGTCCCCTACGACCTGCTCATGCCGAAAGTCGACGTCTTCGTGACCAACGGCGGGTACGGCGGGCTCAATGCCGCGATCTCGCACGGTGTGCCGATCGTGGTGGCCGGTGACACCGAAGACAAGGTCGAGACGACCCGGCGGGTGGAGTGGTCGGGTGTCGGAGTCAACCTCAAGACCGGAAGGCCGGATGCGGCCGCGATTGCCAGAGCCGTCGACGACGTGCTCTCCGTGCCCTCCTACCGGGATCGCGCGCGGGCGCTGCAGGCTGAGGTGGCGGCGTCGCCGGGCGCGGCGGGCATCGAGCGTCTGGTGGACGAGCTCGTCGCGGTGGGCGGCTGAGACCGAGCTCGCGATCGCCCGGTGCGGTCATCCCGGCAGGCGCAGCATGCCGTCGGACGCCTCGGCAAGCCCGTCCGCGATGAGCGAGTCGATCGCGCGATCGCGCTGACCCGCATCCGGCCAGTCGGGGATGACCGCATGGTGCGCAACCGCAGCGGGAGCGGCATCCCGCAGCGCCTTGAGCACGGCGCCGCGCGCCTGGCGGTCGCTGCCGTCGTAGCGGGCCTGCCGGCGCCGCGCGTCGCCGGTGTCCGGGAAGCCGGCCGCGCGCCAGGCGCAGCGATCCGAGATCGGGCATGCCCCGCACAGTGGGGTGCGCGCCGTGCACACCACGGCGCCCAGCTCCATGGCGGCGGCGTTGACGATCGCCGACTCGGCGTCGGCGGCGGGCAGCTGCGCCGACATCGCATCCAGATCGCGGCGCGACGGGGGACCGGGCTGCGACCGGCCGGCCACGGCACGGGCCAGCACGCGGCGCGTGTTCGTGTCGACGACCGGATGGCGGTCGCCGTAGGCGAACACCGCGACCGCGCGCGCCGTGTAGTCGCCGATGCCCGGCAGCGACCGCAGCGTGCCCACGTCGCGCGGCACGATGCCGCGGTGCTCGTCGCGGATCTGCACCGCCGCGCGGTGCAGCCACAGTGCGCGACGCGGATACCCCAGGTTCGCCCACTGCCGCACCGCCTCCGCCGGGGGGTCGGCGGCCAGAGCCGCGGGGGTGGGCCAGCGGTCGAGCCAGGCTTCGAGATGCGGGATGACGCGCGTGACCGGTGTCTGCTGCAGCATGAACTCGCTCACCAGCACCCCCCACGCGCCGTACGCGGCGAGGAACAAAGGCCGCCGCCACGGCAGATCGCGTGCGTTCTCGCGGTACCACGCGATGAGGGGCGCGGCGAGTTCGGGCATGCGGTTCAGCCTAGGAGAGAGGCCGCGCGGCCCGGCCGTAGGCTGGATCCATGCGCCTTCCGGTCACGCCCGTCACCACGCTGTGGCGCGCGCTGCGCGACGAGGCGCTGCAGGGACGTGCGGGCCGCGTCGTCCTCGCCGTGGACGGCGTGGACGGCGCGGGCAAGACCGTCTTCGCCGATGGGCTCGCCGAGATCTTCTCGGAGGACGGCGTCGCCGTCTACCGGGCGAGCATCGACGACTTCCACCGGCCGCGCGCCGAGCGCTACGCACGGGGCCGGCGATCGCCGGAGGGCTTCTACCGCGACTCGTACGACTACCCGACCTTCCGCCGCGTGCTGCTGGACCCCTTCCGCGACGGCGCACAGACGGCGGGCTCGACAGGATTCCAGCTCGATGCGTTCGACCTGCGCCGTGACGCGCCGGTGGCTGCGCAGTGGGTGACCGCGCCGCGGGACGCCGTGCTCATCGTGGACGGCATCTTCCTGCATCGGCCCGAGCTTCGCGACCTGTGGGACTGGTCGGTCTGGCTGGAGGTGCCGTTCGAGGTCGCCTACGCGCGGATGGCGGTTCGCGACGGCTGCGACCCCGATCCGCGCGCCCCCTCCAATCTCCGCTATTTCGAGGGTCAGCAGCTCTATCTGCGGGAGGCGCGGCCGATCGAGGCGGCGTGGGCGGTCGTCGACAACAGCGACCTGGCGCATCCGTTCCGCGTCGCCGGGGGCGCGCGCTGATGGCATCCGGCATCCTCCTCGTCGACAAGCCCGCCGGCGTGACCTCGCACGACGTCGTGGCGCGCTGCCGGCGGGCGCTGGGCACGCGTCGGATCGGCCACGCGGGCACGCTCGACCCCTTGGCGACCGGGCTGCTCGTGCTCGGTGTCGACGGAGCCACCCGGCTGCTGACGTACCTGGTGGGCCTCGACAAGACGTACGAGGCGACCATCCGCCTGGGCGTGAGCACCGACAGCGACGACGCGGACGGTGAGATCACGGCCACGACGGATGCCTCCGCCATCACCGCGCCCGCGATCGACGCCGCCGTCGCGGCGCTCACCGGCCGCATCGCCCAGGTGCCGAGCACCGTCTCGGCGATCAAGGTGGCAGGTCGCCGCGCGTACGATCTCGCCCGCGCCGGGGAGCAGGTGCACCTGAAGCCGCGGGAGGTGACCGTGTCGCGGTTCGAGGTGCTCGCCCGGCGCCCCGCGCACGCATCGCCTTCTTCGCCCGCCGCGGCCGTCGACCTCGACGTCGTCGTGGACTGCTCCAGCGGCACCTACATCCGCGCCTTGGCGCGCGACCTCGGCGGCGCGCTCGGGGTCGGCGGGCACCTCACGGCCCTCCGCCGCACCCGCGTCGGCCCGTTCGCGGTCGCCGACGCGGTCTCCGTCGACGACCTCGGACGGTCGCAGCTGCGCGACCCGGCCGGGGTCGCGGCCGCCGTCCTCGGCCGGATCGACGTCACCGCCGACGAAGCGCGTGACCTGCGGCACGGCAAGCGCCTCGCCGGTTCCGCCGCCCGGCTCACCGGCTCGTACGCTGCCGCGATCGATCCCGACGGGCGGCTGGTCGGCATCGTCGAACGTCGCGGCGCAGACCTCAAGAGCGCCATGAACCTCCCGGAGGAGACCGAATGATCCTGTGGTTCACCTACGTCCAGGTCATCGTCGCCGTCGCCGCCGGCGTGCTCTGCGTCGTGCTCGGGCTGATGGGGCGGCGCCCGAGCGACCTCACCGTCGGGGCGATGGCGCTCATCGAGCTGCTGCTGATCGCCCAGATCGTGATGGCGATCGTGGCGCCGCTGACCGGCAACCCGCCGACCGGGAGCCTGCTCGAGTTCTGGGTCTACCTGATCTCCGCGGCGCTCCTGCCGCTCGCGGCGGTCGCCTGGGCGCTGGTCGAACGCGGCCGCTGGAGCACCGTGGCCCTGGGCGTGGCCGCGCTGGCGGTGGCTGTCATGGTGTGGCGCATGCAGGTGATCTGGGCCGTGCAGGTGGCCTGATCCGGCTCGCTCTAGGATTGACAGGTCATGTCCTCCCACGCACGCCCCCGCCGCCGCATGTCCGGAATCGGCCGCGTCCTGGTCGTCGTCTACGCGATCCTCGCGGTCGGCGCATCGGGCCGCTCGCTGGTGCAGATCATCGAGAGGTTCGACCACGCGCCGCTTGCGTTCACGCTCTCCGCGGTGTCGGCGGCCGTCTACATCCTCGCAACGCTGGCGCTGATCTTCGCGGGCTCGGTGGTCTGGTACCGGGTCGCCTGGGTGGCGATCAGCTTCGAGCTGCTCGGGGTGCTGGTCATCGGCACCCTCAGCCTCATCCGCCCCGATCTGTTCCCCGAGGCAACGGTGTGGTCGACCTTCGGCATGGGGTACCTGTTCATCCCGCTGGTCCTGCCGTTCCTCGGCCTGTGGTGGCTGATCACCCATCCGCCGGCGCGGGACGCCCAGGAGGCGGATGCGGCACGCGCGGTGGCGACGTGATCGTCTTCCGCGAGCCGGGGGAGGTCCCGGCCGGATTCGGTCCGTCCGTGGTCGCGATCGGCAAGTTCGACGGCGTGCACGCCGGCCACCGGGCGGTCCTCGAGCGCGCCCGGGTGGATGCCGCCCCCAGCGGCGCGAAGGTCGTCGCCGTCACCTTCGACCGCAACCCGCTCAGCCTGCTGCGACCCGAAGTGTGCCCGGAAGACCTCGTGGGGGTGACTCAGAAGCTGCGGCTGCTCGGAAAGACCGGCATCGACGCGACGCTCATGCTGCGGTTCGATCGCGCGCTCGCCGACCTCACGCCGCGGGAGTTCGTCGAGCGCGTCCTCGTCGGCGCCCTGGGCGCGCAGACGGTGCTCGTGGGCGAGGACTTCCGCTTCGGCCGCGGAGGTGCCGGCAACCCGCAGGTCCTGCGCGAGATCGGGGCGGAGCTCGGCTTCCGGGTGGATGTCGTCACCGATGTCCGCGCCCTCGATGTGGATCGCCGTGTGTCGTCCACGTGGATCCGCGAGCTGCTCGCCGAGGGCGACGTCGAGACGGCCGGGAAGCTTCTCGGGCGAGCGCCGTCGGTGCTCGGCGAAGTCGTCCACGGCCTCAAGCGCGGACGAGAGCTCGGCTTCCCGACCGCGAACCTGTCGCCCGACCTGGAGGGGTTCGTCCCGGCGGACGGGGTCTACGCGGGCTGGCTGGTCGACGAGGGCTCGGCGGACGGGCTGCGCACCGGCATCCGCTACGCGGCCGCGATCAGCGTCGGCACCAACCCGACCTTCGACGACGTCGCGCGCCGCCAGGTCGAAGCCCACGTCCTCGACGAGACCGACCTCGACCTGTACGGGCATCTCGTCGAGGTCCGTTTCCTGCGCCGGATCCGGGGGATGGTCGCGTTCGACGGGATCGAGCCGCTCAAGGCCCAGATGACCGAGGACGTGCGCGAAGTGCGTGCCGCGTTGATCTGACGACCGGCTGCGGATCTGTGCCAGGGTCTCCCTATGACCGAACACACCCTGCCCGTACCGCGCATCGCCGTACTCCGGCGCGTCATCGTCGGAGTGATCATCGCCGCGTTCGGCATCGCCGCGGTGCTGGGCATCGTCGTCCTGCTCGGCGTCGAGATGGGCGAGACGACGTTCCGCGTCCTGGGCACCACTGCGGCGATCGGCTCGTTCAGCGTCGGAGTGCTGTGCTGTGCGGCTCTGATCGGACGGCGTGCGCAGCTGTTCGGGATCGTCGGAGTGGTGGTCACGGTGCTGTCGGCCGCGCTCGTGGTGTGGACGATCTGGGTGGACGTGTACGAGTTCTGGGACGCCGTCTTCCGCGTGCTGTGGAGCGGAGTGGCCGCATCGTCGGCATTCGCCCTGGCGAGTCTGCTCCTGCTGCTGTCCGATCGCAGCCGCACCGCCGTGCGAGCGGGACTGTGGATCACGCTCGCGCTGATCGGGGTGCTGCTCGCGCTGACTCTGTACCTGATCTGGGCCTCCGACGTCGCGTGGGACGATTTCGGGCGGCTCTACGGCGTCGTCGCGATCCTCACGGCGCTCGGCGCGGTCGTCGTGCCGGTGATGTCGCTTCTGATGCCGGACCAGCACGCGTCCGCGCTTCCGCACGGGCTCAGCGAGCGGCTCGTCGCCGCAGCGAAGGAGCGGGGCATCACCGTCGAGGAGCTCGTGGCGCCGGTCCTCGCCCGGCCCGAGGCCGTCCCCGCCGCGGAGGAGCCCGCGTAGACCCCGACGGCCCGGCGGCCTACGATCATGGGGTGGACGCCGTCATCGCCGCCGCCCAGTCCGCGCCGAGTGTGAACCTCTGGGGCGCACTGGGATGCGCCGTCGCGTACTCCGCGTCGCTGCTGGCCACCCTCGACGCCTTCGCGGACCTCATCCTCGCCCGCGGCGACTCCCCGCCCGGGAAGCTGACGGCGGGGATAGGGTTGAAGTTCGGCTCGAAGATCGCCGCTGCCGCGATCGCGGTCATCTCGGCGGCGATCGTGCTCGCCCTCGACGAGAACTGGTTCGCGTTCACGGCGCTCACGATCGCCTTCGTCGTCGTCGTCGGGATCGGCGTTCTCGTGCTGATCCGCCATGCGGGCCGCGTCGGGGCGACGCAGCCGACGACGGGACCGATTCCATGACAGGGGAGCGCACATGAGCAGGACCGAACTGCAGACCCTTCCCGACCGCGCCGTCGAGCTTCTCGGCGGCGAGCCGGACGATGTCACGCTGAGTCGCTACCTGCACGGGCTGCCCGGTGTCGATGCGGTCGGGCTCGAGCAGCGCGCCGCGGCCCTGGGCACGCGATCGATCAAGACCAGCTCGAAGTCGTGGGCGCTGGACAAGGTGATCTCGCTCATCGACCTCACCACGCTCGAGGGCGCCGACACCCCCGGCCGGGTGCGCTCCCTGGTGGCGAAGGCGCTGACGCCCGATGCCGCCGACCCGACCTGCCCGCGCGTGGCTGCGGTGTGCGTGTACGGCGACATGGTGCCGTACGCCGTCGAGGCGCTGGGCGCCGCGCACGGCGATCCCGACGACGGGGGAGTGAGCGTGGCGGCCGTCGCCACGGCCTTCCCGAGCGGACGCGCATCGCTGGAGGTCAAGCTGGCCGACACCGTCGATGCGGTGGCGGCCGGCGCGGACGAGATCGACATGGTGATCGACCGGGGCGCGTTCCTGGCGGGCCGCTACGGCCTGGTGTTCGATCAGATCTGGCGCGTCAAGCAGGCGTGTCGCCGCGAAGACGGCACCTATGCCTCGCTCAAGGTGATCCTCGAGACCGGGGAGCTGAACACCTACGACAACGTCAAGCGGGCGTCGTGGCTGTCGATCCTCGCCGGGGGAGATTTCATCAAGACCTCGACCGGCAAGGTGCAGCCGGCGGCGACCCTCCCGGTGACGCTGCTGATGCTCGAGGTCGTCCGCGACTGGCATCGTGCGACGGGTGAGCGGATCGGGGTGAAGCCGGCCGGAGGCATCCGCTCATCGAAGGACGCGATCAAGTACCTGGTGACCGTCGCCGAGACGGTGGGGGAGGAGTGGCTGCAGCCGCACCTGTTCCGGTTCGGGGCGTCGAGCCTTCTCAATGATGTGCTGCTGCAGCGGCAGAAGCTGGCGACCGGGCATTACTCCGGCGCCGACTACGTGACGATCGACTGAGGCCACGATGAGTTTCCTGGAATACGCACCCGCGCCGGAGTCGCGCGCGATCCTGAACCTGCGCGATGACTACGGACTGTTCATCGGCGGCGAGTTCGTCGACGCGAGCGGTCCGAGCTTCACGACGATCTCCCCGGCGGACGAGCAGCCGATCGCCGCGATCGCCACGGCGACGCAGGCCGATGTCGACCGCGCCGTCGCCGCCGCACGGCGGGCCTTCGACAAGACCTGGTCGCGGATGAGCGGACGCGACCGCGGGAAGTACCTGTTCCGCATCGCGCGGCTCGTGCAGGAGCGGGCGCGCGAGCTGGCGGTGGCCGAGAGCCTCGACAACGGCAAGCCCATCAAGGAGAGCCGGGATGTCGATGTGCCGCTGGTGGCGGCCTGGTTCTTCTACTACGGCGGATGGGCCGACAAGCTCGACCATGCCGGGCTGGGCGCCGACCCCCGTCCCCTGGGTGTCGCGGCGCAGGTGATCCCGTGGAACTTCCCGCTGCTGATGCTGGCCTGGAAGATCGCTCCCGCGCTGGCCGCGGGCAACACGGTCGTGCTCAAGCCGGCCGAGACGACCCCGCTGACGGCGCTGCTGTTCGCAGAGATCCTGCAGCAGGCCGATCTGCCGCCGGGGGTGGTGAACATCGTGACCGGCGCGGGAGCGACAGGCGCCGCGCTGGTGCGGCATCCCGACGTCGACAAGGTCGCCTTCACCGGCTCGACCGCAGTCGGCCGCGAGATCGCCAAGGCGGTCGCCGGCACCGACAAGAAGCTCACGCTGGAGCTGGGCGGCAAGGCCGCCAACATCGTCTTCGACGATGCGCCCGTCGATCAGGCGATCGAGGGCATCGTCAACGGCATCTTCTTCAACCAGGGGCACGTCTGCTGTGCGGGCAGCCGCCTGCTCGTGCAGGAGAACGTGCACGACGAGGTCGTCGACCGGCTCAAGGCGCGGCTGTCCACGCTGAGGCTGGGCGACCCGCTCGACAAGAACACCGACATCGGCGCCATCAACTCCCGCGAGCAGCTCGACCGCATCCGGGCGCTCACCGCCGCCGGCGAGGAGGAGGGCGCCGACCGTTGGACCGCCGACTGCATCATCCCCGACAACGGGTTCTGGTTCGCCCCGACCGTGTTCACGAACGTGCAGGCGTCGCATCGCATCGCCCGCGAGGAGATCTTCGGCCCGGTGCTGTCGGTGCTGACCTTCCGCACCCCTGCGGAGGCCGTGGCGAAGGCCAACAACACGCCGTACGGCCTGTCTGCGGGGATCTGGAGCGACAAGGGCTCGAAGATCCTCGCGGTGGCCGACCGGCTGCAGGCCGGGGTGATCTGGGCGAACACCTTCAACCGTTTCGACCCGTCGTCGCCGTTCGGCGGCTACAAGGAGTCCGGCTACGGCCGCGAGGGCGGCCGCCACGGACTGCTCGCCTACTTGAAGCCCCTTCGACCTGCTCAGGGAGCGTGAGATGGCAAAGCGCCTGGCTGTTCCCAAGACGTACAAGCTGTTCATCGGCGGCGCGTTCCCGCGCAGCGAGTCCGGCCGCACCTACGAGGTGGTCTCGCCCGACGGCGACTTCCTCGCCAACGCCGCACTCGCCTCCCGCAAGGACGCACGGGATGCCGTGAAGGCCGCCGCCGGCGCCGGGTCGAAGTGGGCCGGGGCCACCGCCTACAACCGCGGGCAGGTGCTGTACCGCGTCGCCGAGATCCTGGAGGGCCGCCGCGCCCAGTTCGCGGCCGAGATCGTCGCGCAGACCGGCGTGACCTCCGCCGTCGCCGGCGCCGAGGTCGACGAGGCGATCGACCGCTGGGTCTGGTACGCGGGCTGGTGCGACAAGTTCGCCCAGGTCGCCGGCGCCCTCAACCCCGTCGCCGGACCCTACTTCGACATCTCGGTGCCCGAGCCCACCGGCACCGTGGCGATCATCGCCCCGCAGGACACGGCGCTGCTGGGCATCGTCTCGGCGATCGCCCCGGCGCTGGTGGCGGGGAACACCGTCGTCGCCGTCGCCGCGCAGCGCCACCCGCTCTCGGCGATCAGCCTCGCCGAGGTGCTCGCGACATCCGATGTCCCGGCCGGTACGGTCAACATCCTCACCGGCTCGCCCGCCGAGCTCGCCCCGTGGCTGGCCGCCCACCGCGACGTGCGCGCCCTCGACCTCGTCGGCGCGGGCGAGCTCGACTGGGTCGACCTCGAGATCGCCGCCGCCGACACCCTCACCCGGGTGCTGCGCCCCGAGCAGGGGCCGGATGCGGCAGCCCCCAGCCTGCAGCGGATCACCGCGCTCACCGAGACGAAGACCGTCTGGCACACCAAGAGCATGGTCTGAGCTCTCGCTCGGGAGCCCGGGCTCAGCGGCCGGGTGCGAGATCGAGCGCGCCCCACTGGCCCGGGGCCGGAAGCTCGGCGTACCGCAGGTCGACCGCGCCCGGTGACACGGCGGCCGCACACACGAGCAGCGACAGCGTGGGGTAGCCGAACGCACGGTTGTCGCGGACGATCGTGCGGTCGTCATCGTGCGGCAGCTCGGCCGACCGCTCGATGATCTGCAGCCACGGCACCCACCAGGCACCCCCCTCGGCGGGCGCCTCGCGGAAGTCGGGCAGCCAGCGCGCGATGCGCGCCGTGCGCGGATCGTCCACGTCGTCGTGCGCGAGCATGTGGGTGCCTGGCTCGAGAGCTTCGGTGCGCAGCGCCTCGCCGTCCCACATCGACACGCTCACCCGACTGCCGTCCACTTCCACGAGGTTGAAGCCGTGGGTCGCGGGCTCACCGGACGGCGACTCGCCCGCGACCGAGGACAGCACGATCCCCCCGCGCGAGACGAGCTCGGACTCGGGGCGCGTCGACCGGTCGGCGCGGTTGAGCAGCACCGCAAGTCGCCCCCGAGCGGGGTCCGCCGCCAGCCAGGCGCCTCCGGCACGCGTGTCGCGCACGCCCACGACCCCCGGGTGAGTGTCGGGCCACGAGGCCCCCAGCGGAAGCCAGGCGCGGGCCGGGTCCTCGTCGCGGATCGCGATCAGCCGCACCGGCTCGGCTGCGGAGTTCGGGATGCGGATGATGACCGTGCACATGCGGGGGCTCCAGGGTCGTGGGAGGATCGGATCGTGTTCGTCGTCGTCGGTGTCACAGGCGGGATCGCCGCCTACAAGGCGGTCCAGCTCGTGCGGCTTCTCGTCCAGGAGGGCCACGAGGTCCACGTCGTCCCCACGGACGACGCGCTGCGGTTCGTCGGGCTGCCCACGTGGGAGGCGATCAGCCGCAATCCCGTGACGACCTCGGTCCACGACGACGTCCCGAAGGTGCGGCATGTCGCCCTCGGCCAGGCCGCCGACCTCGTCATCGTGGCGCCGGCCACGGCGAACACACTGGCGAAGATGGCAGCAGGCCTCGCGGACGATCTGCTGGGCACCACCCTACTTGCCACCACCGCCCCCGTCGTCGTGGCTCCGGCGATGCACACCGAGATGTGGCGCCACAAGGCGACGGTCGCGAACCTGACGACCCTGCGGGCACGCGGCGTGCACGTGATCGGCCCCGAGGACGGCGAGCTCACCGGCGGGGACCGCGGACCGGGCCGGATGTCTGAGCCCGACGCGATCCTGGGCGCGGCCTACGGCGCGCTCGCCGCAGGCGATCTGGCCGGACTGCGCGTGGTGGTCTCCGCCGGCGGAACGCGCGAGCCCATCGATCCGGTCCGCTACCTGGGCAACCGCTCCAGCGGCCGGCAGGGCGTCGCCGTGGCGCTCGCGGCCGCCGGGCGCGGGGCGGACGTGCTGCTCGTCGCCGCCAACATCGATTCCGGCGTCCTGGCCGCAGCATCCGCACATCCGCGCGTGCGGATCGCGACGGTGACGACCACGGCCCAGCTGCAGGCTGCGATGGAGGATGCCGCGCCGGAACGCGATGTGGTCGTCATGGCCGCGGCCGTGGCCGACTACCGCGTCGCGGACGTCGCCGACCGCAAGCTCACCAAGGAGGACGCCGCAGGACCGGGGCGCACCCTGGAGCTCGTGGAGAACCCGGACATCCTCGCCGGGCTCGTCGCGGCCCGCCGGGATGGGCAGACGGTCGTCGGCTTCGCCGCCGAGACACCCGACGAAGGCGAGACCCTCGTCGACCGCGGCCGCCGCAAGCGCGCCCGCAAGGGCGTCGACCTGCTGGCGGTGAACGAGGTCGGCTGGGGGATCGGCTTCGAGCGCGACGACAACGCACTCGTCGTCATCGACGCCGCCGACCGGATCGCCGCCGAGGCGCACGGCACGAAGCGGGAGGTCGCCGAAGCGCTGTGGGACGCGATCCTGGCTGCGCGCGGCTCGTAGCCGGTCACTCGACGCGTTCGGGCACAGGATTGCGGATCCCGACCAGCGACACGACCCCGCCGATCGCCAGCAGCACCGCGGTCACGACGATGGCGCGATGGAAGCCCGCCAGGTCGAGCTCGCCGCCGACGATGACCCCGAGTGCGGCGACCGCGATCAGACCCGCGACGCGGGCGACCGCGTTGTTCACCGCCGACGCGATGCCGCTGCGGGCCGGCTCGATGGCACCGAGGATCGCGGCGGTCAGCGGGGAGACGGTGATCGCGAGTCCGAATCCGAAGACGATCATGCTCGGCAGCACCTGCAGCCAGTAGTCGAAGTCGGTCGACACCGTCAGCAGCAGGGCCGCGCCGACGGCCATGATGAGCGGGCCCACGGTCATGAAGACGCGCGGACCCCAGCGTCCGGCGAGGTCGCCCGCACGCGAGCTCAGCGCGATCATCAGCAGCGTCACGGGCAGGCTCGCAAGCCCCGCCAGAGTCGCCGGCAGTCCGGCGCCCTGCTGAAGATAGACGACGACCACGAGGCCATTGAGGGAGAGGGCCGCGTACACGAACGCCGTCGTGATGTTCCCGGTCCAGAAGTTGCGGACCCGGAAAAGCCCGAGCGGCATCATCGGATCCCGTGCGAGATGCTGGCGCACGAGGAACCCCGCGAACGCGACGACGCCGATCGTCATGGTCCCCCAGATCGCCGGTGACGACCAGCCGAAGTTGCCCTGCTCGATCAGCGCGTACACGATGCCGCCGAGGCCCACGGTGCACAGCACGGCGCCGATCCAGTCGACGCGCGCACCGGCGAGCCGGTGGTCGCGATGGCCGAGCACCGCCATCAGCCACAGCGTCACCGCGATCGGCACGACGTTGATGAGGAATACCAGCCGCCACGAGAGGAGGTCGACGAAGACCCCGCCGAGGACCGGTCCCACCACCATCGCCCCGGTGGTCGCCGCCGTCCAGATCCCGATGGCGCGCCCCTGCGCGGCGCCGCGGAAGTTCGACATGATCAGCGCGAGCGAGCTGGGCACGAGGAGGGCCCCTGCGATGCCCTGTGCCGCGCGCGCGATGATGAGGAAGAGGGGGTCCGGGGCGACCGCGATGGCGATCGAGGTCAGACCGAATCCGATCAGCCCGACGCGCAGGATCAGGAGGCGGCCGAACACGTCGCTCAGCGACCCCGCGACGAGGATGAGCGCGCCCAGCGTGATGAGATAGGCATCCACGACCCACTGCTGGGTCACCAGCCCGCCGCCCAGCTCTTCGCTGATCGCGGGCAGCGCGACGTTGACCACCGTGCCGTCCAGGAACGAGACGAACGACGCGAGGATCGCGATGATCAGTACAAGCCGCTGGTCACGCGGCATCCGCTCCGACACCTGCATGACGCTACTCCGATCGACGCCATATCGCGTCGGTTCCGTCCCGATCTCTGCGCGCGTTCCGCGTGGATCTCGACGCGGAGGGGGCCGAATGCCATAGAATGGGCGCCGGGGTTCGTTCGCGCCGCGCGCATTCGCAGAAGCGAGCACCCGTGTCCGGCCGGAGCGCGCCCCCATTCGCAAGCAGCACAGCGGTGCACGCGGCGGTCTCGCCGGGTCCCGCAGCCCGGCACCCGGCCGGGGCACCGGCATCCGCCGGCATCGACGCTCAGGAGGAGCATGCCGACCACGGCACCCGCCCGCAAGTCAGGCACGCGGCGCACCGCCGCCAATCGCTCGTCGGCGCGCCACGACGAGTCCCCGATCATCCCGATCCTCGCCCGCAAAGTGCGCGAGGTCGAGGCCAAGGCCCAGCGCGGCAAGCTCGGCCCGACCAATCGCGTCAAGTTCCAGGTCATCGCGTTCCTCGTGCGCGAGGAGCGCGCGCGCGTCAAGGCCGACAGCGGGCTGTCGGACGCGACCCGCACCGAGCTGCTCAAGCGCCTGGACGGCGTCGCGACGATCCTCGCCAAGACGGCCGCCCGCGACACGTCCCTGATCCAGCTGCTCGAGGTCGACCAGGCGACCTCGCCGGTCGCCAAGCGGATGCGGCGCGACTGGCTGCTCGAGTCCGGCGCAGAGCTGCCGCCCGACGAGCTCATCATCACCGACGTCCCGGTCGTCGCACCGGCGCCTGTGGTGCCCGCCGCGCTGGCGGAGCGTCAGGTGACCCCGCCTCAGATCGAGTCTCGGCGCGAGTCGAACCCGTTCCTCGCACCGGATCTCAGTCTGCGTGCGCCCAAGGAGACGCCGCGGCGCCGCCTGGACGGCTGGGAGCTCATGGGCCCCCTCTACAAGGCGTTCGAGAGCGGTGCCGGCGGGGGATCGGCCACGATGGAGCTGCCGCCGGTGCCCGAGTTCGACCGCATCTCGCCGAAGGGCCTCGAGGTGATGCCGCACCAGGCGCGCTTCCTCGAGGCGGTGCGGGCCGGTCACCGGCGCTTCCTGCTCGCCGACGAGCCGGGCCTGGGAAAGACCGCGGAATCCGTGCTCGCCGCATCCGTCGCCGGCGCCTACCCGCTGCTTGCGGTCGTGCCCAACGTCGTGAAGATGAACTGGGCGCGTGAGGTCGAGCGATGGACGCCGCAGCGACGCGCCACGGTGATCTCGGGCGACGGCGAGGACATCGACGCCTTCGCCGACGTCTTCATCATCAACTACGAGATCCTCGATCGGCACCTGGAATGGCTCGGCTCGATCGGCCTGAACGGGATGGTCGTCGACGAGGCGCACTTCATCAAGAACCTCAGCTCGCAGCGCTCGCAGAACGTGCTCGCGCTCGCCTCGCGCATCCGCGCCACCCGGAGCGATCCGCTCCTGCTCGCCCTCACGGGCACCCCGCTGATCAACGACGTCGAGGACTTCGACGCGATCTGGCGGTTCCTGGGCTGGACGGTGCCTTCCGGCGACAAGCCCGCGCCCGAGCTGATGGAGAAGCTGGATGCCACGGGCCTGACCCCCGCGGACAAGGCGTTCTATCCCGCCGCGCGCGATGCCGTCATCTCGATGGGGATCGTCCGCCGCCGGAAGACGGATGTCGCCGCCGACCTCCCCGACAAGCTCATCGCCGACCTCCCGGTGGAGCTGGACGACGAGTTCGGCCGCTCCATCCGCGACGCCGAGCGGGAGCTCGCCGAGCGTCTGGCGGCCCGCTACCGCCGCATCGTCGAGGCACGCTCCCAGCGTCAGGCTCCGGGAGCGACACCCGGCGAGATCGACGAAGACATCGTGCGCCTGGTCGCGCAGAACGAGCTCGACGAGTCCAAGGCCGCCGGCACCGGGGGAGACAACGTCTTCACCATGGTCCGCAGGATCGGCCAGGCCAAGGCCGTGCTGGCCGCCGACTACGCGGTGCAGCTGCAGCGGTCGGTGGGCAAGGTGGTCTTCTTCGCCAAGCACATCGACGTCATGGACCAGGCCGAGGCACACTTCGCCGCGGCGGGACTGCGGACCGTGTCGATCCGCGGCGACCAGACCACCCCGGCACGTCAGCAGGCCATCGACGCGTTCAACAACGACCCCGAGGTCGGGATCGCGGTGTGCTCGCTCACCGCCGCCGGCGTCGGCCTGAACCTGCAGGCGTCGTCGAACGTGGTGCTCGCCGAGCTGTCGTGGACCGCCGCGGAGCAGACGCAGGCGATCGACCGCGTGCACCGCATCGGACAGGACGAGCCGGTGACCGCGTGGCGGATCATCGCGGCCCACACCATCGACGCCAAGATCGCCGAGCTGATCGACTCGAAGCAGGGCCTGTCCCTGCGCGCCCTCGACGGCCAGGCGGTCGACCCGCAGTCCAGCGACTCGGTGCAGCTGTCGGCCCTCATGCACCTGCTGCGCGGAGCCCTCGGCGGGGAGTGACGCGGCGAGCGGGGCGCCTGGCAGGCGCGCGGCATCCGGCACTAGTGTCTCGATAGGCGACGTCGCCACCTCTGTCCCTCAACCCCGGGAGCCCGGATGAAGATCGGAATCCTCACCAGCGGCGGCGACTGCCCCGGCCTGAACGCGGTCATCCGCGGCATCGTGCTCAAGGGCACGACGCATTACGGGCTGGAGTTCGTCGGCATCCGCGACGGCTGGCGGGGCGTGGTGGACGCGGACTTCTTCCCGCTGACCCGCCACGAGGTCAAGGGACTGTCGAAGGTCGGCGGGACGATCCTGGGCACCTCGCGCACGAACCCGTACGAAGGGTCGCGCGGCGGCGCCGAGAACATCTCGAAGACCCTGTACGGCCACCGCATCGACGGCATCATCGCGATCGGCGGCGAGGGCACGCTGGCCGCGGCAGATCGGCTGCACAAGGACGGCATCAATGTGCTGGGCGTGCCCAAGACGATCGACAACGACCTGCACGCCACGGACTATTCGTTCGGCTTCGACACCGCCGTCAACATCGCCACCGATGCGATGGACCGCCTCCGCACCACGGGCGACTCGCATCAGCGCTGCATGGTGGCCGAGGTGATGGGCCGCCATGTCGGCTGGATCGCCCTGCACGCCGGCGTCGCCGCCGGAGCCCACGTGATCTGCATCCCCGAGGTGCCGATGTCGATCGACGAGATCGTCGCCCAGGTGAACAAGGCCCACGACCGCGGCCGGGCGCCGCTGGTGGTCGTCTCCGAGGGATTCACCCTCACCGGCATGGAGACGGCGTACAGCGACAAGGGCCTGGATGCCTTCAACCGCCCGCGCCTGGGGGGCATCAGCGCGCTGCTCGCCCCCGAGATCGAGGCGCTCACCGGCATCGAGACGCGCGCGACGGTGCTGGGGCACATCCAGCGCGGCGGGTCGCCGTCGGCGTTCGACCGGGTGTTGGCCACCCGGCTCGGCCTGCACGCCGCCGACGCCGTCGTCGCCGAGGCCTGGGGCCAGATGGTCGCGCTGCGCGGCACCGACATCGAGCGGGTTCCGTTCGCCGACGCCCTGGGCGAGCTGAACACGGTGCCGCGGTACCGCTACGAGGAGGCTGCCGCCCTGTTCGGGTGACGCCGCGCTCCGCGGCGGGGTGCCGCTGCGCTCGGGGTGTGACGCCGCGGTTGCGGGTGTGACGCCGCGCTCCGCGCCGAACGCGAAGGATCCAGCCGAGCCCGAGGTCATCGACCTGTGGCTGAACATGGATCTTCGGGTTGGCGCGGTGCGCCGTCCTGCACCGGGCGCCGCGACGGCGGTCTGCACACCGTTCCGGGCACAGTGGCCTGGGTCGCGACGACAGACCGGACAGAGTGCTCGCATGATCCGCGCATGCCCGTCCACCCTGCTGCTCACCCGGGAACAGCCCGCTCTCGTACGGCAGATGCGGCGGGCGGCATCCCTTCACCGAGTTCGACCCGGTGTCCACGTGCACTCGGGCGATTGGCGCCGGCTGCAGCCGTGGGATCGGTATCTCCTCCGCGTGCACGCTGTGGCCCGCACCTGGCGGGCTCCGGTGTTCTGCCTGGAATCCGCGGCGGCGCTCCATGGAATGCCGGTGTTCGATGAGCCACGTGACATCCATCTGCTCAGCGAGGACGGCAGAACCTGGCGCCAGGGCGACGTGTGGGTGCACGGCGCCCAGGATGCGCGGCGGGTCGTCGAGGAGGACGGACTCGGTCTCACCGGGGCAGTCGACACCGCCGTCGACCTGTGTCGCGTCCTCCCGCCCGCATTCGCCCTCGCGGTCGCCGACAACGCGATGCGCGGTCTCCATCGCAGCGGACTCGCCCTCGACCTGTCGAGCCACGGGCGGGCGCAGGCGGATCGCCGGGGACTGCGGCAGCTGGATTGGCTCCAGTCACGGGCGTCGCATCTGGCGGAGTCGGTCGGCGAGTCCGTGAGTCGCGCCGCCATCGAGTGGCTCGGCTACGAGCATCCCGGGCTGCAGGTGGGGTTCCACTACGAGGGCGCATCGGACCGGGTCGACTTCTACTGGCGTCGCCTGCGCACCATCGGCGAGTCCGACGGCTGGGGCAAGTATGACGCCGACGATCCGGAGGCGGTGAAGGCGCACTTCGTCGACGAGAAACGGCGCGAGGACCGGCTGCGGCGGCACGAGAGCGGCTTCATCCGCTGGGAGTGGGCCGATGTCATCAGGTTCGAGCGGCTCGACGAGCGCCTGCGCCAGGGCGGACTGCGGCGGGTTCGTCCGGTCCAGACATCCCTCCTCCAGACGCTCGGCGCCAACCCGCGGTCGCTGCCCCGCGCGCGGCGCACCAAGGGATTCTCGTCGAAGCCGGGGTCGCCGACGTCGGGTTGAGCGAGAATCCTCGGGTTCGGCGGGCTGCGTGAGGGGGCCTGGAAGGGGTCAGGCGTCCGCGACGCCGAGCGCGTCGAGCAGCCAGGCGAGCTCGAAGGCGCGCTCCTTCCAGGCGTTGTATCGCCCCGACACCCCGCCGTGACCGGCGACCATCTCGCACTTCAGCAGCGCATCGGCTCCGACCTCGCGCAGGCGGGCGACCCACTTGGCGGGCTCGACGTACAGCACCCGCGTGTCGTTGAGCGAGGTCACGGCGAGGATCCGGGGGTACCGCACTCCCTCGCGCACGTTCTCGTACGGCGAGTAGGACTTCATGTACGCGTACACGTCGGGGTCGTGCAGCGGGTCGCCCCACTCGTCCCACTCGATCACGGTGAGCGGCAGCGACGGATCGAGGATCGTGGTCAGGGCGTCGACGAACGGCACACTCGCGACGACGCCGGCGAACAGCTCGGGCGCCAGGTTCGCCACCGCACCCATCAGCAGGCCGCCGGCCGAACCGCCCTCGGCGACCATGCGGTCGGGGGTCGTGTAGCCGGCATCGACGAGGTGGCGCGCGCAGTCCACGAAGTCGGTGAACGTGTTGCGCTTGGCCAGCAGCTTGCCGTCCTCGTACCACTGGCGGCCCAGCTCCCCGCCTCCGCGAACGTGCGCGACGGCGAAGACGACGCCGCGGTCGAGCTCCGACAGCCGCGGCACCGAGAATCCCGGTTCGATCGAGTGCTCGTACGACCCGTACCCGTACAGGTGCAGCGGTCGCGGCGCCGCGCCCGCCTCCCCGAACGACCGCTTCCACACGAGCGAGATCGGCACCTGCGTGCCGTCCTGGGCGGTCGCCCAGACCCGCTTCTGCGCATAGTCGGAGGGCTCGTAGCCGCCCAGCACCGGCTGCCGCTTGCGCAGCAGCAGCTCGCCCGAGGCGACGTCGTAGTCGTACACCGTGCCGGGCGTGACGAACGACGCGTAGCCGAGCCGGATCACCGGCGGCGCCCACTCCGGGTTGCCGCTCGCGCCCGCGGCGAACAGTGGCTCGTCGAACGCGATCTCACGGACCTCGGCGGTCACGTAATCGAGGATGCCGGTGCGCGCCAGCCCGTCGCGGCGATAGTCGACGACAGCCCAGTCGCGGAAGCAGTCGACGTCGAGCAGGCGCCGGCCCGCCACATGCGGAAGGAGCACGCGGCGCGCGCCCTGCGGGTCGGCGGCGTCGACCTGCACGAGCTCGAAGTCGAGGGCCCTGCCGCCGGCGGCGGACTCCCCGTTGTGGAGGACGAGCAGCACATCGCGCCCGTCGACGACGGCATGGTCGACGGAGTACTCGACGCCTTCGCGCCGCGGCCAGACCACGGCGGGTGCGGCGGACAGATCGGATGCCGGCACCAGAAGCACCTCGGAGGTGATCGATGAGCCGATCACGATCTGCAGGAACGCGTCGCTGCGGGTGAATCCGCCGCCGAGCCAGTAGCGCTCATCCGGCTCGTGGTACAGCTTCACGTCCTCGGAGACGGGGGTTCCCACGACATGGCGCCACAGGGTGTCGGGTCGCCACGCGTCATCCACGGTGGAGTACACGATCGACGCGCCGTCGGGCGAGAACGCCGCGCCCGAGAACGTCCCGGGGATCTCGTCGGCGAGCTGCTCGCCGGTGACCAGATCGCGCACCCGTATTGTGTAGCGCTCGTCGCCGGCGACGTCCACGCCGTACAGCATGCGGGTCCCGTCGCGCGACACGTCGAACGAGCCGAGCGAGAAGAACTCGTGCCCCTCGGCCTCGACGTTGCCGTCCAGGAGCACCTGCTCTCCGGGCACCTCCACGCCCGGGGAGAGCGCGGGCGGAGTCCAGTCGTCGGCGGCGACGACGGGGGCGCGGCACTGGATGCCGTACTGGCTGCCCTCGACGGTCCGCCCGTAGTACCACCAGTCGCCGCGCCGCGACGGCACCGACAGATCGGTCTCGAGCGTCCGCGCCTTGATCTCCTGGAAGATGCGCTCGCGCAGCTCGGCCAGGTGCGCGGTGCGGGCGTCGGTGTAGGCGTTCTCGGCCTCCAGGTGCGCGACGACGGCGTCATCGTCCTTGGCGCGGAGCCATTCGTACGGGTCGTCGAACGTGTCGCCGTGGTGGGTGCGCGCGACCGGTCGGCGGTCGGCGACGGGGGCGGTGGAGGCGGCGTGCTGTGTCACCAGTCCACCGTAATCGAGCCCTCGCGCTCGCAGGCACCGCCTCGGTTACGCGTTGGCGCGGGAGTGTGCGAGGATTCTGGCTGTCCGGGTAACGGACCACGAATCCACGGTGAACTGTTCGTTCGCGCCCGTCGGCTCCGTCGACATCTTCCTCACCCTCAGATCTCACACGGAAAGCGAACGGTGGAAACAGCAGCCCTGATCGTCGTGCTGGTCATCGCTCTGGCCCTCTTCTTCGACTTCACGAACGGCTTCCACGACACTGCGAACGCGATGGCGACCCCGATCGCCACCGGAGCGCTGCGCCCCAAGGTGGCCGTGCTCCTGGCCGCCGTGCTCAATCTCGTCGGCGCGTTCCTTTCCACCGAGGTGTCCAAGACGATCTCGCACGGCATCATCCGCGAAGACCAGATCACCCCGGTCGACTTCATCCCCATCATCTTCGCGGGCCTGATCGGCGCGATCACCTGGAACATGCTGACCTGGCTGCTGGGGCTTCCCTCCAGCTCTTCGCACGCACTGTTCGGAGGCCTGATCGGTGCGACCATCGTCGGCGCCAGCATCCTGGCGATCAACTTCGGCGAGGTGCTCAGCAAGGTGGTGCTGCCGGCGGTGATCGCCCCGTTCACCGCCGGGGTGATCGCGTTCCTGGCCACGCGATTCGCCTACCTGCTGACGCGTCGCTACGACAACAAGCCGGACGGCCGGGACGGCTTCCGATGGGGGCAGATCTTCACGTCGTCGCTCGTCGCGCTCGCCCACGGCACGAACGACGCGCAGAAGACGATGGGCGTGATCACGCTGACCCTCATCATGGCGGGCTGGCAGAGTGCGGACCATGCCGATCCGTACCCCTGGGTGATCGTCGCCTGCGCGTTCACCATCGCCCTGGGCACCTACATGGGCGGATGGCGGATCATCCGGACCCTCGGCAGGGGGCTCACCGACGTCAAGCCCGCGCAGGGCTTCTCGGCGGAGTCGTCGACGGCGGCCACCATCCTCGCCTCCAGCGCGTTCGGGTTCGCCCTGTCGACCACGCAGGTCGCCTCCGGATCGGTGATCGGCTCGGGTCTGGGGCGGCGCGGGTCGAAGGTCCGCTGGAACACGGTCGGCAGGATCGCCGTCGGCTGGATCCTCACTCTGCCGGCCGCCGGCGCCGTCGGCGCGGTCGCCGCGCTCGTCGTCGTGTGGTTCGGCCAGTGGGGCATCCTCATCGACTCCGTGCTGGCGCTCGCGGTCATCCTCGGCCTGTTCTGGCGGTCGCGGCGCGCTGTCGTCGATGCGAGCAATGCCATGAGCGACGTCGCCGATTCCGGACATGCGGTCAAGGTCAAGCGCAACCCGCCGCCCACGCGTCGCCAGCGCCGAATCCTGCGCGAGCAGGCCCGGCTGCGCGCCGAGGACGAGGCCCGCCGCAAGGCGGACGCGAAGGCGAAGGCGAAGGCGATGGCCCGTCGCGATGCCCAGGAGCGGGCGCGCGAGGATGCCCTGGCCAGAGCCGCCCGCAACGGCCGAGGCGGTGCCAAATGATCGAGATCGACTGGATCGCCTTCCTCGAGGTGTTCGTCGCTGCCCTGGCCGCGGCCCTGCTCGTGGTCGGCTTCTACGCCATCGCCCTGCGCCTGCTCGTGCGGGCCGGCCGGGCGCCTGTCGTCGCCCCGGCCGAGTTCACCGACGCCATCACCGTCATCACGCCGAAGGAGGCGCGCAAAGCCGAGAAGGCGGCGGCCAAGGCGGCACGGAAGAGCCCGCTGACCGAGGGGCAGAAGCGTCTCGCCCTGCTCGGCGCCTACGTCTCGTTCGGCCTGTGCGGACTCGCCGTCGTCGGCGGGATCATCCTCATCATCATCGGGCGCTGACAGCGCACGGCACCGTGCCGGGTACGAGGCCGTACCCGGCACGGTGATCGGATTGCGCCCTGATCGGCGCTCAGGCGTTGGCCGCGCGCGGGGCTCCGATACCCGGATCGATCTGCACCGGGCCCGATGCGGAAGGCCGCACGTCGAAGTCGAAGATCGCGGTCGGAATGTAGACCGTCGAGCACGAGTTCGGGATGTCGACCACACCGGACAGGCGCCCCTCGATCGGCACCGCGCCCAGCAGCAGGTAGGCCTGCTCGGGCGAGTAGCCGAACTTGGTGAGGTAGTCGATCGCGTGCAGGCACGCCCGCTGGTAGGACAGGTGCGAGTCGAGGTAGCGCTGCTCGCCGTCCAGTGTCACCGAGGTGCCGGAGAAGGCGATCCACTCGCTGAAGCGGGGGTCCACCCTGCCCGGCATGAAGATCGCGTTCTCCTTGACTCCATAGGTCTCCATGCCGCCGGATATGACATCGACATGCAGGTCGATGAACCCGCCCATCTCGATCGCGCCGCAGAAGGTGATCTCACCGTCGCCCTGTGAGAAGTGCAGGTCGCCGAGCGAGAGGTTCGCACCGTCCACGAAGACCGGGTAGAAGATCCGGGTGCCCTTGGAGAGGTTCTTGATGTCCTGGTTCCCGCCGTTCTCGCGCGGCGGTGCCGTGCGAGCGGCTTCGCCGGCGACGCGGTCGTACTCGGAAGAGGGGAGTGAGCCCAGGAGGGCTTCACGCGGCTCCGGCGGCAGCGCGAGCGGCGGCACGCGGTCGGGGTCGGTGGCGATGAGCGCCCGCTCCCTGCTGTTCCACTTCGCGAGCAGCTCGGCCGAGGGCGCCGTCCCCATCAGGCCCGGGTGGATGAGCCCTTCGAAGGAGATTCCCGGTACGTGCCGCGAGGTCGCGACCTGGCCCGTGAAGTCCCAAACGGCTTTGTAGGCGTCCGGGAACTGGTCGGTGAGGAATCCGCCGCCGTTGTTGCGGGAGAAGATGCCCGTGTAGCCCCAGCCCTGGCCGGCGAGGGGGCCCTTGTCCTCCTGAGGGATCGGCCCGACATCGAGGATGTCGACGATCAGCAGGTCGCCGGGCTTGGCACCTTCGATCCGGAACGGGCCGGAGAGCTTGTGCACGGTCAGCAGCGGGGCGTTGAGGATGTCGTCGGCCGAGTCGTCGTTCTTGATCGCGCCGTCGAACCACTCGCGGCAGTCCACGCGGAACGAATCGCCCGGCTTGACCGTGGCCACCGGTGGTATCTCAGGATGCCAGCGGTTGTGGCCCACCTTCTCCTGCTGTTCGAACGGCTTCGACGAGTCGAGGGGGAAGATCACTTCAGGCATTTCTGCTCCTTCGTAGGTTGCCGGTATTCAGTTGTGCGGTTGCGCGGCCGTCTGCCGCGGAGCTGCTCAGGGGGGCGGAAGCTTCGCGTGCAGGGGGTTCGTCGTGATCGGCGTCCCCGGGCGGCGTCGCCGGCCGGGGACCGCGCCGGAGACGACCTCGGGCTCGTGTGCGGACCGCTCGGCGCGATCGATGAGGCCGAACTCCGAAGACCCGGTGCGACCCAGATGCGGTGCGGAGTAGACACGGCGGGCGGTCCCGCCGCAGTGCGGGCAGTCTGCGGACGGGGGCACGGCGTTCATCGTGTAGGTGGCGGCGAAGTCACCGCATTCGCAGCGGAATTCGTAGCGGGGCACGATGCTATGCCGCCATCTCTGCGTCTGCCGGCGTGTCGGACTGTGCCAGCGGCACCGGGCGTCTGCCGAGGGCGACCGAGACCACGAGGCTGAGGATGCCTGCGACGGCGAGGATGATCGCCCAGAGCCAGTCGGACTGGAACACACCGGCCAGCAGCAGCAGCGCGGGGATCGTGCCGGTCAGGAAGGAGATGAAGATCGTGAACCAGCCGGTGAGCACGGCGATGCGACTCACGTCGAAAGCCAGCAGCACGAAGAACAGGAACCAGAGGATCGCCCACAGCAGCCAGATGACTCCGAAGACGGGGTCGCTGTCGCGCAGAAGGGCCACGAGTCCGATGACGATGGCGCAGATGACCACGAACAGGGAGAACCAGCCCAGTCCCTGGGCTCCGTGGCCGGTCCACTGGATGAGCCCGACATACAGATAGGTGAAGCCGAAGAGGTAGATCCCCGCCGCGCCCCAGACGGCGGCGGGGTCGCTGCCGCTCTGGATCAGCACGATCGTCGGGAACACCACCTGCATCGTGCCGACGAAGAAGTTCATGATGCCGGCAGCCTTGCCCGGAATCGCGCCGATCAGCATGAGCCCGTTGATGAACAGGACTGCTCCGACGTACAGGAGTCCGACGTTTCCCATGTGCGCTCCTCGCGTCAACGCTTCGGCGACCGCAGCGAAGCACTGCAGCGCAGGCAGACGTCACCCCGCCGCGATCGACTCTGATCCGACATCCAGGTCTCCTTCGACCCGGGCGAGCCAGGCGATCCATGTCCGCCGAGCCCCGTCGGGCCACACGATAGCGGGCCCACTTCGGCTCCGCAACAACCGGTCCAGGGGCAGAATCGGCCGGTCGGCGGCGGTGCGTAGGCTGGGCGCCATGACCGTGCAGTTCGGCCTGCATCCGCCCGCCCGTCACGTGATCGTGCACGTGAGCGACACGCACCTGCTGGACAGCAACCGTCCTCTGGGGGGTCGGTACGACACGGGCGGCAACCTCACCCGGACGCTCGAGGCCGTCGAGCGTCTCCAGGTCCGGCCGGACGCGATCGTGTTCACGGGCGATCTGGCCGACCTCGGTGAGCCGGGTGCGTACCGCGCCCTGCGGGACGCCGTGGACCCCGTCGCCGAGCGGCTCGGCGCTCCCGTGGTGTGGGTGGCCGGCAACCACGACGAGCGACCCGAGCTGCGCCGCGACCTGCTCGGGCTCGCCCCCTCGCAGGAGCCGGTGACATCCGTCCACGATCTCGCCGGACTGCGCCTGATCGCACTCGACACCAGCGTGCCCGGGTGGCACCACGGCGAGCTGGGCGCGCAGCAGCGGGACTGGCTTCGCGACGTGCTGCGCGAGCCGGCTCCGCACGGCACTCTGCTCGCGCTGCACCACCCGCCGCTGCCGAGCCACATCCCCCTGTTCGACATCCTTGAGCTGCGCGATCAGGCGGCGTTCGCCGAAGTCGTCGCCGGCACGGACGTGCGCGGCATCCTCGCAGGTCACCTGCACTACTCGACCAGCGGGACCTTCGCCGGGGTTCCGGTGAGCGTCGCCGCGGCGACGTGCTACACGATGGACATCTCCCGCCCGGCGGCGGAGGTCAACGGCATGGACGCCGGACAATCGTTCCACCTCGTGCACGTCTACGACGACACGGTGACGCACTCCGTGGTGCCGGTGGTCGAGGCGGGGGACGGCGGCTTCTTCACGGCCGAGTGGGTGGAGCGGATGGCTCGCCTCACCCCGCAGGAGCGGCTCGAGGCGTTCTCCCGCAAACCGGGACGTTCCGGCTAGACGCGGCGGCCGGTGCCGGCCTCCGAACTGTACGGGACGGCGAGCCGCCCGGACGTCCGCGCGGGTACGCTCGAAGGGGAGAACCCCCACAACGCTGTGACCCAAAAGGACGCATCCATGACCATGGAAGACACGCCGACGACCCGCACCGAGACCGACTCGCTCGGCTCGATGGAGATCCCCGCCGATGCCTACTGGGGCATCCACACGGCGCGGGCACTGCAGAACTTCGACGTCGCCCGACGGCCCGTCGCGGTCTACAAGGACCTGGTCAAGGCCCTCGCCATGGTCAAGCAGGCGTCGGCGCGCGCGAACAAGGAGATCGGCGTCCTCCCGGCCGACAAGGCCGACCTCATCGACCGCGCCGCGCAGCGCGTGATCGACGGCGAGTTCCACGACCAGTTCGTCGTCGGGGTGATCCAGGGCGGTGCGGGCACCTCCACGAACATGAACGCCAACGAGGTGATCACCAACATCGCACTCGAGCTCGCCGGTCGGGAGAAGGGGGACTACGCGTTCCTGTCGCCCATCGACGACACCAACCGCTCGCAGTCCACGAACGACGTGTACCCGACGGCGATCAAGATCGGCCTCAGCCTGGACCTGCTCACCCTGCTGGACGAGCTGGAGCTGCTGCGCCAGGCGTTCCTTGCCAAGGCCGTGGAGTTCCACGACGTCCTCAAGGTCGGCCGCACGCAGCTGCAGGACGCCGTGCCTATGACGCTCGGGCAGGAGTTCCACGGATTCGCCACCACGCTCGGCTACGACCACCAGCGCCTCACCGAGAACGCGTACCTGCTGTACGAGGTCAACATGGGCGCCACGGCGATCGGCACCGGGATCACCACCCACCCCGCCTACGCACCCACCGTCCTGCGTCACCTGCGTGAGATCACCGGACTCGACCTGGCGACGGCGGACGACCTCGTCGAATCGACCAGCGACACCGGCTCGTTCATGTCCTTCTCGTCGTCGCTGAAGCGCAACGCGATCAAGCTGTCGAAGATCTGCAACGACCTGCGCCTGCTCTCGTCCGGCCCGCAGTCGGGGTTCGGCGAGATCAACCTGCCCGCCGTGCAGGCCGGATCGTCGATCATGCCCGGGAAGGTGAATCCAGTGATCCCCGAGGTGGTCAACCAGGTCGCCTTCGCGGTCGCCGGCGCCGACCTGACCGTGACGATGGCGGTCGAGGCCGGTCAGCTGCAGCTCAACGCATTCGAGCCCGTCATCGCGCACTCGCTGTTCCAGTCGATCACCTGGATGCGCCGCGCCATGCACACGCTGCGCGTCAACTGCGTGGAGGGCATCACCGCCAACCGCGAGCGGCTGGGCGCCATGGTCGGGTCCTCGGTCGGCGTCATCACCGCCCTCACCCCGTTCATCGGGTACGAGGCGTCGGCGGCGCTGGCCAAGGCGGCGCTGCTGACCGACCGCAGCGTGGCCGATCTGGTCGTCGAGGCCGGGCTGATGAGCCGTGAGGAGGTCACCAAGCAGCTCTCGCCGGCCCGCCTGTCGGGGCTGGAGGCGATCACCGCCGCCATCCCGATCGTCCAGGCTCCGGACGACGCGGTCGACGCACGCGCCAGCTGAGCGGCGGCACGGCGTGCACGTTGCCCCGCGGGGCGGCGATGCCCTAGCGTTCGAGGGACAGACTCGTGATGAGAGGATCCTCCCGTGAGCGACCCGCAGAACCCGCAGCCCGACGTTCCGCCCCAGCCCGCTTACGGGGCGCAGCCTCCGGCCGCCCCTCCGCCCGCCGAGCAGCCCTATGCCGCCGCGCCGCCGGCCGCCTACCCGCCCGCCGACCAGCCCTATGCCGCCGCGCCGCCCCCGCAGTACCCGGCCGCGCCGCCGGCGAGCGTCCCCGGTCGCACGCTCGGCATCGTCGCGTTCATCCTGTCGTTCTTCGTGCAGCTGGTCGCGCTGATCCTCGGCATCGTCGCGCTCGTGCAGAGCCGGAAGGCCGGGGTGAAGAACGGCTTCGCCGTCGCGGCGATCATCATCAGCATCGTGCTCATGGTGATCGGCATCATCGTGGGGATCGCGATCGTCGCGTTCCTGCTGCCGCAGGCGATCGAGCTGGCGCAGTTCTGTGCGGAGGCCGGTCCCGGCGTCCACGAGTACCGCGGGGTGACCGTCACCTGCGGCTAGGCCATCGGCCTGCCCGGCCGTCGGATCAGTCGATGATCCGGCAGTGCGTGGTCAGCTCGCCGATGCCGTCGATGCCGACCGTGACCGTGGACCGGTCGCGGAGGAAGATCTGCGGGTCGCGGGAATAGCCGGCGCCGCCGGGACTGCCGGTCGAGATCAGGGTGCCCGGCAGCAGCGTCACCGAGGTCGACAGGTGGGCGATCAGGGTCGCCACCGAGCGCACCATCTGGCCGGTGGAGGCGTCCTGCACGCGATGACCGTCGACCACCGTCCAGATGTGCAGGTCCTGCGGGTCGCCGACCTCGTCGGCGGTGACCGCGAACGGACCGGTGGGGGTGAAGCCGTCGAACGACTTGCAGCGTGACCACTGCGCCTCGGAGAACTGGATGTCGCGCGCCGTGATGTCGTTGACGACCGTGTACCCCCACACGTGGTCGAGCGCGGAGTCGGCCGGCACGTCCCGCGCCGGCCGGCCGATGATGACGCCCAGCTCGGCTTCGTAGTCGATCGACTCGCTCAGCGCCCGCGGCCACTCGGTCGTCTGCTCGTGGCCGGTCAGCGAATTCGGCCACAGGGTGAAGACGGTGGGACTGGTGTCGGTCTTCAGCCCCAGCTCGCCGGAGTGCGCCGCGTAATTGAGCCCCACCGCCAGGATGACGGGTGGGGCGAGGCTGGCGGACGCGAACGACAGCGCGGAGAGCGGATGTCGCGAGGTCCCCGGCGCACGGTCGGCGAGCGCGCCGCGCACCTGGGCCAGTCCGGCGTCGCCGGCGGCGATGAGCTGCTCCAGCGTGGCCGGCCCGCCGGGCACGAGCTCGGCCACGACGAGGGCATCGCCGTCGTCGATCACCGCGAGCTGCGGAGCGGCGGAGCCGGGCGGCACGACATGGGCGAAACGCATCCCTCCACGCTACCCGCGCCCACGAGGGGGGTGCCGGCGCAGCGACCTAGGCTTGGTGATGTGAGCTATCCGTCCCCGCTGTCCCAGCCCCAGCCGGGACGACCGTCGCCGGTTCCGCTGCCGCCGGTGAGCCCGCCGCCGCTTCCCGTTGCGCCGCGCCGCTCCGGCGCCGGCGCGGTGTGGGCGATCGGCGTGCTCGCCGTCGTGCTGGTGGGTCTGGTCGCCTACTTCCTCACCTTCATCGGGCCGGGTGGGTCCCTGCTCGGCATGGCCCTCGCGCTCATCCCGCTCGCCGTGGTGCTCGCGGCGGTGCGTCTCATCGATCGCTGGGAGCCCGAGCCGCGCGTGCTGGTGGTGCTCGCGTTCGCGTGGGGGGCCGTGGCATCCGTCGCGATCGCCCTCCTCGTCGACCTCGGCCTGTTCCTCGTGTTCCGCCCCGCGCTCTCGCCGGCGCAGGAGGCCTTGTCCGCCATCGTCCAGGCGCCGATCGTCGAGGAGCTCGCCAAGGGCCTCGGCCTGCTCCTGATCTTCGTCGTCGGCCGTCGCACGTTCGACGGCCCGGTCGACGGCGTCGTCTACGGAGCTCTCGTGGGCGCCGGCTTCGCCTTCACCGAGAACATCCAGTACTTCGCGCTCGCGATGGCCGACGGCGGCGTGGCGCAGACGACCACCACGTTCTTCATGCGCGGCATCCTGTCGCCGTTCGCGCACGCGATGTTCACGGCGGTGACCGGATTCGTACTCGGGCTCGCGGCGCGGCGCGGCGCGTCGACGCGGGGCGCGCTCGGACCCTGGTGCGCGGGGCTGGTCGGGGCCGTGGTGCTGCACGCGTTCTGGAACGGCTCGGCCGTGCTGGGCGACTTCTTCGCGCTGTATCTGACGCTGCAGGTGCCGCTGTTCATCGGGTTCATCCTGGGGATCATCGCGCTGCGTCGCGAGGAGGCGCGGCTGACCCGCACCCGGCTCGGCGAGTATGCGGCAGCAGGGTGGTTCACCGCCCAGGAGGTCGACATGCTCGCGACCTCTGCGGGGCGCCGCGCCGCCCTCGCGTGGGCGGCGACCCTGCGTGGTGACCGCACGGCGACGATGCGGAGCTTCATCAGGGACGCCACGGCCCTCGCGATGACGCGTCAGCGGGCACTGACCGGACGCGACCCGCAGGCAGCCCGCGACGAACGCGTCCACCTCGAGCGTGCGATGCTCGCACGGGCGGCGCTGTTCGCGCCGTGAGGTGCGGCAGGCGGAGCGCCTCAAGGCTTCGCCGTGAGGCCTTCCTCAGCAAGACTCAGCGCCCGGTGCCGCGGCGATGCCTGCGTGTCTCCCGGGCGCTGAGTTGACCTGTCACTAGAGTGCCCAACCCCCGCAGGAGTGTCAAGCATCCGGGCGGGGGGCCTTCCAGGCGCGTCGCACGGCGCTCAGATCGCGGGTCAGACCCGATCCGACCAGCATCCCGATCGCGATCGCGATGATGGTGATCGCGGTCGTGAACAGCGTCGCGACGGCATCCGAGCTGTGCGAAGCGGCTTCGGTCACGCCGATGAAGCCCAGGGCGCCGGGCACCAGGATCCAGAACCCGCAGATCGTCAGCACGATCGCCGGCGGGGCGCTCGGGAACCGGCCGGCGAGCCGGGCGAACGGCGCCACGACCAGAGCGCCGAGGAACCCGGAGAGCTCGGGCCCGGTGACGAGGTTGCCCAGCAGCTGGGCGCCGTGGGCGACGGCGAGCGCCGCGATCACCCACGGGAGCGCGCCCTTGGGGGCCGACGACCACAGGGCGTAGCCGATGCCTGTGAGCACGATGCCGACCCAGGGCGCCCAGGCGCCCAGCGACGCCGCGTCCTCGTCGGCGGGCAGCTGACCGGTGGCGATCATGCCCGCATAGACGCCGAAGGCCAGCAGCACCAGCCGCGCCCCGCCGTACACGAGCCTGCTCGCGCCCGCGATGATCTGGCCGCGCGTGAGCTCCACGGCGGCGATCGTCAGCGCGAGTCCGGGCAGGAAGCTCGCCAGCGGCGGCGCGACGATGCGCAGCGGATCCTCGCCGATCCAGGGCGTGAGCAGGTGGGCTGTCAGCAGCGTGACGAGGAACGCGGTGACCACCGGCAGGATCAGCGACAGGGTCGCCAGCCGGGAGCCGAAGACCACGATGGTGCCGACGATCGCCCCGAGCACGATGTAGGCGGGCAGCGCGGTGAGCGTCGGGTTGAGCACCAGGCCGAATCCGAGCGTGAGGATGGTGTGCCCGATGATCGTCGTCGCCGTGCGGAATCGCGGCGGTGCGACGCGGATGTCTCGGATGCGGGCGATCACCTCCGCGGGCGGAGGGCGGTCGCGGACGGCTCGGTGCACCTCGTCCTGCAGCGCCGCGACCTGATCCAGCCGCAGCGGCCGGCCCACCTCCGAGAACGCCGTCGTGCGGGTGCTGTCGCTCACGAGCAGCAGAGTGGGGAGGACGGCGAGCTTGAGGTCCTGCCTGTCGTAGGCATCCGCCACCGCGCGCAGGTCCGACTCGACGTCCGGGGTGGCCTGGTTCGCCGCCAGCAGCGTCGCGCCGAACACCCCGAGCATGTCCGGTACGTCGTCGCCGGCGGGTGTCCGGTCGGTGTCGTCGGTCAGCAGCGCGTTGATCGCGTGCCGGATGCGCCCGATGACGCGTGGTGACCTGTGCGATGCCATGGCGGTTCCTCGTCGCCATCCTAGGGACGCGGTCGCGTCGGGCACGCGTGGCCGGTGCCGCGTGTTCGCCGTCCGCGCACCCGATTGACCGCCCGGCGACGGCTCCGATTGGATGGAGGCATGACCGATCGCACCAAGCCCGAGATCGACGCCCCCGAGGGCCCCGCGCCCTCCGACCTCGTCGTCCGCGACCTCATCGCGGGCGACGGCGCCGAGGCGAAGCCCGGCGACACCGTGACCGTCCACTACCTGGGCGTCGAGTTCGACACCGGCGAGGAGTTCGACTCCTCGTGGAACCGGGGCGAGAGCATCCAGTTCCCGCTGCGCGGTCTCATCCAGGGCTGGCAGGAGGGGATCCCCGGCATGAAGGTCGGGGGCCGGCGCGAGCTGGTCATCCCGCCGGACAAGGCGTACGGGCCGGCCGGCGGGCACTTCCTGGGCGGGAAGACGCTGATCTTCGTGATCGACCTGCTCGGCGTGGGCTGAACAATTTTCTATTCACAGGAATAGATAGCGGCGCTGGTCCGTTCTCCTTCCTTCGTGAGCTTGTCGCTGACAGCGACGAAACCGAACCGCGAAGGAATGACATGACCGACACGACCACTGCTCCCCGGATCGCCGGCTACAAGGCGGGCACCTGGGTGCTCGACCCCGCGCACAGCGAGGTGACGTTCAGCGTCCGCCACATGATGATCTCGAAGGTGCGCGGCACCTTCGGCGTGAAGAGCGCGACGATCGTCGCCCCCGAGAACCCCCTCGAGGCGAAGGTGGAGGCGAGTGTCGACGTGGCCTCGATCGACACCAAGGACGAGGGACGCGACAACCACCTGCGCTCGGCCGACTTCTTCGACGTCGAGAACCACCCGACCATGCAGTTCCGCTCGACCGGAGTGCGCATCGAGGACGGCGACTTCCTCGTCGACGGCGACCTCACCATCCGCGGCGTGACCAAGCCCGCCACGTTCGAGCTGGAGTTCGGCGGCTTCGGCGTCGACCCGTGGGGCAGCTACAAGGCCGGCGCGACGGCCAAGACCGTCGTCAACCGCGAGGACTTCGGCCTCACCTGGAACGCGGCGCTGGAGAGCGGCGGCGTGCTGGTGGGCAAGGACGTGACGATCTCGCTCGACCTGCAGGGCTCGCTGCAGGCCTGATCGACCGGCCCAGGGCGGATGCCGCGGCGGTGCGCTGCGGCATCCGCCCTCGCCGTCCGCCCGCCCATGGGCACGGGCGTCAGGGCACCGGGTTCTCGGCGTCGTAGGCGCGGAACCGCGGATTGAGCCGGACCAGCAGGGAGACGAGCCCGACGACGAGGAACCCGCCCAGCAGCGGCGGGAACCACAGCGCCGTGAACGTCGCGAGCGTCCCGACGTACAGCGCGCCCAGGCGCGGGCCGCCCGCCACCACGACCGTGAAGATCCCCTGCAGGCGCCCGCGCATCGCATCCGGCACGGCGGCCTGCATCATCGTGGAGCGGTAGATGGCGCTCACATTGTCGGCGGCGCCGGTGACCGCGAGCGTCAGCGCCGCGAGGGCGATCAGCGTGAAGTTCGCGTGGACCTCGTCCACGACCGGCGGCGCGAACCAGCCCAGCTGCCCGGCGACGAGCACGAGGCCGAACAGGACCGTGGCGACGCCGAACACCTGGATCGCCCGCTGGATGCCGATGCCGTGGTGGCGCACCCGGCCGATCGGTCCCGAGAACAGGCTCGACAGGAAGGCGCCCGCTGCGATGGATGCCGTGAGCACGCCGGTCGTGATCGCCCCGCCGCCCAGCAGCACGGCACCGACGGCGGGGAACAGCGCCAGCGGATTGCCGAAGGTCATCGCGATGATGTCGAGGATGTACTGCAGGCGGATGTTCGGCGCGCGCCGCAGGAACCGCAGGCCGTCGCGCAGCGACGCGAGACCCGGCCGCACGATCTCGCCTTCGGGCCGGATGCTCGGCAGGGTCCACAGGCCCAGGAACAGCGTCGTCATCAGCAGCACGTCGATGCTGTAGGTCCACGCGTACCCGGCGAAGGCGACCAGGACACCGGCCAGAGCCGGCCCCGCCATGACCATGATGCCCACCGTGATGCCACCCAGTGCGGCCGCAGCCGGCAGCAGCTCGCGCGGGATGAGCCGGGGCACGATCGCCGACCGCGTGGTCATGACGATCGAGTTTCCCGCGGAGTTGATGACGCTCAGCAGATACAGCGACCACACCGTCTCCAGCTGGGCCCAGGCGAGCACCGCGAGCATCAGCGTGGACAGGAAGGTGACCGACGCCGCCAGCAGCCCCACGACGCGACGGTCGAACGCGTCGGCGAGCATTCCGCCGTACAGTCCCGCGATGATCATCGGAACCAGGCCCGCGACGGCGATCATCGACACCGCGAAGGTGTCGCCGGTGAGGTCGTAGACGTGCAGCATGACCGCGACGATGGTCAGCTGGCCGCCCAGCCCCGTGAGCGTCGAGCCGATCCACAGGCGCGTGAAGGCGGGGGAGACCCGGAACGGACTGAGGTCGATGAAGTGATCTCTGCGAAGCCGCGCCACTAGTCGTCCACCTCGACGCGCTTGATGCGCGAGGTGTGGCCGCGCACGATGCGCACGCGGCTGGGCGCCGTGCCGAAGTGGGCGCCGAGGGCGCGGATGAGCCCCTCGTTCGCGGCCCCGTCGATCGCCCGCTCACGCACGTGCACGATCAGCGCGTCGTCGGTGGTCTCCACGAGCGGGCCCTTGCGGCTGCCCGGTTTGACACGCACTGTGTACTGCACCCATCGAGGCTATCGGCTGCCGCGACAGGCGGTGCGCACGCTCGTCCCGGTGGCTGGTAGACTGTTGCGGTTGCCGTCAGAACGGCCGCGGATAAAGAGAGCTCACGCATCCGGCGTCGGGCACCGCGCAACGACGAGGAAGGGGATCGGCCTATGGCACTGGAAGCTGAAGTCAAGAAGGCGATCATCGAAGAGTACGCGACGCACCCCGGTGACACCGGTTCCCCCGAGGTGCAGGTCGCTCTGCTGACGCAGCGCATCAAGGACCTCACCGAGCACCTGAAGGATCACAAGCACGACCACCATTCGCGTCGTGGGCTGTTCCTGCTCGTGGGTCAGCGCCGTCGTCTGCTCGGCTACCTCCAGGACATCGACATCGAGCGCTATCGTGCGCTCATCGAGAGGCTTGGACTGCGCCGCTGACGCGACCAGCGTTCAATCGCACAAAACATTCTTGGAAGGCCGCCCCGGGTGTGGGGCGGCCTTCGTCGTCCCGCCGCGGCATCGCGAACCCGAGGATTCGAGACGACCCAGGGGCTCTCGACCGCGGGTTCGTTCGAGATGCCCGGGTTCGCCGGCTGCGGCGCGTGGCTAGGGTCGAAGGGTGCGCCCCCTTCTCACCGTCGACCCCAGCGACTGGCGCGGGGTGCAGGCGGCGTTGCGGGCGCGCCTCGACGGCGACGGCCCGGCGGTGTTTCCGGCGGAGGGCGCCGACGCGCCGCGGGAGGTCGACGACGCCGTCGCCCTGGTGATCGAGACCTCCGGCTCGACCGGCCGTCCCAAGCGCGTGGCGCTGAGCGAGCGGGCGCTGCGGGCGAGCGCCGAGGCGACGGATGCCGCGCTGGGCGGCCCCGCGCAGTGGCTGCTGTGCCTGTCCCCGGCGTATGTCGCGGGCGCGCAGCTGCTCGTGCGGGGTCTCGTCGCGGGCACGGGCACCGTCGCCGGTCCGATCGGCGGCTTCGAGGCATCCGCCTTCGCCCGCGCCGCCGCGGCGATGACGCAGCCGCGCCGCTGCACCTCCCTTGTGCCCGCGCAGCTGGCACGTCTGGTCGATGCCGGAGAGTCCGACCCTGACGTGCGCGCGGCGGCAGCCCGCCTGGATGCCGTGCTCATCGGCGGGCAGGCGCTGCCGGAGTCCCTCGCCGTCCGGGCCCGAGACCTCGGCTATCGCGTCGTGCGCACGTACGGCTCGTCCGAGACGGCCACCGGCTGCGTCTACGACGGGCGCCCGATCGGAGACACGCGGCTGCGCGTGACCGACGGCGTGCTCGAGATCAGCGGATCGTGCCTGGCCGACGGATACCTGCAGGACCCGGATGCCACGGCGGCGGCGTTCCGCATCGACGACGGCGTGCGCTGGTATCGCACCGGCGATCGCGCCGAACTCGGCGCCGATGGGCGGCTGCGGGTGCTCGGTCGCGCCGACGACGTCATCATCTCGGGCGGCGTGAAGGTGTCGCTCGCCCGCGTCGAGGCGATCGTGCGGGAGCTGCCCGGGCTCGGCGATGCGGTCGTGGTGCGAGCGCCGTCGCGGGCGTGGGGCGAGGTGCCCGTCGTCGTGACGGCCGGCGCGGCATCCCTCTCCCTCGATGCTCTGCGTCGCCATGTCGGCGAACAGCTCGGCGCGGCATCGCGCCCCGCAGACCTCGTGCACGTGCCCGTGCTGCCGCGGCTGGCCACGGGCAAGCCCGACCGCCGGGCGCTCGAGACGCGGCTCGCACGCGGCGCCGACCGCTGACGACTGCGGGGAAGGCGCAGACGAGGGCGTCAGGTCCGTGCCGCGAGCAGGTCCGCGTGCCAGATCTCGGCGACGTCGGGGTGCGCACGCAGCCGTGACTTCAGAGCGTTCTCCCCGTAGAGCGCGTGGATGGGGTTGGCCGGATCCTGGGTGACGCCCTTCGCCTCGGCCGCGAGCTCGGGCGGCAGGTCGATGAGGGGGAGCCGCTGATCGAGCGCCGGATTGAAGAAGAACGGCACCGAGATCCGATCGTCGGGGTATCGGGGCGACACCACGCGGTGGTTGGTCGCGATCAGGTAGCCCTGGGTGGCGTATTCGAGCAGCTCGCCGATGTTGACGACGAACGCCCCCGGCACCGGCGGCGCATCCACCCATGCGCCGTCGCGCTCCACCTGCAGCCCGCCCTTGCCGGGCTCGATCCACAGCAGGGTCAGCACGCCCGAGTCCTTGTGCGCGCCCACCCCTTGGGCCGGCTCGGGCGCCGTCGATCCCGGGTACCGCACGATCTTGATGAGCGTGGAGGGCTCGCCGAAGTGCTCGTCGAAGAAGGACTCGGCCGCACCCAGCGACACCGCCCACGCGCGCAGGAGTCTGCGCGCGACGCCGGACAGATGGTCGTGCCACTCCGAGACCACCGCGCGCAGTCCGGGCTGGGCGGCGGGCCACAGGTTGGGGCCCACGAGCCGGTTGAAGTCCGGGCCGCCGGTCAGCGGCGCCTGCTCGGGGCCGATGTCGATCTGCTCCCGCCAGTCGGTCCGGCCCTGCGTGCGCTCGCCGCCGATGCGGGTGTAGCCGCGGAAGTGCGGGCTGTTCACGTTCTCGATCGCGAGCTTGTCCGCCTCGGGGAGCGCGAAGAAGTCCCGGGCGGCTCGATGCAGACGCCGCTCGAGGTCGGGCGAGACGCCCGTGCCGGTGAGGTAGAAGAAGCCCACGTCGTGCGACGCCGCGCGCAGCAGGTCGCGGAACCGGGCGGCGGCTTCGTGCCCGCGATCCAGCAGCGACAGGTCGAGCACGGGAAGGTTCAGGTGAGGCATCCGATCACGCTAGACCGGACGCCGCAGGCGCCGGGGCAATGTTGCGTTCCGTTGCGGGCGACCCGCGGCGAGCGCCGGGTCGCGGCAGGTGGCGAGTGTGGTGTGATGGTGCCATGAGCGATGCCCGTGCCTGCTTCCACGTCGACGCGGGAGGCGACGCCGGCACCGGTCCTCGCGAGTTCGCCGAGCACGCCGCCGCGGCCGAGGCCGCCGGGTACGACGGCCTGATCGCCGCCGAGACCCGGCACGACCCGTTCGTGTCGCTGTCGGCAGCCGCCGTGCTCACCGAGCGCGTGAGCCTCATGACCGCCATCGCCGTCGCCTTCGCCCGCAGCCCGATGACCGTCGCCGCGACCGCCAACGATCTGCAGCTGCTCTCGCAGGGCCGGTTCGTGCTCGGACTCGGCTCCCAGGTGCGCCCGCACATCGAGAGGCGCTTCTCGATGCCCTGGTCGGCTCCGGCCGCGCGCATGCGGGAGTTCGTCGCCGCGGTGCGGGCGATCTGGCACGCCTGGGAGACGGGCGACCGGCTGCGCTTCCGCGGCGAGCACTATCAGCACACGCTCATGACGCCGTTCTTCTCGCCCGGTCCCAATCCGCACGGCGCACCGCCGATCTGGATCGCCGGGGTGGGGGAGCGGATGTGCGAGACCGCCGGCGCGGTCGCCGACGGCCTGATCGCGCACGCGTTCACCACGCCCCGCTACCTGCGCGAAGTGACCCTGCCCGCCCTGGAGCGCGGGGCGCGATCCGAGGGTCGCGACCCGGCGGCCCTGGGCGTCGCGCTGCCGGCGTTCATCGCCGTCGGCGACCGTCAGGACGAGCTCGACCGCGCGGTCGAGGCGACGCGGGCGCAGATCGCCTTCTACGGCTCGACCCCCGATTACCTCCCCGTCCTGGCGCTGCACGGCTGGGAGGCGGTGCACGAGAGGCTGAACGCGCTGTCGCGCCGCGGCGCGTGGGCCGACATGGCCGCTGCAGTGCCCGACGACATGCTCACGTCGTTCGCCGCGATCGGCACACCGGCCGAGGTCGCGGGGCAGCTGCGGGAGCGGTATACCGGAACGGTGACGCGCCTCTCCTTCTACACCAGCGTTCCGCTGCGCGATACCACTGCGGTCGCGCTCATCGACGCCCTGGCGGCGTCGTGACCCTCATCGACGACGCCGTCGAGCGGGATCGCGCGATCACGGACATCGACTGGCACGTCTTCCCTCCCGGCACCGAGCGCGACGTGCTCGCAGCCCCCAGCGGCGGTCTGGCGCGCGCCCGCCTGGGCGACCCGGGTGCGCCGCGCGTCGTGCTGGTCCCGGGCGTCGCGGGATCGAAGGAGGACTTCGTCCGCGTCTTCCCGCTGCTGGCGCAGGCCGGGTTCCGCGTCGAGTCGTACGATCTCGCCGGCCACTGGGAGTCGGTGGATGCCGGGCCCTGGAACCTCGTCCCGCCCCGCGAGCACTACGACTACGACCTGTACGTCGACGACCTGGTCGCGGTCCTCGAGGACGGCGGGGGGCCGGCGCACGTGCTCGGCTACAGCTTCGCCGGCCTGGTCGCCGAGCTCGCCCTCGCCCGCAGGGACGAGCTGTTCCGCAGCCTCACTCTGATGTCGGCGCCGCCGGCGGTCGGACAGGTGTTCCGCGGGGTCAAGCACATCGGCCCGATCTCCGACATGTCGCCGCACCGGGCGGCCGGGCTGATCCTGTGGGGCGTCCGGTACAACCTGAACCGAACGCCCCCTGGCCGCATCGCCTTTGTGCGCGAGCGCCTCGCCGTCACCCCGCGGGCGTGCGTCGACGACATCGTGGGCCTCATGATGGCGGCGCCCGACATGCTCGCCGAGGTGGCGGCCGCCGACATCCCGAAGCTCATCGCGGTGGGGGAGAACGACCTGTGGCCGCTGTCGCAGCACCGCGAGTACGCCGCGCAGATCGGCGCGGAGGTCGCGGTCTACCCGACCGGACACGCACCCTGCGAGACGGCGCCGCACCAGTTGACGCGCGATCTGGTGAACCTCTTCGCACGGAGGCGGGAATAACCTGACGATGCAGGCGTTGCAGTGTGTATTCACCTGCATAGAAACATCGGAGCGATCGTGAGCGACAGCACCACCTGGCCGGGCATGCAGTTCGGCATCTTCTCGGTGAGCGACATCACCCAGGACCCGACCACCGGCCGCACGCCGTCGGAGGCCGAGCGCATCCAGGCGACCCTGACGATCGCCCAGCACGCCGAGGAGGTGGGGCTGGACGTCTTCGCGATCGGCGAGCACCACAACCCGCCCTTCTTCTCGTCGTCACCCACGACCACCCTCGCCTACATCGCGGCGCGGACCGAGCGTCTCGTGCTCTCGACGGCGACGACGCTCATCACCACGAACGACCCGGTGAAGATCGCCGAGGACTTCGCGATGCTGCAGCACGTCTCCGGGGGACGCACCGACCTCATGCTCGGGCGCGGCAACACCGGGCCGGTCTACCCCTGGTTCGGCAAGGACATCCGCCAGGGCCTCCCGCTCGCGATCGACAACTACGCCCTGCTGCACCGGCTGTGGCGCGAGGATGTCGTGGATTGGGAAGGGAAGTTCCGCACGCCGCTGCAGGGCTTCACCTCGACCCCGCGACCCCTGGACGATGTGCCGCCGTTCGTCTGGCACGGCTCGATCCGCACGCCCGAGATCGCCGAGCAGGCCGCGTACTACGGCGACGGCTTCTTCGCGAACAACATCTTCTGGCCCGCCGAGCACTACCAGCGCCTCATCGAGCTGTACCGCCAGCGCTACGCGCACTACGGGCACGGCACGCCCGAGCAGGCGATCGTGGGCCTGGGCGGTCAGGTCTTCATGGCGCCGAAGTCGCAGGATGCCGTCACGCAGTTCCGGCCGTACTTCGATGCTGCGCCGGTGTACGGACACGGCCCTTCGCTGGAGGACTTCACCGAGATGACGCCGCTCACCGTCGGCTCCCCGCAGCAGGTCATCGACCGCTACGCGGGCATGCGCGAGCTGTTCGGCGACTATCAGCGCCAGCTGTTCCTCATGGACCACGCGGGCCTGCCGCTGAAGACCGTGCTCGAGCAGCTGGACATCCTCGGCGGCGAGGTCGTGCCGGTGCTGCGCCGCGAGCTGGCGCAGAACCGCCCGGCCGAGGTGCCGGACGCCCCGACGCACGCGGCCCTCGTGCGCGCGAAGTACGGTGACGAGGCGCCGCGCCAGCCGCGCCCGAACGCGAACCGCGGCGACAACGTCACCGACGGCTCGCCGTACCAGGACACGCCGCAGCCCGCCGGCGCGGCGTTCGGGCTCGGACGGAGGGATGCCTGAGATGGCCGCCTCACGCCGGATCGCCGTCGTCTCGGCCGGATTGTCGAATCCGTCGTCGACGCGCATGCTCGCCGACCGCCTTGCGAACGCGACCGTGCAGCAGCTCGCCCAGCACGACATCGAGGCCCAGGTCGACGTCTTCGAGCTGCGCGACTATGCGCACGACATCACCAACAACATGCTCACCGGATTCGCTCCGCCGGCGCTCGAGTCCATGATCAACGCGGTCGTCTCCTCCGACGCCCTCATCGCGGTCACGCCGATCTTCTCGACGAGCTACTCGGGCCTGTTCAAGTCGTTCATCGACGTGCTCGATCCCGACGCGCTGATCGGCAAGCCAGTGCTCATCGGGGCCAACGCCGGCACGCCGCGCCATTCGCTCGCGATCGATTACGCGATCCGGCCGCTGTTCGCCTACCTGCACGCCGACGCGGTCTCGACGGGCGTGTTCGCCGCATCGGCGGACTGGGGCGGCGGCGGCGACCAGGTCGCGCCGCTGGCGCGACGCGTCGAGAAGGGCGCGCGGGAGCTTGCCGATGCGATGGTGCGGCGCGGGGCGCAGGCATCCGTCGATCCGTTCGACCCCGACTCGTACCTCGGCGAGGGCCGCTCCTTCGGGCACCTCCTCGGCGGCCTCGCAGACTGAGCAGGCCGTCGGCTACCGCGGGCTGTCCGCGGTCTTCGCGGCGCGTCCGGTGGCGACCGCGACGACCGCCAGGAGCACCGCGGACGCGGCGACCACCCCGGCGAGGATGATCCAGTCCTCGGGGTCGGTGCCGTTGAAAAGCGCCATGCCGACGACGGTCGCGCCGGCGATGCTGCCCATCGACCGCGCGGTCTGGAACAGTCCCGCGGCTTGGCCGACGTGCTCGGGCGGTGCGGCGAGATAGAGCGACTGGGTGATCGAGATGAGCACGAAGGCGTACGGGATGCCGATGGCCGCCATCACCAGCAGCACCGCCCAGGGCGCAGTCGACAGGGTCAGCAGCAGGAGCGCCGCGGTCGACAGGATCAGTCCGCCGATTCCGATGAGCAGTGCCAGACGGTGCCCCCGCGCGACGATGAGTCGCTCGATCGGCCGTGCGAGCACGGCGTTGAAGGCGGCCAGCGGCACGAGCATGGCGCCGACGGCCGCGGTGCCGTAGCCGGCGAAGTCCTCGAGGTACTGGGGGATGCCGAACAGCGTGCCGTACAGGACGATGTTCGCGAGGATGAACAGGCCGTACACCCGCAGCAGCGGACGGTTGCCGGCCAGGAGCCGGAGGTCGATGAACGGCGTCGCCGCGCGCAGCTCGCGCCACGCGAACAGGGCGCCGGTCACGACCGCGGCGGCGAGGTATGGCCACTCCGGCCCGTCCACGAGGTCGAGCAGGAACAGGAGCATCGCCACGACCGTGACCGCGAACAGCGCGACCCCGGGCAGGTCGGACTCGCGCAGGGTCGTGCGCAGCGGCACGTGCTCGCGCGCCTCATCGGGCGGGATCACCAGCCGAGTGGCGACGATCGCGATCGCCGCGAGCGGGATGTTGATCCAGAACAGCGCCTCCCACCCGGCCAGCACGAGCAGCGCGCCGCCCAGGACCGGCCCGATCGCCGCCGCGCTCGTGTCGATGAGCTGGATGCGGCCGATGATCGGCGCCGCCTCGAACGAAGTCCCCGGCTCCGGCGACTCGCCGCTCTCCCTGGCCATGCGACGCAGCACCGCGGCTGCGGACGGGAACGCGGTGGCCGTGCCGATCGCGAGCACCACGCGCACCACGCACAGCCACTCGAGGGTGGGGGCGAACGGCCCTGCGGCGCCGGCGACCGCGACGACGACCATTCCGACTGTGAAGACGCGGAGCGCGCCGTACCGATCGGCGAAGCGTCCCATGAGCGGCTGCAGCACCGCCGACGCGAGGTAGAACGCCGAGATCACCCAGGTGACCGTCGGGACGTCCACATGGAACTCGCCGCGCAGGGTGCTGAGGGCCACCGCGATCATGCCCGAGTTCAGCGCGCTGAGGGCTGTTCCGGTGGCCAGGGCGACGACGATCCAGCCGACCGGACGCCGCGCCGTTCGGGTCATAGGTCGTCGGGGACGATCTCACCGGCCTCGATCGCGGCCTCCCGCTGCTCGAGCTCCTCCGCGTCGACCTCCTCCTCGACGGCCTCGTCCGGATCGATCGTCGCAGGAGGCAGCTCGAGCTCCGACTCGTCGTCGACCGGCACCTCGCGCTCGTCGTCGGCGACCGGCTCCCGGAAATCGCTCATCGTTCCCCCCGGCCTCAGCCGCTCTTGCGGCGGAACTCGCGCTTGGTGATGGCGCCGTGCGTGCCGTGGACGGGCGAGTCGCCGTCCAGATGCGCCTCTCCCTCGCGCTGCTGCGCGTTCTTCTTGTCCAGCGCCTCGCGGAACTTCCGCTTCATCTCGTCCGAGGCGGCGCCGGCCGGTTGGTCATCGGTGCTCATGCATCCACCCTAGGCACTGCGCGCACCGGGCCGCCAGGTCCCGCGGCGACAGATCACAGGGCGTTCAGGACAGTCACTGCTAGGATCGACAAGGTTGCCCTCCCGGCATCCGTTCAACTGCATATTCGAGCTCATGGAGCAGGCCGGCAGCTAGCTGGTCCCCAGTGGTGGATTCCCCGTCGTCCGGCGTGCCGGGTGGTCTTCTACCGGTGACCAGCGCAGGCGAGGCGCGGAACACCCCGCACGCCGATATCTGCCTGTTCCCCTGCTCCTTCGAATGCTCGCGTGCGACACGCGTGCGCGAGCGAAGACACAGAAGGAGAGACCTCTTGGAAGGTCCTGAGATCACTTTCGCCGAAGCCGTCCTCGACAACGGACGCTTCGGCACCCGCACCGTCCGGTTCGAGACCGGACGCCTGGCCCAGCAGGCGCAGGGCGCCGTGGCCGCCTACCTCGACGAGGAGACCATGCTCCTGTCGGCCACCAGTGCCGGCAAGCACCCGCGCGAGGGCTTCGACTTCTTCCCGCTGACCGTCGACGTCGAGGAGCGCTCGTACGCCGCCGGCAAGATCCCCGGCTCGTTCTTCCGTCGCGAGGGCCGCCCCTCCACGGATGCGATCCTCGTCTGCCGCCTCATCGACCGTCCGCTGCGCCCCTCCTTCGTCGACGGGCTGCGCAATGAGGTCCAGATCGTCATCACGGTGCTGTCGATCGCCCCGGGCGAGTTCTACGACGCGCTCGCCATCAACGCCGCCTCGGCGTCGACGCAGATCTCCGGTCTGCCGTTCTCCGGCCCGATCGCCGGCGTGCGTCTCGCTCTGGTCCCCGGACACGGCGAGCACGCCGACCAGTGGGTGGCCTTCCCGAACGCGCAGCTGCTCGAGGATGCCGTGTTCGACCTCGTCGTCGCCGGGCGCGTGCTCCCGGACGGCGACGTCGCGATCATGATGGTCGAGGCCGAGGCGACCGAGGGCAGCTGGAACCTCATCAAGGCGGGCGCCACCAAGCCCAGCGAAGAGGTCGTCGCCGAGGGTCTGGAGGCCGCGAAGCCCTTCATCAAGGAGCTCGTCGCCGCGCAGACCGTGCTGGCGAACGCCGCCGCCAAGGAGATCCAGTCGTTCCCGGTGTTCCCCGCCTACAGCGAGGAGACCTACGACTTCGTCGCCGCCCGCGCCTACGACGCACTCGGGTCGATCTACCAGATCGCCGACAAGACCGAGCGCAACAGCGCGGATGACGAGCTCAAGGACCGGGTCAAGGCCGAGCTGATCGCCGCCACCGAGGCGGGGGAGCTCCCGCCGGCGGCTCCGCTCGAGTTCTCCGCCGCCTACAAGGCGGTCACGAAGCTGATCGTGCGCGGGCGCATCCTCACCGAGGGTGTGCGCATCGACGGCCGCGGACTGGCCGACATCAGGCCGCTGGACGCCGAGGTCGACGTCATCCCGCGCGTGCACGGGTCGGCGGTCTTCCAGCGCGGCGAGACGCAGATCCTCGGTGTCACGACGCTGAACATGCTGAAGCTGGAGCAGCAGATCGACTCGCTGTCGCCGGTCACGCACAAGCGCTACATGCACCACTACAACTTCCCGCCCTACTCGACCGGTGAGACCGGTCGCGTCGGCAGCCCCAAGCGGCGCGAGATCGGCCACGGCTTCCTCGCCGAGCGCGCGCTCGTGCCGGTCCTGCCGGCGCGCGAGGAGTTCCCCTACGCCATCCGCCAGGTCTCCGAGGCACTCAGCTCCAACGGCTCGACGTCGATGGGCTCGGTGTGCGCGTCCACGCTGTCGCTGCTGAACGCCGGAGTGCCGCTGCGCGCACCGGTCGCCGGCATCGCGATGGGCCTGGTCTCGGACCAGGTCGACGGCGAGACCCGCTACGCGGCGCTCACCGACATCCTGGGCGCGGAGGATGCGCTGGGCGACATGGACTTCAAGGTCGCCGGAACCAGCGAGTTCGTGACGGCGATCCAGCTCGACACGAAGCTCGACGGCATCCCGTCGTCGGTGCTCGCCGGTGCGCTGCAGCAGGCGAAGGATGCGCGCCTGCGCATCCTCGACGTCATCAACGCGGCCATCGACGGACCGGACGAGATGGCGCCGACCGCGCCGCGCGTCATCAGCGTGCAGATCCCGGTCGACAAGATCGGCGAGCTGATCGGCCCCAAGGGCAAGACGATCAACGGCATCCAGGACGAGACCGGCGCGGACATCTCCATCGAGGAGGACGGCACCGTCTACATCGGCGCCGTCGACGGCCCCTCCGCCGAGGCCGCCCGGGCCCAGGTCAACGCCATCGCGAACCCGACAAACCCGGAGGTGGGGGAGCAGTTCCTCGGCACGGTCGTGAAGATCGCGACGTTCGGGGCGTTCATCTCGCTGCTTCCGGGCAAGGACGGCCTGCTGCACATCAGCGAGATCCGCAAGCTCGCCGGCGGCAAGCGCGTCGAGAACGTCGACGACGTGCTCGGCGTCGGGCAGAAGCTGCTCGTGCGCATCACCAAGGTCGACGACCGCGGCAAGCTTTCCCTCGAGCCGGTGCTCGAAGAGGCTGAGGCTGGGGACAGCCCCGCCGAGGCGACCGTCGGCGCGGAGGCTCCGGCCGAGGGCTGAGCCGCTCGAAGGCTGAAGAATGCCCGGTTGTCCGCCGAAAGGCGGACAGCCGGGCATCGTTTTCGCGACATGTGATCGAAGCGTTATCGAAATATCCGCCAACAGGCCGTCGGAACGGCCGGAGACGTCGGTGCTCTGCCCTACCCTTCTTGTAAGCGTCGGGGGCGACGCGAAACAGGATCACGAAGCATCGGGTGCGACGGTTTCGTGAAGGGGGTGGCATATGCGTATCTTCGGCGTCGGTTCCACGACCGCTTCGCCGGTGGCGACCGGATCGTCGATCCCGCACGCGCCGCCCATCCTCGAGCGCTCCGGCCACCCCTCGGCCCCCATCCCCGTGCAGGGGCCCCCGGTCGGCGCGGCGGTGCGCACGCCGCTGGGTGAGACCGGTCTCGACGTCTTCCCGCTGATCCTCGGCGGAGCCGAGTTCGGCTGGAACGTCGATCTCGAGGTCAGCCACGACATCCTCGACCGCTACCTGGAGCGAGGCGGCAACGTCGTCCACACCGCCGACAGCCATGCGTCCGGGCGCAGCGAGCACATCATCGGCCAGTGGCTGTCCACGCGCGGGGTCCGTGACGCCATGGTGGTCGCCACGCGGGTGGGTGCCAACGCCGACCACCCCGGGCTCGGCCCGGTGAACCTGGTGCGGGCGGTCGAGGCATCCCTGCGACGGCTGAGCACCGACCGCATCGACATCCTGTACCTGGACGGGGCGGCCGATTCCCGCACCGCCCTCGACGACACGCTGGCGACAGCGGAATGGCTCGTCGATGCGGGAAAGGTGCGGGCCCTGGGCGCCTACGGCTTCACGCCGGAGCGCCTCGTGGAGGCACGGATCCTCTCGTCCGCCGGCTATCCGCGGCTGACGGTGCTGGACGCGCCCTACAACATCCTGCGCCGCGGCGACTTCGAGGGCGATCTCCGCCTGGTCGCCGGCGCCCAGGGCATGGCGGTGACCCCGTCGCACGCCCTGCAGCACGGCTTCCTCTCCGGACGGCACCGCTCCCGCTCGCGGGCGGGGCTCTCCGTGCGCGGCAGTCAGCTGGTCGGCAGCCTCAATCGCCGCGGCAACCGCCTCCTGCGCGCGCTGGATGCCGTCGCGGCGGAAGTGGGCGTTCCCGACGCCGCGATCGCGGTGGCATGGCTGCTGGCGCAGAAGACCGTGGTCGCGCCGATCGTGAACGCGTACGCGCCGCACCACGTCGAAGAGCTCGTGCAGGGCGTGGGTGTGCGGCTCAGCCGGGCGCAGCTGTCCGAGCTCGCCCGCGCGGTCGACTAGCCCGCGCCGGCTTCACCGCCGTGGCATAGGGTGGAAGCGCGGCCCCGCCGCACACACCCCGACCGATCATCGCGTGAAGTGAGCCTGTGCAGTGACGCATTACGTCTATCTCGTGCGGCACGGGGAGCAGCAGGATGCCGAGCACGGGATGCCGGACGGGCCGCTGTCCGCTCGCGGCCGGCGTCAGGCCGCCCTCATCGCCGATCGGCTGTCCGGGGTGCCGCTGGACACCGTCTGGCACTCGCCGCTGCAGCGGGCCGCGCAGACCGCCGAGATCGTGGCGGAGCGGCTCCCTGCGGTGTCGCCCCAGCCGCACGCGCTGCTTTTCGACTGCGTCCCCACCGGCATGACGCCCGACACCCCGGGTGTCTTCGAGCCGTTCTTCGGAGGGATCACCGAGGAGCAGATCGAAGCCGGCCATGCGCAGATGGCGGATGCGGTCAGCGAGTTCCTGGCACGCAAGCCCGGCGATGCGCACGACCTTCTGATCACCCACAACTTCGTCATCGCCTGGCTGGTGCGCGAGGCGCTGCAGATGCCCGAATGGCGGTGGATGACCTTCAATCAGGCCAACTGCGGCCTGACCGTGCTCGCCCAGAAGCCCGGCCGGCCCTGGAGCCTGATCACCCACAACGACGTCGCACATCTGCCGGCGGAGCTGCGCACCGGGCTGCCCGAGGCCCTGCCCTACTGAGCTCACGACCGGCCGCCGGCGCCCCGAATAGGATGATGGCATGACCACGCGCGTCGCCCTCGTGGGCGGAACCGGCAGGCTCGGGGCCGTGATCCGCGGCGTGGTGGACGGGCTGGACGACTTCGAGATCGCCGCGGTGCTCACCTCGCGCAGCGGACTGGACGAGCTCGACGGTGCCGACCTCGTCGTCGACGCGAGCGTGCCGGCCGTGAGCATCGACGTGGTCCGCGCCGCCGTCGAACGCGGCGTCAATGTGCTCGTCGGCACGTCGGGCTGGTCGGCGGAGCGGATCGCCCTGGTGCGTCCGCTCGTGGATGCCGCGGGCACCGGCGCCGTGTTCATCCCCAACTTCTCGCTCGGGTCGGTCCTCGGAAGCGCACTGGCCGCCGCTGCCGCGCCGTTCTTCCCGTCCGCCGAGATCGTCGAGGCGCACCGCGAGAGCAAGGTCGACTCGCCCAGCGGCACCGCCGTGCGCACGGCCGAGCTCATCGCGACGGCGCGCGCGGCTGAGCCGGTGGATGCTCCGCACGCCGATCAGCGCGCCCGCGGACAGCAGGTGGCGAGCGTTCCGGTCCATTCGCTGCGTCGCCCCGGGGTGGTCGCACGACAGGAGACGATCCTCTCCGGGCCGGGCGAGACCCTGTCGATCGTGCACGACACCGTGGACCCTGCTGTGGCCTACGCTCCCGGCATCCGCATCGCCCTGGCCGCCGCGCGGGACGCGACCGGCGTGATCGTCGGGCTCGACAGCCTCATCGACATCGGGATCCGCACCCCGGCGGACGCATGAACGCGCGCATCGGCGTGGTCGTGATGGCCGGCGCGCTGCTGCTGTACATCGTGCTGGTCGGGCAGCGCGCCTACGTGCTGCTGACCGGCGGCGACGGGATCGGCATCGCGATGGGCGCGGCACTGGTGGTGCTGCCGCTCATCGCGGCGTGGGCGCTCGGCCGCGAACTGTGGTTCGGGTGGCGCGCCGAACAGCTGGGGCGGCGGCTCGAGTCCGAGGGCGCACTGCCTGCGGAGGAGCTCTCGACGCGGCCGAGCGGACGCCCGCTGCGTGAGGAGGCCGACGCCCTCTTCCCCGCCTATCGGGCGGCGGCCCAGGCGCATCCGGACGACTGGCGAGCCTGGTACCGGCTGGGGCTCGCCTACGACGGAGCGGGCGACCGGCGTCGCGCGCGGCAGGCTGTGCGCCGGGCGATCTCGCTCGAGGCGGCGCAGCGGCGGGGCTAGAGCCCCGCTCGCCAGGCCTCCTCGATCGTCGGGTGCCGGAACGAGAATCCGGATGCCTCGAGCCGCCGCGGCACGACGTTCGCGTCGGCGGTGAGCACAGCATCGGTGGCGTCGCGTCCCAGCACGAGCCGCATCGCCCACACCGGTGCGCGCACGACGAACGGGCGGTCCAGGGTCATCGCGATGGCGAATCCGAGATCGTTCGCTGTGGTCCGGGTCGGCGCGGCGAGGTTGACCGGCCCCTCGAGCCCGGCTTCCATCACGTGCCGGATCGCACGGACCTCGTCGTCGAGCGAGATCCACGGCCAGACCTGGATGCCCCGGCCGATCGGGCCTGCCAGGCCGGCGCGGGTGAGCAGGATCAGCGGAGTGAGCACGCCGTCCCGGTGGACGATCGGCGCGGTGCGCAGCAGCGTCACGCGGGTGTGCTCGCCGGCGCCGAGCGCGGCCGACTCCCACTCGCCGCAGAGGTCGGCGAGGAACGACTCTCCGCGCGGGGCGTCCTCGTCGATGACCGCGCCCGGCGCCGACCCGTAGTAGCCGACCGCAGACGCCGAGAGGAATGCGGGCGCCTCCCGCCCGAGCGCGCGAAGGGCTCGGGCGATGGCGCGGGTCGGCGTGATGCGCGACCACAGCAGGGTGGAGCGGTAGGCCGCTGTCCAGGGGAAGCGGCCGGTGGATGCGCCGTTCAGGTTGACGACGGCGTCGGCGCCGGCCAGGACCGCGGGATCGAGGGGCCGCGTGTCCGTGAGCCACTCCACCTCGTCGGGAGCCTGCGCCGGCCGGCGGACCAGCCGGGTGACCTCGATGCCGTCCGCGCGCAGGCTCGCCACGAGTGCCGAGCCCACGAGCCCCGATGCGCCCGAGACGACGACGCGCCGCGGCATCCTCTCTGCTCCGTCAGGCGAGCGCGGCTTCGAGGGTGATCTCGACTCCGGCGAGCGCCTGCGAGACCGGGCAGCCGGACTTCGCCTCGTCGGCGATGCGGGCGAAGTCCTCGCCGCTCAGCCCGGGCACGGTCGCCTCGACGTTCAGGTGGCTGCCGGTGATGCCCTTGCCGGGGACGAAGGTGACCGAGGCCGTGGTCCGCACGCGATCGGGCGGGGTGCCGTTCTGCGCCAGCATGTTCGACAGGGCCATGTTGTAGCACGACGAGTGCGCCGCCGCGATGAGCTCTTCGGGTGTGGTGACGGTGTCGGACCCTTCGGTGCGCGCCTTCCAGTTGACGGGGAAGGGGCCCTTGCCCGTGCTGTCGAGGGCGACCTCTCCGGCGCCCTCGAAGAGGCCTCCGCTCCAGGTCGCCGTGGCTTCGCTCGTGGCACTCATGCTGAACCTCCTGTGGCTGTGCGGATGCGACGCGCATCCGCGTTCAGCCTAGGTGGTGGCGGCACGGCCGACCAGGCCGATGCGCTGCAGCGTGAGGTAGAGGACGCAGCCCAGGCAGAAGCCGAAGACCGCATTGAGGAAGGCGGCGACGAAGGCGGCGCCCGCGGCGATGGGCAGCGCCCACGGCACCGCGAGCAGCTGGAGGACCAGGCCGACCGAGACGACGAACAGCCCGACGCCCTGCGCGAACCGCGGCGGGCGCGGATCCTCCAGCTCGGTGGGCGGCTTCAGCCGCGGCCCGACGACGCGGCGGTAGAGGACGGCCCACGGAGCGGCGCGCGGGGAGACGACGCCCCACAGGAACAGCAGCGCGACCAGCAGCAGCAGGAGGAATGCGGGGTCGAGCGCGCGTTGCGCGAGCGAGCCCGTCCACGGCGCCCCGACCAGGCCCAGGAACACCGTGATCAGCAGCAGCGCGGCGGTGATGCCCGCGCCGAAGCGCGGTGCGCGGGGATCGATCCGTCCGGACCGGGGCTCAGGCACCCGCATGCTCCATCCGGGTCACCCGATCCAGTTCGAGCTCGACGACGTCGCGGGGCGGGGCCCCGCCGAGGCGGGCCTGGATCGCCCCGTCGCGGTCGAGGATCAGGGTGGTCGGCGTCTGGAGCAGACGGAAGTGACGCGCGATGTCGGGCCGGTGCGTGAGATCGACGTCCAGGTGCAGGACGCCCTGCTTGGCGTCCGCGATGGATGCCAGGGTGCGATGCACGCCGGGGCACCGGGTGCACAGCTCGGTGCTGAACTGCAGCAGGGTCGCCCGGTCGCCGAGGCGCTCGGCGCCCAGACGTGCCGGCTCGATGATCTCCGCGGTGTCGACGCGCTGCACTGCGCTCCGCCACCGGCGCAGCGTGAAGCCGGCTGCCACGGTGATCGTGAGGAGTGCGACGATCGCGAGGAGGGCGCCAAGGGTCGTCACGGTCGCCAGCGTAGCGTTCCCCGGCTGGGCGAGGGCCGGATGTCGCTTATGTGACGTATCGTGTCACACGTGACCGCCGGCATCCCCACCCCCTACGAGGACCTGCTGCGCGATGTGCTCGCGCACGGCACGCACAAAGACGACCGCACCGGCACCGGGACCACGAGCGCCTTCGGCCGGCAGATCCGCTTCGACCTGGCCGGCAGCTTCCCGCTCATCACCACCAAGCGCGTCCATTTCAAGTCCGTCGCGATCGAGCTGCTGTGGTTCCTGCGGGGCGAGTCGAACATCGCCTGGCTGAAGGAGAACGGGGTCACGATCTGGGACGAGTGGGCGGATGCCGCGGGCGAGCTCGGGCCCGTATACGGCGTGCAGTGGCGATCGTGGCCGACGCCGGGCGGCGAGCACATCGACCAGATCGCCCAGGTCGTGGAGCAGATCCGCGCGAATCCGAGTTCGCGGCGGCTGCTCGTGTCGGCGTGGAACCCCGCCGACATCCCCGACATGGCGCTCGCACCGTGCCACGCGATGTTCCAGTTCTACGTCGCCGACGGGCGCCTGTCGTGCCAGCTCTATCAGCGCAGCGCCGACCTGTTCCTGGGGGTGCCGTTCAACATCGCCTCGTACGCGCTGCTGACCCTCATGATCGCCCAGCAGACCGACCTCGAGCCGGGTGAGTTCGTCTGGACCGGCGGCGACTGCCACATCTACGACAACCACCTCGAGCAGGTGCGTGAGCAGCTCGGCCGCGACCCGTACCCGTACCCGACGCTGCGCATCGCCCGCAGGCCCGCGTCGATCTTCGACTACGCGTACGACGACTTCGTGCTCGAGGACTACCAGCACCACCCGGCGATCCGCGGCGCCGTCGCGGTGTGACGGTGCTCGGTCTCATCTGGGCCGAGGCGCACGGCCGGGTCATCGGCGCCGACGGCGGCATCCCGTGGCACGTGCCGGAGGACCTCGCGCACTTCAAGGAACGCACCATGGGTGCGCCGGTGGTCATGGGCCGCAAGACCTGGGACTCGCTCCCGGATCGGTTCCGCCCGCTGCCGGGGCGGCGCAACATCGTCGTGACCCGGCAGCCGGACTGGGCGGACGAGGGCGCGCAGCGCGCCGGGTCGCTGGACGAGGCGCTGCAGACGGCCCGCGACGGCGAGGTCTGGCTGATCGGCGGGGGAGAGCTCTTCGCCGAGGCGATCGACCGGGCCGACGTGCTCGAGGTCACCGAGGTCGACCTCGAGGTCGACGGCGACGCCTATGCCCCGCCCCTGGCGGGCTGGCAGGTCGCGGGCCGGGATCCGGAGGACGGCTGGCTCACCTCGCGCACCGGCATCCCGTACCGGTTCCGCACCTACCGACGGGCGTGAGCCGCGCGTCGGCGGTAGCGTGAAACGCATGCCCACCGCTCTGATCACCGGCGCCAGCTCGGGGCTCGGCGCCGAGTTCGCCCGACAGCTGGCCGCCCGCGGCGCCGATCTCGTGCTGGTGGCACGGGACCGGCAGACGCTGCTGGACAGCGCCGCCGAGCTGCGTGCGCGCTTCGGTGTGGCGGTCGAGGTGCTGGTGGCCGATCTCACCTCGCGCCGGCAGCTGGCCGCCGCGGAGCGCCGCGTCGCCTCCGACGAGCGCCCGGTCGAGATTCTGGTGAACAACGCCGGCTTCGGGCTGCCGCTCGCCTTCGAGCGCAACGACATCGACGACGAAGTCACGCATCTGCGCCTGCACGTGGAGGCGTCGATGCGGCTCATGCACGCGGCGCTGGGTCCGATGCTCGCCCGGGGGCACGGTCGCATCGTCAACGTCGCGTCGATCGCGGCGCTCATGCCGCGGTCGACATACGGTGCGGCGAAGGGATGGCTGCTGAGCTTCAGCCGCTGGGCGAACGTGCGCTACCGACCGCGGGGCGTGACCGTGACCGCCGTCTGCCCCGGCTTCGTGCACACCAACTTCCACGAGCGACTCGGCCTGCCCCCCGGCGAGGAGGGCATCGCCCCGGCGCTGTGGATCGACGCCCGGCTCGTGGTGCGCCAGGCCCTGCGCGCTGTCGCTCGCGGCAAGGCCGTGTGCGTGCCGTCGCTGCGGTACAAGCTCATCGCCGCCGTCGTGCGGGTGCTGCCGGCATCCATCTCCGCGCGACTGGGGAACACCGGCCGCTGAACGCCCTCTGGGTTCGGGTCATGTCACCCTGCCCCACGGCGGGCGTCTCCTGATCCCTGTCGTCGGGCGTCTCCTGAACCCTGCCGTCGGGCGTCTCCTGAACCAAAAGTCGGGTCGGTGATGTCGACACGCCGGTGACGGGCGGTTCGTTCCGGCGAGTCGTGTTCCCGAGCCGACTTTCGGCCCTCCGGGGTGGCCCTTCCCGGGAGTCCGGTCGTCCATGCCGGCTGCCTCGTCCTCCACAGCCTCGGCCGGTACCCGGTCCCTCCACAGGTGAGGTGGAGACGCCCGAGGTTGTGCTCGCGTCCGCGCATGCTGACGGGATGCCTGTGGAGCACGCGGTGCGGATCGTCCGGCGAAATGGCGGCACGGCACGGACTCGTGTGCTGCGAAGGGGCGGAGTCTCGCGGAGGACGCTCGCCGCCGCGGTCCATACCGGGGCTCTGGTCAGGCCGCGCCAGGGTGTCTATGCGCTGCCGACGCTGACCGACGCGAGACGTGAGGCCCTCAGTCACCGCGGCGCGCTCGCCTGCGTGTCGGCGGCCCGCGAGCACGGCATCTGGACTCTGGACGACGGTGCCGACGGGCGGACGCACACGTGGGTGCATCCGCAACGCCACCCGACGCGGTTCACGCTCGACCCGGAGACCGCTGGGGCCGCCTGCTGCGTGTTCCACCGCGACCTGCCCATCGGCGAGCCGGAGCTGCACCGGGTCGGTGTCGTGCAGTGTCTTCTGCAGATCCACGGATGCCGGGGCGAGGACGCGTTCTTCGCGGCATTGGAGTCTGCGCTGCGCCGGCGCCTGATCGGCCGGCAGGAGCGCCGGCTGATCAGGGATCGTCTTCCCGGACGCTCGCGCTGGCTCGTCGATTTCGCCCGGAGCGATGCGGACAGCGGCCTCGAATCGCTGCTGCGGCTGCGACTGCATCGCCGGGGGATCACCCTGGCCAGTCAGGTCGCGATCCCCGGTGTCGGCGTCGTCGACTTCGTGATCGGCGATCGCTTGATCCTCGAGGCGGATGGGCGGACGCATGACGGCGATTCCCGGCACAAAGATCGCGTGCGGGATGCCACGGCGATGGCGCTCGGCTTCATCACGCTGCGATTCGACTCGGCCCTGATCCTCCACGACTGGCCCCTTGTGGAGGCTGCGATCCTCTCCGCTCTGTCGGAGGACCTGCACCGCAGCCCTGCCGGCCGGCGGTGGTCCGACCAGTGATCCTCTGACGGACGCCCAGGCGGTGCCGAATGTCGGCCCTCGCGCCGTGCCGAATGTCGGCCCTCGCGCCGTGCCGAATGTCGGCCC
>NZ_JBIQHX010000002.1:0-21248 GCF_044508325.1 Microbacterium sp. | reverse complement strand
TCGGCCCTCGCGCCGTGCCGAATGTCGGCCCTCGCGCCGTGCCGAATGTCGGCCCTCGCGCCGTGCCGAATGTCGGCCCGGCGACGTGACACGCCGTCGAAACCAGGAACAGTCTCGGCATGTCACGTCACGGGCCCGACTTTCGGCCCCGGGGCGGCGGAGCGGGGCCCGACTTTCGGCCCCGGGGGGCGTCACGGCCCCGACTTTCGGCCCCGTGGGGCGGCGGGGGCGGGCCGCAGCCGGGCCGCGGCGACCGGTAGCCTGAAGGGATGACCCACTCCGGCAACCCCTTCGGGCAGGTGCTCGTCGCGCTCGTGACTCCGATGACGGCCGACGGCGAGGTCGACTGGCCGGCCGTCGAGCAGCACATGGACGATGTGATCGTCGCCGGAGCCGACGGGATCGTCGTGACCGGCACCACGGGCGAGACCAGCACGCTCACCGACCCCGAGAAGCTCCGGCTCGTCGAGGTCGGCCGGTCGGTGTCCGCCGGCCGGGCGAAGATCATCACCGGCGGCGGGTCGAACGAGACGGCCCACGCCATCGAGCTCTACCGGGCCAGTGAGCGCGCCGGCGCCGACGGCATCATGATCGTCACGCCGTACTACAACAAGCCGACCCAGGCCGGCATCCTCACCCACTTCCGCCTCGTCGCCGATGCGACCGACCTGCCGGTGATCCTCTACGACATCCCCGGCCGCACCGGCGTCCCCATTCGCTACGAGACCATCCTGCGCCTGGCCAAGCACCCGAACATCCTCGCCATCAAGGACGCCAAGGGCGATTTCAGCGAGGTCAGCCGCGTGCTGAATCAGACCGATCTCATGTACTTCTCCGGCGACGACGCGAACGTGCTGCCGCACCTGGCGATCGGCGCGACCGGGCTCGTCGGCGTCACGGCCAACATCGCCGCCCAGCCGTATCGCCTGATCGTCGACGCGGTCAACCGCGGCGATCTCGCCGCGGCGACCGCCGAGCACCGCCGCCTGGAGCCGCTGGTACGGGCTGTCATGACGCACGTGCCGGGGACGGTCAGCGCGAAGTACATCCTGCACGGGCTGGGCCGCATCTCGAGCCCCCGCGTGCGCCTGCCGCTGGTGGGTCCGGAGGAGTGGGAGGCCGCCGTGATCGAGGACGAGCTGAGCCTCGTCAAGGACGTGCCCGGCGCCGACTTCTCGAACTTCAAGCCCGACCGCAACGCCGCCGCCGGCGGCGCGCTGCCCAAGGTGCACGGCACCACCCGGTGAGAGCGAGCCGATGAACCCGGTCAACGTCCAGGATCCGCCGGCCCTCGAGCCGGGCACGCTGCGCGTCACCCCGTTGGGGGGACTCGGCGAGGTCGGTCGGAACATGACCGTCTTCGAGTTCGGCGCGAAGCTGCTGATCGTCGACTGCGGGGTGCTGTTCCCCGAGGAGCATCAGCCCGGCGTCGACCTGATCCTGCCCGACTTCGAGCCCATCAAGGACCGCCTCGACGACATCATCGCGGTCGTGCTCACGCACGGCCACGAGGATCACATCGGCGCGGTGCCGTACCTGCTCAAGCTCAAGCCCGACATCCCTCTGGTCGGCTCGGGCCTGACCCTCGCTCTCGTGGAGGCCAAGCTCAAGGAGCACCGCATCAAGCCGTTCACGCTGCTGGTGGCCGAGGGGACGCGTGAGCAGCTGGGCCCCTTCGACTGCGAGTTCGTCGCGGTGAACCACTCGATCCCGGATGCCTTGGCCGTCGCGATCCGCACCCCGGCAGGACTCGTGCTCGCCACCGGCGACTTCAAGATGGACCAGCTGCCGCTGGATGACCGTCTCACCGACCTCCGGGCGTTCGCCCGGCTCGGCGAGGAGGGCGTCGACCTGTTCCTCGTCGACTCGACCAACGCCGACGTGCCCGGGTTCACGCCGCTGGAGCGCAGCATCGGGCCCGTGCTCGATCAGGTGATCGGCAAGGCTCCGCGGCGGGTCATCGTGGCGAGCTTCGCCAGCCACGTCCATCGCGTGCAGCAGGTGCTCGATGCCGCGCATGCGCACGGCCGGCGGGTGGCGTTGCTGGGCCGCAGCATGGTGCGCAACATGACGATCGCCGAGGACCTCGGGTACCTGCATGTTCCCGAGGGCGTGCTCATCGACTACAAGAAGGCGCGCGACCTGCCCGAGGACCGGATCGTCTACATGTCGACGGGCTCGCAGGGCGAGCCGATGGCCGTCCTCAGCCGCATGGCGAACCTCGACCACGAGATCGAGCCGGGACCGGGCGACACCGTCATCCTCGCGTCGAGCCTGATCCCGGGCAACGAGAACGCCGTCTACCGCGTCATCGACGGGCTCACCAAGCTCGGCGCCAGCGTCGTGCACAAGGGCAACGCCAAGGTGCACGTGTCCGGCCACGCGGCCGCCGGCGAGCTGCTCTACTGCTACAACATCCTCCGGCCGCGCAATGTCCTGCCTGTGCACGGCGAGTTCCGGCACCTCATGGCGAACGCGCGTCTGGCCCAGGACACCGGCATCCCCGCCGAGCGCACCCTGCTGGGCGAGAACGGCACGGTCGTCGATCTGCGCGACGGCGTGGCGCGGGTGGTCGGGCAGCTCGACCTCGGCTTCGTGTACGTCGACGGGTCCACCGTGGGCGAGATCACCGAGGCCGATCTGAAGGACCGCAGGATCCTGGGGGAGGAGGGCTTCATCTCGGTGATCGTGGTGGTGGATGCCGCGACCGGACGCGTCATCACGGGCCCCGAGATCCACGCCCGCGGCTTCGCCGAGGACGACAGCGTCTTCGACGATGTCAAGCCGAAGATCGCCGCCGCCCTCACCGAGGCGGCGCAGTCCGGCGTCCGCGACACGCACGCTCTGTCGCAGGCCGTGCGCCGGGTGATCGGCCGATGGGTGAACCAGTCTCTGCGTCGGCGGCCGATGATCGTCCCCCTGGTGATCGAGGCGTAGGCGCGTCGCACGGATTCACATCCGTCACACGCGTCACGCCGCGTCGCTGCCGGAGAATGTCGCCCGACGGTCGTACCGTAAAGGGATGGCCAGGAGCTCGAGCTCGACCAAGGGCACCCGCGCGCCCGCCAAGGGCGCGTCGTCGCGCGCGCGCGCCTCGGACCCGGCGCCCAAGCGCTACGTCGACGAGGCCGAGCGGCCGCCGGTGATCGTGCGCGCCTGGATGGGCCTGGCGCACGGCGTCGGAGGGATGTTCCGCGCGTTCGGGCCCGAGACGCTCGAGAAGGACCAGCGCCGGGACGGCTTCCCCTTCTTCCTCGTGCTGCTGGCGGTCGCCGGCGCCGTCGTGGAGTGGTTCTTCATCGGCAGCGAGCTCGCCGCGACGATCAGCGCCTACTCGGTGGGCGGTCTCATCGGCCGCGTGGCGTTCATCTTCCCGGTGCTCCTGCTGATGCTCGCCGGATGGCTGTTCCGGCATCCGGCGTCGGTCCACGACAACGGACGCATCGGCATCGGCTTCGGTCTGCTCACCGTCACCATCGCGGGCTTCTGCCATGTCGCCGGCGGACGCCCCGCGCCCCGGGACGGGCTGCCGGCGCTCAGTGAGGCGGGCGGGCTGTTCGGCTGGATGGTCGGCGAGCCGCCCGCGATGCTGCTCACCGACGTCGGCGCCTATGTCGTCCTGGCTCTGGTCGCCGCCCTCAGCGTCCTCATCATCACCAAGACGCCGCCGAACCGCATCGGCCGGCGCCTCGGCGAGCTGTACGCGTGGATGTTCGGCGCCGAGGTGCGCACCGAGGGCGATCAGGGGGATGCCTCCGGCGCGGCCGGGGGAGGCGACCCGTCGCTTCCCTGGTGGCGCCGCAACCGGACAGGACGCGAGACCGATCCCGGCGGCGGCATCGGCTCGCAGGACCTCACCGCGCTTCTGCCGCCGGGCTCGGCGCAGGGCGGGTTCGACCAGGCGATCGTGCCCGCCGCACCCGAGCCCGCCGATGCGATGCCCGACGCGGCGACGGAGGTGCTGGCCGACGTGCAGGCGGCGGTGCCCTCCCTCGGGAAGACGGCCGGGTCCACCTCGCTCCTGGACGACGCCTCCGCGGGGGGCGGTCCCGACGAGCTGCCGGGGCTGTCCGGCTTCGGCACCGAGGGCGCCGGGGGCAGGCCGCCGGTCTCGGTCGCCCCGTACCGTCTGCCCAACCCCGCGACGCTGGTCTCGGGGACGCCGCCGCGCGCGCGCTCGGCGGTCAACGACTCCGTCGTGGCGGCGATCACGAGCGTGCTCGAGCAGTTCCAGGTCGACGCGAAGGTGACCGGGTTCTCCCGCGGACCGACCGTCACCCAGTACGAGATCGAGGTCGGACCGGGCGTGAAGGTCGAGCGCATCACCGCGCTGACCAACAACATCGCCTACGCGGTCGCCTCCAACGAGGTGCGCATCCTCGCCCCGATCCCGGGAAAGAGCGCCATCGGCGTCGAGATCCCCAACAGCGACCGCGAGATCGTCACGCTCGGCGACGTGCTCCGCTCCCCGGCGGCGACCAAGGCCACGCACCCCATGGCGATCGGCATCGGCAAGGACGTCGGCGGCGGATACGTCGTCGCGAACCTCGCCAAGATGCCGCACCTGCTCGTGGCCGGGTCCACCGGCTCGGGCAAGTCGAGCTTCGTCAACTCGATGATCACGAGCCTGCTCATGCGCGCCAAGCCCGCCGACGTGCGCATGGTCCTCATCGACCCCAAGCGGGTCGAGCTGACCTCGTACGCCGGGGTCCCGCACCTGATCACGCCCATCATCACGAACCCGAAGAAGGCCGCCGAGGCGCTGCAGTGGGTCGTGAAGGAGATGGACATGCGGTACGACGACCTCGCGTCGTTCGGCTTCCGCCACATCGACGACTTCAACCGCGCGGTCATCGCCGGGGAGGTCGAGGTCCCCGCCGGCAGCGAGCGGGTGCTCAAGCCGTATCCGTATCTGCTCGTGGTCGTCGACGAGCTCGCCGACCTCATGATGGTCGCCCCGCGCGACGTCGAGGACTCCATCGTGCGGATCACGCAGCTGGCGCGGGCCAGCGGCATCCACCTGGTCCTCGCCACCCAGCGTCCGTCGGTCGACGTCGTCACCGGTCTCATCAAGGCGAACGTGCCCTCGCGGCTGGCGTTCGCGGTCACCAGTGTCACCGATTCCCGCGTGATCCTCGACCAGCCGGGTGCCGACCGGCTGATCGGCCAGGGTGACGGGCTGTTCCTGCCGATGGGCGCCTCCAAGGCGATCCGCGTGCAGGGCGCGTGGGTGAGCGAGGCCGAGATCGAGAAGGTCGTGCGGCACGTCAAGAACCAGGCTCGGCCGGAATACCGCGCCGACGTCGAGGCCGTCGCAGAGAAGAAGGAGATCGATGCCGACATCGGCGACGATCTCGAGCTGCTGCTGGCGGCTGCGGAGCTCGTGGTGTCGACGCAGTTCGGCTCGACGTCGATGCTGCAGCGCAAGCTCCGCGTCGGCTTCGCCAAGGCCGGTCGGCTCATGGATCTGCTCGAGTCGCGCGAGATCGTCGGGCCGTCGGAGGGGTCCAAGGCCCGCGACGTGCTGGTCACCGCCGAGCAGCTGCCGGAGGTGCTCGCACGCCTGCGCGGCGACGACGTGCCGGCGCGCCCGTCCGCCGCGCCGGCCGAGCCGTATGCGGGCGATCCCGTGGCGCGGCAGTTCGACGGGCACCCCGTCGAGGACGGCGACGCGGATGAGGATGCCTGGGGCCTGACCGGCCGGGAGTGATCGGGTCGGCGCATCCCGACGGGTAGGCTCGCCACGTGGCCGTACCCCGCCAGCTCCCCAATGCCATCACGATCGTGCGCATCCTGTGCGCGCCGGTCTTCCTGTGGATGCTGCTGGCCGATGCCGGCCAGGACGGACCCCTGCGCTGGGGGGCGGCCGCCCTGTTCATCGTGGCGATCGCGACGGACGGCATCGACGGCGCGATCGCGCGGCGCAACGACATCGTCACCGACCTGGGCAAGCTGCTCGACCCCATCGCCGACAAGGCCCTCACCGGCTGCGCATTCGTCGGTCTGTCGATCCTCGGCGAGCTGCCGTGGTGGATCACGATCGTCGTCCTGGTGCGCGAGCTCGGGATCACGATCTACCGATTCGTCGTGGTCAGCGACCATGTGCTGGCGGCCGCGTGGATGGGCAAGCTCAAGACCGTCGCCCAGGCGGTCGCGCTCTCGCTGGCCCTGCTGCCGCTGTGGACCCTTATCGGGGAATGGATCTGGTGGGTAAACGGCGTCACGATGGCGATCGCCGTGATCCTCACCGTCGCCAGCGGGATCGACTACCTCGTGTCCGAGGTGCGCGGCGCCCGCAGGGCCCGGGGGAGCAGGGCGTGACCTCCGCTGCGCAGGTCGTCGAGCGGCTCCGGGCGCGCGGTCTGACCATCGGCACGGCCGAGTCGCTCACGGGGGGACGGGTCGTGGCGGCCCTCGTCGATGTGCCGGGGGCGTCCGCCGTGGTCCGCGGCGCGGTGGTCGCGTACGCGACCGACATCAAGCGGACGGTGCTGGGTGTGGATGCCGCGCTCCTGGACGGTCACGGACCGGTCCACCCCGACGTCGCCCGTCAGATGGCCGCCGGTGCGCGGCGGGTCCTGGCCGTCGACGTCGGCGTCGCCACGACCGGCATCGCCGGGCCGACCTCGCCCGACGGCCAGCCCGTCGGCACGGTGCACATCGGCATCGCGACGGCCGACGGCATCCGCACCCTCTCGCTCCGGCTCGACGGCGACCGTGAGCAGATCCGCGCGGAATGCGTGCGCCGTGCGCTGGACGCGGTGGCTGAGGTGCTCTGAGGCGGGGAATCCGGCGGTGGGGAATACGGTGTGTTTCACCTCGGTTACATTCGGTGATTCTCAGCCATCCCAGAGCCGGCGGGGTTAGATTGGCACCAGCAGGTGGGGTACTGTTATCCACCCGGAGAGCGCACGTGAGGAGGGGGCCCACAATGATTCTGGTTCGTCAGGAGATCGGCGACGTCCTGCGGGACCTCCGTCTTCAGAAGGGGCGCACTCTGCGCCAGGTCGCGGGCCGCGCCAGTGTCGCACTGGGCTACCTCAGCGAGGTCGAGCGCGGTCAGAAGGAGGCGTCCAGCGAGATCCTCGCGTCGGTCGCCGAGGCGCTCGACGTGCCGATCTCGTCGATCATGCGCGAGGTGGGGGAGCGGATCGCGGTGCTCGAGGGCATCCAGCCGTTCCCGGACGTCGTGCCCGACGACCTCATGGCATCGGTCGAACTCGAGCCGTCGCTGCACTGATCCGTGCGGCGCAGCGAGTTCTTCCGCGCGGTTGACGCCGAGTTCGGCGCGCGCGGCGACGCGCTGGTGGCCGATCTCGCGCTGAGCGCGCTCGGGCACCGCACCGCCGCCGAGGCGCTGTCGGACGGCGAGGCCGCCGGCGACGTGTGGCTCGCACTCTGCGCCGAGACCGACGTGCCGCTGGCGCGCCGGCACGGCGCCGGGCGGCTGGAGCCCCGCCGGCACTGACACCTGAGGCGCTGTCGTCCCCGGGGGCGGTTCAGCGAGCCTGCCCGGGACGCGGCCGTCCCTCCCGGATCGACGGGGCGACGTGCTCGGGCCGGAACCCCAGCCCCACGACGCGCGCGAGCACCCGGCGCACGATCGGGGACAGCGCCGCCGCAGCCGCCGGAACAAGACGCGGCACGTGCGCACCGGCGGCGAGCGCTCCGATGCCCCGATGGGCGAAGCGCTGCACCCGCTGCATGCGCCGGACAGGCGGCAGCCGCCGCCGCTGCAGCCGAGCGAGCAGGTCGTCGAGCGGTCCGGTGCCGGTCTGCAGCAGATCGGCCAGCGCGACGGCATCCTGCAGGGCGTAGTTCACGCCCACCCCGAAGACCGGTGACATCGCGTGTGCTGCGTCGCCGATGCAGACGAAGCCGGGGCGGTGCCAGGTCTCGAGCGCGTCGATCTGCACCGAGAGGACCTTGACCTGATCCCACGACCGGAGCGTGCCGACCACCGGTGCCAGCGGCGGGGCGATGCGCGCGAGGTGCGCGCGGAACGCCTCGAGGCCGCCCGCACGCAGCTGTGCGAAGCCGTCCTTCTCGATGACGCAGCCGCCCTGATAGTGGTCACCGCGGTCGATCGTCAGGACCAGTCCGCCCCGGTCGGCGTAGCCGAGGGTGGTCGGCGGCGGATCGGGCGGCTTGGGCAGACGGAACCAGAGCACATCGATGGGCACTCCGGCGGCGCGGGGGCGCAGCCCGGCCGACGTCCGCACGCGCGAGTCGCGCCCATCGGCGGCGACGACCAGAGGCGCCCGCAACTCGGTCTCGCGCCCGCCCTCCCGGACCGCGAGGCCGACGATGCGTCCGTGCTCCTCGACGACGCCGAGCGCCTCCGCCCGCATCCGCAGGTCGAAGCCGGCAAGTGCGCGCCCCGACTCGGCGAGGAAGTTCAGGAACTCCCACTGCGGCGCGAACACGAGGAAGTCGTCGGGCGGGCGGAGCGCGCGGAAGTCCACGAGCGAGAGCCGGCGGCCCGCGATCACGCCGTCCATCGTCTCGATGCGGGTGACCGGAAGCTGCAGGAAGCGGTCGCGCAGTCCGAGCTCTCCGAGCAGCGTCAGGGTGGACGGGTGGATCGTGTCGCCGCGGAAATCGCGCAGGAAGTCCTCGTGCTTCTCGAGCACGGCGACCCGGCGGCCCGCTCGCGCCAGCAGGTGGCCGAGCATGACGCCCGCCGGTCCACCGCCGGCGATCACGACGTCGTGCGTGGCATCGCCCATGTCTGTAGCGCACCGCCGACGGTGCTGATTGTCAACCCCGGCGCCGTGCAGGCGGCGTGTCGCGGTCGAACGTGTGTTCTATGTGGGCGTAGGCTCCTGCACATGAGGTGTCGAATAGCCTCTGTTCACAATCCGGTGGGAGCGACGACGGGATGTCGGAGGCCCTCCCTAGCGTGGACAGCGTCACCGCACACCTCACGCCTTGTCGCAGCATCCGCTTCGCCGAAGGGGAGCGCGACAGCCTATAGGCGGCAGACCTCCGGGCAGGACCGGACCATCCGGCCGAACCGGACCGAGTGCAGAAGGAGCACGCCATGCCATCACCCGCCGACCGCGAGAAGGCCCTGGAATCGGCCCTCGCCCAGATCGACCGGCAGTTCGGGAAGGGCTCGGTCATGCGCCTGGGCTCGGACGAGCGTGCACCGGTCGAGGTCATCCCGACCGGCTCCATCGCCCTCGACGTCGCCCTCGGAGTCGGCGGGCTGCCCCGGGGGCGCATCATCGAGATCTACGGTCCGGAGTCGTCCGGGAAGACCACGCTGACCCTCCACGCGATCGCGAACGTGCAGCGCGCGGGCGGCATCGCCGCGTTCATCGACGCGGAGCACGCGCTCGACCCCGAGTACGCGCAGAAGCTCGGCGTCGACATCGACCAGCTGCTGGTCTCGCAGCCCGACACGGGTGAGCAGGCGCTGGAGATCGCCGACATGCTGATCCGCTCCGGCGCGATCGACCTGGTCGTCATCGACTCCGTCGCGGCGCTCGTGCCCAAGGCCGAGATCGAGGGCGAGATGGGCGACTCCCATGTCGGCCTGCAGGCGCGGCTCATGTCCCAGGCCCTGCGCAAGCTCACCGGCGGTCTCAACCAGACCAAGACCACTGCGATCTTCATCAACCAGCTGCGTGAGAAGATCGGCGTCTTCTTCGGCTCGCCGGAGACGACGGCCGGCGGCAAGGCGCTGAAGTTCTACGCGTCGGTGCGGCTGGACATCCGCCGCATCGAAACCCTCAAGGACGGCACGGACGCGGTCGGCAACCGCACGCGCGTCAAGGTCGTCAAGAACAAGATGGCCCCGCCGTTCAAGCAGGCCGAGTTCGACATCCTCTACGGCACGGGCATCTCGCGCGAGGGGTCGCTCATCGACTTCGGTGTCGAGCACGGGATCGTCAAGAAGTCCGGCGCCTGGTACACGTACGAGGGCGAGCAGCTCGGACAGGGCAAGGAGAACGCCCGCAACTTCCTCATCAAGAACGACGACATCGCCGCCGACATCGAGGCGAAGATCAAGGGCAAGCTCGGAATCGGCGTGCCACGTGCCGTCGACGTCGAGGACGAGCTGGCTGCCCGCCGCCCGGCCTGACATGTCCGCCACGCAGGGGGATGGCCGGCTCGCGCCGGTCATCCCGCTCTTCGACGACGCCTCCGGTCGCCGCTCGTGGCATTCGACGTGGGACGACGACGGCGATGACGACACCGCTCTCGATGAGTACGACGACGAGGGCGCTGTCGGCGAGGACGATGGCAGCGCGATAGAGCGCGAGCTCGCTGAACGCGCTCTGCTGAAGAGACTGCGAACACGCCAGCTCTCCGAGAAGGAGGCCTGCGGCGTCCTCGCCGAGCGCAGCCTCGATTCCGCGCAGATCGACGCCGTCATCGCGGCATTCCGTGCCCGCGGGTACCTGGACGACAGCCGGCTCGCCGAGCAGCTGATCCATATCGGCGTCGACCGCAAGGGTCAGGGGCGGCGCGCGATCGCGATCACGCTGTCGCAGCGTGGCATCCCGCGCGCTGTGGCGGAGGCGGCTCTCCGATCGCTGCCGGACGACGATGCCGAGCGGGCGCTGGAGTTCGCGCGGCACAAGGCGTCCGCCATGCGCGGGCTCGAGCGCGAGGTCGCGCTGCGCCGGTTGGTCGGCCAGCTGGCTCGCCGTGGTCACCCCGCCGCTGTGGATGTCGCGCGCCGCGCCCTGGACGAGGTGGCCGGTCGGCCGTCCTGACGTCACAGAGCGCGTGACCCGCGGGCGACCTCCCGGTGTGCCATCGCGCGTGCGAAGTCGATCCGCGAGCGTGCGCCGAGCTTCGCCCGCGCCTGATACACGTGTGATTCCACGGTGCGCACCGACAGGAACAGCCGGTCGGCGATCTCGCGGTTCGAGAGCCCCTCGGCGACGAGGCCGGCGATCTCGCGCTCTCGCGGGGTCAGCGCCTCTGAATTCGGCACGGACCACAACCGATGGACCGACCCGCGCGACCATTGGCCCGCGGCGAAGCCGGAGCGATGCGGCGTCTCGGGTGCCGGCAGGTGTGCGGAGTGCTCATCGGACCAGGTCATGGGGCGCCGCAGCAGCTCGGCCGGGCGCCGGCGGATAAGGCCCCTCCGCCCCTGCGTGAGACCTTCGACGCGTGCGACCAGCAGCGGTGCCATCGGCAGGTCGGTCCTCTCCGCGGCATCGCGCAAGGCGGCCAGGAGGTGGGCGTCTCCGTCGCCGAGGGCGGCTGCGTGATAGAGATCGCGGATGCGGAGCGCGGGCGACTCCGACGACATCTCCAGCGCCCGGCGCGCCTGGATCCGCGCCTCCTCGTGGCGGCCCTCGGCCGCGTGCACGCTCAGCCGGGCCTCCAGCAGCAGGTGCTTCGGCAGCGGACGCTCGTCGGGCTCGCCCGCGACGCGGTGCAGGATGCGCCGCGCCGCGGCGGCGTCGCCGGACAGCGCCAGACTCTGCGCGATGGCGAGTTGGATCAGCGCGGCATAGGGTCCTGCGTCGAGGCTTCCGGCCCGCCCGACGGCGGCGTCGAGCTCGTGCACCGCCTGCTCGGCCCGGTCGGCCACGGCGTGCGCGAAGGCCACGCACAGGCTCCCGAGGACGATCCCCCGCGCATCGCCTTCACGGGCGGCCACGGCGAGCTCTTCGTGGATCCGCTGGGGCAGGTCCGGCAGGTCGGCCCCGGTGGACCAGCAGGCGAGCATTTCGACGCCGAGGGCGGTCAGCCGGCCCGCGCATCCGACCGACACGGGCCGCCCCGGCGGGTGGATGAGGTGCCGCGCGTGGTCGAACAGGTCGGTGGCGCGTCGCCACGATCCCCGCTGCGCCGCGCTCATCGCCGCAAGGAGGGCGGCGCGGACCTTGGTGTCCGCTCTGACGTCCTGCCGCCGCAGCACCTGCTCCGCGTTCTCCGACGCGTGGTCCCACCGCAGGTGGAAGGCGGATGACTCCGCCGCCGCCACGATCAGCTCGGCGTCGACGTCGGAGCTTCGGGTCGGACCGGACATCGCGGTCGCGTCGAGTCCGCGGCGGGCGACAGTGTGAGCGCGCATGCGCAGGTAGCGCATGAAGAGCGGGTCGGGCAGCGTGGCAGGGTCGATGTCCGCGAGGGCGTCGCGGGCCGTCGCCGGGAACAGCAGGGCAGACGCGTAGCGGGACTCGAGAACGGCGGCGGCATCGTCCGGCACCTCCGCCGCATAGGCGACGGCGAGGGTCGGCAGCCCTGCGTCGTTCGCGTGACGTGCGGCGTCCTGCGCGACGCGGGCCGCCAGCGCCGGATCGACCGACGCGGGCGGCACGATGACGCCCCCTGCATGCCAGTCCTCGGCCAGCATCACCGCGACCGGCGTGCTCCACCACCCTCCGCCGGCGGCGAGCATGCGTTCGGCGACGCCGCGCAGCATCCGCTCCCGGGCCCCCGGGCGGAGGCGGCGAAGGGCCTCCTCCGCCAGGCAGGGATTGGCATGCAGGCGGTGATGCACGCTGCCGTCGTCGTGCACGAGGCGGGCGCTGCGCAGATCGTCGACGACCCGCTGCGGCAGGAACCGGAGCGCATCCGTGTACGCGATCGCCGACAGGAGGCCGATCAAGGCGAGCGCTTCTCGATCCGGCTGCGCAAGCTCGGTCACGTGGGCCGCGATCGCGTGCCCCAGTCTGGCGTGTCGCGGAACGTCGCGCAGTGCCTGAAGCGGGTCGCGCCGGGATCTCGCGGCACTGCTCGCCGCGTGCGCGAACTCGCGCAGGAGGGTCCGCGATCCCGCCGACAGCGCGATGACCCTCTTCCGCGCGACCGCGTCGAGGGGCTCGACGGGGGCGAACAGGTCGAGCAGCGACTCCGCATCCGCGTCGGTGAGCTCGGACAGGTCGATCCGCTCGGCTGCGCCCTGCAGCCAGAGCTCCACGATGGGTGATGTCGCGTCGTCGGCGTGCTCCGCCCGCGCGGCCAGAGTGCGGGGCTCGCTCAGGCAGAGCAGCGCGACGACGGCCCCGCCGCGGACGGCGCCGACGATCGCCGCGGCGGAGTCTGGGTCGAGCAGCTGCGCATCGTCGATCAGGACGATCAGCGGCTCTCCCTCGGCACCGCCGAGCAGCCGCGTGCGAAGTTCTGCGCCGCGGGAATTCGTGGTCGCCTCCAGGGCCGCGTACGGGCCCTGCGCGCTGTGGCGACCGGGCTGCAGCAGCACGGGGCGGGCGCCGAGCCGGTGCAGAGCGCGCGTGACCTCGCGGACGAGGTGCGTCTTCCCGCTGCCGAGTGGACCCGCCAGCACCACGGTGGCTCCTGCACGGAGCATTGCCGCGAGGGCGTCCGGATCCCGGTCCGGTCCGACGATCCGTTCGGATGCTGTCGCCCGTCGATTCTGCATGTCACTTCCGATGAACCGAGACCCCCATCTCGGCCGCCCCCAGCGACGTCACTCACCATACCGGGCTGCGTGCCGGTGGGAACCCCGTTCGCGGTGGGTCGCCGGTACTGAGGCTCGATCTCAGTAGTCACTGAGATCCGGACGGCCTGCGCGCTGGGTCTCGGTGGTCGCGCGCGCTGCTTCGGTGCTTCCTCTGGAATCGCACCGGGATCGTCCCGGTGATCGTCCGGACGGCTCTCATGCGGCTCTAACGTGAGGGGCCGCGCGGGCCTTCTTCGTCGTCCGCGCGGAGCCGATCGCTCAGAGAGGAAGTGGGCCCATGGGGACACGGCAGGAACGACAGCTGACGACACGCAAGGTGATCGCACTCGCGGCAGGAGGGGCGGCGCTGTGCATCGGCGTCTCGGCCACGCTCGCCGCGTGGACGGACAGCGAGTGGGTCTTCGGGGGCAACGGCGCCGGGGGCCCCGGCATCGGCACCTCCACCTTCGAGGTGGAGCAGAACACCGTCGCGCCGTTCGCCGACGGAACCTGGACGCACCAGGAGGAGAATCCCGGCGGTGAGCTGAGCTTCGGGCTCGCAGCACTGGCGCTCACCCCCGGCGAGGCGGTCTATGCCCCGATGGCCCTGCGCACCGCCGCCGATTCGGTCGCCGGCACGGTCACGCTGCAGAGCGCGGTCGGCGCGGCGGGTGTCACCGCCGACGATCCGGGCGGACTGCTGTTCGACGCCCTGCAGGTGCGTGTCGCAACCGACGCCGACCCCTTCACCTGCGCCGCCTCGGCGTTCGCCGGTGGTGCGGAGGACCCCGCCGTCATCGCGGACGGCGCCCTCTCCACGACGGGCGGATCGGCCGCCCAGGCGCTGGCCGCAGAGGCGGGTTCGGTGCAGTACTACTGCTTCGAGGTGTCGCTGCCGTCGCCGCTCGTGCCGGCAGCGGGCAGCACCATCGAGGACTACATGGGTCGTTCGGTGGCTCCCGCCTGGCAGTTCGTCGGAGCGTCGAGCTGATCGATCGATGACGCTCGACCAGGTCACCGAGCGCACCGCGCGCATCCCGGACGCGACCGGAGCGACGGTGCACGACGCGGGGGCGGCGGTGCACGCCACGGGGGGAGTCGTGCACGCCACGGCGGCCGCCGTCCCCGCGACGACACGGACGCGTGTCGTCGCGGCGGCGCGAGTCGCCGGCCGCCTTCTGATCGCGGGCGTCGGAGTGCTCGGTGGCCTGGTCGTGCTGTGGGCGGTTCTGTCCGCCCTCCTCGGGCTGTCGCTGGTGATCCTCGTGACCGGATCGATGAGCCCGACCATGCCCGCCGGGACGGTTGCGGTGGTTCAGCAGGTCGACGCGGATGAGGTGCGCATCGGCGACGTGGTGACCGTTCCCCGTCCCGGGTACGAGGTCCCCGTGACCCATCGCGTGGTCGCGATCGACCCGCCTGCGGGGGCATCCGGACCCCTCCTGCTCACCCTGCGCGGCGATGCCAACCCGGTCGATGACCCGGAGCCGTACGCCGTCGAGCAGGTCCAGCGGGTGGTGACGGCGGTCCCCGGCGCCGGAGCGCTGGTGGCATGGCTGGTGAGTCCGTTCGTCCGTGTGCTGCTGGTCGTCGTCGTCGCCGGAGTCGTCTGCTGGGCCTTGTGGCCCCGGCGCCCGGCACAGTCAGTGGAGGAATCATGACCGATGGTGCTCTCAGGCGTCGACGGACCCGGTGGCTGGCCGTCGCCACCAGCGCTTTGTTCGTCGTCGCCGGCGTGCTGCTGGCCGACTCCGCCCGGGCGGCGTTCGTGGATGTCCCCGAGACGGGTGCTCCGGGGCGGCTGGTGCTGTCGTCCGACCCGTACCCCGCGGAGTTCCTCTCCCTGGCGCCCGGCGAGCCGGCGCACTGGCTCGTGAACGCCCGGCTGGAGGATGCCTCTCGCGCCGAGCTCAGCCTCGAGCTGCGCAAGTCGGGGGAGCTCGCCGAGCATCCGCGTGGCCTGCGGATGACGGTCCAGACCTGCGACGTGCCGTGGAGCGAGGATGCCGTGCCCGTGTGCGCCGGCAGCGCGCGCACCGTCACCGTGGCCGCCCCCGAAGACGATTACGCCACGACGAGCCCGGTGTTCGCGCTCGAGCCGCTCGCCGCAGGCACGCCCCGGCATCTGATGGTGACGCTCGCTCTGGCCTCGGATCCGGGCGCAGCGGCGGACGAATCACTGATGGGCCTGCGCGGAGACATGGCGCTCGGCCTCACCGCGGTCACCATCGACGATGTGCCGGTCGGGCCTGGTGGTGGGGAGCTGCCCGTCACGGGCCCGAGCCCCCTCGCCCTGCTCGCCGCGGTGGCTCTGGGACTCGGACTGGTCGGCGTCGGCCTGCTGACCCGGTTGCGCCGGCAGGGAGGAATGTCATGAGGATCACCCGACCCGCCCTCGCCATGGTGCTGGTGACCGCGCTCGCGGTGCCGACCCTGACCGCGAGCACGGCGGCATGGACCGACTCCGAGTGGGTCCACGGCGCAGAGGTCGGCACGGCCACCTATGCATGCGGGACCGATGCACGCTTCGAGAGCACGGCGGCCGGGCGATTCCTGTCCGGCAGTCTCCTCGGTCTCGACCTGGACACCGTCGCAGCGGTCGAGGGCATGCGCCTCGACCTCGACTCATCCGGCCTCGACATCGATCCGGCGACGGCCCTCGACCTCGGCGCCCCGCCGCCGGCGCACGCGTACGCCAATCCGCTGTCGGTGACCGTGCTCGGTGACGCCGTGAAGGTGGACCTCACCGGCCTCGGCGTCGGGCTGCCCGTCGGGTCGGCGGGCGCGCTCAATCAGTATGCGCGCGTCTCCCCGCACGGCACCGCGGCCGGCGCGTCCGGGCTGGTCAGCAATTCGGGCGGGGTCCTCGTCACCGCCGGGACACCCGACTCCGAGCTTCCGGAGCCTGCCCGGATCACGCTCGATGAGCTGCTCCCCGGCATCGCGGACGTCGCCTCGGTCGACCTCGAGGTGGGGGCGGTCGCAGCCAGCTCGGTCCTGGACGGCTGCGCAGAGCTGCGGTCCGACCTGTGGGGCGACGGAACCGTGACGGGTGTGGTCCGTGACTACGGCATCGCCGGGCTGGGCCTGGAGCTGGAAAGCACACTGCTGTCGTCGCTGGTGGGGACGGTCGAGAGCGGGCTGATCTCCATCTCCGACGCGGTCGACGCGCTCCTGGGCACGTCGGGCCTGATCTCCCAGGAGATCGGGGCCGAGCTGCAGCTGGCGCTGCCCGGTCTCGCGGTGGCAGCGCTGTCCGGCTCGGTGACCATCAGCGACCTCGACCTGCCCGGGGCCGTCGCCGACCTGCTCGGTGCGACCCCCACGGACGGCGTGGTCGCCCTCGATCTGCGGGCAGGCGCGGTCCATGTGGACCTGGACGCACTCCTCAGCCCCGGCCCGGGGGGACTGAACGATCTGGCGCCCAACACCGAGATCGTCGTGAACGCCGACGTGCTCGCGCCCATCGCGCAACGCGCCGGCGCCCTGATCGACACCTGGACGAGCGCGGTCCTGGACGCGCTGACGGCCGAACTGCGCGACGCCCGGCTGGGCATCGACCTCGGCACGACCGTGAGCCTGACCGGCACGCCGATCGTCGAGGTCGGGATCACGCTGGATGCCACCCTCGGCGCGGTGCTGGATGGAACGGCGAGCTTCGGGATCACCACCGAGGTGCTCGGTCTGGTGGGCGTTCTCGACCTGCTGCTCAGCCCGCTCGGGCTCAGCGTGAGCGGCATCCTCGCCACGCTCGGCGGACTGGCGACCGGCCTGATCGGCCCGACGGCGGGCGTCATCGCCGACACCGCCCTGGCGGCCGTGACGACGCTGGGCGGCGATCTCGGCGACGTCGCGACGGTCGTGCTGGAGCTGCTCGACGACCTCGTCGCGGCGCTTCCGAACGTGCTGTCGGTCATGGTGAACGTGCAGCCCGACCAGCCCGGCGCCCCGCCCGGGTCCGTGGTCGCGCCCGCCGGCCCGCGGTCCACACCCCAGTACACGGTGTCGGCGCTGCGGATCGGTCTCACCGACGGCCTGGCGCCGCCCTCCGTCGCAGTGCTGCTGTTCGGGACGGCGTCCGCCGGTCCGGTCGTCGACCCCTGAGTCCGCTACGCGGCCCGATCGGCGGCGTCTGCCCAGGCCAGCAGCCGTGCGCGCTCGTCGGCGGTGAGGTTCACCTCGAGCTCGGTCAGCCAGCGTGCGAGCTCACCGTCCTCCAGGCGCCGGTGCTCGGTGGCGGCGCCGGGGGTGCGGATCGTCAGCGTCGCGTGCGTGAGGGTCACGTGCCTTCCGGGCAGGTGCTTGGCGAGCATCAGGCCGAAGCGGAAGTGCGAGGTGGGGTAGGTGCTCGTGAAGTGGTTCCCCATCGCGACATCCACCGGTCGCACGGCCAGCGGGTCGGTGGTGTGCGCGAGCTCCCACCCCTGCTCGCGGTGTCGCAGCAGCTCCCACTCACCCGTGTCCGTGTGCCGGACCCGGTAGCGCCAGCCCGGCAGATAGTCGTCCTCCGCGCCGTCCGACATCCGAATCGGTCGCAGCGGGCTCATGCCGAACCCCGGGTCGCAGAGCCAGCGCTCGCCGTCCACGGTGGCCTCGGCCACCATGTGGGTGCGCCCGCCGAGGGCCCCGGTCTCCTGACTGCGGACCCGCCCCAGCCCGCGCCGCACCCGGTAGCCGAGTCGTTCCAGCGCAGCGGCGAAGATCGAGACGTGCTCGAAGCAGTACCCGCCGCGACCGCGGCCGAGGAACTTCTCCTGCACCGCGTCCAGCTCCACCCCGGGGTGCTGCTCCAGGAGCACGTCGATGTTGTCGAAGGTGAACGTGCGCACGTGGGCCTCATGCAGCTCGGCCAGCGCCGCGGGGCTCGGCTCCCGGGCCGCGATGCCGAGGGCGCTCAGGTAGCCCTCGAGGTCGAGTCGCTCGATCTGCCATTCGTCATCTGCCATGACACAAGTCAACCGCACGCCGCGGGGTCGAAGCGCCTCGTAGAATGGCGGTGTATGTCCGCGCCGAACTCCACCCCCACGCTCATCGCGCCTTCCGCCGCCGCCCGCACCGCGGACGGACGCTCCCGCACGTACGAGGTGCGCACCTTCGGCTGTCAGATGAACGTGCACGATTCGGAGCGGCTGGCCGGTTCGCTCGAGAGCGCCGGTTACGTGCCGGCCCCGTCCGGGCAGGACGCCGACGTGGTCGTCATCAACACGTGCGCCGTGCGCGACAACGCCGCCGGCAAGCTGTACGGCACGCTCGGGCATCTGAAGTCGCGCAAAGACCGGCACGACGGCATGCAGATCGCGGTCGGGGGATGCCTCGCCCAGATGGACAAGGATGCGGTCCTCGACAAGGCGCCCTGGGTCGACGTCGTCTTCGGGACCCACAACATGGGCTCGCTGCCGTCGCTGCTGGAGCGCGCTCGGCACAACGGCGAGGCGGAGCTGGAGATCCTCGAGTCCCTCGAGGTGTTCCCGTCGACGCTGCCCACCAAGCGAGACAGCGTCTACAGCGGCTGGGTGTCGATCTCGGTGGGGTGCAACAACACCTGCACGTTCTGCATCGTGCCGAGCCTGCGCGGCAGGGAGAAGGACCGCCGCCCCGGCGACATCCTGAACGAGATCCGCCTGCTCGTCGACGACGGCGCCATCGAGGTGACGCTGCTCGGCCAGAACGTGAACTCCTACGGCGTCGAGTTCGGCGACCGGCAGGCGTTCGGCAAGCTCCTGCGCGCGGCGGGCGAGATCGACGGGCTCGAGCGCGTCCGCTTCACGTCGCCGCACCCGGCCGCCTTCACCGACGACGTCATCGACGCGATGGCCGAGACGCCGGCGGTCATGCCGCAGCTGCACATGCCGCTGCAGTCCGGCTCGGATCGGATCCTGCGCGCGATGCGCCGCTCGTACCGCAGCGAACGGTTCCTCGGCATCCTCGACCGCGTGCGCGCGAAGATCCCGCACGCGGCCATCTCGACCGACATCATCGTCGGGTTCCCGGGCGAGACCGACGAGGACTTCGAAGACACGCTGCGCGTGGTCGAGCAGGCGCGCTTCGCGAGCGCCTTCACGTTCCAGTACTCGATCCGTGCGGGCACGCCTGCCGCGACGATGGCCGACCAGGTGCCCAAGGCCGTCGTGCAGGAGCGCTACGAGCGGCTCGTCGCGCTGCAGGAGCGGATCTCGCTCGAAGAGAACCGCGCGCAGCTCGGCCGCGACGTCGAGGTGCTCGTCTCGACCGGCGAGGGCAAGAAGGATGCCGCGACCCACCGTCTCACCGGGCGCGCCGAGGACAACCGGCTCGTGCACTTCGAGGTGCCTGCCGGCTCGGCCGTCCCGCGTCCCGGCGACGTCGTGTCGGTGCGGATCACGCACGCCGCACCCTTCCATCTGCTCGCGGATGCCCCCGACGGCGCCCCGCTGCGCATCCGCCGCACGCGGGCCGGCGACGCCTGGGATCGCACCCAGGCCGAGTCGTGCGCTGTGCCGGCCGACCCCGGCGCCGCGCGCCCGGTCGCGCTCGGCCTGCCCACGCTGCGCGTGGGGTGACCTCGGTGCTCTGGGCCGTCGTCGGCGCCACCGGCACCGGCAAGACGGCGCTCTCGCTCGACCTCGCCGAGGCGCTGGCCGCACGCGGCCGGCCGGCCGAGATCGTCAACGCCGACGCGATGCAGCTGTACCGTGGCATGGACATCGGCACCGCGAAGCTTCCCGTGGCGGCGCGGCGCGGCATCCCGCATCATCTGCTGGACGTCCTCGATGTCACCGACGAGGCGGCGGTCGCCTGGTACCAGGATGCCGCCCGCCACGAGATCCGGGAGATCCACGACCGCGGCGCCGATGCCATCCTCGTGGGCGGCTCAGGACTGTACGTGTCGGGGGTGCTCTTCGACTTCCGCTTCCCGCCGCGCGACCCGCAGCTGCGTGCGCGGCTGGAGGCCGAGCTCGATCGAACCGGTCCCGGCGCGCTCCACGCCCGGCTGCGTGAGCGCGACCCGGCCACGGCCGAGCGCATCGACCCGCGCAACGGACGCCGGATCGTGCGGGCGCTCGAGGTGCTCGAGCAGGGGGAGCGGACCCACGGCGCCGCGCTGCCCGACCGGCCCCGGCTGTGGCACGCGGCGACGCGGGTGATCGGAGTCGACGTTCCCCGGGAAGAGCTGGTCCGGCGGCTGGACGAGCGCACCGAGGCGATGTGGCGCGACGGCATCGTCGAGGAGGCCGCGCGGCTGCGTGATCGGGGATTGGACCGGGGGGTCACGGCGCGTCGGGCGATCGGCTATGCGCAGGCGCTCGCCCAGCTGGACGGCGCGATGTCGCAGGCGGAGGCGATCGCACAGGCGCAGGCGCTCACGCGTCGGTACGCGCGCCGGCAGGTGTCGTGGTTCCGTCGCTACGAGGACGTCGAGTGGGTGGCCGCGGCGACGGATGCGGCCTTCCTGGCAGACTCGGGGCATGACGACTGAGATCCGACCCTTCCATGTCGCCGACACCGAGTCCGTCGTGGGCCTCTGGCAGGCTGCGGGGCTGACGCGCCCGTGGAACAACCCGTATCAGGACATCAATCGCAAGCTCACGGTCCAGCCCGAGCTGTTCCTCGTGGCGGAGGAGGACGGCGAACTCGTCGGCACAGTGATGGCCGGGTACGACGGCCACCGGGGCTGGCTGTACTACCTGGCCAGCGACCCGCACCGGCGCGGTGAGGGCATCGGCGCCAGGCTCGTGCACGAGGCCGAGGATCGTCTGCTGGCCATGGGCTGCCCGAAGGTGCAGCTCATGGTGCGTCCGGGCAACGACGACGTGCCCGGGTTCTATCAGGCCCTGGGCTACGAGCCGTTCGAGGTCTGGGCCACCGGCAAGCGCCTCATCGCCGACTGACG
>NZ_JBIQHX010000019.1:32442-46496 GCF_044508325.1 Microbacterium sp. | reverse complement strand
TCGACGGCATGGTTTGGCACCTCGATGTCGGCTCGTCGCATCCTGGGGCTGGAGTAGGTCCCAAGGGTTGGGCTGTTCGCCCATTAAAGCGGTACGCGAGCTGGGTTTAGAACGTCGTGAGACAGTTCGGTCCCTATCCGCTGCGCGCGTAGGAAGTTTGAGAGGATCTGACCCTAGTACGAGAGGACCGGGTTGGACGAACCTCTGGTGTGTCAGTTGTTCCGCCAGGAGCACCGCTGATTAGCTACGTTCGGGATGGATAACCGCTGAAAGCATCTAAGCGGGAAGCCGGCCTCAAGATGAGACTTCCACGCCTTCGGGCGAGAGGCTCCCAGCTAGACTACTGGGTTGATAGGCCGGATGTGGAAGCGTGGCAACACGTGCAGCTGACCGGTACTAATAAGCCGATGACTTGATAACACACCTTCTTTTAGGTGCTTGCGTCCACTGAGTGGTTCTCGATGTACGGTCGGGAACCGCATGACAATGACTTTTGTTGTGCAGACTGAAACATCAATAGTGTTTCGGCGGCCATAGCGAGAGGGAAACGCCCGGTCCCATTCCGAACCCGGAAGCTAAGCCTCTCAGCGCCGATGGTACTGCAGGGGGGACCCTGTGGGAGAGTAGGACACCGCCGGACTTCTTTCGTGAAATGGCCACCCAGAGCTGGGTGGCCATTTCTCGTTAAGCCAGCGCCGGATGCCGTGCGCAAGGAGGGGATGCAGATGACCGACGATCGCGACAGGCGTCCGCACGCCGAGAGCACCCGGAGCCCCTCGGACAGACAACGTCGCTCCGGCCAGCCGTACCGCGACGACAAGAAGCCGTATCGCGGTGAGGACAAGCCCCGTCGTGACGAGAAGAAGCCCTATCGCGGTGAGGGCAAGCCCCGCGGCGACGAGAAGAAGCCGTACCGCGACGACAAGAAGCCGCAGCGCGGCGACCGCCGTCCGCCCCGCGAGGGCGCACGCCCCTCGCGTCCGCCCCAGGACGCCGATCGGCGCATGCACCCCGAGCCCGAGCTGCCCGACGAGGTCACCGCGCGCGACCTGCATCCCGCAGCCCGCAACGAGCTGAAGACCCTCAGCAAGGAGAACGCCGACCACGTGGCCCGTCACCTGGCGATGGCGGCGGCGCTCATCGACGACGATCCCGCGCGAGCCCACGCGCACGCGGAGGCCGCGGTCCGCCGCGCCGGCCGCGTCGCGGTGGTGCGCGAAACGGCGGCGATCACCGCATACGCCATCGGCGACTTCGCCCTCGCCCTGCGCGAACTGCGCACCTATCGGCGGATCTCCGGTCGCGACGATCAGATCGCCCTGATGGTCGACAGCGAGCGCGGCGTCGGCCGTCCCGACCGCGCGCTCGAGGTCGGCCGCTCGGTCGACCGCGAGGCGCTGCCCGTGCAGGCCCGAGTGGAGCTGGCGATCGCGCTCTCGGGCGCTCGGCTCGACCTCGGCCAACCCGAGCGCGCACTGCTGGAGCTCGAGATCCCCGAGCTCGACCCGAACCGCGCCTTCGAGTGGAGCCCGGCGCTGTTCGCCGCCCGGGCCACAGTGCTCGAAGAGCTGGGGCGCGACGACGAGGCCGCCCGCTGGCGGCAGCGCGCCGAGGTCGCCGCGGAAGCTCTCGACAGCGAGTCCGCCGCCGACGACGTCGTGATCGTCGATGAGATCGAGGAGGAGCTCTGATGGCGCTGTTCGCCCGGCGCTCGGCGCCTGCGCCTGGTCCGACGCCGCTGGACGACGTCGACGTCGTGCTCGCCGATCTCGACGGCGTCGTGTACGCCGGCCCCGGGGCGCTCCCGCACGCGGTGGAGAGCCTGAACCTCGCCGCGCAGAGCCGGAGGCTCGGCTACATCACCAACAACGCCTCGCGCACCGACGCCGACGTGGCCGCGCATCTGCGCAGCCTCGGGCTGCAGACCCGTCCGGACGAGATCGTCACCAGTCCCCAGGCCGCCGTGCGCCTGCTGTCGACCCTGGTCCCCGCCGGCTCCACGGTGCTCGTGGTGGGCGGCGAGGGACTCATCGTCGAGACCGAGCGCGCCGGTTTCACGGTCACCCGCAGCGCCGACGACGGCCCCGCCGCCGTCGTGCAGGGCTTCGCGCCCGAGGTGGGCTGGCAGGATCTCGCCGAGGCGGCGTTCGCCCTGAAGGTGCCGGAGGATGCGGGCGGCATCCCCTGGATCGCCACCAACACCGACTGGACCCTGCCGCACGCGCGCGGCGTGGCGCCGGGCAACGGCACCCTGGTCTCGGCCGTGCACACCGCGATCGGGCGCCTGGCCACGGTCGCCGGCAAGCCCGAGACCCCGATCTTCGAGGAGGCCGTCGCCCGGTTCGAGGCGAGGCATCCGCTCTTCCTGGGCGACCGCCTCGACACCGACATCCTGGGTGCGAACCGCGCCGGCATGCCCTCTGCGCTGGTGCTCACCGGCATCGACCGGCCCAAGCACGTCCTGGCCGCGGCGCCGGACGCGCGACCGGCCTTCCTGCTCTCCGACCTGCGGGAACTGCACGAGCCGTATCCGCAGGCGACCGTGAGAGACGGCGCCGTCGTCGTCGGCGAGGCCGCGGTCCGCGTCGACCCCGGCGGCGACGTGCAGATCCTGTCGGCGGGGGACAGTCAGATCGACCTGCTGCGCGCCGGGGCGACGGCGATCTGGGACAGCGGCATCGGGATCTTCGCGCTGCGGGTTCCCGAGCAGCTGTACACAGATCCGTTCCACCGGCCCTAGCCTCGGTATCCTGGGGCGCATGACCGATCCCGCGCCCGAACCGCAGCCCGACGACCCGTCGGAGGACCTGGTGTCGGCGCTCGAGGTGATCGAGGACCAGCCGCTGGCGCAGCGAGCCGACGGATACGCGGCGCTGCACGACGAGCTGGCCCGCCGCCTCGACGCGGGCGGTCCGCCGTGACCCAGCGCGCCGACGCCGCGCTGGCCGCGCGAGGACTCGCGCGATCGCGCACGCACGCGCAGCGGCTCATCGCCGAAGGCCTGGTGACCGCCGGGGGCACGCCGGTGGCGAAGGCATCCACTCCCGTCGCCGACGACGTCCCGCTGGTCGTCGCCGGCGCCGATCACTACGTCAGCCGTGCCGCGCACAAGCTCATCGCCGCGCTCGACGCGTTCGCCGTCGACCCGGCCCGCCGCGTGGCTCTGGACATGGGCGCCTCCACGGGCGGGTTCACCCAGGTGCTGCGCGAGCGCGGCGCCGAACCTGTCTTCGCCGTCGATGTGGGGCACGGCCAGCTCGACGCATCCCTCCGCGACGATCCGGGCGTGATCGTCGTCGAGGGCTTCAACGTGCGCTCCCTCACGAGGGCGAGCCTGGCGGCGGCGGCCGGCACCGACGCCGTGCCCGACCTCGTCACCGGCGACCTCTCGTTCATCTCGCTGACCCATGTGCTGCCGGCGGCGGCGCAGACCGCGACCGGCGACGCCGATCACGTGCTGCTGGTCAAGCCGCAGTTCGAGGTCGGCCGCACGGGCGTGCGCGAGGGCATCGTCACCGACCCGGGACTGCGCGCCGACGCGGTCGCGGGCGTCCTGTGGGCCGCGTGGGACGCCGGCCTGGGCACCTGCGGCGTGATCGCCTCGCCGATCGCGGGCACGCGCGGCAACCGCGAATTCCTCGTGCACCTGCGCCCACGCGCCGCCGACGCCCGCCCCGGCGGCAATCCGACAGAATGGATGAGCACGGTCTACGAACGGGCGGGAGCGGCATGACGGGCGAGCGCAACATCCTGGTGGTGCTGCACGCCCATCGCGACGACACCATCACGGCCGCCGGCCGGGTGTGCGACGTGCTGCGCGCCGCCGGCGCCCGTCCGGTGCTCGCCGAGACCGACCTCGAAGACCTCGGCGACCGGGCCCGACTGCTGCGCGGCTACGGGATCCTCGGCCGCGATGTGGCCCTCGTCGACATCGAGCTGGCGATCGTGCTCGGCGGCGACGGCACCATCCTGCGCGCGGCTGAGCTCGTTCGCGGGGGCACCGCGCCGGTGCTCGGCATCAACATGGGGCACGTCGGATTCCTCGCCGAGATCGAGCGCGACGAGCTCGACGATGCGGTCGCCCGCGTCATCGCCCGGGACTACCTGGTCGAAGAGCGCCTCGCCCTGTCGGTGCGGGTGACCGATGCCGCCGGCCACGTGCAGTTCGAGACGTGGGCGCTCAACGAGGCGACGGTCGAGAAGGCGAGCCGGGAGCGGATGCTCGAGGTCGTCGTCGAGATCGACGCCCGCCCGCTCACGTCCTTCGGCTGCGACGGCGTCGTCGTCTCGACGCCCACCGGGTCGACCGCGTACAACTTCTCCGCGGGCGGGCCGATCATCTGGCCCGAGGTCGAGGCGATCGCCCTGGTGCCGCTGTCGGCGCACGCGCTGTTCGCCAAGCCGCTGGTCGTCTCGCCGGATGCGACGGTCGCCGTCGAAGTGCTCGAGCGCACGAACGGCATCGGCGTGCTCTGGTGCGACGGCCGGCGCTCCCACGACCTGCCGCCCGGCGCCCGCGTGAGCGTGCAGCGGTCGGGCGAGCCCGTGCACCTGGCGCGCCTGCACCCCGCGTCGTTCACCGACCGGCTCGTGCGCAAGTTCCAGCTGCCGGTGTACGGCTGGCGCGGCCCCGAGGGCACCAGCCACCCGGTCACCGGTGTCATCCGCACGCCGGAGCCCGACGAGTGATCGAGGAGATGCGCCTGCGCGACCTGGGCGTGATCGCCGAGGCGACGCTGCCGATGGGCTCGGGGTTCACCGCGATCACGGGCGAGACCGGCGCCGGCAAGACGATGGTGGTCACCGGGCTCGGGCTGCTGCTGGGGCAGCGCGCCGACTCCGGCACGGTGCGCGCCGGCGCCGAGCAGGCCGAGGTCGCCGGGGTGTGGATCGTGCCGCAGACCGGCCCCGTGGCCGACCGGGTGCACGATGCCGGCGCCTCGCTGGAGCCCTTGCCGGGCGACGCGGCCGCCGAGCTGTACGTGGGCCGGACCATCGGGCGCGAGGGCCGCAGCCGGGCGACCGTGGGCGGGCGCACCGCCCCCGCCGGCGTGCTCGCCGACCTCGCCGAGGAGCTCGTGGTCGTGCACGGGCAGTCCGACCAGCTGCGCCTGCGCTCGGGCGCGGCCCAGCGCACCGCGCTCGACCGGTTCGGCGGGGCCGAGGTCGCCGACGCGCTGACCGCGTACCGCGACGCCTGGGACCGTTGGCGCGCCCTCGACGCCGAGCTCACGACGCTCACCGAGGACCGCGACGCCCGCATCGCCGAGGCCGAATCGCTGCGCGAGAGCCTGGCCGCCATCGCCGAAGCGGCCCCGCAGCCGGGCGAGGACGCCGAACTCGCCCAGCGTGCCGAGCGGCTCGCGCACGTGGAGGAGCTGCGGGCGGCCGCGGCCACCGCGCGCGAGGCGCTGTCGTCCGAGCAGGATGCCGTCGACGTCGCCGCGCTCGTGGGCGAGGCGCGCCGGGCGCTGGAGCGTGCCGGCGAGCGCGACCCGGTGCTGGCCGGGTTCGGCGAGCAGCTCGCCGAGCTGGGCTACCGGGCGTCCGAACTCGCGGTCGAGCTGTCGGGCTATCTCGCCGACCTCGACGAGACCGGCCCGCAGGAGCTGGATGCCGTCGAAGAGCGCCGCGCGGTCCTGGGAACGCTCATCCGGCGTCACGGCGGCACCCTCGACGACGTCATCCGGCTCGCCGAGACCGGCGGCGCGCGCCTGGCCGAGCTCGAGGGCGACGACGACCGCATCGCCGAGCTGACCGTGCAGCGGGATGCCGCGGCATCCACCCTCGACGAGGGGGCCGCCGCCCTCACCGCCGCTCGCACCGCCGCCGCCGAGCGGCTGGGGGCGCTGGTGACCGCCGAGCTGACCGCCCTGGCGATGCCCGACGCGACGCTGAGCGTCGACGTGCGCCCCGCCCCGCCCAGTGCCGAAGGGCGTGATGAGGTGGCGCTTCTGCTGTCGCCGCACGCGGGCGCCGAACCGCGCCCGGTGGCGCGGTCCGCGTCCGGAGGCGAGCTCAGCCGCGTCATGCTCGCCATCGAGGTGGTCATCGCGTCCACGCACCCGGTGCCCACGTTCGTCTTCGACGAGGTGGACGCCGGCATCGGCGGCGCCGCCGCGATCGAGGTGGGCAGGCGCCTGGCGCGGCTCGCCGAGACATCCCAGGTCATCGCCGTGACCCACCTCGCCCAGGTCGCCGCGTTCGCCACGAACCACCTCAGCGTGGTCAAGGAGAGCGACGGCTCGGTGACCGCCTCCAGCGTGCGGCGGCTCGAGGGCGGAGACCGCGAGGCCGAGATGGCGCGGCTGCTGTCGGGCCTGGCCGACTCGTCGACCGCGCTCGAACACGCCCGTGAGCTGCTGCAGCTGGCCCGGCAGGCCGCCTGATAGGATGAAAGCCCGTGATGCAGATTTCTGAACCTGACGCGGGAAGCCCGGGCGACACCACACGGCACATCTTCGTGACCGGAGGTGTCGTCTCCTCTTTGGGCAAGGGACTCACCGCCGCGAGCCTGGGCAATCTGCTCACCGCACGAGGCCTTCGGGTGGTCATGCAGAAGCTCGACCCGTACCTGAACGTCGATCCGGGCACGATGAACCCGTTCCAGCACGGCGAGGTCTTCGTCACCGACGACGGCGCCGAGACCGACCTCGACATCGGGCACTACGAGCGCTTCCTCGACATCGACCTGAGCGCCGCCGCGAATGTCACCACCGGCCAGGTCTATTCGCAGGTGATCGCCCGCGAGCGGCGCGGCGAGTACCTGGGCGACACCGTGCAGGTGATCCCGCACATCACCGACGAGATCAAGCGCCGCATGCGGCTGCAGGCCGATGAGGAGCCCCGGCCGGACGTCATCATCACCGAGATCGGCGGCACCGTCGGCGACATCGAGTCGCAGCCGTTCATCGAGGCGGCCCGTCAGATCCGCCACGAGCTGGGCCGCGGCAACGCGTTCTTCGTGCATGTGTCCCTGGTGCCGTTCATGGGTGCGTCGGGCGAGCAGAAGACCAAGCCCACGCAGCATTCGGTGGCGGCGCTGCGGTCGATCGGCATCCAGCCGGACGCGCTCGTGCTGCGCAGCGACCGGCCGGTGACCGTCGCGAACAAGCGCAAGATCGCCCTCATGTGCGACGTCGACGAGGACGCGGTGGTCAACGCCGTCGACGTGCCGAGCATCTACGACATCCCGACGATGCTGCACGAGCAGGGACTCGACGAGTACATCGTGCGCACGCTGCGGCTCGACAAGGCGGCCGACGTCGACTGGACCCGCTGGAACGTCGTGCTGCAGGCGGTCCACAACCCCAAGCACGAGGTGACGATCGGGCTGGTGGGCAAGTACATCGACCTTCCGGATGCCTACCTCAGCGTGACCGAGGCGCTCAAGGCCGGCGGCTTCGCGCAGGAGACCCACGTCAACATCGAGTGGATCCCGTCGGATGTGTGCGAGACGCCCGAGGCCGCCGCGAAGGTGCTGGGGGGACTGGACGGCATCGTCGTGCCGGGCGGGTTCGGCATCCGCGGCATCGAGGGCAAGCTCGGCGCGCTGCGCTTCGCCCGTGAGCAGGGCATCCCGACGCTGGGCCTGTGCCTCGGGCTGCAGTGCATGGTCATCGAGTACGCCCGCAACGTGGCCGGGATGACCGGCGCGAGCTCGACCGAGTTCGATCCCGACACCGAGTACCCCGTCATCGCGACGATGGAGGAGCAGGTCGACATCATCGACCACGGCGACCTGGGCGGCACGATGCGGCTCGGCCTGTACGAGGCCGAGCTCGCCGAGGGGTCGCTGGCGGCCGAGCTGTACGGCTCGACCCGGGTGTCGGAGCGGCACCGGCACCGCTACGAGGTGAGCAACCGCCACCGCGACGCGCTCGCCGAGGCTGGGCTGGTCTTCAGCGGCCTGTCGCCGGATCGCAACCTCGTCGAGTACGTCGAGCTGCCCCGCGACGTGCACCCGTACTACATCGCCACGCAGGCGCACCCCGAGCTGCGGTCGCGCCCGACCGATGCGCACCCGCTGTTCCGCGGACTGGTCGGGGCGGCCCTCGAGCGGCACCGGTCCAGCGAGCTGTTCGACGTCGACCATGACTGACGAGCGCCTCGAGGACGACCTCGTCGCGATCCCGGCCGCCCGCAGCGAGACGGTGTACGAGGGCCGGGTGTGGAGCATCCGCCGCGACGAGGTGCCGTACAACGGTCGCACCATCGTCCGCGAGTACACCGACCACCCCGGCGCCGTGGCGATCCTCGCCCTCGACGACGCCGGCCGGGTGCTGCTGATCAAGCAGTACCGGCACCCGGTGCGCGCCCGCGACTGGGAGATCCCGGCCGGACTGCTCGACGTCCCGAACGAGGACGCGCTCGTATGCGCCCGCCGCGAGCTCGCTGAAGAAGCCGACCTCACCGCCGACCGCTGGGACGTTCTGGCCGAGTTCTACACGACGCCCGGCGGCAGCGACGAGGCGATCCGCATCTACCTGGCACGCGAGTTGGCCGCCACCCCGGAAGCCTTCGACCGATACGCGGAGGAGGCCGACATCGAAGTGCGGTGGGTGCCGCTGGACGACCTCGTCGACGCGATCCTCGAGCGGCGGGTGCAGAACCCGTCGCTCGTGGTGGGCGGACTCGCCGCGCACGCGGCCCGAGCCCGCGGGTGGGCGACCCTCGCCGCCGCCGACGCGCCCTGGCCGCGCCGCACCCCGCCGGTCGGTTCGCCCCGGACGTGAGAGCAGGGCCGACGTGAAGCTCGACCGCGCCGTGGACGCCTACCTGCGTCACATCACGGTCGAGCGTGGACTGTCCGAGCACACGGTCGGCGCGTACCGCCGCGACCTGGCCGGGTACGTCGCCTGGCTGGCCGAACGGCAGGTGGACGAGACGGATGCCGTCACCCCGGCGCTCGTGGCCGAGTTCGCCGCGGAGCGGGCCAGCGCGCAGCCGGCCCCCGCGGCATCCAGCCTCGCCCGGCTGCAGTCGTCGGTGCGGGGGCTCCATCGCTTCCTCGTGCGGGAGGGGATCGCCGCCGACGACCCGACCGGGCGGCTGCGGCCGCCCAAGCAGCCCAGCCGCCTGCCGAAGGCGCTGACGATCGACCAGGTCGCGGCCCTCCTCGCCACCCCCGACGACAGCATCACCGGGCTGCGCGACGCGGCCCTGCTCGAGCTGCTCTACGCCACCGGGGCGCGGGTGTCGGAGGCGGTGGGGCTGGACGTCGACGACGTCGCCCACGGCGACGTGCTGCGGCTGCGCGGCAAGGGCTCGAAAGAGCGCGTCGTTCCCGTCGGCTCCTACGCGCAGGCGGCGCTGGACGCCTACCTGACCCGGGCCAGGCCCGAGCTCAGCCGGCGCGGTCGCGCGACGCCCCGCCTGTTCCTGGGCGCGCGGGGGGCGCCTCTGTCACGGCAGAGCGCGTGGCTGGTCATCCGGCGCGCCGCCGAGCGGGCGCAGCTGAGCGCGCAGGTCTCGCCGCACACGCTGCGGCACTCGTTCGCGACGCATCTGCTGCAGGGCGGGGCGGATGTGCGCGTCGTGCAGGAGCTGCTCGGCCACGCCTCGGTGGCCACCACCCAGATCTACACGCAGGTCAGCGTGGACGCGCTGCGCGACGTGTACGCCACCTCGCACCCGCGCGCGCGATGAGCGCGAAGCCGCCGCGGGCGCGTCACCGGGCCAGCGGGGACCGCCTGGCTAGAATCGTGCCAGCGACAGTCAGGAGCACCGTGGCGAAGAAGAAGGACGACACCCCGATCGGGCCGACCGGCCGTCCCTATCAGGGCTTTCCCACTCCTCCCGCGCTCGACAGCCACGGCCCCGCCCGCATCATCGCCCTGTGCAATCAGAAGGGCGGCGTGGGCAAGACCACGACGACCATCAACCTCGCCGCGGCGCTCGCCGACTACGGCCGCAAGGTGCTCGCCGTCGACTTCGATCCGCAGGGGGCGCTGTCGGCGGGTCTGGGGATCCAGACCCACGACGTCACGACCATCTACGATCTGCTCGTCGACGGCAAGCGCGACCCGCACGACGCGATCGTCAGCACCGCGGTCGAGAACCTCGATGTCATCCCCGCGAACATCGACCTGTCGGCGGCCGAGGTGCAGCTGGTCAACGAGGTCGCCCGCGAGTCGATCCTCTCGCGCGTGCTGCGCAAGGTCGCCCCGGACTACGACGTCATCCTCGTGGACTGCCAGCCCTCGCTCGGCCTGCTGACCGTCAACGCCCTCACCGCCGGCCACGGAGTGATCATCCCGCTCGAGTGCGAGTTCTTCGCGCTGCGCGGGGTCGCGCTCCTGATCGAGACGATCGACAAGGTGCGCGACCGGCTCAACCCCAGCCTCCAGCTGGACGGGCTGCTGGCCACGATGTACGACCCGCGTACGCTGCACTCGCGTGAGGTGCTGGAGCGGGTCGTCGAGGCCTTCGGCGACGACGTGCTCGAGACGGTGATCGGCCGGACCGTGAAGTTCCCGGACGCGTCGGTGTCGGGCGTTCCCATCACCGAGTTCGCACCCGAGCACGCGGCCGCCCAGGCCTACCGGCGGTTGGCGCGGGAGCTGGTCGCCCGTGGCGCCGTCGCCTGACGCCGAGCGTCCCGCGCCTGCCGATGGACGCCGTCCCGAGCCTGCCGATGGGCGCCGTCCCGAGCCCGTCGAGGGGCGCCGTCCCGAGCCCGTCGATGGACGCCGTCCCGAGCCTGCCGAGGGACGCCGCCCCGAGCCTGCCGAGGGGTTCCGCGTCTCGGTCGGCGTCTTCGACGGCCCCTTCGACCTGCTGCTGACGCTGCTGTCCAAGCACGAGCTCGACATCACCGATGTGGCGCTGTCGCAGGTGACGGGCGAGTTCATCGCGTATCTCAAGGAGCTGGGCCCGGACGAAGAGCTCGAAGAGGCATCCGAGTTCCTCGTCGTGGCCGCGACCCTGCTCGACATGAAGGTCGCCGGGCTCCTGCCCCAGGGCGAGCTCGTCGACGCCGAGTCCGTGGCACTCCTCGAGGCCCGCGACCTGCTGTTCGCGCGTCTCCTGCAGTACCGGGCCTTCAAGGAGGTGTCGGGGTGGTTCGCGGCGCAGCTCGCCGCCGAGGAGAACCGGCACGTGCGCTCGGTGCCGCTCGACGAGAAGCACCGCCGGGCGATCCCGGAGCTGGCGTGGACGCTCACGCCCGAGGACTTCGCCGCGCTGGCGGTGCTGGCCTTCACGCCGAAGGAGATCCCGCACGTCGGGCTCGACCACCTGCATGCGCCGCTGGTCAGCATCCGCGAGCAGGCGGCGATCGTGGTGACCCTGCTGCGCGGCTCGGAGGGCATGACCTTCCGCGAACTGGTCGCCGGGGTCGATCAGCCCGGCGTCGTGGTGGCCCGGTTCCTGTCGATCCTCGAGCTCTACCGGCATGCGGCGATCTCGTTCGAGCAGCTCGAGCCGCTGGGCGAGCTGACCCTGCGCTGGACCGCCGAGCACTGGTCGGCCGAGACGCTCGCTACGCTGGGTGCCGACTATGACAGCTGAGACTTCGATGAGCGCCGGGGCCGACGAGACGGGCGCGGCGGATGTCGCCCGCCGGCTCGAGGCGATCCTGCTGATCGTCGACGAGCCGCAGAGCCTGGTCGCCCTGGCGACGGCGGTGGGCGCGCCGGTCGCGGCCGTGCGTCAGGCGATCGAGGGCCTCGTCGACGACTACGACGGTCGCACCGGCGGGCCGCGGCGCGGATTCGAGCTGCGTGAGGTGGCGGGCGGCTGGCGCATCTACGTGCGCGCCGAGCACGACGACCTGGTTGCCGAGTTCGTGGGTTCGCAGGCGCCGTCCCGCCTGTCGCAGGCGGCGCTGGAGACCCTCGCGGTCATCGCCTACAAGCAGCCCATCACCCGGGGCCAGGTCGCGTCGATCCGGGCCGTGAACGTCGACTCGGTCGTGCGGACGCTGCTCTCGCGGGGCCTGATCACCGAGCTGTTCACCGACTCCGAGACCGGCGCCATCCACTACGGCACCACCGATCAGCTGCTCGTGCACCTGGGCATCAACTCGCTCGAAGAGCTGCCGAAGATCTCGCCCCTGCTGGAGGGCGCCGACGAGGTGGCCGAGCTGGGGGAGGGGACCGGGCTGTGAGCGGGGCAGCGACCGGCCCGGCCAGCGAGGGCGTGCGACTGCAGAAGGTGCTCGCCGGCGCCGGTGTGGCCTCGCGGCGCGTCGCCGAGCAGTACATCGTCGCCGGGCGGGTGCGCGTCAACGGCGTCGTCGTCACCGAGCTGGGCACCCGCATCGATCCGGCGCACGACCTGGTCGACGTCGACGGCACGGCCGTGCAGCTGGATGCCTCCAAGCGCTACGTCATGCTCAACAAGCCGACCGGCGTCGTCTCCTCCATGAAGGACGACCGCGGGCGCTCCGATCTGCGCGGCTTCGCCCGCGAGTGGCCGGAGCGGCTCTTCAACGTCGGCAGGCTCGATGCCGACACGAGCGGGCTGCTGGTGCTCACCAACGACGGCGAGCTCGCGCATGTGCTCGCCCACCCGTCGTTCGGAGTCGACAAGGTCTACATCGCGAAGGTCGACGGCCGCGTCACCCCGCAGACGATCTCCCGGCTCACGAAGGGCATCGAGCTCGACGACGGACCGATCGCGGCCGACAAGGCGCGACTGCTGGATGCCTCGGGCACGGCCAGCCTGGTCGAGCTCACGCTGCACTCGGGCCGCAACCGCATCGTGCGGCGCATGATGGCCGCGGTGGGTCATCCTGTCCTCGAGCTCGTCCGCCGCCAGTTCGGCCCGCTCCACCTGGGAACCCTGCCAGCGGGCGCCGCACGCGAGTTGACTAAAGTGGAACGCGGCGCGCTGCTGACCCTGGCACGCCACGAGGCGGGTGAGAAGACCCCGCCGGCATCCCAGGAGACCGAGTGACCGATTCGACCGATCCGCGCGCGGGCGCGCTCGCTGTGCGCACCTCGGGCACGGTGCGCGTAGTGGGGGCGGGCCTGCTCGGCGCCAGCATCGGCCACGGGCTCATGGCGCTCGGGGTCGACGTCGCCCTGGCCGACACCTCGCCCGCGCAGCTGCGCTTGGCGGTCGACTACGGCGCCGGCCGCGTCGCCCGGCCCGGCGATCGCCCTGGGCTCGTGGTGGTCGCGGTGCCGCCGGATGTCGCCGCCGACGTCATCGAGGCCGAGCTCGCCGCGCACCCGGATGCCGTCGTCACCGACGTCACGAGCGTCAAGCTCGAGCCCCTGCACGCCCTGCGGGCGCGCGGTGTCGACCTCACGCACTACATCGGGTCGCACCCGCTCGCCGGCCGCGAGCGGGGCGGCGCGATCTCGGCGCGCGCCGACATCTTCGCGGGAAGGCCGTGGGTGATCTGCCGCGACGGCGAGACCTCGGCATCCGATCTCGCGGTCGTCGAAGACCTCGCGCTCGACCTCGGCGCCATGCCGGTCGAGCTCACCCCCGAAGAGCACGACCGCGCCGTCGCGCTCACCTCGCACGTCCCGCAGCTGGTGGCGAGCCTGCTGGCCGGGCGCTTCGTCGACGTCGACGAGGGCGCCCTGCAGCTGGCCGGTCAGGGGGTGCGCGACACGACGCGCATCGCGGCATCCGCCCCCGAGCTGTGGGTGCAGATCCTCGGGGCGAACTCCGCGCCGGTGGTCGAGGTGCTCGATGCGATGGCCGCCGACCTCAGCGCGGTCGCGGACGCGCTGCGCGACCCGGATGCCGCCGGCTCGCGCCGCACCGTGGCCGACACGATCCGGCGCGGCAACGACGGCGTGCAGCGGCTGCCCGGCAAGCACGGCCAGCTGCGGCGCCGCTTCGAGACGGTCGTCGTGATGATCGACGACACCCCGGGCCAGCTCGGTCGCCTGTTCGGCGAACTGGGCGAGCTCGACGTGAACGTGGAAGACCTGCGCCTGGAGCATTCGCCCGGCGCTCAGTTCGGCTTCGCCGAGATCAGCGTGGTGCCCAGTGCGGCGCCGCGCGCCCGCGAGGGCCTCGAGGAGCGCGGATGGCGGATTGCGAGCATGAATGACTGATCCTTCGACAGGCTCAGGGCGGCGCCCTTCGAC
>NZ_JBIQHX010000019.1:0-32342 GCF_044508325.1 Microbacterium sp. | reverse complement strand
GATTGCGAGCATGAATGACTGATCCTTCGACAGGCTCAGGGCGGCGCCCTTCGACCGGCTCAGGGCGGCGCCCTTCGACCGGCTCAGGGCGGCGCCCTTCGACGCCCCCGCTGGTGGTGGCCATGGACGGCCCCGCCGGCAGCGGCAAGTCCAGCGTCGCCAAGGAGGCGGCCCGCCGCCTCGGCTTCGGCTACCTCGACACCGGCGCCGTCTACCGTGCGCTCGCCTGGCATGTGCTGGCGCACGAGGCGGACACCTCCGACGCCGCCGCCGTGCTCGACGCCTCCGGCGACTTCGACTGGACCATCTCGCTCGATCCCGACGCGTTCTGGGTGCGGGTGGGCGAGACCGACGTGACCGACGCGATCCGCGAGCAGCGCGTGTCCGATGCGGTCAGCGGCGTGGCGCGCGTGCCCGCCGTGCGGCAGGCGGTCAACACCGCATTCCGTGCCCTCGCCGCCGGCACCGACCGGCCCGGCATCGTCATCGAGGGCCGCGACATCACGACCGTCGTCGCGCCGGATGCCCCGGTCCGCATCCTGCTGACGGCGGCGCCCGAGGTGCGCGCGGCGCGCCGCAGCAAAGAGCTCGCAGACCTGGATGCCGTCACGGTCGCCACCGCGCTGCATCGGCGCGATGCATCCGATTCCCAGGTCGTCGACTTCCTGTCGGCCGCCCCCGGGGTGGAGGTCGTCGACTCGACCGCTCTCGATCTCGAGCAGACCGTCCAGGCCGTGCTCGCACTGACCTCACGGGTGAACGCATGAGCGACGCCGAGTACGAAGCCGGCCCCGACGACCTCGAGGAGACCCTCGCAGGCATCGACGACGAGCTCGCCGAGCAGCGCGCCGCCGCCCTGCGGCAGGGCCTGGAGGATTACGACCTCGACGAGGACGACGCCGACCTGCTGGCCGGCATCGTCCGGGGCGAGGACGGCATCGAATACCACCCGGCACTGCCGGTGGTCGCGATCGTGGGCCGCCCGAACGTGGGCAAGTCGGCCCTGGTGAACCGCATCCTCGGCCGCCGCGAAGCCGTCGTCGAAGACACGCCCGGGGTCACCCGCGACCGGGTCACCTACAAGGCGGAGTGGAACGGGCGGCGCTTCTCGCTGGTCGACACCGGCGGGTGGGAGCCCGATGCCCGCGGCATCGACCGGTCGGTGGCCGCGCAGGCCGAGATCGCGATCGACCTGTCGGATGTCGTGCTGTTCGTCGTCGACGCGATGGTGGGCGCCACCTCCACCGACGAGCATGTCGTGAAACTCCTGCGCCGCAGCGGAAAGCCCGTGCTGCTGGTCGCCAACAAGATCGACGACACCCGGCAGGAGCCGGAGGCCGCCGCGCTGTGGAACCTGGGCCTGGGCGAGCCGCACCCGGTCTCGGCGATCCACGGCCGCGGGGTGGCCGATCTGCTGGACGCGGTCATGGGAGTGCTGCCCGAGGTCTCCGCCGTCGCCAAGAACGAGGTCGGCGGCCCACGCCGCGTCGCGATCCTCGGTCGCCCGAACGTGGGCAAGTCGTCGCTGCTGAACAAAGCCGCCGGTGAGGAGCGCGTCGTCGTCAACGAGCTGGCCGGCACGACCCGCGACCCCGTCGACGAGCTCGTCGAGGTCGGCGGCAAGCTGTGGCGGTTCGTGGACACCGCCGGCATCCGTCGTCGCGTCCACCTGCAGCAGGGCGCCGACTTCTACGCGTCGCTGCGCACCTCGACCGCGCTCGAGAAGGCGGAGGTCGCCGTCGTCGTGTTCGACGTGACCGAGCCGATCAGCGAGCAGGACGTGCGGATCGTCGACCTGGTGCTGGAGTCGGGCCGGGCGCTCGTCCTGGCGTTCAACAAGTGGGATCGGCTCAACGACCCCGACCTGGAGGACATCGAGCGCCGACGGTATCTCGAACGCGAGATCGAGCAGGATCTCGCGCACGTGTCGTGGGCGCCGCGCGTCAACCTGTCGGCGCGCACCGGGCGGCATCTCGACAAGCTCGTGCCGGCGCTGGAGACCGCGCTGGAGTCGTGGGACACCCGCATCCCCACCGGCAAGTTCAATGCGTTCCTGACCGAACTGGTCGCCGAGCACCCGCACCCGGTCCGCGGAGGCAAGCAGCCCCGCATCCTGTTCGGCACGCAGGCCGCCACCCGCCCGCCCACCTTCGTGCTGTTCACGACCGGCTTCCTCGCCCCCGGCTACCGGCGCTTCATCCAGCGGCGCCTGCGCGAGCTGTTCGGCTTCGCGGGCACCCCGATCGTGATCAACATGCGCGTGCGCGAACGGCGCCGGCGGTGACTCCCCGTCGTTGAGCGAGGTCGCCGTGGCGGTGATTCCCGGTCGTTGAGCGAGGCCGCCGTGGCGGTGATTCCCGGTCGTTGAGCGAGGTCGCCGGGGCGGTGATTCCCGGTCGTTGAGCGAGGCCGCCGCAGGCGACCGAGACGAAACGCAGGGTGTGAAAGGCTGTACGGGTGACGATCGTCCCCCCGAGCCCGGGTGAGCCGCGCCGTCCGTTCGGCCCGCGCGACCCCGGTGACGCCTGGGTGGTCGCCGAGTCGGGGGAGCGTTACTGGGGCAGGTTCGGTGCGGCGGGACTGCTCGCCTTCGATCCGGCGCGCGGAGTGCTGCTGCAGCACCGCGTGTCGTGGAGCCACCACGGTGACACCTGGGGCATCCCGGGCGGCGCGCGCCACGAGGGCGAGTCGGCGTGCGACGGGGCGCTGCGCGAGGCGCAGGAGGAGGCGGGGGTGCCCGACGGGGCGGTCCGCCCGCGCCTGCTGAGCGTGCTCGACCTCGACATCTGGACGTACACGACGCTCGTCGGCGATGTCGTCGAGCCCTTCGAGCCCACCATCAGCGACCCCGAGAGCCGCGCGCTGGCGTGGGTGCCGGTCGACGAGGTCGCGCAGCTTCCCCTCCATCCCGGCTTCGGGGCCGCGTGGGGGCGGCTGCGGGGTCTGCTCGAGGTGCGTCCCGCGGTGGTCGTCGATGCGGCGAACGTCGTCGGCTCGGTGCCCGACGGCTGGTGGAAAGACCGGGCGGGTGCGGCGCAGAGGCTGCTCGCGCGGATCGGCGCGATGACGGATGCCGGGGTGCCCGCCGCGGCGCTCGGCCTGTCGGAAGACGTGTGGTACCCGTGGTGGACCGCGGTGCTCGAGGGCCGCGCACGGCACGCGGAGGCCGTGTCGGGTGTCTCCGTCGTCCGGGCTGCCGGCGAGGGCGACGACGCGATCGCCGCCGAGGCGTCGCGGCTGGTGGGTGAGGGCTTCGCGGTGACGGCGGTCACCAGCGACCGCGCGCTGGCGCAGCGGACGACGGATGCCGGTGCCACGGCGCGCGGCGCCGCCTGGCTCCTCGACCTCCTGGGCCCCTGACCGGCCGGTGGCTCCTCCCGCCCTTACCCCGGTCGTTGAGCGAGCGGCGCGGGGTCGCCCTTACCCCCGGTCGTTGAGCGAGCGGCCTCTGGTCGCGAGACGAAACGCGCTGAGCTTTCTGTGTGGTGTTGGGTTGCCGCGTTTCGTCTCGGTCGTGCTGCGCGCGTCCTCGCTCAACGTCCGGTGGCGCTGTGCTCTTACCTCCGGTCGTTGAGCGAGCGGCCGCTGGCCGCGAGACGAAACGCACTGAGCCTCCGTCAGCGCCCTGACACACCGCCCCGCCCGCGCAGCCGGTCGATCTCGCGGCGCTCGCGCTTGGTCGGCCGCCCGGCACCGCGATCGCGCTGCGCGATCAACGGCACCGGGTCGCGCGGCGGGGTCCGATCCTCCATCGCTTCGGCCGCCAGCGCGGCGCCGACCCGCTTGGTGATCGTCTTGCGCACCACGAGGATCCTGTCGAAGCCGGAGATGCGCACCCGCAGCTCATCGCCGGGTCGCACCGGCTGCGCGGCCTTCGCGCGATCCCCGTTGACGCGAACATGCCCTGCGCGGCATGCGGTCGTCGCCGCAGAACGCGTCTTGTACACCCGCACGGCCCAGAGCCAGGAGTCCACGCGGGCCGAGGCATCCGTCATCCGCCCATCGTAATCACGCCGGCCGCAGTTCGAGCTCGACGATCGCTCGCCCGGGCCGCGGTCGCGCCACCTCGCGGAACCCAGCCTTCAGGAATGTCGACAGCACGCCGACGAACAGGTCATTGGTGCGCTTGGATGCGACAGAGATGTCGAAGGGGTATGCCTCGAGGACCCGCGCTCCGCCCGCGCGCGCGGCGGCGACCGCCGCGTCCAGCAGCCGCGCCGTGAGCCCCTGCCCGCGGAACTCGCGGCGCACCACGAAGCACGACACCGCCCACACGGTCGGGTCGTCCCACGGCTGGGCGGAGCTCTCGGCGATTGCGCGGGTGTGCGCCAACCTGACCTGGGCGGTGCGCGGGCCGACGCGCACCCACCCCGCGGGCACGTCGTCGACGTGGGCCACCAGTCCCGGGCCCGGGGTGCCGCCGAACTCGGCGCGGAACAGCGCGGTGCGCTCGTCACGTGTGGTCTGCACCCATTCGCGGTTGCGCATCATCCACCACTGGCACTGGCACGAGGCGCCGTCGCCTCCACCGCTCAGCGCGTGCTGGGCGTCGTCGAAGCGGTCGGCGGTTGCGGGCACGATCGTGGCGGGCATGCCGGCGACGATACGCCGCGCCGGCGACATCGCGCGAGAGGCGGTTCGTGGCCGCGTCGCCGAGCCGGTAGGATGGGGGAGTTGTCCGCCCGCGGACAGCTCGACCGGGATGTGGCGCAGCTTGGTAGCGCACTTGACTGGGGGTCAAGGGGTCGCAGGTTCAAATCCTGTCATCCCGACAGAAAAACCCTGGTGGGACAGCAAATCTCACCAGGGTTTCGTCATGTCTGAGGGTGGTTCGACGCCGTCCCCCTGTGGTCGCCTTGTGGCTTGGGAGGGCACCCTAGTGTTGGTGGGAGTTGACACGACCCTGGCGGGCGCGCAGGCGGAGCGAGCCCAGGTTGAGCGGAGGTGGGCGTATGTCGGCGACGAAGCTCCTGGTACTCGGTATCGTGCACCTCTCCGGTGGCGCCCATGGCTACCAGGTGCGGTCCGAGCTGCAGAGCTGGGGTGCGGAGATCTGGGCCAAGATCAAGCCCGGCTCGATCTATCACGCGCCGAAGAAGGCGGCGGCTGATCGCCTCCACACCGAGCACGCCGAGCCGGGCAGCTCCGGGCCGGAGCGCGTTCTGTACCGCGCGACAGCTCGGGGACGTGACGAGATAGTCGAACTGGCCCGCGACGGTCTGCGGCGCACCCACGACCCCACCATGCTCGACGCGGCCATCGCCATGTTGCCCATGCTGACTACGACAGATGCCATCGCGCATGTCAATGAGCGGGTCGCGCGCCTGGAAGCGGAGCTGAGAGGGCAGGCCAAGGGGTGGGAGAACCCGAACCCCGACATTCCGAAACACGTCCGCGATCAGGCCGAACTGTGGGCGGGACGCGCACGCACCGAACTGGAGCGGGCGAAGAGCCTGAGCAAACGCGATCCCGGCCCCGGAACCACGTGGTGCTGGCAGGAGCACTCCGCCCGGTCTAGACCTCACTACGGGATTCCTCGTAGTGCGCAAAGGCGGCCGCGGAACGTCCACCGAGAATGAGTATTCCGAGCGTTTCGCTCGGAGTTCTCATGACAGGAGCAAACGTTGTCGATTCCCACCACCGTCAAGGCGTCTTTCTGGCTGTTGTTGATCGGGATCATTCTCGACTTTGTCGCTGCCGGCATCCAGCTGTTCACAGGAAGCATCTATCTCGGGGCGAGGGGGACAGGCGATGGAGTCGGCGTCGGGTTCGTCATCGCGGGCGTCCTCACGCTTGCGTTCGCCATCGTGCAGCTGATCGTCATTCGGAAGATGCGTGCGGGACGGAACTGGGCACGTGTTGTCATCACGGTCCTCGAGGTCCTCGCGATCATCGGAGTCGTGCTCAACCCCGCCGTGCTCCCGCTCGCGGCATCGGTCGTCGGACTCGTGGCTGTCGTGTTGATGTGGCTCCCTGCATCGAACAGGTACTTCCGCAACCCCTGATTCTCCAGCGATCTCCGAGTCCTTCCGGTCCGGCTCAGGTGGGCGGCGCGGTGGGGCCCTCGATCGCATGCACGAAGAGAAGGATGGCGAGCACCATCTCGACAACATGCTCGACCACGAACGCATCGAACATCGTGTTCAGTTCGTCGAACACGAGCAGGCTGGCCAGTACCTCACTCGGAAAAGCGAGGAGCGGAGTGGACAGCCGACGGCGGTCGGGCCAGTGAACCGCGCCGAGCAGACCAGCAGCCACACGAGGCCGATGCCGATGCAGACGATCATGGTGGCTGGCATGCTAAGAGATCCGGAAGAGGGCGGGGGTCGGAATGGTCTGGGAGATATCGGCGCCGCTGCGCGCGATGACGGCGGTCATCGGCCCTGCGGTCGCACCTCATGTCGCCGCACGCATAGGCGCGTATGCGAGAGGTGACGAACGTGGTATCCGGGAGGTCGCAGAAAGGCTGAGCGTTCATCAAGCGCGGGGAGCGTCCGCCTTGCCGGATCCTCTTCCCGTCGTGGCCGGCCCTTATGTCGAGGAGATCGATCGTCTCCGCCCGGCCGAACGCCGGCTGCTGACGTTCACCGCCCTTTCGGTGACCGGGCTCGTCGCCGACGTGCTGGACGCCGCCGGCATCGACACTGACGTGCTTCTCTTCGGCAGGCTCAACGCGCTGATCGGAGTCGACAGCAGTCGTGTGTTCTTCCGTGATGAGCGTGCGCTGTCGCATGTGGTCCACCTGACGAGTGCTGCGGAGACGCGCGAGGTGCACGCGGCGTTGGCGCGGTCCGCCCGACGTCGCGGCGACCATGCGGCCAGCATCTGGCACGCTGCACACGTCCCGCCTATAACAGAGGAGCGCTTGGCCCGCACGATTCTCGCGACCGCTGAGAAGCACCTGCGCGAAGGCCGCATCTCTCGCGCACGCTTGTTGGCGATGGCCGCTGTCGCGGCCTTGCCGGACGATTTGGTCGGTCGTGCGTGGGCCTGTGCCGGTCTCGCTGCCTTCTGGGCCGGGGAACTCGACGACGCCGCGTGTTGGCTAGCACGCGTGCGCGAGCGGGGAGACGAACGTACGGTGCACGAAGCCGACGCTGCAGCCTTGGTGATCCGCGCACTGACCGAAGGTCCACAAGGGGTGCTCTACACGCAGGCGGAGTCCGCGCGCATTTTCGCTGCGATGGCGGATGCTGCCCGGAGTCCTGCCGACCGTAGCGCTCTGACCCAACTTGGCGCGGTCACGAATGCCCTGTACGACCGGCCGGACGAGGCTGACTCCCTGCAGGCCCGCCTCTATCTCTCGTTCGGTGCGCCATCTGCAGGGCTGACGCCGCATGCGGAAGCACACGTGACGCTCATGCATGTGGCGATCCAGTCGCAGTCCGGCGATCGCGCGGGTGCCGCGCGGCTGCTGACGGATGCCGTCCCTCGTCTTCCGCTCGCGCTCCCGGCCGCGGGTATCGTCTCGAGCTACCTGCGGATCCTTGGGGCGCATGATCAGCGTTTCGATCAGGCACTAATTGCTGCCTACGAGGCAATCGGACCAGCTCGACCGCTTCGGTACGACGGAGACGGCACCGCCTTCGGCCATGGGCCGAGCCTCGGGCGACGGGCGTCCGCTGCGACTCATCTGTCAATGCAGAACAGCGTGTCGAGCACACCGGCGGTGGCGCTGTCCGCCCGACAGGCCCAAGTGCTGCAGCTGCTCGAGGATGGCCGCTCGAACAAGCAGATCGCCGACGCTCTCGGCATCTCCCCTCGCACGGTCGAGGTTCACGTCGGCGAGATCCTCCGCAAGTACAAGGTCCGTACCCGCACCGAGCTGATGTCCCTGCGCTCCGGACGACAGCCACGTGCTTCCCATCACTAAGTGATCACCCGTACCGGGTGTGCCGTCATCCACGGCGCCGACGAGTTGCACTCGGCGCCGCCGCTACGCTGACGTCCATGCTGAGAACAGCCAGAGTCCCCCGCCTCAGCGTGCGTTCGCGGGTGGTGGCAGCGGTGGCCATCGGTCTCGGTGCCGTCGTCTACCTCGGTGTGGTGCTGTTGTATGCCGCAGACTTGTCTGCGAGTGATCACCGTGTCGTGCGGCTGGGTGATGACGGTACCGACCTCGCCCTGGTCGTGAAGCCGCGCAGCATCGACCCCGTGCAGCAGGAGTTCACGTTCCGAGTCGAAGTCGAGGCGGGCAGCGGTCTCGTCGACGACGGCGCTGGGCTGTCGCGCGCGGTGCGTGTGGAGATTCGTGACGCAGCGGAGGGCAACCGGACGCAGACGGTCATGTTCGGACCGGACGCTCTGTCGTCCGAAACGCTGGCCAGCACGCTCTCGTCAGAGCAGCGCCTGGAGATGTGGCCGTTCGATAGGTACGCTGCCGAGCTGGAATTCACGGTCGAGCAGGAAGACGGCGACGGAGAGTTCCATCCCCTCGCGGCTGACCTGCTGATCGATGGCGGCATCCCCGGGTGGGACATCGCGGCGGCCGACGACGAACTGGACAGTTCGGACGAAAAAGCTTTCGATGCCAGCGTCACCATCGGGCGGTCATTCAGCACGATGGCGTATGCGATCGTGCTGAACGCCTCACTGATTCTCATGGCGGTCATCGCTCTGGTGGTATCAATCAGCGTGCTCCGTCGGGCGCGCCAGATGGAACTCATCTTCCTCGGCTGGATCGCCGGCATGCTTTTCGCAGTGCCGGCGCTTCGAAACTTCCTGCCTGGTCAGCCGCCGATCGGGTCATGGGTGGACTTCCTCATCGTGCTGTGGGTGGTCGTCAGCCTGATCATCTCGCTGGCGTTCCTTGCGTTCACGTGGTTCTACTCGCACCCGAGCCGGCCGCGGGACGACCCGAGTCAGAGTGGCGGCGCCGACGGGCGCCATGGTTGACGCTTCCGTCGGCGACGCGCAACCCTCGCGGCGCTCCCTACCGGAACGCGGGATTGTCGATGTTGGCCAGTGCGATGACCCAGTAGATGCTGAGGGCGACGATCAGAAGGAGCGAGATCGCTCCGATCCAGATCGCGGCGAGCGCGAATCCGCGGCCGCGTTCCCCCTTCTTCTTGATCTGGGAGAGACCGACCGCCCCGAGGATGATGGCGATGATGTTGAAACCCAGGATCGACAGGACGAAACCCACCACGGAAACGACATTCATGGGGGTGTTCGCGCTCTGAACGGCGGGGATAGGGCGGTGCGTGGTCACGCTGTCTCTCTTTCTCTTTCTTGGATGTTCTGACCGGGTCGTCACTGTGCCGACACCGGCTCGGCCGCGTCTGGATCGACGCCTGCTGCGCTTCGGCGCGAGCGGCAAGACGGCTACCGCTCGCGGGTGAAGAAGGCGTGGGATGCCGGCAGCCACAGGAAGACGACGCCGACCAGGCCGATTCCCGTCGTCACGTAACCGAAGACGTCCGGATGCAGGAACAGGGGGACGAGGTGGGCAACCTGCAGGACGGTGACGGCCAGGCGTGCCCGGCGGATGCCGCGACGGACCATGAAGAGAAGGATGATCTGCGCGACGATGAGGAGCACCGACATGAGGGAGCGGGTCGACAATGAGCTGCTGGGACTGGTGCCGGAGTTGAGCACCGAGATGTAGCCGACGATGAGGAGCGGCAGAACCGCAACGAGCGTGACCAACAGGATCCAGAAGCCGACCTTCACAGGTGCAGGTGCGGAAGCGGGCACTGAAGCAGCGGAGCTGGTCATTGGGGTCCCTCCTGGTTAGGTTCGCGTGGAACGTTGTCATATCCGGACCGAACGCGCCCCTCCTTCTACGTGAAACCTCGTAGTCGGCGCTGCCATGAGCCGCGCTAGGGCTGAGCGCGCTCAGCCGATGGCTCACCGGGGTGGACGGGCGAGCGTGGCACCTGCCCGTCAGCGGTCTCATGGCGCCGATGCTTCGGTCGCGCGCGTTCGAGGACCGCCTCGACGGCGCCGAGGCAATGTGGATAGAGCGCTGGTCTGTGTCCACTGTCGCAGACCGGCCACGTTCGTCGGCGTTTGCAGCCCGGGGATCAGGGCACGTTCGCGCCGCCGTTGACGTTGATCACCTCGCCCACCACGAAGCTCGACTCGGGCGAGGCGAGGAACACGTAGGCGGGCGCCTGCTCCACCGGCTGGCTCGTGCGGCCCAGCCACGACGACTCGCCGAATCCGTCGAGCTTCTCGGCGGGCTGCCCGTCGCTCACCTGCAGGGGAGTCCACACCGGTCCCGGCGCGACCGCGTTCACCCGGATGCCGCGCGGCGCCAGGTCGTGCGCGAGCGCCTTCGTGAAGCCGATGATCGCGAACTTCGTCGAGGCGTAGTTGATGATCATGGGCGACGGGTTGTAGCCCTGCACCGAGGTCGAGTTGATGATGGTCGCACCCGCGGGCAGGTGGGGCAGCGCCTCGCGCGTGATCCAGAACATCGCGGAGACGTTGGTGGTGATGGTGCGGTCGAGATCCGCCTCGTCGAGCTCGTCGAACGTCTGGTGGTACACCTGGTGCGCCGCGTTGTTCACGAGGATGTCGAGCCCGCCGAGCCCCTCGACCGCCTGCGCGACGAGGTCGCGGCACCAGTCGCGGTCGCGGATGTCGCCCGGCAGCAGCACGCACGTGCGGCCCTCGGCGCGCACGATCTCGGCGATCGCCTCGGCATCGACCTGCTCCTCGGGCAGGTACGAGACCGCGACATCCGCACCCTCGCGCGCGAACGCGATCGCGACGGCGGCGCCGATGCCCGAGTCGCCGCCGGTGATCAGGGCCCTGCGGCCGGGCAGGCGGCCGGTGCCGCGGTAGCTCGTCTCGCCGTGGTCGGCCTTCGGCTCGAGCTCCGCATCGAGGCCGGGCAGCGGCTGCCAGGATGCGAAGGGCTTGATGTGGGAGTGGCGCTCGACGGGGTTGTCGAAGCTCAGCTGGTCGGACGTCATCGTCGTCTCCTTCGGGGGGCGGCGCCTCTGCTTCGCCTCTACGTATTTGTTGGGATTCGCAACTTTATCGTGTCGATCTTCGCTTGTCGCGAGGAATCCTCAGGAGCGCCCTCGTCAGCTCTCCAACTCCTCGATGAGCGCCTCGACGCGGCGGCGGATGTCGTCTCGGATGCTGCGCACGGTGGCGGCATCCTGACCGGCGGGGTCGTCGAGCTCCCAGTCCTCATAGCGCTTGCCGGGGAAGACCGGGCAGGCGTCGCCGCATCCCATCGTGACCACGACGTCGGCCTGCCGCACGGCATCGGTGGTGAGTCGGCGCGGTGCGTGTGCGGCGATGTCGATTCCCTCCTCGGCCATCACCCCGACTGCGACGGGGTTGATGCTCTCTTTGGGCTCCGACCCGGCGGAGAGCACGTCGATGCGCCCTCCGGCGAGGGCGCGGAGGTACCCGGCAGCCATCTGGGAGCGCCCGGCATTGTGGACGCAGACGAACAGGACGGTGGGCTTGTCGCTCATGGTGTGTCCGTGCCGTTTCGGGTGGAGTGCTCGATGACTCCGCGATACACGGCTCGGCGGGAGACGGGGGAGGCGGCAGTCCACCCGATCACGGTGTCGGTGTCGTCGACGGCGACCAGGCGGACATCCCGGATCTTGCCCCCGTCGAGGATCGCCTCCACGCTGGGCCAGTCCGCCGCCGTCATGGGCCGGATGTGTGTCATGAGCAGCAGGAGCCTCCGCCGGTGAGGTCGGTGGAGCACACCCCGGTGGCGGGCAGGGTGAGCTGCACTTCGGTGGCGGCGCGCATGTCGTCATCCAACCAGGCGACGACTGATCGCACCTGCTCGTACCCGGTAGCCAGCAGGAAGGTGGGGGCGCGGCCGTACGACTTCATGCCGACGATGAAGAAGCCGGGCTCGGGATGCCGCAACTCGTCGAATCCGTGCGGCGACACCGTTTCGCACGAGTGGAGGTTCGGGTCGATCAAAGGTGCCAGCCGGCTCGGTGCCTCGACGATCTCGTCCAGCGACAAGCGGATCTCGCGCAGCATGCTCAGATCAGGACGGAACCCAGTCGCATTCACCACCACGTCGCAGTCGTGCGTCGCGGGCTCGCCACGTCTGCGACCACCCAGGCGGATGCCGTCGCGGTGACGGGTGACGCGGGAGATCTCGAACGAATCGATCTTGGTGATCGCCCCAGATTCGACGAGCTGATCGACGCGGGAGCCGAGGCGGGCGCGGTCGGCGAGTTCGTCCTCGGGGGAGGATGAGACCCGCACGGCGGAGGCGTTGCGGATGAGCCAGGTCACCCGGGTGCCCGGCCCGGTTCGGGCCAGCTCGGCGAGGGCGATCAAGGTGTTCGCTGCGGAGTGGCCTGCACCGACGACGGTCGTGCGCTTGCTGGCGAACCGAGACCGGTCGGCGCCCAGTACGTCCGGCAGGGCGTGCATCACCAGGTCGGCGACGTCGGCGGCGCCCAGCAGGTCGAGGCCCGACGAGCTCAAGGGGTTCGGTGACGTGTAGGTGCCGGAGGCATCGATCACCGCCCGTGCGGTCAGCTCCTCGATCTGCCCGTCCGGCTTCTCGACGCGGAGCAGGAACGGCGTGGTGTCGCGGCCCGCGGTGCGGGTGCGGTCCATGCCCTCGCGACTGACTGCCACGACCCGTGTGCTGAAGCGCATGCGGGAGCGGATCGTGTCGAGATCCGCCAGCGGCGCGAGGTAGTCGTCTACGAGTTGCTGTCCTGTCGGCGCCCGTCCCTCGTCTGCGGGCGCCGACCAGCCTGCGGCCTCCAGCAGGCGCCGGGATGCCGGGTCGATCAGGTGCCGCCACGGCGAGAACAACCGGGTGTGTCCCCACAGCCGGATCGACGCCGCTGCCCGGCTTCCGGCCTCGAGGACGGTGAAGTCGATTTCCCGCTCGACGAGGTTCGCGGCCGCGGCCAGTCCGATCGGACCGGCGCCGATGATCACCACCGGCAGCGTCGTGAGTCGGTCGCCACGGACCGATCGGGGTGTCAGGTCGAGCAGTGTCACGGCAGCCTCCAAGATATCGATGAGCGTCGATTCAGTATGAGCACTTGTATCGATGCCTGTCAATATCGACTAGTATCGATGTATGGTCACGATGCTCGAGGTCTCCGACTTCTCCGCCCGCTCGGGGGCCGCGTGCTGTGCGCCGCTTGTGAAGGAACCCCTCACGCAGGGCGAGGCGGAGCAGCTGGCGACCACGCTCAAGGCCCTCGCCGACCCGGCACGGCTGCGGCTGCTGTCGATCGTCGCCGCCGCCGAGGGGCAGGAGGCGTGCGTGTGCGACCTCATCGAACCCGTCGGCCTCTCGCAGCCCACGGTCTCGCATCACCTCAAGGTCCTCACGGACGCCGGCTTCCTCACGCGCAGCAAGCGCGGAACCTGGGCGTACTACCGCCTCGTCCCTGACGCCCTCGTGGGGATTGCGGACTTTCTCCGCGGCTGAGCGCGTACGGCGGCCGCACCCCTCGCGGCCTGCCCTGAGCGTCAACGCCGGCGCCCTGCGCTCCTCATGAGGTGCACGCGCTCGATGAAGGCGAGGTGCGGCCACTCATCGACGGCACCTGTCTCGCGGTCCACGACGATCCACGCGCCGCCGACCGCGACGAGCCCGCGTGCCTCGTCGTCGCGCACCCGCTGAGGCGTCACGAGGCAGACTCCGTCGTCTTCGAGGCCGTCGACAGCGAAGGGTTCGCCGTAGTGCGCCGCCGCGATTTCGCGTGCCTCATCGAACGTCAGCATGCGGGACCTCTCTGCTCGATGCCAGGATGCCACGGCCTCGCGCCACGCCACGCCACGCTTCGCTCGCGCCGCGCCGACGCCTTCCGTCAGTGCCGGTGCCGGTGCCTGTGGTGCGCGTCGGGGAAGTGCGGGTGCTCGTGCGTGATCGCCTCGTGCGTGTGCGGGTGGCTGTGCCGCGTCCCCGCGGGGATGGGCTCGTCGTGGTGGTGCTGGTGATGCTCGTCGTGGGTGTGCATGTGCTCGTGCGTGATCGCCTCGTGCGTGTGCAGGTGGCTGTGCCGTTCGGTGACGTGCAGCCACACCCCCAGGCCCATGAGCGTCGCCGCCACCGCGAGCGGAACGGTGACGGGCTCGCCGAGACCGACCGCCAGCGCCGCGCCGAAGAACGGCGCGATGGAGAAGTACGCGCCGGCGCGGGCGGTGCCGACGTGCCGCATCGACACGATGAAGAGCACCAGGCTCACACCGTACGCGAACAGGCCCACGCCCATCGCGGCGAGCACGTTGCCCACCGCCGGAAGCGAGGCGCCCAGCAGCAGAGCCAGCGCGAGGTTCACCGGCCCCGCCACGCCGCCCTTCACCGCCGCCGTCCAGACCGCGTCGACGTGCGAGATGGCCCGGGTGAGGTTGTTGTCGACCGCCCAGCACAGGCACGCCGCGATGACCGCGAGCGAGGGCCACACGCTGCCGAACTCGATGCCGCTCGGCACCGTGAGGACCGCCGCGCCGGCGACGATGACGAGCATCCCGACCGCCGTGCGCACGCTCACGTGCTCGCGGAACACCACCCACGCGATGACCGCGGTGAGCACGGCCTCGGCGTTCAGCAGGAGCGACGCGCCCGACGCCGGCAGGTTCGACAGGCCGACCAGCAGCAGGACGGGACCGAGCACACCGCCGAAGAGGATCGCGCCCGCCAGGTACGGCATCTCGCGCCGGGCGAGCCGGACGCGGGGCGAGCGGCGCAACACCCGGTAGACCCCGAGCCCGACGCCCGAGCCGATGTAGAGCAGCCCCGCGAGCATCCACGGGCTCGCGTCATCGAGCAGCATCTTCGCGACGGGCGTGCCCGCGCCGAAGAGGATCGCCGCGAGCAGACCGGCCTGAACGCCCGTGTGCTTCACGCCTTTCAGCGTAGTTCGGGTGGCCCGCCGGCATCCCGCTCGAAGAGCCCGGGGTAGTCGATCACGAGACCATGCTCGTCGACCGTGATCGCCCTGCGGAAGTCGGAGTCGCGCGATTCGTACAGATACTCCCGTTCGCCCAGGCGCCTGTATCGCTGCGGGTCGGTCGCGACGGTGAGCTCAGGCACGGCGACATAGGCGGTGGTGATGTCGGCGCTCTCGCCGACGGCGAGCCCGAGCCGCCGGATCGGAAGCGTATTGCTCAGCGGCGAGGCCGAGATGTCGACCTCGAGCGCCTCGTGAAGGTCGGGGCGCGGCTCGCCGTCCACGATCCACCCCTGATCGAGCCGAGCCACGACGACCGTGCGACCTCCGGCGGTGGCGCTCAGGGTGCGAAAGCGCCAGTCCGGTGCGGCGTGCAGCTCGTACTGGCACCGCCACGTCGCCGCGTCGATGACGCCCACGACGTGCACGCCTTCGCTGCCTTCGGCGATCCGGCATCGTTCCATGCTCGGCGCTTCGACGCCCCGCCACCGCACCTCGATCATGCTCAGGCCCGTCGACGCGACGCGTCCGTCGGCTGCAGGGTCGTGTCAGCAGCCTCCTCGTGGTCGGGCACCCAGCGCAGCAGGTCGCCGGGCTGGCAGTCCAGGGCCTCGCACAGCGCGTCGAGCGTGCTGAAGCGCACCGCCTTCGCCCGGCCGTTCTTCAACACGGCGAGGTTGGCGGGCGTGATGCCGACGAGGTCGGCGAGAGTGCCGACCGCCATCTTCCGGCGGGCCAGCATGACGTCGATGTCGACGACGATCGGCATCTAGACCACCTCGTCCAGCTCGGAGCGCAGCGCCCGCACCTCGGACTCGCGGGCGGTCGCCTGGACGAGCAGGCTGCGCATGACCGTGACCAGCAGCGCGATCCCGGCGAGGACGAGGGATGCCCCGCAGATGAGCCCCACCACGCCCGGTGCCGCTTCACCCGGCACCAGGGCGACCGCGAGGACGAAGGTCAGCACCGACGCCGCCGCGAACGTTCCGATGATGACGTTGACGTAGCCGAACGCCGAGGGGGAGAACACCGAGCCCCTGCGCACCAGCGTCAGCAGCCGCCACACGCACACGGCGAACACCTGCATCGTGACCACGAACGCCGCCGCAACGGAGACAAGCAGGACGCGGCCCCACACGGGCACTCCGGCATCCGACAGATCCCTCCACACCGCGGGCAGGATGCCGGCCTGCACCACGACGGACCCGATCAGCGAGATCACGATCACCGCCTTGAGGGTCACGATCACCGCAGTTCCCATGCGAACCTCCTCCACACCGCTGGGCCTATCGTAACTCGATAGGTACCAGAGCGATAGCGATAGGTTCCCATCGACCAACGGTGCCTTCCCACGCCACCGCGTCAGCCCGAGAGCACCCAGACCCGTTCCCCCGAGCCGATCGCGGACTGATGGAGTATCGTGCGCACCGTGAGCAACGAGGATGACAACGGGATGCCGCCCGGCGTGCTGCGGTACGCCGCCTTCACCGCCGATCCGGCGACGGGCAATCCCGCCGGCATCGTGCTGGACGCGACGGGCATGGCCGACAGCGAGCGGCAGGCGATCGCCGCGGCCGTCGGCTACTCCGAGACCGCATTCGCCGAGCCGCTCGGCGACGGCGAGTTCGCACTGCGCTACTTCAGCCCGGCACGCGAGGTGCCCTTCTGCGGTCACGCCACCCTGGCGACCGCGGTCGCCCTCGCCGAGCTGCACGGCGCGGGGCGCATCACGTTCCACACGCCCGTGGGCGAGGTCGTGGTCACGACGACCGACGGCGAAGGCGGCGTGCTCGCCCGGATCGACGCGCCCACCGGGCACAGCCGGCCGGCGGCGCCCGAGCAGCTCGAGCGGCTGCTCGCCGCGTTGCGGTGGAGCCGTGACGACCTCGACGAGTCGCTGCCTCCGCACGTCGCGAACGCGGGGAACGACCATTTCGTGCTCGCAGCCGGCACCCGCGAGCGGCTCGCCGCGCTCACCTACGACTTCGACACACTCCTGCGCCAGATGCAGGACGAGGACTGGATCACCATCCAGCTCGTGTGGATGCAGGCGCCTGACCGCTATCACTCGCGCAATCCGTTCCCCGTCGGCGGGGTCGTCGAGGATCCTGCCACCGGCGCCGCCGCCGCAGCGTTCGGCTACTACCTGCACGCGCTCGGCAAGGTGCCGGCGTCGCGCACGATCACCATCATCCAGGGGGAGGACATGGGCCGGCGGTCGGTGATCGAGGTGGATGTCGACGAGGGCCCCCGCGTCGCGGTGCGCGGAACGGCGGTGCGCATCGACCCGCGGTGACGGACCGGCATCCAGGCCCTTACCGGGGGGGACGCGGGTAGATTCGACTGATGGCCACGATCATGGACAACGTCGGCATCGTCGTGCGCGACCTCGCCCCGGCGATCGACTTCTTCCGCGAGCTCGGGCTGGAGCTGGAGGGCGAGGGCCTCGTGGAGGGCGACTGGGCGGGGCGGTGCACGGGTCTGCACGGCCAGCGCGTCGAAGTCGCCATGATGCGCACGCCCGACGGTCACGGCCGCGTCGAGCTGTCGCGGTTCCTCGAGCCCGAGGTCGTCGAAGACCACCGCACCGCACCCGTCAACGCGCTGGGCTATCTGCGGGCGATGTTCCAGGTGGACGACATCGAAGACACGCTCGCCCGGCTCGACAGGCATGGCGCGCAGCTCGTCAGCGACGAGGTCGTCCAGTACGAAGACGTCTACAAGCTCTGCTATCTGCGGGGCCCCGAGGGCATCCTCGTCGGGCTCGCCCAGAAGCTGCGCTGAGCAGCCGCACCGGCCGTACACGCCGCTGGTCGCGGGTCCCACGAACTCGACTCGAGATCTCCTAGGCTCGGGCGGACGCACCCAGCCGGCACCATGCGTGTGCACGGCCGGCCGAGCGGCGCAGGGGGCGTCCGGTGCGCCGCTTCGAAGGGTGGAAAGCAGTTGATCACGGACGTCTCTCCGAGCCGGACACTTGCCGACGCGCCACGCGCCGACGAGGGCTATTACGGCCCCGACAGCGTGTCGTGGCGCGTCTTCTCCGATCCGGGCTCGATGCTCGGCGCGAAGAACGCGGTGTTCCTGCAGATGCTCGAACCAGGCATGATGACCCACTTCGAGCGGGTCTCGCTCACCACCGAGGGCCCCGAGCAGATGGCTGCCCGGTTCGACCGGACCTCCGCGTACCTCCGCGACGCGATCTTCGCCGACAGGGCGCACGCCGATGCGGCCGCCGCGCACGTGGACCGGCTGCACGAGCGCGCCACCTGGACCGATCCCGACACCGGCGAGGTCGTCGCCGCGAAGCAGCCGGAGTGGCAGCGCTGGACGTGGTGGACCTACATCTGGTCGGCGGTGCGCGGGTATCAGGAGTTCGGCCCCGGGCTGTCCGCCGCGGACGCCGATCGCCTCGTCGTCGAGTCTCACCTGGGCGCGGACAAGCTCTTCGTCCCCGGGCCTCACTTCCAGACGTTCGCGGAGGTGGACGAGTACATCCGCACCGGGCTGGAATCCAAGGCGCTGACCCTGTTCGCCGCCCTCGCCGGTCACTCGCTGCGCCATCCGGACGTGAAGGGCCCGATCGCGAAGTGGGCGACCCGGCGGGTGATCAACGGCATCCTGTCCCTCCTCCCGGAGAGCGCGCTGTACTTCTACGCCGTCGAAGACCGCGCGAAGGAGTTCGCGCGCGGGGCGCGGTTCACGAAGTGGATCGCGAAGCTCTCGCGCAAGAACCAGACCGCCGAGCAGCTGATGGCGAACGCGGTCGGCGCCTCGATCGCGAACCCGTACCAGAAGGTGCGCGTGCGCAAGGCGGCCTGAGGCCGCGCTCGGGAGGTCACGCGTCGACGCGCACCCAGCGCAGCCCGCGCATGGTCAGCGTCGCCCGGCCCTCGTGCTCGACGATCACCAGCAGCACGCCGTCGCAGCTGCGGCACCGGGCGACGTAACCCATGGGCGGCCCGTACACCCGGGCCTGCGCCAGGGCGGCCACGTCGCCGCACGCTCCGCATCGGCCGAGGGCGGTCGTGGCCTCGAAGGCGAACAGGTCTGCGGCGGGCCCGGCGAGGACGTTGCCGTCGAGGTGCTTCATCAGGTGCCTCCGAACCGCTCGGTGCGGATGGTGTCGGGGCTGTGCCCCAGGGTGGTGAGGGCGGCGGTGATCGCCTCGACGAAGCCGGTGGGCCCGCAGATGTACGTGAGCGGCCCGTCGCTCGGCGGCAGCGTCGCGCGCTCCAGATCCTCCGCGGTGAGCCGGCCGGCCGCGCGCGACCAGCCCGGGGGAGCGGCGCGCGTGTAGTGATAGGTCGTCGTGACGTGCGGCCCCGGCTGTGACAGCTCGTCGCGGAAGTAGGCGCCCTCGGGGGTGCGCAGCGAGTAGAGCAGCCGCATCGGCGCGGCGCTCCCGGCTCGCGCGTGGCTGCGCGTCATCGCCACGAACGGCACCACCCCCGATCCGCCGGCGATCAGCTGGACCGGGCGGGTGTCGCCGGGCCGCCACACGAACCAGCCGCCGAGCGGACCGCGCAGCTCCACCCCGTCGCCGAGTTCGAGCTCGTCGACGAGGAACGGCGACACCTCGCCGTCGGGCAGGCGCTCGACGGCGAGCTCGACCTCGCTGCCGGGGCCGACGCTCGCGATCGAGTACGAGCGCACCGCCTGGTAGCCGTCCGGTGCGGTAAGCCGCAGGTCGAGGTGCTGGCCCGCGTCGCTGCCCGGCCAGTCCGGCACCGAGAAGGTGAGACCGCGCGCCGTGGCGGTGAGCCGGTGCGCGGCGACGAGCGTCGCCGTGAGCCAGCCGCGCATGGGTCTGCTCACGCGTACCGCTCTTCGCGCCACGGGTCGCCGTGCAGGTGGTAGCCGTACTGCTCCCAGAAACCGGGATGGTCCTCGCTCTGCATCACGAGCCTCCGCACCCACTTGGCGCTCTTCCAGAAGTACAGGTGCGGCACCAGCAGCCGGGCGGGTCCGCCGTGCTCGGGGGCCAGCGGCTCACCGTCGTACTCGTAGGCGATCCAGGCCTGCCCGTCCAGCAGCTCATCCAGGATGAGGTTCGTCGTGTAGCCGCCGTAGGAGTGGGCCATCACGAAGTCGAGTCCCGTCTCGACGTCGGCGAACAGGGTGTCCAGCGACACGCCCCGCCAGCCGGTGCCCAGCTTCGACCAGCTGGTCACGCAGTGGATGTCGACGGTGATGTCTTCGGAGGGCAGGGCGAGCAGTTCCGGCCAGCTCCAGCGGTGGATGCCGCCGGTCTCGGCGCGGATCGAGAACTCCCAGTCGTCCGGGTCGATCGTCGGGGTGGGGCCGGCCGAGAGGACGGGGAAGTCGTGCGTCAGGTACTGACCGGGCGGCAGGTCCGGGTCGTCTGCGCGGCGACGACCTCCGAAAACGGCCATCGTGTATCCCTTCGGCCGGCGTCGGCGTCGGCGATGCAGACGACATGCTACTCGCCGACCGGTCACCGCGTCAGTCGCCCGGCCGCGGCGCGACGCTCCAGCACCGCGTCGTGACGCCGATGGCATTCCAGGCGTTGATCGTCACGATCAGAGCCACGAGTGCCGCGGTGCCCTCCTCGCCGTGCTCGGCGACGGCGGCGTCGACGACCTCCGCGCTCACGTGCCTGTCGGCAACGCGGGTGACCGCCTCGGTGAGGGCGAGCGCGGCGCGCTCGGCCGCGGTGAACAGCCCTGAGTCGCGCCAGATCGCGACGGCGTCGACGGTCTGCGCGGTGGCTCCCGCCTTGCGGGCATCTTCCGCGTGCATGTCGACGCAGTACGCGCATCCGTTGAGCTGCGAGGCGCGCAGCCGGACGAACTCGCGCAGAGCACGGTCGACGCCGTGGCGATCGAGCTCGGCGATGGCGGCGGCGTCGAGGCCGCCCATGGCGCGCGAGAATCGCGCAGCGAGGGCGTCGAAGTCGAGGCGGACGGGGATGGGAACGAGGGTGCGGGTCGTCATGTCTTCACGCTAGGTCTGTGGTCCGGAGCCTGTCTGCGACACTTGCGCCCGGGAATCGTGGGTCATTCCGCGTGGACGACGCGTCGGATGACGTCGACCAGGGCGCGCAGGGACTCGTCGGCCGCAGACGGGCGCGCCGCACCGAACCCGACGACGATCGCGTTGCCGAAGTGCGACTGTCCGGCGCCATCCGCCGAAGCGGCGAACCGGAACTCGCTCAGCGCCTGCACCGCGATGCCCGCACGCCGAGCCCTGTCCACCACCCGCGTGGCCGCCGTCTCGGGCGGCGCGCTCCCGCGGCCGCCGTTCACAGGCGCCTGGTCCGGCAGCCTCACGAGGCAGTGCAGTCCTGCCGGGTGCCCCATGACGCGACAACGCGGTGCATGCTCGGCCAGCAACGCCGCCAGCAGCTCGCGACGGGACCGGAAGACGGCCCGGCGCCGCCGCACGGCGCGGTCATATTCGTGGGCCGCGAGGAAGTGCGCGAGCGTCCTCTCGTGCAGCCGCGAGGATGCCGCACCCGCCGGGCCGCGGTTGTCCACCATGTCGACAGCCAGCCCTGAGGGCGCAACCGCCCAGGCCACCCCCAGCGCGGGCGACAGCGCCTTGCTCGCGGTGCCCAGGTAGATCACGCGCTCCGGCGCGAGAGGCTGGAATGCACCGACCACCGCCCGGTCGTAGCGGAACTCACCGTCGTAGTCGTCTTCGAGGACGATGCCTCCGGTCCGCTCGACCCAGTCGGCGAGCAGCTGCCGCCGCTGGTCAGAGAGGGCGAACCCGGTGGGGAACTGATGAGCGGGCGTCAGCAGCACCGCCTGTGCGCCGGTTTCGCCGAGGCGCTGCACCTGCGCACCGTCGCCATCGACCGGCAGCGGAACGAGTCGCATGCCGGCGGCGGCGAGGATGCGGCGGTGTGACTCGTGCCCGTACTCCTCGACCGCCACGGTATCGACGCCGCGCGCGAGAAGCGTCCGCGCCGACATCGCAAGCAGCTCGCCGAACCCGTTCCCGGTGATCACCGTCGCACCGGCGATGACGCAGCCGCGCGTGCGACCCACGTACGCGGCGAGTTCCGCGCAGAGGATCGGATCGCCGCCGGCGGGGGCGTACCCGGCGGGGGCGTCCGGGTCGTGCAGCGCGTCGTCGACGGCGCGCGCCCACGCCGCAGCAGGGAAGTCGCTCGCATCGGCGACACCCGCCCACAGGTCGAGCCGCGGCCGGTCAGCTCGATCGTGGGGCACCGCCCGGCGCAGCGGTGCCCCGTCGGCCACCCACGTGCCCGAGCCGACCTCGGTGCGCAGCACACCCTCGGCTGCGAGCGCGGTATACGCCTCGGCGACCGTGTTCTTCGACAGGGTCAGCTCGGCCGCGAGCTGGCGTGCCGAGGGCAAGCGCGCCCCCGGTACGAGCATTCCGTCATCGATGGCGTCACGCAGGGCCTCGCCCAGCCCTCGCGCAGTGCGTGCGCGCAGCGGTGGAAGATGCAGGTCGATTCCCGCTCGCCGCCCGGTCACAGCCGCCGCATCCCCTGCACGCGCACGACCGCCGTCCCCGCTTCCGCCGACGCGCCCAGATCGACCTCCGCGGCGATGCGCCAGTCGTGGTGGCCCGCCGGGTCGTCGATCACCTGCTCGACCCGCCACACGTCCGCCCCCGACGTGTCGATCCGGCACAGCGCGGGGGAGCGGGCGCCGGCTCCGGTGAGCAGCTCGTCGTGGTCGTCGTAGTAGGCATCCAGCGCGTCGGGCCAGCCGGCATCCGGATCCAGCTCGACCAGCTCGTCGTCGCGCTGCAGCGCCGCCAGCTGCACCCGCCGGAACATCTCGTTGCGCACCAGCACGGTGAACGCGCGCCGATTGGTGAGCACCGACGGCGGTGGCGGCGGCACGACATCCTCGTCACTCCCTGCGGCCGCCGCGGCCGGGTCGACCAGCGCCTCCCACTCGTCGACGAGGCTCGAATCGACCTGCCGCACGACCTCGCCGAGCCACTCGATGAGGTCGGTGAGCTCGTCGGTGCGCGCCTCGATCGGCACCGTCTGCCGCAGCGCGCGGAACGCGTCCGACAGGTACCGCAGCACCAGGCCCTCGCTGCGGGCGAGCTGATACAGCGACACGAACTCGCCGAACGACAGCGCCCGCTCGTACATGTCACGCACCACCGACTTGGGGCTCAGCTCGAAGTCGCGCACCCACGGCTGGCTCGACGCGAACACCTCGAACGACTGCTCGAGCAGGTCGGCGAGCGGCCGCGGGTAGGTGACGTCCTCGAGCAGCTCCATGCGCTCGTCGTACTCCATCCCCTCGGCCTTCATCGCCGCTACCGCCTCGCCGCGGGCGCGGAACTCCTGCTGGCTGAGCACCGCGCGCGGATCGTCCAGCGTCGCCTCGATGACGCTCACCACATCGAGCGCGTACTCGGGAGACTCGGGGTCGAGCAGCGCGATCGCGGCGAGCGCGAAGGGCGAGAGCGGCTGGTTGAGGGCGAAGTCGGGCTGCAGGTCGACGGTGAGACGGATGCCGGGGGCTCCGCCGTCCCCGGCCACCTGCTCGACGATCCCGGCCGTGCGCAGCGTGCGGTACAGGGCGATGGCGCGGCGGGCGAGCGCGTACCGCTGCGCGGGCGGCTGGTGGTTGTCGAACACGAGCGAGCGCACGTCGGCGAGGGCGTCGCCGCCACGGGCGAGCACGTTGATGAGCATCGCCGCCGACAGCTGCAGCTGCGGCACGAGCGGCTCGGGCTGGGCCGCCACGAGCCGGTCGAACGAGCCCTGACCCCAGTTCACGGCGCCCTGCGGCGCCTTCTTGCGCACGATCTTCTTCCGCTTGGCCGGGTCGTCGCCCGCTTTGGCGAGCGCGGCGGCGTTCTCGATCTCCCACTCCGGGGCCATGGCGACGACGTTGCCGTACGTGTCGAACCCGGCCCGCCCGGCGCGGCCGGCGATCTGGTGGAACTCGCGGGCGGTGAGCTGCCGCATCCGGACTCCGTCGAACTTCGCCAGCCCCGTGATCAGCACCGTGCGGATGGGCACGTTGATGCCGACCCCGAGCGTGTCGGTGCCGCAGATCACGCGCAGCAGGCCCCGCTGGGCGAGCGTCTCGACCAGGCGCCGGTAGCGGGGGAGCATCCCGGCGTGATGGATGCCGATGCCCGCTCGCACGAGCCGCGACAGCGTCTTGCCGAATCCGGTCGTGAACCGGAACCCGCCGATCGCCTCGGCGATCGCGTCGCGCTGCTCGCGCGTGGCGACCTTGATGCTCGACAGTGCCTGGGCGCGCTCGACGGCCGCGGCCTGCGAGAAGTGCACGATGTACACGGGCGCCTCGTGGTTCTCGAGGAGCGCCTCGAGCACCTGGTGGATCGGCCGCCGCTCGTACGAGAAGTGCAGCGGCACGGGGCGCTCGGCGCCGGTGATCAGTGCGGTGGGCCGGCCGGTGCGTTCGGTGAGATCGTCGGCGATCGCGGCGACATCGCCGAGGGTCGCCGACATGAGCAGGAACTGCGCACCGGGCAGCAGCAGCAGCGGGATCTGCCACGCGCCGCCGCGCTCGGGGTCGCCGTAGTAGTGGAACTCGTCCATCACGACCTGGCCGACCTCGGCCTGCGCGCCGCGGCGCAGCGCGATGTTCGCGAGGATCTCGGCGGTGCAGCAGACGATGGGCGCGTCGGGGTTGACCGAGCTGTCGCCGGTGACCATGCCCACCTTCTCGGCGCCGAAGATGTCGACGAGCGCGAAGAACTTCTCGCTGACGAGGGCCTTGATCGGGGCGGTGTAGTACGAGCGGATGCCGGCGGCCAGCGCCGCCGCGTGGGCGGCGACCGCCACGAGCGACTTGCCGGTGCCGGTGGGGGTCGCCAGGATCACGTTGGCGCCGGAGACGAGCTCGATGATCGCCTCGTCCTGGGCAGGGTAGAGCTCGAGGCCCTGCGCGGCGGTCCAGGTGGTGACCGCGTCGTACACGGCGTCGGGGTCGCCGCCTGCGCCGGCGGGCAGCTCGGGCAGGTTCGGCGTCTCGTTCACCCCTCGAGTCTGCCCCACCCCTCCGCCCCTCCGGTTCGTCGAGCGAGACCGCGCGCAGCGCGCCCTGTGGTGTGCCCCCTCGGTCGTTGAGCGAGGCCGCGCGGAGCGCGACCGAGACGAAACGCTTGTGGTCTTCGTGTTGCGTCGGGTTCGGGTTGGTGCGTTTCGTCTCGCCTGCGGCTCGCTCAACGGCCGGAACGGTGGCTGCGCCGCTCGCTCGACGGCCGGAGGGGGGTGTGTGCCCCTGGTCGTTGAGCGAGGACGCGCGGAGCGCGCCCGAGACGAAACGCTTGTGGTCGTCGTGTCGCGTCGGGTTTGGCGCGTTTCGTCTCGCCTGCGGCTCGCTCAACGGCCGGAGGGGCGGCTGCGCGGCTCGCTCAACGGCCGGAGGGGTGTGTCCCCCGGGTCGTTGAGCGAGGCCGCGCGGAGCGCGACCGAGACGAAACGCTTGTAGTTCCTGCGTCGCGTCGGGGTTCGGTGCGTTTCGTCTCGCCGCTTCGCGGCTCGCTCAACGGCCGGAGGGGGTGGCCGCGCGGCGCGCTCAACGGTCGGGGGGCGCGGGTAGCGTGGAGGCATGCAGCAACGTCCTCTCGGCCGCAGCGGCCGCACCGTGTCGGCGATCGGCCTGGGCACCTGGCAGCTCGGCGCCGACTGGGGCCAGGTCAGCGAGGTCGACGCGATGGCGGTGCTCGAGGCATCCGTCGCCCACGGCGTCACCCTGTTCGACACGGCCGACGTCTACGGCGACGGCCGCAGCGAGACGCTCATCGGCCGGTTCCTCGCCGCGCACCCGGGCCACGGCATCACCGTCGCCACGAAGATGGGCCGCCGCGTCGAGCAGCGCGCCGAGAACTACACCCCCGAGAACTTCCGCGCCTGGACCGACCGCAGCCGCCGCAACCTCGGAGTCGACACGCTCGACCTCGTGCAGCTGCACTGCCCGCCCACCGAGGTGATCGAATCCGACGCGGTCTTCGACGCCCTCGACGCGCTCGTCGCCGACGGCGCCATCGCCGCGTACGGGGTCTCGGTCGAAACCTGCGCCCAGGCGCTGGCGGCCCTCACCCGCCCGCACCTGACGAACCTGCAGATCATCGTGAACCCGTTCCGCCTCAAGCCCCTCGACGAGGTGCTCCCGGCGGCCGCGGGCTCGGGGGTCGCCGTGTTCGCGCGGGTGCCGCTTGCCTCGGGCCTGCTCAGCGGCCGCTACACGGCGTCGACGACGTTCGCCGCCGACGACCACCGCTCGTTCAACCGCCACGGCGAGGCGTTCGACCGCGGCGAGACGTTCTCGGGCGTCGACTTCGAGACGGGCCTGCGCGCCGCCCGCGAGCTCGCCGAGGTGCTGCCCGAGGGCGTGAGCCTGCCCGAGGCGACGCTCGCGTGGGTTGCCACCCGGCGCGGCGTCACGAGCGTCATCCCCGGGGCGCGCAGCGTCGCGCAGGCGGTGGCGAATGCGGATGCCGCGGCTCGCCTCGACGACGCCGCCCTCCTGGCCGCCTTCGACGCCGCCGTGCAGGACGTCTACGACCGGCTGCTGCGCGCCGACATCCACCCGCACTGGTAGCAGGCGCCGTCAGCCGAGCTCTCGGTACACGGCCCGCTCGAACTCGTGCAGGCCGGCGACCGCCGCCGGGTCGAAGTACGGCAGCAGCTGCGCCGCCCACACCGCCGCGACGCCCGAGGCGCGGTCGACCCAGTACGCGATGTTCGCCAAGCCGGTCCAGGTCAGCGAGCCCGCGCGGCGGCCGCCCGGCAGGTCGTCGTCGTTGACGAGGAACGAGTAAGCCCACGACTTGCGCATCCCGGGGAAGAACTCCACCTCGCGGGTGAGCGCGGGGATCGCCGCGGCGAACGGGGTGATCTCCAGGCCCGGCACCCCGCGCACCGCCCACGCGATCGTCTCGGGCCGCAGCACCCGGCCGCCCGGCGCCGACCCGTCGCCCAGCCACACGCGCAGGAACGCGAGGTAGTCGGGCACGGTGCCGTACAGTCCCTGCCCGCCCATGTCGAGCTCGGGGGTGTCGGGCACCGAGGCCTGCGAGACCATCACCTGCCCGTCGCGCCCACGACGGTGCAGCGCCGACAGGCGCTCGCGCATCGCCGGGGTGACGTCGAACGACGTCGAGGTCATGCCGCACGGCTCGAAGATGCGCTCGCGGAAGACGTCTTCCAGGCGCTGCCCCCGCACCGCTGCGACGACCAGGCCCATCCAGTCCATCGAGATGCCGTACGTCCACCGCTCGCCCGGGTCGTGCAGCAGCGGAGCCTGCAGCGACGCCCACAGCGGCGTGGCCGACGGGTCGCGCATCCGTGCCCGCGCCAGCGCCGCATAGCGCGCGTCGAACATGTCGTATGCGAGCCCCGCGGTGTGCAGCAGCAGCATGCGCGACGTGATCTCGCGCACTGGCGGCCGGGTGCGCACGGTGCCGTCGTCGCCGAGCTCTTCGAGCACCTGCAGCTCGCCGATCGCCGGCAGGTACTCGCGCGCGGGCGCGTCGAGGTCGATGAGCCCGTCCTCCACGCACTGGAGCGCGGCCGTCGCGGTGACCGCCTTGGTGGCCGACTGCAGGGCGATGACCGAATCGGATGCCGCGGGCTCACCGCTCTCGACCGAGCGCACACCGGCGGCTCCGACCCAGCGGGTGGCCGCGGCATCCGTCACTCCCGCGACCACTCCGGGCACCCCGCCCGTCACGGCCGCCTCCAGCGCCGCGCGCAGCGGGCCATCCAGGGTCGTCATCGCGCACCTCCACTCCGGCATCCCGCCCGGCCGAGAAGCCGGATCTACGGCCGACCCTACGCGCCCAGGGGCCGCCCGATAATCTCGGACTGTGCCGTCCGCACTCCTGCTCCTGTTCGGGCTCGTCGCGTTGATCGCCGGCGCCGAGCTCGTGGTTCGATGCGGATCCCGGCTGGCGCGGCGCATCGGCATCCCGCCGATCGTGGTGGGGCTCACGGTCGTCTCGCTCGGCACCAGCGCCCCCGAGCTGGCGGTGGGCATCGACGCGGTCAGCTCGGGCGCCGGCTCGCTGGCGGTCGGCAACATCGCCGGCACGAACATCGTCAACCTGCTGCTGATCCTGGGCCTGTCGGCGATGATCCGCCCGATCTCGCTCGGCCTGCAGACCCTCAAGCTCGACCTGCCGGCGATGGCCGTGGCCGCCGTCCTGCTCTCGCTGCTCGCGCTGGACGGTTCGCTCTCGGTCCTCGACGGCGTGCTGATGTTCTCGCTCGCGATCGTGTACTCGCTGCTGCTGCTGGTGGCCGTGCGACGCGAGAGTGCGCGAGTGCTCGAGGAGTTCGCCGAAGAGTACCCCGAGGCGCGGCGCGGCGGGGTGGGGCCCACTGTCGTGCAGCTGCTCGGCCTGCTCGCCGGGATCGTCGTGATCGTCGTCGGCGCCGACTGGCTCGTGGACGGCGCGGTCGACATCGCGGAGGCGGCCGGGGTCTCGGACGCGTTCATCGGCCTGACCATCATCGCCATCGGCACGAGCGCACCCGAGCTCGCGACGACGATCATCTCGACCATCCGCGGCGACCGCGACATCGCGATCGGCAACCTCATCGGCTCGAGCACCTACAACCTCACGATCATCATGGGCGCGTCGCTGTTCTTCGCGCCCGGGTTCGTCCCGCTCGGACCCGACCTCATCTACATCGACCTGCCGGCGATGGCGCTCGTGTCGCTGGTGTGCATCCCCGTGTTCCTCACCGGCCGGCGGGTGTCGCGCGCCGAGGGCATCGCGTTCGTGACCGCGTACGCGGCGTTCCTGACCTACCTGCTGCTGACGCGTCTGTAGGGTGTGGTTCGTGTCTGTCCCGCCCGTCGTGGCCGTGGTGATCCCGTGCCGCAACGACGCACCCTTCCTCGAGGAATGCCTGGCCGCGCTCGCCGCGCAGACCCGCCCCGCCGATCGGGTGATCGTCGTGGACAACGGCAGCACGGATGCCTCGGCCGCCGTCGCACGCCGGTTCGGCGCCGAGGTCTGCCACGAGCCGGCGATCGGGATCTGGCCCGCCGCGGCCCGCGGGTACGACGAGGCGATCGAGCCCGCCGGAGATCGGGCGCCGGCCGACATCATCGCCCGCCTCGACGCGGACTCGCGCCCCGAGCCGGACTGGCTCTCGCAGGTGGTGCGGTCGTTCGTGGCGGATGCCTCGCTGGGCGTGCTTACCGGGTCGGCGGAGTTCTACGGCGGCGGCCCGATCGTCAACTACATCGGCGAGAAGTGGTACATCGGGGGCCTCTACACCTGGGTGACGCCGTGGCTCGGGCACCCGCCGGTGTTCGGCTCGAACTTCGCGATGCGTCGCCGGGTGTGGTTGCGGCTGCGAGAGGTCGTCGACAGCACCAATCCCGGCATCCACGACGATCTCGACCTGTCGATCCGCCTGCGTCCGTCCGACGGGGTGCGGTACGACCCGACGCTGCGGATGCCGGTGTCGGCCCGCCCGCTCGCGAGCCCGCGGGCGCTGTGGCGCCGGCTGCGCAAGGTCGTGCCGACGTTCGCGGTGAGCTGGCCCGAGGGCGCGGCATGGCATCGCGAGCGGCCTCGCCCCGACGAGGGCGACGAGCCCCTGTACGAGCTTCCCGGCCATTGAGCCCGCCGAGTAGGGTGACTGGGCATGGAGTCGCTCACCGAGGTCGCGCATGTTTCTGCCCCGCCTGAGACGGTCTGGCACGACCTGACCGACGCCGCCGCGCTCGCCGAGTGGTTCTGGCCGCCGCGACTCGAGGCGACGACCGTGGTCGAGCCGCACCTGCGCGGACTGTGGCAGGTGACTTCGAGCGCGGCCGGCATGGCCGTGCAGGGCGAGGTGCTCGCGGCCGATCCGCCGCGCGAGCTGCGGCTGCTGTGGCGGTGGAGCGGTGAGGAGCACACGACCGATGTCACGATCACGCTGGAGCCTGCGGCGGATGCCTCGACGCGCGTGACGGTGCGCCACATCGGCTTCTCGAGCGCCGTCGAGCGCGACGATCACATCCAGGGCTGGACCGATTGCCTCGACCGGCTCGTCGCCCGCCACGCGCCGCCCGGTCGTTGAGCGAGGCTGCCGCCCCTCCGGTCGTTGAGCGAGGACGCGCGGAGCGCGACCGAGACGAAACGCGGCACCCTCCGGTCGTTGAGCGAGCGCAGCGAGACGAAACGCGGCGGAGCGGATCGCGCTCCGGTTCGGCGTCCCTCGCACGCCTGCGGCGTGCTCACGCCAGACCCGACCAGCCTCACCGGAGGGCGATCCGCTCCGCCTCCGCCGTGCACACGCCGAATCCCTCCGGCCGTTGAGCGAGGACGCCGCAGGCGACCGAGACGAAACGCGCCACCCCCCCCGGTCGTTGAGCGAGCGAAGCGAGACGAAACGCCCCGCCGGTCGTTGAGCGAGCGAAGCGAGACGAAACGCGCCGCCCCTGGTCGTTGAGCGAGCGCAGCGCGACGAAACGCGGCGCCCCCCTGCGGGTAGCCCACACCTTGATTCCCGCGGGGGAGTGTGCCATGGTCCGGTGTCAACGTCGACGATCTGGGGCGATCGGATCGGCTCGAGGAGGAGTTCGTGCGATCGATGTTGGGAAACGGTGTTCGGCGCGCCCTCGTCGCGTCGGTGGCAGTGTGCGGCGTGCTCGCCGTGGCGGCGTGCAGCGGCTCGGCCGAGCAGCCCGAGGCGCGCCAGACGACGACCCGGCCAGCGGCCGAGTGCACACCCACCACGGCCGGCCCGCCGGTGGCGCCCGCGCTCGCCGACACGGTGTGGCCGAGCGAGCACGCCGACCCCTGGCGCACCCATGCCGTGGCCGCAGGACCCGACCTGGATCGAGCCGATCCGAAGCTCACAGCCACGTCGATCACGCTGCCGCCGGTGCCGGTGTGGGGTTACACCGGCACCGACGGTGAGCTCTACGTCATCGGCGGCGCGCCGTACCTCCTCGACATGTTCACCGAGGTCATCCTGCATCCCGACACGCGTGTCCCGCCGCTGGTTCCGAAGAGCAAGCGGTACTCCGAGACGGTGACGCCGTACGTGGCACGGATCGACCCGGCGGCGATGTCCGTCGAGGTGATCGAACTGACCGAGGGCACCTCGGCGAACTACACCGGCGGGCTGCTCGTGCACGAGAACGGCAGCCTCTACGCGGTGTCGCGCAGCACGCTGTACAAGATCGACCGCGGCACCTTCTCGCTGATCGCGTCGCAGCCGCTCCCGCTCGCACCGGACGAGTCCGGCGACCCCAACCCGGCGACGGCGTACAACGGCATGGTCGCCACCAGCGACGGCGACCTGATCCTGAAGGGCTGGGCTTCGACCGGCGGAGGCGACGACGCGCCCGGACTGCTGCTGCGCATCGACCCCGACGACCTGTCGATCACCGCGCAGCTGGAGACCACCGTGATCACGTCCGCGCGCATGGCGATGGTCGAGTCCGGCGGTGCCGAGCACATCTACATGCCGGGCAAGACCGATTCGCTGCGGTTCCGAGTGGATGCCGACGGGTTCGTGCTCGACGAAGGCTTCTCGCAGCCGTACCTCGAGCCCGACACGGGTCAGTCTCAGGCCAGCTCCGACATCTTCATGGGCGAAGGCGTCGTCTTCACCGACAACACGTCGCCGACTGCGACGACCCCGATGCGGATCTTCTCGCAGTCCGTGGCCGGGTCGGGTTCGCCGCTGGCCGAGGTCCAGGCGTTCGACGGCGGCGACCCCTCGTGGAACTTCTTCATGGTGGCCGGCGACCCGTACCGCTCCGGCATCGTGGTCGTGGCCGATCAGCTCGGCGGGCAGATCGCCGGGTACCGGGCGTGCGCCGGCGGCGAGGAGGTGCAACGGGTCTGGGCGAAGTCGCTCGCCGGCACCGCCGGAGTCGCCATCGACTACGAGCGCGGCATCCTCTACGCCGACGACCGGAGCTGCTCGGGCGACACCTGCGACCTGTTCCTGGTCGCCCTCGACCTCGAGACGGGAGACGAGCTGACCCGGGTCGCAGTGGCGGGCACGAAGCCGTCGATCGGTCAGATCTTCATCGGCACCGACGGGGCGGTGTACTACCCGGCGACCGAGACGGGGGAGCAGGCGGGCTTCCTCACGCGCGTGACCGTTCCGGGTGGTTGAGCCCCTTCGCTCGTTGAGCGAGCGCAGCGAGACGAAACGCGGCTGCGCGGATCGCCCTCCGGTTCGGCGTCCCTTGCACGCCTGCGGCGTGCTCACGCCAGACCCGACCAGCCTCACCGGAGGGCGATTCGCTCCGCCTCCGCCGCGCACAGGCCGAATCCCTCCCGGTCGTTGAGCGAGCGAAGCGAGACGAAACGCCCCCGGTCGTTGAGCGAGGACGCGCGCGAGCGCGACCGAGACGAAACGCGGTGACCCCCGGTCGTTGAGCGAGGACGCAGCGACCCCCCCGGTCGTTGAGCGAGGCCGCAGCGACCCCCCCGGTCGTTGAGCGAGGACGCGCGCGAGCGCGACCGAGACGAAACGCGGTACCCCGGTTCGGGGCGTTTCGTCTCGCCCTT
>NZ_JBIQHX010000018.1:40039-46721 GCF_044508325.1 Microbacterium sp. | reverse complement strand
TCATCAGGGCCCTTTTCGTCGAAGTGGTCTTCTGTGCGCGAGGGGGGACTTGAACTGACCTCGACCCCCGCGCGCCACGAAACTGTGTAGGGCGTTCTGCCGCACAAAATCAACGATCTGCGGCATGTGCCCTGTGGATAACTCCACCGCGATACCCCGACCTACAGGTTGCTTAGCACTTTCGTTAGCACTTTTCGCGGCGCGAGGCGTGCAGGAGTTACCTCTCTGGAATGGCCTGCGTTGCGGCCCTCTGTCCGATGGCGGTGCCCCTCAGCGTCCAAACGAGCAGCCATGTCGTCGCGCTGAGCGCGATCAGAGTGAAAGTCGTGACTGCGATGGAGAAGGGAACGCCGACGAGCGTGAGTAGGCTGCTCGCTGCGGCCATCATCCCACCTGCTATGAGCCCTAGTGCGCCACGCACACTGTCCCTTTCCGCTGCGACGTGCGCTGCCCGCCAGGCGGTGTCCGACGAGAGGGTCACACTGGTCCGGATTCCGGCGACCTGGTTGCGTTTGAGTGTTCCAGCGGCTGCCCGTCGTGCGACACGGACGAGAACCCATCCCGCTACGACAAGAACCACGCCAGTCCCGGCAGCCGTCAGAAGAAGCGCCAGCTGTTCGTTCATCAGTTCCCCCCATTCGTCAGAGCGTCCGCCGACTGCCTATCCGGCAGATCAAGAGCCACGAGCATGGATCGGCTCGGCTCGATCCTGACACTCACGCGTCATCCCTTTGCGCTGCGGGAACGAACCCATCCGCGGCGATGCTCGTGCGTAGGAAGTCCACGAGCGTGTCGGCCAGGTCGGTCATGCTCTCCCATTGGTCGTTGATGAAGGAACTGGTCTGTGCTCCGATGAACAGGAGCACCAGTCCTCGCGCGGCGATTGTCGTGTCGACGTCGGGACGCAATGAGCCTTCGGCTTCCGCCTTCTTGAGTGCGGCTTCGATGGCGTCGTTCCAGCTCGGGTGTGGCATGTGTGCCACTTCTGGGAAGTGCTCGGATGCCTGGATGACGAGCCGCAATCCGGCGCGCATGACCACGTTGTTCTCGATCTCACTCACGACTGTCTGGAGAAACATGATCAGCGCGCTCAACCCGTCGAGGCTCGTATCCGCGATTGCGGCGTCCCGTAGCTCGGTGAAGCGTCCGTCCTGACGGGCGATGATCTCCTCGGCGACTGTCTTCTTCCCCTCGGGGAAGTGGAAGTAGAAGCCGCCCTGTGTGATCCCGGCTTCCGTGAGCAGTTCGGCCATGCGGACGCTCTCGTAGTGCTTCTGGGCGAACAGTCGCGCGCCCGCCTGGACAATGTTCTCCCGGGTCGTGATCGCCCTGTCCTGTTTAGCCATGCCCGCTCGGCTCGGTGGCGACGGGGGCGGTCTTCGGCACGAAGGGAGTGAATTTGCCGAATGCGACCAGCAAGACGAGGAGTATCGCGGGGATGATCCATCCGCTCCAGCCGGTGATGTTCGCGTGCAGGGGGTCGAAGCGGCCGGTCTCGGCGACGAAGACGACGAAGAGGGTCGCGGCGGCGTTGAGGGTGCTGTGGGCTAGCGCTGCGGGCCATACGGACCCGCCGCGGAGGCGGAGCCACCCGAAGATCCCGCCCATGATGGTGCTGAACGCCACCATCGCGATCACGGCGAGCCAGCCGGGGGTGCCGGGATAGTTGTGTCCGAGCAGGATCACGGGGGTGTGCCAGAGTCCCCAGATGACCCCGGAGAGGAGGATCGCGCGCCACGGCCCGAATCGGAGCAGCTTCGGGAGCAGCCAGCCGCGCCAGCCGATCTCCTCACCCAGTGCCGGGACGATGTTGATGATGAGCGCCCCGATAAGTACGTTGACGAACTGGATGGCGACGAGCGCACCGATCGGTACGGGCAGCTCGGTGATCCCCGCCTCGGCGAGCTGCATCTCGGTGATCTGTTGGTATCCCGAGAAGTGGATGAAGTCAGCCGGGTACAAGCCCAGCAGAGAGCCGACGACGAGCGCCAGGATACACAGCACGACCGGCAGCACGAGCGCGATCACCAGGTAGCCGATCAACCTGCCCGCGGGCTTGAGCGGAACCAGTCCCAGCGCTCGCGCCTTGTGCTTTGGCTTCTCGATGAAGAACACGACGATGAGCGCGGCCACCGTCGGCGCGAACATCATCGCCGTCACCAAGAACCCGGCGAAGGGCTCACGAAGTCCGTCACCGAACCACAGCGGCAGAGCCAGCGCCCACGCCAGCGCGAACGCTACCCCGACGAACACAGCTATTGAGGTGGCGTAGCGCCCGTTGCCCTGTTCGGCATGATGATCCATCTCGTCGATGCCCTTTCTTACGGAGGATTTGACGACTATGAAAGCCAGGAGAAGATGACACCGATGAGGACTGCCAGAGCCGCGACCACGCCGAGCGCTCCCCAGCTCGTGGGTATCCAGTTCACGCCGTCAAACGTCGTGATCAGTGGCCGTCGCACGTGGGCCTCATCGTGCTCCGCTTCGCCGCCAGGTTCTTGATCCGGGTCGGCGCGCATCGTCGGGTTGGCAACGAGTTGTTGGTTATGGATCGTGATCGCGAAGAGCGCGATGACCGGCCCCACCAACGCAACAGCAACCGCCCAGGCTCCGATGGTCGCGCTGAGAGCCACCGCCGCGAAGATCAGAAGCGCACCACCCACGAACCGCATCGTCGTCGCCCCGGCAGGAACAGTTTCAGGATTGCGGTAGAAGGGAATGCGAGTCCCAGGATTCGCTCGGAACGTCATCCACAGTGCCGACATGAAAAACGTCAACCCCACGGCGGCCGACACCCATCCGAACTCCACCATCGCACGACTCAGCGGTGGCTCGCTCAGCACTCCGTGACCCGTGTGGGTCCGCGCGGCAAGCAGGAGGTTGTGCCCGTCCAGCAGTTGCAGACGGTGGCGGTGTCGCACCGCACGTCCCGGGCGGGTGATCCGCACCGGCATATCCACTTCCAGATCGGCACCCGCGTATGGGCACCACCCCAGACATACAGCTCGGCAGTCAGATGCCGGTGGATGGCCTGCAAGTGGGCGAGGTCGTATCGGCCGGGGATCGGGTGCGCGCGAATCGCGCCCTGCTGCCCCAGTTCTGACGGTTCGCCACACCGATGCTGGTGTTGTTCTTGCGCGTTTGGATCATAGCGGCGCGCATCGGCCCCGAGGCATGACCGCCCCGAGCAAGGACGATCCCGAGAAGCCGAGCGCCCACCCCAAGACCATCGCCGCCTACCAGGAACGTTTGGAGACAGCGCGGGCACGCGCGCGTGTGATCCGGGAGCGAGGCGTGCAACTCGACCCGGAGGGGCGTGTGTTCAACGCCGCCGACTACATCCAGAACTACGGCGATACCCATCGGCCCGGGCAGACGACGGCAAGGAGCACCCTGTCATGACGAAGAAGCCACAGTCCGCAGGGCGGGGCGGCGGGGGTGAGAAGCAGCAGCGGCGCTCCCGTTCCCGGCAGCCCGGTTCGATCCAGGCTTGCGACACCGACATGGGGAAGCGGTGGCGGTTCCAGATCTACGTCCTGAAAGACCCCGAATACCCCGAGATGGGATCGCGGCGGCTGACTCGTTCCGGGTTCACCAGCACCGATGAGGCGAACGACGCCTTGCAGGAGGCGTTGAAGCAGCGCAAGCAGAACGAGAAGTTCGGCAACAAGGTGCCGACCGTGGGGACTTACGCGGATGAGTGGGTGGCAGGACTCAAGCTCGCGGCGTCCACGATCACCGGGTACAAGAAGATCATCCGCAACCACATCAGCCCCCAGCTCGGCGCGATCCGGCTCGACAAGCTCACCGCCACCCGTATCGCCCGCCACTACCGCGACCTCGAAGACCACGGCCGCAACGACGAATACGGCAAAGGACAGCCGCTCTCTGCCAACAGCGTCCACAAGGTGCATGTCGTGCTGGGTGCGATCCTCGACGCGGCGATCGACGACGGGCACCTGACGGTGAACCCGGCGAAGAAGAAGCGCACCGTGAAGCCGCCGAAGTCCAGCGAGGTGCGGGCGCAGAAACCCGAGATCGCGACCTGGACGGCCGAGCAGTTGCAGACCTTCCTCACCTGGAACCGCGACACCCTCGACGACGAACTGTTCCCGCTGTGGCGACTCATCGCCTACACCGGCATGCGCCGCTCCGAAGCGCTCGCCCTCAAGTGGTCGGACATCAACACGAAGACGATGCGAGTCAGCATCCGCCGCGCCGTCGGTACCGACGACTGGACGAAGACGAAGACCACCAAGACCGGGCAAGCCCGCGTCATCGACGTGGACACCGAGACATTGAAGGTGCTCGCCTCCTACAAGGTCGCGCGGGCCGAGGTGTCGTTCGAGCTTGCGAAAGCCGACGCCTACATCTTCGGCGACGACGACGGGAAGGTCCGCTCACCCGACGCGATGACCAGCCGCTGGGATCGCCGCCTCAAATGGGCCACCGCGAAGCTCGACTCCCTACACCGGGTCACAATCAAAGGACTGCGTCACACCCACGCGACCCTGCTGCTCGAACTCGGCGAACACCCCAAGGTCGTGCAAGAGCGGCTCGGGCACTCCACGATCACCACGACGATGAACATCTACTCTCACGTCACCTCGACCATGCAGCGCTCCGCTGTAGACCGCTTCGCCGCCCATCTCAACTCGTAAGACCTATGGTCGTGCGTCGGCATCGCAACGCTAAAGGGACCCTGTCGTCGCCGATACGGGACGCCGTTGATCTCCGGGCGTCCAAATGACGCAGCTGCGCTGGTAACCCGCTTGACTCCGAGCCTCTCATAACACGGAAGACGTCATGCCATGCATGAGCCGCATGATTCCGGTCACCTTCCAGTCTCCGAGAGCGTGTCGGCCTGTAGCCGAATGGCGCGAAAACAGTTAGCCTCTCGCAATGTCCCGAGATGGCGTCGGCGTCAGCATGAAGAGTCGCCCGGCCAGCCCCGGCTACGAGAGACTGCCGCGGGAATATCATTTCGGAGTCACGGATGATCGGAGCGCTCGAGAGTGTTCGCGAGCGTCTGGATGAACTTGCCGACCGCATCAGGGGCTGGCAGGTCGATTCGGAGTCGGATGCTTCCCGCTTTCGGTCCTGTGCCGTTGACGATTGCCGCCCCGCCGAGTTGGTCGAGAAGCGGGCCTATGGCGTCTGCTGCATCGGCGGGCAGATGGCCGACGCCGCGTCCGTTGGAGGTGACGGCGACCCCGGCTGGGGATCTTCGCGTGCGGGGCTGGGTGCGGAGGACGTAGGTGCGAGGCGCTTGGCTGTCGCGTTCGCGATCGTTCACGAGGTAGTGGGTCCGTTCCAGGGCGACCGGCCGTGTCGGCAGGTGCCGGAGATCGGGAAGTTCGTGGTGGCGACTGATGCGACCGGTTGTGATGTGTAGAAGTTGTTCCCACCATGCGGGCATGAGCGCCCCTTCTCCTCGGATCGGTATGCCATCACCGAGGCGGAGCACGCTTCTACTATGTCAGCCCGTGCTGTGAATCCTCCGGCCAGCCGCGGGCCCGGACAGATCGCGCAGAGGCAATGTCGTTGATCACCGGTATTCTCTGGCGATTGAGCGTAGCGTGAGGAGCATGTGGACAGTTCTTCTCATCCTGCTTGTGGCCTGGGCGGTGCTGTCGATCGTGGGATTCGTGTTCGAGGGCCTGCTCTGGTTGGCCATCATCGGAATCGTGCTCTTCATCGGCACCCTGATCTTCGGGATACTCCGGCAGCGCGCCAAGCGGGCCAAGGCGTAGTCACCCCCGCACGGGACGCACGGGGTGCGGTCCACCTCCCTTGCCGTGGCGTCGGGGTTTCTAAAGGCGTGACGGCCGCTGCCGGGCGGCGGTGCCCTTCTCCACCGAGTTCGTTTCGGCCGCCACGCGCACATGCAGGGTGCCTGGGCGGACACTGACACGAACACGGGTGATGTGACCGAAGCTGTCGCCGTCGAGTTCGATGAGGTGAGGGGCGTCGAACCGGGCTTCGAACCGGGTTCCTTGGACGTAGGCGAGCGCGTGGAGGTCGGGTGTCTGCTGGAGGAGCCGGCGGCTGAGCGGGGAGCGGCGGGCGAGGCCTTGCAGGGTGAGGCGGGTTCCGATCCGCGCCCACCCGAAGCGTCCTGTCGGGCGCATCATTACGACGTCCAGCAGGCCGTCGTCGATGATCGCAGCGGGGATCAGGAGCATGTTCCCGGTGAGGGTTCCGCAGTTGCCGACGATCACCGTGTGCGCCCGCGTCGACCTCACCCGCCCTCCGTCGATTCGGTAGTCGAGATGGAAGAGCTTGTTCGCGATGACCGAGCGGGCGATCGGTGTGACGTACGCGAACCAGCCGAGATGCTTTTTCGCGATGGTGCTTGTGCTCTCCGCCATCTCCGCATCCAGTCCGATGCCGGCCATGACCATGAACGCGTGCGAACGCCGGGCGCCGCTCTCGTCCTCGAGCTCAGCCACCCCGACATCCACGGACCGGTCCTCACCTGCGAAGGCAACGGAGACGCAGGCGGCGATGTCGTTGAGCGGCGCACCGATATCACGTGCGAGGAGATTGCCGGTGCCCAGGGGAACCAGCGCGACCGGGATGCCCGTCCCTTGCATCACCTCCGCGACGGCTCGGACCGTGCCGTCGCCGCCAGCGACCATCACCACCGCCGGAGCAGCAGCGAGAGCGTGCTCCGCTGCGG
>NZ_JBIQHX010000018.1:0-39939 GCF_044508325.1 Microbacterium sp. | reverse complement strand
CCGCCAGCGACCATCACCACCGCCGGAGCAGCAGCGAGAGCGTGCTCCGCTGCGGCCCGGCCCGCGTCGTCGGACGCGGCCCGGCCCGCGTCGTCGCTGCGGGTCTCGTACCAGCGCGTCTGCGCCCACCCGTGCTGGGCCTCATACTCCGCGACCACGGGGCGAAGCCGCTCCAGCGGGGTCTTCACAGGGTTGTAGACGACGGCGGCGTGCCGTCGCCCGGCTGCCGTGTGGTCGTGCGTGCTCACTGCGGGGCTGCGGTGAAGTAGCGGCGCTGCTCGACCAGGGGGCAGGTGAACACGTCGCGCTCCCCGAGCCCGACACGGTTGATGTACCGCACGATGATCGCATAGGACGCCAGCAGCCCGGTCTGCACATAGGGCACATCATGGCTCCGGCAGTAGGCGGCGATGATGGGCGCTGCCTTGCGCAGGTGAGGGCGCGGCATGGACGGAAAGAGGTGATGCTCGATCTGATAATTCAACCCGCCCATCGCGGTGTCGAGCAGACGTCCGCCGCGGACGTTTCGGCTCATCATCGCCTGGCGGCGCAGGAAGTCGAAGCTCGCATCGCTCGGCACGATCGGCATCCCCTTGTGGTTCGGGGCGAACGAGACGCCCATGTAGAACCCGAAGAGCCCGAGCTGCACCGCGAGGAACACGAACGCGATGCCCGGCGACAGCACGAGGAAGACGAGCACCGGGAAACCGACCAGCCGGACCAAGAGGAACCCGATCTCGACCCATCGCCTGCTCAACGAACCGCGCGTGACCACCCGACGCACCCCGGACGCATGCAGCGAGACGCCCTCCAGGAGCAGGATCGGGAAGAAGAAGATCCCCTGATGCGAGCGCAACCACGACAGAACCCGCCCTCTCGGCGCGGCACGCTCCGGAGCCACGACGATCACCGGCAGCTCGATGTCCGGATCAGACCCCAGCTTGTTCGGATTCGCGTGGTGACGGGTGTGCTTGTGCTGCCACCATCCATAGCTCATCCCCACCAGCAGGTCGCCGAGCACGAGACTTGTCCAGTCATTCCACTTGCCCGAAACGAAGATCTGCCGGTGCGCCGAATCATGCCCGAGAAAGGCGATCTGCGTGAACACCACCGCCAAGAACACCGCCGTGAACAACTGCCACCACGTGTCACCGATCCACACGAACACCAACAGCCCGCTGGCGAGCACGAGCGGCAGACCGATCAGCTTCGACCAGTAATACCCATACCGGCGACGCAGCAACCCCCGATCCCGGATCGTCTTCGCCAGGGCCGTGAACTCACTCCCAGCCCTGCCGCTCCGCCGATCCACCGAGCGCGGTGTGGTCGAACGAAACCCACCCATGATGCGCCCCACATCCCACGGCCACGGACGCCATCAACGCCCGTGACCACCCTCGTCAGTCCAGTCGTCGATACGGGCACGATCGTCGGTCGCCGCGACACGCCGATCCGGCTCAGGCACTCGTGTCTCGGAGGTGCGGAACGTCACCGACTCCGCGAGAGCCGCGACAGAGGCCGCTCTGTCATGCTCACCCGCAGCCGCCTCGCGGAACCGGACCGCCGCCGCATCCTGCTTCGCACGGACACCCTCGCTGATCTCCGCCAGGCCGTCAGCGAGCACGCCGCCGAGACCGTCGCGCAACTCCTCAAGATTCGTGTTCGCGATCTCCAAGCGACGATCCGAGATCGTCACCTCGACAGTCGAGTACCCTGCCTTCGCGAGACGTTCCCGCGTCTCGCTCCCCAGGATCTCCGTGATCTCGTCCCGTTCGGGGCGGCGCGTGAACACCGCCTCCACCGTGTAACGATCCGGGGCCTCATCAGTCATCAGCGCCGCAGGCAACGAACCCACCAGCACCGATCCCAGGCCCAGCGTTGCGGTATCTGCACCGCTCGTTCGTGTCTGCGTATCCATAACCCGACGTTACGCCCCCAACATGTACGCCTCACAGGTTCAACCAAACCCGCGCGCGCCGCAGAAAACTCCAGGAAACAACCGACCCCAGCACAGCGGTCGCACTCGCACCGGGGCTCGACACCGTCACATGTCTACGCATGGCACCGTGACCTGCACCACGCGCAGGGGACGAGCCGATGAACCGCCCCTTCAACGCGCGAAGGACAAATCTCCACCTCAGCCCGAGGAAGCCCTGAATGTCACCGTCGTTGGCGTCTTACGATCCTTCCGGATCCGCGCTTAGCACTTTTTCTAGCACTTCCAACACGAATGGCCCCCGACCCGAGAGATAGAAATCCCAGGTCAGGGGCCATTTCATTCGTGTGCGCGAGGGGGGACTTGAACCCCCACGCCCTATACGGGCACTAGCACCTCAAGCTAGCGCGTCTACCTATTCCGCCACCCGCGCAGGTGGATTCCGGTCTTGCAACCGAGGATCGACATTACCATGATCGCGCCCTCCGCGAGGAATCGGAATCAGCCGAGGGTGACCCCGAACACGAGCCCGAGCAGGTAGGTGATCGCCGCTGCGCCGAAGCCGATCGCGAGCTGACGCAGTGCGCGGCGCAGGGGCGGACCGCCGGAGAGGACGCCCACCATCGCGCCGGTGATCAGCAGCGCGACGCCCACGAGGAGGAGGGCGACGAGCACCGCGATGCCGCCGGAGAGCCCGAAGATCCAGGGCAGCACGGGGATGAGGGCGCCCGAGGCGAAGAAGAGGAAGCTGGATGCCGCTGCGCGCCACGCGCCGCCGACGACCTCGCCCGCGTCGGCAGCCGGCAGCGCACCCGTCGCCGCGGCGGGGTGCCCTGCGACCTGGGCCGCCGAGATGACCTGCTGCGCCCGCGCGATCGCCTCCGCTTCGGGCACTCCCCGCGTGCGGTACACCAGCGCGAGCTCGTTGGCGTCCAGGTCGAGATCGGGCAGCACGGCATCGGCGTACGCGTTCGGCTCGGTGGCGTCGAGCATCTCGCGCTGCGAACGCACCGAGACGAACTCGCCCGCGCCCATCGACAGCGCGCCCGCGAGCAGGCCGGCGATGCCGCTGAACAGCACGAACTGCGGCGCGACCCCGGTCGCCCCGATCCCGAGCACGAGCGCGAGGTTGGACACGAGCCCGTCGTTCGCCCCGAACACCGCGGCGCGGAAGGTGCCCGACAGCCGCCGCCGGCCGCGCGCCGCGAGCCCGCGCACGACCTCGTGGTGGACCCGCTCGTCGGCGGCCATCGCCGGCGAGGCGTCCGGCTCGTCGGCATACGGCGAGCGGCCCTCCGCATTCTGGGCCAGCGCGAGGACGAAGATCGACCCGAACCGCCGCGCCATCCACCCGAGCGCACGGGTGTCCCATGACGCCCGCGGCAGCGACGCGGGCTCGCCGCCCAGCAGCGCGAGCCAGTGCGCCTCATGGCGCCCTTCAGCCTCCGCGAGGGCGAGCAGGATCTCCCGCTCCTCGCCCTGCCGCCGGGCCGCGAGGTCACGGTACACCTGGGCCTCGGCGCGCTCGTCGACGAGGTACCGTGCCCAGCGACGGCGATCGCGGGCGGTGGGTGCGGGCGAGCTCACGCTGTTCTCCGATGGAGGGTGGACGGCAATCCTTCGAGGCTAGCCAGCCGGGGCACGGGGCATCCTCTCCGGGCGCGGATTGACAGCATTTCGGGGCTCCGAACGGCAGGGCGCGGCCCGGCTACGAGTGCACCCGCCGGCGCAGCAGCTCGATGCGCGCCTGCAGCTGCGCCACGGTCGCCTGCGCGACCGGAGGGCCGCCGCACAGTCGGCGCAGCTCGGCGTGCACGGCGCCGTGCGGCTCGCCGCTCTGCCGCGCGTAGAGGCCCACGAGCGAGTTCAGCAGCTGGCGCTGCTCCCGCAGCGTGCGATGCAGGGGTGCCGGCGGGGCCGCGTGGTCGGACGGCTCGCCGGATCTGCCGGCACGCGCCTCGCGCTGCCTCCGGTGCCGGGCCTGGCGGGCCTGGCGCTGCAGGAGCAGCTCGTGCACGTGCTCGGGCTCGAGCAGGCCCGGCAGCCCGAGGAACTCCTCCTCCTCCGGCGTGCCGGGCACGGCGAGCTGCCCGAACTCCCGGCCGTCGTACATCACGCGGTCGAAGTGTGCGATCGAGCCGAGGGCCTGGTATGTGAACTCGTGCGCCAGCTCGTCGGACGCCTTCTCCTCGCGCTCGGCGGCGTCGAGCAGGTCGTCGTCGAGAGCCCACTCGTCGACGCCGTCCGCCTCGCGGTCCAGCGCATGATCCCGCTCGCGCTCGAGGGCCCCTGCGAGCTCGAGCAGCTGCGGCACGTTCGGCAGGAACAGGCTCGCCGTCTCGCCGCGCCTGCGCGCCCGCACGAAGCGCCCCACCGCCTGCGCGAAGAACAGCGGCGTCGATGCGCTGGTCGCGTACACGCCCACGGCCAGGCGCGGCACGTCCACGCCCTCCGACACCATGCGCACTGCGACCATCCAGCGGGTCGTGCTCTGCGCGAACTGCTCGATCCGGCCGGAGGCGGCGGGATCGTCCGAGAGCACGATCGCCGGATCCTCGCCGGTGATGCCACGCAGGATCGTCGCGTAGGCCCGTGCTGCCGTCTGATCGGACGCGATGACCAGGCCCCCGGCATCCGGGATCTGCTCCCGCACCTCGCTCAGGCGCCGGTCCGCCGACCGCAGCACGGCCGGGATCCACTCCCCCTCGGGGTCGAGGGCGGTGCGCCAGGCCTGTGCCGTGACGTCCGTCGTGTTGTCCTGCCCCAGCTGCGCCTCCAGCTCGTCGCCGGTGCGGGTGCGCCACCGCATCCGGCCGGCGTAGACGAGGAACAGCACCGGACGCACGACGCTGTCGGCGAGTGCGCGCCCGTACCCGTAGCTGTAGTCGGTGCGCGAGATGCGGATCCCGCGCTCGTCCGGGTGGTACTCGACGAACGGGATCGGGGCGGTGTCGCTGCGGAACGGTGTGCCGCTGAGCAGCAGCCGGCGCGCCGCGCGGCGGTAGGCCTCGTGCAGCGCGTCGCCCCACGACAGCGCGTCGCCGCCGTGATGGACCTCGTCGAGGATCACGAGCGACCGGCGGTCCTCGGCCAGTGCGCGGTGCACGGACGCCTTGACCGCCACCTGGGCGTAGGTGACCGCCACCCCGTGGAAGTGCCGGGCGGGCGCCGCCTGCCGGTTCGAGAAGCGCGGATCGAGGCGGATGCCCACCCGGGCGGCGGCATCCGCCCACTGGGCCTTCAGATGCTCGGTGGGCGCCACGACGATGATCCGCTCCACCACGCGGCGCCGCATGAGCTCGCTGGCCAGCCGCAGCGCGAAGGTCGTCTTGCCCGCACCCGGCGTGGCCGCGGCGAGGAAGTCGCGCGGACCCTTCCCGACGCCGTCCGGTCCGTCCGCCCCGAAGTAGGCGTCCAGCGCCTCCGCCTGCCAGGCGCGCAGGCGCTGAGCGGTGCCCCATGGCGCTCGCTGCGGGAACGCGGGCGACAGGTGCTCGGCGGCGAAGCTGCCGAACTGCGCCGCCGCCGTCTCATCCGATGCCCGGTCGGCAGCGCTGTCGGACGGCATCCGCTCCCCTCCCGTGTTCGCGACGCAACGAGTCACCACCCTAGGGCACCCGGCCGACGCGGCTACGCTCGTATGCGTCCACTCCGGAGGAACGATGTCCAGCAGCACCTCAGACCGAAACCGCACGCCGTACGTCGCGAACCAGGGACCGCACCCCTGGCACCGCTTCGTCGCGGTGGGCGACTCGTTCACAGAGGGCGTGGGCGACCCCGACCCCGAAGCGCCCAACGGGCTGCGGGGCTGGGCGGATCGGGTCGCCGAGGTGCTCGCCGCCCAGGTCGACGACTTCGCGTACGCGAACCTCGCGGTGCGCGGGAAGCTCATCCGGCAGATCATCGACGACCAGATCGAGCCGGCGCTGGCCCTGAAGCCGGATCTTGTCACCTTCTCGGCCGGAGGCAACGACGTCATCCGGCCCGGGGCCGACCCCGACGCCGTGGCGCAGCTGTTCGAGGACGCCGTGGTGCGCCTCTCCGGCACCGGCGCCACGCTGGTGGTGTTCACCGGGATCGACACGAACTTCACGCCGGTGTTCCGGGGCATCCGGGGTCGGGTCGCGATCTACAACGAGAACGTCCGCGCGATCGCCGACCGCTACGACTGCATCGTGGCCGACCAGTGGGCGCTCAAGGAGGTGCAGGACATGCGCTTCTTCGACGACGACCGCCTGCACTACAACCGGCTCGGACACCACGAGGTGGCGCGCATGGTGCTGCGGGCGCTGAACGTGCCCAACGACCTGCAGCCGATGCAGCCTGACCCCATGCCGTCGCGCACCTGGCGCCAGGCGAGGGTCAACGACCTCGTCTGGGCACGCGAGCACCTGGTGCCGTGGGTGCTGCGGCGGCTGCGTCACCAGTCGTCGGGCGACGACATCCGGCCCAAGCGGCCCGAGCCGACGCCGGTCATCGACCGCCGCGACTGAGCGCCCACAAGGCGACGGCGCCGGCGGCGGCGACGTTGAGCGAGTCGACCCCGCCCGCCATCGGGATGGTGACCACGGTGTCGGCCGCCTGCAGCGCCTGGCGGCTGAGTCCGTCGCCTTCGGCCCCGAGCGCCAGCGCGACCCGCTCGGGGCGGCGCGCGGCGAACTCGTCGAGCGGCACGGCGCCGTCGGCGAGGGCGAGCGCGGCGATCGTGAATCCGGCGGCGTGGAGGATGCCGCGCGCCTCCTCCCACTCCGGCAGGCGCGTCCAGGGCACCTGGAAGACCGTCCCCATGCTCACGCGCACGCTGCGCCGATACAGCGGGTCGGCGCAGCGCGGCGCGACCAGGACCGCGCCGGCGCCCAGGGCCGCGGCGCTGCGGAAGGCCGCCCCGACATTCGTGTGGTCGACGATGTCTTCGAGCACGAGGACCAGCCGCGCCCCCGCGACGACCTCGGCCACCGGTCGCAGCGGCGGCCGGTGCATCGCGGCCAGAGCGCCCCGGTGCACCGCGAAGCCCGTGACCGCCTCGGCGACCTCCGCCGGCACGACGTACACCGGGACATCCGAGTCCCCCACCAGCTCGGCGACGTCGCCCAGCCACTTCTCCTGCACCAGCACCGATCGCGGACGGTGCCCGGCGCGCACGGCGCGGGCGATCACCTTCGCCGACTCGGCGATGTACAGACCGCCCGCCGGCTCGATCCGGCGCCGCAGCGCGACATCGGTCAGGCCGCGATAGTCCGAGAGCCGCGGATCGTCCGCCCGCTGCACCGCGTGCACCTGCATCCGTCCACTCTAGAATTCCGGGAGGGGGTGCCTGTGACGACCATCGGCGCGGAGCTGGATGCTGCGGCCGCTGCGCGCGTGCAGGACGCCGTGGAGGTGCTCTCGGGCAGGCGGATCGCCGTGCTCACCGGAGCGGGCGTGTCCACCGACAGCGGCATCCCGGACTATCGCGGTGCAGGGGCGCCGGTGCGCACGCCGATGACCGCGCAGGCGTTCCTGGGCGACGAGTGCGCACGGCGGCGGTACTGGGTGGGCAGCCATCTGGGCTGGCGCGCGTTCTCCGGCGCGCGCCCGAATGCCGGGCACGAGGCGCTTGCGGGCATGGAGGCCGCGGGGATCGCCACGGGGATCGTGACCCAGAACGTCGACGGCCTGCACCTCCAGGCGGGCAGCCGGCGCGTCGTGGAACTGCACGGCGCGATGCGCCGCGTGCACTGCACGCACTGCGGCCAGGTCTTCGATCGCCGCGCCGTCGCCGCGGTGATCGAGCGCGACAACCCGTGGGTCGCGGTACCCGACGCCGTCGCCCTGGGGCCGGACGGCGATGTCCTCCCCGAGTCCAGCGACGGCTTCGTCGTCCCCGCGTGCACGGTCTGCGGCGGCGTCCTGAAGCCGGAGGTCGTCTTCTTCGGCGAGTTCATCCCCGCGCAGACGTTCCGGGAGGCCGAGTCGCTCGTGCACGGCAGTGAGGCGCTCCTGGTGGCCGGCTCGTCGCTCGCGGTGAACTCGGGCGTGCGCCTGGTCGATCGGGCGCTGCGACGGGGCATGCCGGTGGTCATCGTCAACCGCGGCGACACCCGATCGGACTCCCGGGCCACCGTCAAGATCGACGCCGGCACGAGCGAGGTGCTGACCGCCCTGGCCGAGCGTCTGGTCTAGTCCGCCCCGCCGCGGCGCAGCACCGCGCGGGCGTGCCGCAGCACCGGCTCGTCGATCATGCGCCCTTGGAAGGCGAACACACCGCGCTCGGTCTCGGCGGCGGCCAGCACGGCCCGCGCCCAGGAGATCTGCTTCCCGTCCGGCAGGTACGCCTCGCGGATGACGTCGACCTGGGACGGATGGATGCAGGCTGTCGCCGTGAAGCCGGTGGCCGCGGCATCCTTCGCCTCGCGGCGCAGCCCGCGCACGTCGCCGATGTCCAGGTGGACCGCGTCGATCGCGGCCTTCCCTCGTGCGCCGGCGGCCAGCAGCACCCGCGCGCGCGCGGTGCGGGCGACGTCGCGGTAGCGTCCGTTCGCCTTGCGGCTGGAGGTGCCGCCGAGCGAGGCGACGAGGTCCTCGGCGCCCCACATCAGGGCGACGACGTTGTCGAGGTCGGCGATCCGGTCGGCGTTGACCACGCCGCGGGCCGTCTCGCACAGTGCGACGACGCGGAAGCGCGGATCGAGCTTCCGCAGTCGCTTGACGGATTCGGCCTTCGCGACCATGACGGTGCGGTAGTCCGTCTGCGAGAGCGTCGCCATGTCGGCCTCGAAGTCCCCGGTCCCGACGGGGTTGACGCGCACGATCACGCGGTCCGGGTCGAGTTCGGACTCGATCACCGCCCCCCGTGCCACCGCTTTCGCGTCGGCGGCCACCGCGTCCTCGAGGTCGAGGATGACCGCATCGGCGCGCGCGAGCGCCTTCGTGAAGCGCTCCGGCCGGTCGGCCGGGCAGAACAGCAGCGCGGGCCCCAGGTCGAACACGCTCATCGGGCGGCCGCTTCGTTCTGCCACATCAGTGCGACCCGGGTGGCGGTGGCGACGACGACCCCGTCCTGATTGCGACCGGTGTGCGCCATCGTCACCAGGCCCTGACCGGGGCGTGACTTCGACAGGCGCTTCGCCGTGATCTCGGTCTCGGCGTAGAGGGTGTCGCCCGCGAACAGAGGGTGCGGGAACGCGATGTCGGACAGCCCGAGCTGGGCGACGAGGGTGCCCTGGGTGAGCTGGGCCACCGACAGCCCGACCAGGGTGGCGAGCGTCCACATCGAGTTCATCAGCGGTCGCTCGAACGGCTGCGTCGCCGCGTACGCGGCGTCGACGTGCAGCGCCTGCGGGTTCATCGTCAGCGCCGAGAACAGCGTGTTGTCGGAGTCGGTCACCGTGCGTCCGGGACGGTGCAGATAGCGGGCGCCGACCTCGAGCTCGTCGTAGAACAGGCCCCGCTGAATCCGCTCGCTCACGGCCGTCAGGTTACCCTTCCAGGCCCAGTGCCCGCGAGATGACGAGCAGCTGCACCTCGGTGGTGCCCTCGCCGATCTCGAGGATCTTCGAGTCGCGGTAGTGGCGGGCGACGGGGAACTCGTTCATGAAGCCGTTGCCGCCGAAGATCTGCGTGGCGTCGCGGGCGTTGTCCATCGCGGCATCCGACGCCGTCATCTTCGCGATCGCCGCCTCGGTCTTGAACGGCCGGCCCGCATCGCGCAGTCGCGCCGCGTGATGCCACGCCAGACGTGCGTTGTGCACCCGCGCCTGCATGCGGGCGATGGTGAACTGCACGTGCTGGCGGGTCGCCAGCGGCGTTCCGAACACGGTGCGCTGCTTCGCATACTCGATCGACGCCTCGACGCAGCCCTCGGCCGCCCCCGTCGACAGCGCGGCGATCGCGATCCTGCCCTCGTCGAGGATGTGCAGGAAGTTCGCGAAGCCGCGCCCGCGCTCGCCCAGGAGGTTGCCCTCGGGGACGCGGGCGTCGACGAAGGTGAGGGGATGCGTGTCCGAGGCGTTCCACCCGACCTTGTCGTAGGCGGGCTCGACGGTGAATCCCGGCGTGCCGTTGGGCACGATGATCGTCGAGATCTCCTTGCGGCCCTCGGTCTCGCCGGTGACGGCCGTCACGGTGACGAACCGCGTGATCGCGGTTCCGGAGTTGGTGATGAACTGCTTGGCGCCGTTGACGACCCATTCGCCGGCGTCGAGGCGGGCCGTGGTGCGGGTGGCCCCGGCATCCGATCCCGCCTCGGGCTCGGTGAGTCCGAAGCCGGCCAGCGCCCTGCCCGCGAGCAGGTCGGGCAGCAGCTCGGCCTTCTGCTTCTCGGTGCCGAAGCGGAACACCGGCATCGCGCCCAGGCTCACGCCCGCTTCGAGCGTGATGGCGATGGACTGGTCGACCCGCCCCAGCGCCTCGATCGCGAGGCACAGGGCGAAGTAGTCGCCGCCCTGACCGCCCACCTCCTCGGGGAACGGCAGGCCGAACAGTCCCAGCTCCCCCATCTGCGCGACCACGTCGAGCGGGAGTGTGTGGGTGCGGTCGGCTTCGTACGACTGCGGGGCCACCACCTGCTCGGCGAAGTCGCGCACGAGCGCGGCGAGCTCGCGTTCGTCGTCGGTGAGATCGTAGGTGAGGCCGGTGCTGGGGGCTGCGCTGCCCATGGGGTCTCCGATGCGGCTGTGGGTCACGATCCGATCACGTCCGTTGTCCGGTGCGGGATCGTTCGGTTAGTGTTCCCTAACCGAATGCAACCAGGTTAGCGAGGATTAACTGAATTGGCAACGGGTACGACCGAGCGTGAGCGGGCGAAGGCGAGCCGGCAGGCCGCTCTCCTGCGCGAGGCCGCGCGCCTGTTCGCGGAACACGGCTTCAACGGCGTGAGCCTCGAGGACCTCGGCACCGCCGTCGGGGTCAGCGGCCCGGCGATCTACCGGCACTTCGCCAACAAGCAGGCCGTGCTGGGCGCGGTGCTCACCGACGTCAGCAGGAACCTGCGCGACGGCGGACTTGCCGTCGTCGAGGAGGACGGGAGCGCCGACGACGTGCTGGAGCGCCTCGTCGACTTCCACGTCGACTTCGCCCTCGGCGGCGCCGATGTGATCCGCGTTCAGGACCGCGATCTGCAGAGCCTCTCCGAGGAGGACCGGCACACGGTCCGCCGGCTGCAGCGCGAGTACGTCGAACTGTGGGTGCAGGTGCTCGAGCGCCTTCATCCCGATCTGCCCGAGGAGGTGCTGCGCGTGCGTGCGCACGCCGCCTTCGGCCTGATCAACTCGACCCCGCACAGCGTGCGCGCGCTGCACCCGGCGCCGGCCGCCGACGATGTGCGCGCCACGCTCACCGCGATGGCGCTGGCGAGCCTGCGCGCCTGATCGGCGCCCGTCGGCTCAGCCCAGCAGCATCGCCCGCCCGGGCTCGCGGAGCACGTCGCCCACGTCCTTGAGGAACCGCGACCCCTGCTCGCCGTCGACGAGCCGGTGATCGAACGACACGCTCAAGGTCATGACATCCCGCAGCGCGATCTCGCCGCGGTGCTCCCACGGCTGACGACGCACCGCTCCCACGGCGAGGATCCCGGCTTCGCCGGGGTTGATGATCGGCGTTCCGGTGTCGACCCCGAACACCCCGACGTTGGTGATCGAGAACGTGCCGCCCATCATGTCGGCCGGCGCCGTGCGACCAGAGCGGGCGGTCTCGGCGAGCTCGCCGATCGCGTCGGCGAGCTCCACCAGGGTCAGCCGGTCGGCGTCGCGGATGTTCGGCACGATGAGACCTCGTCCGGTCGCCGCGGCGATGCCGAGGTTCACGTATCCGTGCTGCACGATCTCGCCGGCCGGCTCGTCCCAGCTGGAGTTCAGCTCGGGCGTCTTCCTCAGCGCCAGGCACACGGCCTTGGCGACGACGGCCAGGATGCCGATGCGATGCCCCTGCAGCGCCCGATCGGCCTTCAGCGAGGCGATGAGCTCGGTCGTGGCCGTGACATCCACCGTCAGGAACGTCGTCACGTGCGGCGCGGTGAACGCACTGCGCACCATGGCCTCGGCCGTATGCCGCCGCACGCCGCGAATGGGGATGCGGGTCTCCCGCTCGTCGGCAGCGGGAGCGAGCGAGGCGGCGGAGTCCGGCACGATGTCGTCGCGCTCGGTCGCCTCCGGCGCGGCGACGGCGCCGGAGCGCTGTGCGTAGGCCTCGACATCCGCCCGCGTGATCAGGCCGTTCTCGCCGGTCGGCTCGACCAGGACGAGGTCGATGCCGAGGTCCTTGGCGAGCCTGCGGACAGGCGGCGTCGACTTCGGCCGCTCCAGGGGCGTCTCGACCACCTCCGCGGCCGGCAGCACGTCGTGGGGCGCCGCTTCGAGAACGGCGGTGTCGGACCCGCGGGACGAATCGGACGCGCCGGCCACCCGGGCCCGGCGCTGCGGCCGCGCGCTGGATCGCGGCGCGGCGCCGTAGCCGACGAGGTTCGGGGCGGCCTTCTCCTCCTCGGGCTCGGCGGCGGCCGCCGCCGGCGCGGCGGGGGCGGCCTCCTCGCCGTCGACGTCGAACGCGATGAGCACCGAGCCCACCTCCACGACGTCGCCGGGCTGCGCGTGCAGTGCCGACACCACTCCGGCGTGCGGCGACGGCAGCTCGACGACGGCCTTGGCGGTCTCGACCTCGGCGATGGTCTGGTTCAGCTCGACGGTGTCGCCCTCCTTCACCAGCCACTGCACCAGCTCGGCCTCGGGAAGGCCCTCCCCCAGATCGGGCAGGCGGAACTCGACGGTCACAGGTCCACCCCCGTCAGCGAGTTCGGGCGATCGAGCACCCGGTCGACGGCATCGAGGATGCGGTCCAGATCCGGCAGGTGATGCTTCTCGAGCTTGGCCGGCGGATAGGGGATGTCGTAGCCGGTGACCCGCACGGGCGGCGCCTCGAGGTGGTAGAAGCACTTCTCGGTGACGGAGGCGACGAGCTCGGCCCCCACGCCCGCCTCGCGGGCGGCCTCGTGGGTCACCACGACCCGCCCGGTCTTGCGCACGGAGGCGGCGACGGTGCGGTAGTCCACCGGCGACAGGGAGCGCAGATCGATGACCTCGATGTCGATGCCCTCGTCCTCGGCGGCGGTCGCGGCATCCATCGCCGTCGCCACCTGCGCGCCGTACGTCAGCAGTGTGACGTCCTGACCGGGCCGGGCCACACGGGCCAGCCCCATGGGCGGCGCATCGGCCAAGGGCACATCCAGGTCGACCTCGCCCTTGGTGTGGTAGAGCCGCTTGGGCTCGAAGAACACCACCGGGTCGTCGGATGCGATCGCCTGCCGCAGCACCGTGTACGCGTCCTGCGGGTTCGAGACGGCGACCACGCGCAGGCCCGAAGTGTGCACGAAGTACGCCTCCGGAGACTCGGAGTGGTGCTCCGCCGCCCCGACGCCGCCTGCCCACGGGATGCGGATCGTGATCGGCATCGTGACCTTGCCGCTGGTGCGATAGTGCAGCTTGGCGACCTGGCAGACGATCTGGTCGAATGCGGGGTAGACGAACCCGTCGAACTGGATCTCCACGACCGGCCGGTAGCCGCGATACGCGAGGCCGACGGCGGTGCCCATGATCCCGGCTTCGGCGAGCGGGGTGTCGATGACCCGCGGAGCGCCGAACTCGTCGAGAAGCCCGTCCGTGATGCGGAACACGCCGCCCAGCTTGCCGATGTCCTCGCCCATGATGAGCACCTTCGGATCATCGGCCATGGCACGGCGCAGACCCTCGTTGAGGGCCTTGGCCATCGTCAGCTGCGTCATGACGCCACCTCCGCGCTCGCGTCGCGGTCGTCGGCGGCGAATCCGGCGAGGTACGCGCCGAAGGTCGTGCGCTGCTCGTCCAGCCCCGAGTGCGGCTCGGCGTAGACGTGGTCGAGGATCGTGATCGGGTCGCGCGTGACAGCGCCCAGGCATGCCGCGCGCACCGCGGCGCCCAGCTCGTCGGCGTCCGCCTGCACCTGTGCGGCGAACTCGTCGTCGAACTCGTCCCTGGCGCGCAGATGCGCCTCCACGCGCGCGATGGGGTCGCGACGGCGCCAGCGCTCGACCTCCTCCTTGTCGCGGTACCGCGTCGGGTCGTCGGAGGTCGTGTGCGGGCCCATGCGGTAGGTGACCGCCTCGATGAAGGCGGGACCCTTTCCGCTACGCGCGTTGTCGAGGGCCCAGCGCATCGCGGCGAGGCAGGCCAGGACGTCGTTGCCGTCCACGCGCATGCTGGGGATGCCGAAGCCCGGCGCGCGGCCGGCGATCGGGAACTTCGCCTGCACCGTGACCGGCTCGGAGATCGCGTACTGGTTGTTCGAGCACACGAACACCACCGGGGCGCCGAACGACGAGGCGAACACCATCGCCTCGTTGACATCACCCTGGCTCGTGGCGCCGTCGCCGAAGTAGGTCGCGGCGACCTGGTCGCCGCCGTCGCGCTGGATGCCCATCGCGTAGCCGACCGCGTGCAGTGTCTGCGCGCCGATGATGATCTGGGGCACGGCCGAGTTGATCTCGTGGGGGTCGAAAGTGGAGTGCGCCTCGCCCCGCCACGACAGCACGAAGTCCTCGGGGGCGGCGCCGCGCACGAAGTTCACGCCGATCTCGCGGTAGCTGGGGAAGGCGAAGTCGTCGGTGCGCAGCGCGCGTGCGGTGCCGACCTGCGTCGCCTCCTGCCCCTGGCAGGGTGCCCACAGTCCGAGCTGGCCCTGGCGCTGCAGCGCGACGCCTTCGGTGTCGATGCGTCGCACCAGCACCATGTCGCGGTAGAGCGACCTCAGCTCGTCGGCGGTGACGTCTGCGGCGAACGGCTCGAGGGACGGGTCGGTGAGCCGCTCTCCCTCGGGTGTCAGTAGCCGGGCGACATCTTCGGTGTCGGTCGCGAATTCGGCTGCGGGGGTCAGGGTGCGCGTCATCGTGTCCTCCTGTCGCTTTCGCGCTCGTGGCGCTTCAGCGGATCGACCGGCGTCGTCGCCGGATACCCCGAGACTACGTCGATCGCGCACCTAGCTCAAGCATCACGACACGCTTTGAGCATGTTGCCAACTCAACACCTCCTGAGGCGTGCTAATCTTTCGCACTATGTCGTCCCTTGATCATGTCGACCTCGAACTGCTCGCCACGCTCGCCGACGATCATCGCGCCACCGTCGTCGCGCTCGCCGATCGGCTCGGGCTGTCGCGCAACACCGTGCAGGCCCGGATGGCGCGCCTGGAGCGCGCCGGTGTGTTCCTGTCCTTCGAGCGGGCGATCGCATCCACCGCGTTGGGCTTCCCCCTGGAGGCGTTCATCAACGTGCAGCTGCGGCAGGTCGACATCCCGCGCATCACCGAGGAACTGGCCGATATCCCCGAGGTGGTGCAGGCCCACGGCCTGAGCGGGCAGGTCGACCTGCTCGTGCGCGTCGCCTGTCGTGACGCCCGGCACCTGTTCGACACGGATGCGCGCCTTCTGGCGATCGACGGCGTGGAGCGCACCGAGACGCACCTGGTGATGCGCGAGGTGATCCCCTACCGGCTGCGCCCGCTCATGGACCTGGCCGCGACGACCGCGTAGTCTTCGCCGCAGCCACGGCCGCCGACGGCGCCGGCGAGCCGGAGGCATCCATCCGCACCAGCACGACGCCCACCAGGATCAGCGCCCCGCCCGCGAACTGGACCGGCGACGGCGTCTCGGACAGCAGGAGCCAGGCGAACCCGAGCGCGAACAGCACCTCGGACAGCCCCACGAAGGATGCCACGCGCGAGCCGATGCGGGGCACGGCCATCACTCCGAAGGCGTACCCGAGCGTGGTGGCCGCACACCCCACCCACAGCATGGCGACGAGGGCCGGCACCTCGAGTCCGCCGAGCCGCACCGGCACGGCGGGCGCGGCGAAGGGCAGGATGCCGACGAGGATCAGCGCTCCGATCAGGGCGGTCCCCACCAGGAGCCCGCCGGAGGCGAGCGCGAGCGGCGGCAGGCCGTCGCCGGCGCGCTCGGAGACGAGGAAGTACGCTCCCGCGCACACCGCTGCGCCCAGGGCGAGCACCGTGCCGAGCAGGTCGAATCGGGCGCCGGTGATGTCGACGACCAGCACCAGGCCCGCCATGGCCACCACCGAGCCGGCCACGACCAGTCGGGTCGGCGCCCGCCGCGTGCGCACCCACGCGTAGATGACCAGCAGGACCGGCGCGAGGTACTGGATCAGCAGCGCCACCGCCACCGGCATCCGCTGCATCGCCGAGAAGAACAGCAACTGGCAGCCGGCCACCGCGGTGAGGCCGAACAGCACGATGATGCGGCCGTGCCGCCGCAGGAATCCGCGTTCCCGCCGCAGGGCGAGCACGAGCGCGGGCGCCAGCAGCAGGGCCGCGATGCCCATGCGCACGACCAGCGCTGCGCCCAGTGACCAGCCCGCCTCCAGAAGGGGTTTGACGACGGGGCCGCTGGAGGAGAACGCCAGCGCCGACAGGATGCCGAGCAGCAGCCCGGCGGTGCGGCCGCGGTTCACCTCCCCGGCAGGGATTGTCGATGCGGCGACCGGGATGGGCGCGGTGGGAGCGGACATGGCGGATCCGGGATGTCAGGGGTGAAGCATGTTTACACTGGTGACAGTACGCGAGGGAAATGTCAGGAGTCAACATGGTCTTCATTCATGACACCGCCCAGTCGCTGCGGGCGGCCGCGTACCTCGTGAACACGCTGCCCGCGCAGGGGGGCCGCGACCGCCTGGAGACGCCCGACGACTTCGAGGACTACCTCGCCGTCAACCCCTACACCGGCGCGATCCGGCGCGACGCGCGCGAACTCGCCGAGGTGCGCGACGTCCGCCCGCGACTGCATCGCCTGTGGGAGGTCGACCGGGATGCGGCCGTGCCGCTGGTCAACGGGATGCTGCGGGACGGCGGGGCGCTCCCCCAGCTCGTCATCCACGACGGATACGACTGGCACATCCACGGCACGGCGGACGATGAGCCGCTGGCGACCCGCATCATGGTCGAGGTGGCGCTGGCCTTCGTCGATGTGATCCGCGCCGATGAGTACGACCGCGTGCGGATCTGTGCCGCCGACGACTGCGCGAACGTGTACATCGACTTCTCGCGGAACCGCTCCAAGCGCTACTGCGACGAAGGCAACTGCGGCAACCGCATGAACGTCAACGCATACCGTCGTCGGAAGGCGGAGCGAGAAAGCGCGTGATCGCCGCCGCCGCGGCGGCGGGAGTCTCGTAGTGGATGAGGTGCCCCACCCCGGGGATCTCGACGAGCTCGGCGCGCGGGAACAGCCTGGCCAGCTGGCGCTCCTTCTCGATCGGGGTGATGTCGTCCTGCTGGGCGGCCACCAGCAGCGTCGGCTGCGCGATGCGCGGCGCGAACTCCCGCACGTCGTGCGAGACCGAGGCCGTGAACGCGTCCTGCAGCACCTCGCGGTCCGAGAAGCGCGAGAAGTACGTGTCGTGCTGGTCGTTGATGAAGGTGCGCAGCTCCTTGTCGCGGGTCTTCGCCATCGTCTCGCTCATGACCCGGACGATCAGCCGGCTGCGCAGCAGCGCCGTGCCCGCCCGCTCCGGCAGCCGTGCGCCCGCGGCGTAGTAGAGCATGGCGAGCCGTGTCATGATGCCTCGCGGGCCCTCCAGCGCAGGGGCGCCGATGGGGTTGACCAGGATGAGCGCCGGCGTCGCCAGCCCGCCCGCGACGGCAGCCGCGGCGACGATCGAGCCGAACGAGTGCCCCAGCACCACCGCTCCCGGGGCGGCGGCGGCGGAGAACGCGCGCAGCCACTCGGCGTACAGTCCGAGGTCGTGCGTGCGCCCGGGGACGGGCGCCGTCTCGCCGAAGCCGGGCAGATCGGGCATCACGACGCGGATGCCGGGCAGGTGCGCCACCACGGGCTCCAGCCCGTGGTGCTCGCCGCGGAAGCCGTGCACGGCGAGCACGGTGGTGTCCGCGTCCTCGGGGCCGTACACCCAGTACGCGGTGGTCCCGCCGAGCGCGTCGACCTCGCGACGCGCCACGGGGATGCCGGCGAGCAGCTCGGCGTACGGATGAGGGGCGGCCACCCTTCGAGTCTACGGAGCGCCTCCGGCCCGTTGTCGGACCCCTCGCATACCTTCTGGGGCATGGACCAGCTCCCCCTCTTCGACTCGCCGGAGTGGTCCAGGGTCGTGGGGGTGTTCGACCTCGAGACGACGGGCGTGGATGTCACGCGCGACCGCATCGTCACCGCCCACGTCGGGGTGCTGGATGCCGCGGGCATCGTGCGCCGCGCCCGCGACTGGCTCGCCGACCCGGGCGTGGCGATCCCGGAGGCGGCGGCGCAGATCCACGGGATCACGACCGCGCACGCGAGAGAGCACGGCCGGCCCGCCGCCGAGGTGGTCGCCGAGGTCACGGCGTCCCTGCGCGAGCTGTTCGACGCCGGCATCCCCGTGGTCGCCTACAACGCGCCGTACGACTTCTCGCTGCTGAAGTCCGAGTGCCTGCGCCACGGTGTCGCCCCCATCCTCGCGCCCGCGCCGGTGATCGACCCGCTCGTCGTCGACAAGGCGTACGACCGCTGGCGCCGCGGCAAGCGCACCCTCTCGGTCGTGGCGCAGCATTACGCCGTGCAGCTCGAGGATGCGCACGAGGCGTCCGCGGACGCGATCGCGGCGGGGCGGGTCGCGCTTGCGCTCGCCGATCGCTTCGCCCCCTGGCTTCCCCCCACCGTCCAGGAGCTGCACACCCGCCAGATCGCGTGGGCGCGGGCGCAGGCGGCGAGCCTGACCGAGTACTTCATCAGCATCGGCCGCATCGATCCGGACGACACGGTCGACGGCAGCTGGCCGATCCGCTGACCCCGCGGATCCGGAGGGCACGCGAAAGGCCCCGCCGCAGCGGGGCCTTTCGGGGACGACGGGCTACTTGGAGCCGCCGCCGAAGTTCTTGAAGCGCTGGTTGAACTTCTCGACGCGGCCGGCCGAGTCGAGGATGCGCTGCTTGCCCGTGTAGAACGGGTGCGACGACGAGGAGATCTCCACGTCGATGACGGGGTACTCGACGCCGTCGAGCTCGATCGTCTTGTCGCTGGTGACCGTGGAGCGGGTCAGGAAGGTCTCGCCCGAGCCGAGGTCGCGGAAGACGACCGCGTGGTAGTCGGGGTGGATGTCGGTCTTCATGGTGATCCTCGAGGGAGTCGTGTCCTGGATTCTGCCAGGACGGCCAAGTCTGCGGTGCGAGCGCACCAACGCACCATCCTACCAGCCCGCCGGCGCGGTCAGGAACGCGCCCGGGCGGCGAAGCGGCCGTCCTGCTCGCTGAGGGTGATGGGCAGACCGAACGTCTCGGTGAGGTTCTCGGCGGTCAGCGCCTCGGCGATGGGACCGGCGGCGACCACGCCACCGTCGCGCAGCAGCAGGACGTGCGTGAACCCGACCGGGATCTCCTCGACGTGGTGCGTCACCATGACCATGGCGGGCGTGGTCGGCGCCTGGGCGTACCCGCCCAGCAGGGCCAGCAGCTCTTCCCGGGCGCCCAGATCCAGGCTCGCCGTCGGCTCGTCCAGCAGCAGCAGCTCAGGGTCGGTCATGACTGCGCGGGCGATCTGCACGCGCTTCTGCTCGCCGTCCGACAGCGTGCCGAAGGTGCGGTCGGCCAGGCTCTCCAGCCGCCACTCGGCGAGCACCCGCAGCGCCCGGCGCTCGTCGATGTCCTCGTAGTCCTCGTTCCAGCGCCCGAGCACCGAGTAGGCGGCGGTGAGGACGACGTTGAGCACCGTCTCCTCCGGCGGCAGGCGCTTGGCCATCGCCGACGAGGCGAACCCGATGCGGGGGCGCAGCTCGAAGACATCCGTCCGGCCCAGGCGCTCGCCGAGGATCGTCACGTCGCCCGATGTCGGGTGGATGAGGGTGTCCGCCAGCAGCAGCAGCGTCGTCTTCCCGGCGCCGTTGGGGCCCAGGATCACCCACCGCTGGTCGTCGTCCACCGTCCAGGTGAGGTCGTCGACGATGTTCCGGCCGTTCCGACGCACGACGACGTCGGAGAACTCGAGCACCTGCGGCATGGTCCCAGCCTAACCGGCCGGGCGCGCCACCTCCGTGTACAGCGCGGCCGTGGTCGCCGCCACCCGGGCCCAGCTGAACTCCTCGGTCGCCCGGCGGCGCCCCGCTGCGCCGTACGAGGCTGCGCGGTCGGGATCGCCGACCACCTCGGTGAGCACCCGGGCGAGGTCGTCCACGAACCGCTCCGGGTCGATCGGGGTCCCCGTGCCGTCCTGCACCTGCTCGATGGGCACGAGACGCCCGGTGACGCCGTCGACGACGACCTCGGGGATGCCGCCGGTGGCCGTGCCGACGACGGCGGCGCCGCACGCCATCGCCTCGAGGTTGACGATGCCCAGCGGCTCGTACACCGACGGGCAGACGAACGTGGTGGCAGCGGCGAGGATCGTGCACAGCTCGTGCCGGCTGAGCAGGCGGTCCAGCCACACCACCCCCGCGCGCGTGTCCTGCAGGCCGCGCACGAGGGCCTCCACCTCCGCCATGATCTGCGGAGTGTCCGGAGCGCCCGCGCACAGCACCAGCTGCACCTCCGGCGGCAGCTGCGCCGCCGCCTGCAGCAGATACGGCAGCCCCTTCTGCCGCGTGATGCGGCCGACGAACACGACCGACGGACGGGACGGGTCGATCCCCAGGTCGGCCAGCAGCGCGGGGTCGTCGACGGGATGCCAGGCGTCGACGTCGATGCCGTTGTAGATGACGCGGACCTTGGCGGGATCGAGCGAGGGATAGCTGCGCAGGATGTCGCGCCGCATGCCGTCGCTCACGGCCACCACCGCGGCAGCCCCCTCGTACGCGGTCCGCTCGATCCAGCTCGACACGGCGTAGCCCCCGCCGAGCTGCTCCGCCTTCCACGGTCGCAGCGGCTCGAGCGAGTGGGCCGTCACGATGTGCGGGATGCCGTGCAGCAGCGACGCGAGGTGGCCCGCCATGTTGGCGTACCAGGTGTGGCTGTGCACGACGTCGGCACCGGCGACGTCGGTCACGATCTCGAGGTCGGTGCCCAGCGTCTGGATCGCGCCGTTGGCCGCGGCGAGCTCGGCGGGGACCGCGTACGCGGTCGTCCCCGGTTCGTCGCGCGGCGCGCCGAAGGCGCGCACCCGCACGTCGATGGTCCTGCGCAGCGCCTTCACGAGCTCGGTCACATGCACCCCGGCCCCGCCGTAGATCTCCGGCGGGTACTCCTTCGTGACGATGTCCACGCGCATGACAAGGACGGTAGTACACCGCGCAGGCGTCGGGCATAGTGGGTGCCATGCCAGCTGCGCCGAAGGTCTTCGGAATCATCCTCGCCGGTGGCGAGGGGAAGCGTCTGATGCCACTGACGACAGACCGCGCCAAACCGGCCGTGCCGTTCGGCGGGCAGTACCGGCTCATCGACTTCGCGATCTCCAACCTGATCAACTCGGGGCTGCGGCAGATCGTCGTGCTCACCCAGTACAAGTCGCACAGCCTCGACCGGCACATCTCGCAGACCTGGCGGATGTCCGCCCTGCTCGACTCCTACGTGGCGTCGGTGCCCGCCCAGCAGCGCCTCGGCAAACGCTGGTTCTCCGGCTCGGCGGACGCGATCCTGCAGAGCCTGAACCTCGTCAACGACGAGAAGCCCGACATCGTCGTCGTCATCGGCGCCGACCACGTCTACCGCATGGACTTCCGGCAGATGCTCGACTCGCACGTCGCCTCCGGTGCACGGGCGACGGTCGCCGGCATCCGCCAGCCGATCGCCCTGGCGAACCAGTTCGGGGTCATCGACGTCGACCCGGAGAACGACCTGCGCATCCGGGAGTTCCTCGAAAAGCCCGAGCAGCCGACGGGCCTGGCGGACTCGCCGGGCGAGGTGCTCGCCTCGATGGGCAACTACATCTTCGACGCGGACGCCCTCATCGACGCGGTCGTCGCCGACGGCGAGCTGCCGACCTCCAACCACGACATGGGCGGCGACATCGTCCCCTACTTCGTCGGTCGGAGCGAGGCGGGCGTATACGACTTCAAGCGCAACGATGTGCCCGGCTCCACCGATCGCGACCGGGACTACTGGCGCGACGTCGGGACGATCGACTCCTTCTTCGACGCGCACATGGACCTCATCTCCACGCTGCCGATCTTCAACCTCTACAACACGCAGTGGCCGATCCACTCGCAGACGGTGAATTCGCCGCCGGCGAAGTTCGTGCGCGACTCGGTGGGCCGCATGGGCAATGCGATCGACTCGATCGTGTCGCTCGGATCCGTTCTCTCGGGCACCCATCTGGAGCGCAGCGTGGTGGGCCCGTGGACGCTGTCCGGCGGCGGTTCGACCATCACCGACTCCGTGCTGTTCGACCATGTGCTCGTCGGCCCCGGCGCGCGGGTGCACCGGGCGATCCTCGACAAGAACGTCGTGCTCGAGCCGGGCGCCACCGTGGGCGTCGAGCGCGAGCGGGATCTGGAGCGCGGCTACACGGTCACCGACTCGGGCATCACGATCGTGGGCAAAGGCGTGCGCGTCGAGAAGTGACGCGGGATTCGGATGCCGGCGGCGCGGCCGTTAGCGTAGCCGTGTGCTGCCGACATCCGCTCGCTTCCTCGTCGTGCTCGACGCCGACTCCACGCTCATCCGCAATGAGGTGATCGAGCTCATCGCGGACGAGGCGGGCCGCCGTCGCGAGGTGGCCATGGCGACGGAGGCCGCGATGCGGGGCGAGGTCGACTTCGCGGCGAGCCTGCGCACCCGCGTCGATGCGCTGCGCGGCGTGCCGGTGGCCGCGTTCCAGCATGTGATCGCGCGCGTCGAGCCGACCCCCGGGGTGCATGAGCTCATCGACGAGGTCCACGCGCGGTCCGGCGTCGTGGGCGTCGTGTCGGGCGGATTCCACGAGGTGCTCGACACCGTCGCGCCCGCGCTCGGAGTGGACGTGTGGCAGGCGAACCGGCTGGCCGCGCGAGACGGCGCGCTGACCGGTCACGTGGACGGGGCGATCATGGACGCGGCCGGCAAGGAGGCGGTGCTGCGCTCGTGGTCCGCGCAGCTGAAGCTGCCGCTGTCGCGCACCATCGCCATCGGCGACGGCGCCAACGATCTGCGCATGCTCGCCGCCGCCGGTCTCGGGGTCGCCTTCAACGCGAAGCCGGCCGTGCGTCGGAATGCCGACGTCGTCGTCGCGCGCGCCGATCTGCGCGAGGTCATCCCGCTCCTGCCCTGACCGGTGTCAGCGGGCACGGGTAGCGTGTGCCGCATGGACGTGATCCTCGTACCCGGTCTCTGGCTCGACGCGTCGTCGTGGGACGACGTCACCCCGGCGCTGCGGGCCGCGGGGCATGACCCGCACCCGCTGACCATGCCCGGCGTGGGGGCGCCGGCGGCCGAGTCCGCCGGCATCGGCATCGCCGACTGGGTCGATGCCGTCGTGGCGGAGATCGACCGCCTCGGCGGCCCCGTCGCGCTCGTCGGCCACAGCGGCGGCGGCAACGTCGTGTGGGGCGCCGCCGAGGCGCGCGCCGATCTCGTGGCCCGCGTCGTGTTCGTCGACACCGTGCCTCCCCCGCCGGGCGGAGGCATCGCCGACTTCGGGCTGACCGACGGCGTGGTCGCCTTCCCCGGCTGGGATTTCTTCGACGACGAAAAGGTCGACGACCTCTCCCCCGACGTGCGCGCGAAGTGGGCGGCGCGGGCGAAGTCCGTGCCCGCACGGGTGCCGGCCGATGAGATCGCGCTGACCGGCACCCGGCGTCACACCGTGCCCGTCACGATCCTCTCGGGCGGCATGGACGAAGAGACCTTCCGGACCACCATCGCGCAGTGGGGTGCGTACGCCGCGGAGTTCGACGCGATCGAAGACGCCGAGGTGGTGCGCCTGGGCTCCGGGCACTGGCCGCAGTTCTCGCAGCCCGCCCACCTGGCGGAGACGCTCGTGACCGCCCTGCGCCCCCGGGCGGAGCAGCCCGGCTAGTGGCCCATGCCGAGGCCGCCGTCGACCGGGATCACGGCGCCGGAGATGTAGGCGGCGTCGTCGGAGGCGATCCAGGCGACCACGCCGGCGACCTCGTCGGGTGACGCGAAGCGGCCGGCCGGGATGCTCTTGCGGTACTCGGCCTGCGTCTCCTCCGCAAGCACGGCGGTCATCTCGGTCTCGATGAAGCCCGGAGCCACGACGTTGGCTGTGATACCGCGGGAGCCCAGCTCCCGGGTCAGCGAGCGGGCGAACCCGACCAGGGCGCTCTTGGACGACGCGTAGTTGATCTGACCCGCAGAGCCGTACAGGCCCACCACCGACGAGATGAGGATGACGCGACCCCACCGAGCACGCAGCATCCCCTTCGCCGCGCGCTTGACCACCCGGAACGCGCCGCCGAGGTTCGTGGCGACGACACTGTCGAAATCGTCCTCGCTCATCCGCAGCAGCAGCGTGTCCTTCGTGATGCCGGCGTTCGCCACGACGATCCCGATCGGGCCGAGCTCGGCCTCGACGGCCGTGAACGCGGCGTCGACCGCCGCCGCGTCGGTGACGTCGGCCTGCACGGTCATCGTGCCGGACGGACCCTCACCGGAGCGCGCGGTGACGGCGACCCGGTACCCTTCCGCGACGAAGCGCTCTGCGATCGCGCGGCCGATGCCGCGGTTTCCGCCGGTGACCAGGACGACGCGATCGGTGGACATGACCTCAGCCTAACGGGACCGCGTTTGACCTCGTCGCCGGGCTCTGTGACGCTGGAATCAGCTCTCGAGAAAGGCCCACCCATGAGCGACCCCACGCAGGATGGCAGCGCACCCGACGCACCCACTCCCCCGCCGCCGGCCCACCCCGATGCTCCCGCGTACGGGACCACGCCGCCGGACTACCCCGGCGCTCCCGCGTACGGGACCATACCGCCGCCCTACGCCGCGCCCCCTGCGCAGCAGTACGGCGCACCGCAGCAGCAGTACGGCGCACCGCAGCAGCAGTACGGTGCACCGCAGCAGCCGTACGGCGCCGCGCCGCAGTACGCCGCAGCGCCCGGATACGGCGGCTACCCGGCCGGGCCCAAGTACAACGTCATGGCGATCGTGTCGTTCGTCTCTTCGCTGGTGGGGCTGTTCGTGATCCCGATCATCGGGCAGATCGTCGGCATCATCACCGGCCACATCTCGCTGAACCAGCTCAAGACCAGCGGCGAGAACGGGCGCGGACTGGCCCTCGCGGGCACGATCATCGGCTGGGTGTCGCTGGGCCTGGCCGTCCTGGCGATCATCCTCATCTTCGCCTTCGTCATCCCCCTCGCGATCGCGAACGGGGCGCGGCTGCGCAGCTGATCCGGATCCCGTTGGATGCCCCCGGCGTAAGCTGGGGGCATCGCCGTTTCGAGCCCCAGAATGTTCCGTCCCAAGCGCCCTTCCGCCACGTCTCTCCCGCAGTCTCCACGGGACGACGAGTCCTCGCGCATCCGCAAGTACCTGGTCACCATGGGCATCCGCGTCCTGTGCCTCGTGCTCATGGTCGTGGTCCAGCCCTACAGCTGGTACACCTGGCTCTTCGGCCTGGGCGCGGCGGTGCTGCCGTATGTGGCGGTCGTGCTCGCCAACGTCGGGAAGGACGCGCACGAGACGCAGCCTGAGCGACCGGAGCTCTCCCTGCCGGCGCAGCCCGGGAGCGGCACGCCGGCCGAGCCGAAGGTCATCCGCGTCGCCGAGGCCCCGCGGCTCACCGATCAGCCGCACGACGGCGTCGCCGGCCCCGCGCCCGAGCACCCCGACGGAGACCGCACGTGATCGGCGAGGAGTTCGAGGGCACCGTGTGCTCGCGCGCGGGGTGCCGCGCGCCGGCGCACTGGGTGATCGCGTGGCGCAATCCCCGCATCCACGCACCCGACCGTCGCAAGCAGTGGACCGCCTGCGACGAGCACGTCGACTACCTCCGCGGCTTCCTCGCCGCCCGCGACTTCCCGGTCGCGGTCGAGGCCCTCCAGCCCCGGCAGGAGACGGCGTGAGCCGCCGCCAGACGGCGCCTGCCGCCGTCCGCTGGACCGCGTACATCGGCATCGCCGTGGTCTTCGCGATCGCCTGCGCCTTCCTGTCGAACTGGCAGTTCACCCGCAACGCCGACCGCTCCCAGCAGCTCGCGCTCGTCGCCGCGAACTACGACGCCGACCCTGTGGCTCTGTCGACGCTCATCCCCGCCGGCGCGGCGCTCGACCCGGCCGACGAATGGCGCCCGGTCGAGCTCACCGGAACGTATCTCTCCGACCAGCAGCTGCTCGTGCGCAACCGCGCCCACGGCGGCACCGCCGCCTTCGAGGTGCTGGTGCCGCTGGAGCTGTCCGACGGACGACTGCTCCTCGTCGACCGGGGCTGGGTGGGCCCCGGCTCCAGCGCGGAAGAGCCCGAGGCGGTGCCGCCGGCACCGACCGGCGAGGTCACCGTCGTCGTGCGCCTGCGTGACGGCGAGGCCCTGCCCGCGTCCGGCCGCGGGGCGCCGCCGGGACAGGTGCCCACCATCAACCTGCCGCTGATCGCCGAGCAGCTGGGCGCCGATCGGCTCGAGACCAGCGCATACGGCCTCATGGTCAGCGAGGATCCCGCCCCGGCCGACCGCCCGGCGCCGCTGCCCTCCCCCTCGGACGACCCCGGTCCGTATCTGTCCTACGCGATCCAGTGGATCCTCTTCGCGATCATGGGCTTCGTCTTCATCGCGTACGTGATCGTCACCGAGCGACGTCACCGGCGTGAGGAGGCGGAGGATGCCGCCGCCGCCGCGACCCGGGCAGCGGACGGCGAGGCGCCGGCATCCCCGCCGCGTCAGCGCCGCACCGGACGGCGTCGCGACCGCGACATGCAGGAGGAGGACGCCGTCCTCGATGAGGTCGGCCGCTAGGCCAGCGCCACGAGGTCGACGTAGTCGCGCCCCCAGATGTCCTCGACGCCGTCAGGCAGGATGAGCACGCGCTCCGGGTTCAGCGCCTCCACTGCGCCCTCGTCGTGCGAGACCAGCACGACGGCCCCCTCGTAGTGCGCGAGCGCGCCCAGGATCTCCTCGCGGGAGGCGGGGTCGAGGTTGTTGGTGGGCTCGTCGAGGAGCAGCACGTTCGCACTGGAGACGACGAGCGTGGCCAGCGACAGGCGGGTCTTCTCACCGCCGGAGAGGACACCGGCGGGCTTGAGCACGTCGTCGCCGGTGAACAGGAACGAGCCGAGCACCTTGCGCGCCTCGGTGGCGCTGATGTCGGGCGCCGCCGACATCATGTTCTCCAGCACCGATCGGGTCACGTCGAGGTTCTCGTGCTCCTGCGCGTAGTACCCGATCTTCAACCCGTGACCGGGCTCGACCCGGCCGGTGTCCGGTGAGTCCACGCCGGCCAGGATGCGCAGCAGCGTCGTCTTCCCGGCGCCGTTGAGCCCGAGCACGACGACCCGCGAGCCCCGGTCGATCGCGAGGTCGACGTCCGTGAAGATCTCCAGCGAGCCGTACGACTTCGACAGTCCGGACGCGGTGAGCGGGGTCCGGCCACACGGCGCAGGCGTGGGGAACCGCAGCTTGGCGACGCGATCCTGCGCGCGCACCTCTTCCAGGCCGGCCAGCAGCTTCTCGGCACGCGCCATCATCTGGTGCGCGGCGGCGGCCTTGGTGGCCTTCGCCCCGAAGCGCGCGGCCTGCAGCTGCAGCGCGGTCGCCTTCTTCTCGGCGTTGGCGCGCTCCTTCTTGCGCCGCTCCTCGTCCGCCACGCGCTGGCGCAGGTAGTGCTTCCAGCCCATGTTGTAGATGTCGATCACCTGCCGGTTCGCATCCAGGTAGAAGACGCGGTTGACCGTGTCTCCCACGAGCTCCACGTCGTGGGAGATGACGATCAGGCCACCCCGATAGCTGCGCAGGAACTCGCGCAGCCACACCACGCTGTCGGCGTCGAGATGGTTGGTGGGCTCGTCCAGGATCATCGTCCCCGCATCCGAGAAGAGGATGCGGGCCAGTTCGATGCGCCGCCGCTGACCGCCCGACAGGGTCTTCAGCGGCTGGTCGAGGATCCGGTCGGGCAGCGAGAGATTGTGGGCGATGGATGCCGCCTCGGCCTCTGCGGCATATCCGCCCAGCGCCTCGAAGCGCTCTGTCAGCTGCGAGTACCTGCGCATGGCGCGGGCGGCCGCGTCCACATCGTCGTCGGCCATGGCCACGGACGCCTCGCGCATGCCGATCGCGATCGTGCCGAGTCCGCGGGCGTCGAGGATGCGGGTGCGGGCGAGCATCTCGGGATCGCCCGAGCGCGGATCCTGCGGGAGGTAGCCGATCTCGCCGGAGCGGTCGACTCGGCCCTCGCTGGGCAGCACGTCGCCGGCCAGCACCTTGGTCAGAGTCGTCTTTCCGGCGCCGTTGCGGCCGACCAGCCCGATCTTGTCGCCGTCGGAGACACGGAACGAGACATCGGACATGAGCACGCGTGCGCCGACCCGGATCTCGAGGTCATGCACGGCGAGCACAGCAGATGTCCGTTTCGTTCGGTGAGGGGCACAAAGGCGGCCGATGGCCAGCCCCCTAGTATAAGTCGGGACGCCCGCAGCCCTTCCCGGGCACGACCCAAGGAGCCCCATGTCCTCGATCGCTGCGCCCGCGCGCCGCCGTGTCCTCGCCGACCTCGTCGCCCGTCCCGCCGCACGCTCCCGCGCCTTCGCGGTGGATGCCGCGCTGGTCCTCGCCGGCACCGCCCTCGTGGCACTTCTGGCGAAGGTGTCGTTCTTCATCGGACCGATCCCGATCACGGGGCAGACGCTCGGCGTCATCGTGGTGGGTGCGGCCCTGGGCGCCCGTCGCGGCGCGGCGAGCCTCACGACCTACCTCCTGGTCGGCCTCGCCGGGCTTCCGGTCTTCGCCGGCCCCGTCGCGGGGCCGGGCTACGTGCTCTCGCCGTCGTTCGGGTTCATCCTCGGCTTCATCCCCGCGGCGTTCGTGGCCGGCTGGTTCGCCGAGCGTGCGTGGGACCGCAAGCCCTGGCTCGCCTTCGTCGGGTTCGCCGCCGCGAGCGTCATCCCGTTCCTGATCGGCGTTCCCTACCTCGCCCTGATCCTGGCCACGGTGGGCGGCGCGACCGTCACCCTGGCATCGGCGCTCGACGCCGGGGTGTGGCCGTTCATCGTGCCCGGGCTGATCAAGGCGGCGTTCGCCGCCCTGCTGGTGCCGACGGCCTGGGCCCTCGTTCGCGCGGTCGACCGCCGCACGCGCTGAGGCGATCCCGCCGCGGTCAGCCCTGCGCCGCCGCGGTCGCCGCGGCGAGCCGCTCCACGAGCGTGGGCAGGATCCACGGGAGGGTGAGCGGCGTCGGCGTGAGCGCGGAGACCTCGGGTCCGTTCACGAGCGCGGCGACCGCACCCCGTGCGACGGCGGGGATCAGCCGCGCCGTGGTGGACGTGGTGAACGCGTCCAGGGCGCCGTCGTCGACGAAGGTGAGGACGACGTCCGCGTCGATCTGATCCAGGCGCTCCGGGCTGACCGTCGTGTAGAACGTGGCCTCGCCGGAGTCCAGTTCGGTGACGCTCGCAGGTGAGACGAAGCCGAGATCCTCGAGGATCTGCACCCGCGGGTCGGCCGGCAGGTACAGGTACCAGATGCCGGCGGAATCGCTGGGCACCGCGATGGACGTCCCGGCGAACTCGGGGTGCGCGGCGGCGGCATCGGCGACGAGGGCGTCGAGGTCGTCGAGGATCGCCTGCGCCTCCGCCTCAAGCCCGAGCACCTCGCCCGTGACCGCGACGACGTCCCGCCACGGGGTGACCCATGGTCCCTCCTCGTAGGCGACCACCGGGATTCCTGCGCCGGTGACCTCGTCGAACTCCTCCTGCGTGAGCCCGGAGTACGGGGCGATCAGGACGTCCGGAGCGGCGGTGAGGAGCTCTTCGACGTCGAGCTCGTACGCGGAGCTGTCCAGGATGACGGGGTCGGCCGCGCCGAGGTCGTCGAGCGCCTCCTCGATCCACGGCGAGATCCGGTCGTCGCCCCCGGAGTAGTCGTCACTCGGGATCGCGACCGGCGCGATCCCGAGCGCCAGGACCGCGTCGGTGGCTCCCCACCCCCACGTGGCGACCCGCGTGGGCGGCGCGTCGATCACGGCGTCGCCGAGCGCGCTGCGGATCGTGAGGGGGAAGCCCGCCCCGGTCGGTGCGGCCGGCTGGGCGGGGGCCTGCGACGGGGCGGCGCAGGCGCCGAGCGCTGCCACGAGGGCGGCGGCGGCCAAGGCGGCGAGGGGGCGGCGTGCGAGGGACATCGTTCTTTCCTTTGCTCGTTCGGGTCAGGGGGTTTCGGCGGGCGTGTTCGCGCCGCCCGGGACAGGGACGACCAGCGGGGTCCCGGTGAGGGGGTCGGGGATGACGAGGGCGCGCAGTGCGAAGGCCTCGGCGACCACTTCGGTGGTGAGCACCGTCGACGGCGAGCCCTGCGCGATGACCCGTCCCGCCTCCATCACCACCAGCTCGTCGGCATACCGCGCGGCGAGGTTCAGGTCGTGGAGGACGGCGACGATGGTCGCCCCCTGCTCGCGGTTGAGCTCACGCAGCAGGTCGAGCACCTCGAGCTGGTGGCTGAGGTCGAGGAAGGTCGTCGGCTCGTCCAGCAGCAGGATCCGGGTCTGCTGGGCGAGCGCCATCGCGATCCAGACCCGCTGGCGCTGACCGCCCGACAGATCGCCGACCGGGCGATCGGCGAGCTCGGCCGTCCGGGTGCGCCGCAGCGCCTCGTCGACGACAGCCGTGTCGGCCGCGCTCCATCGCCCGAACAGACCGCGGTGCGGGTGGCGTCCTCGCGCGACGAGCTCCGCGACGGTCAGCCCCTCCGGGGCGAGCGGATGCTGGGGCAGCAGCCCCACGGTGCGGGCGTACTCGGGCCGTGGGATGCGCGCGGCGTCTCTTCCGTCCAGTTCGACACGCCCCGCCTGAGGCGGCCGCAGCCGCGCGAGCGCACCCAGCAGGGTCGACTTCCCGCACGCGTTGGCGCCGATGATCATGGTGAGCCGGCCGGGGGCGATGTCCAGATCGAGTCCGCGGATCACCGTCCGGCCGGGGTACCCGGCGTCCAGGCCGCGAACGCGCAGACGCGGCGACACGACCGGCGTCGCCGCACGGTCCAGGTGGGTCGTCATAGGGAGCGTCCCTTCGAGGTCGCGAGCAGCCAGAGGAGGAAGACGGCGCCGAGTGCGCCGGTCACCACGCCGACCGGCATCGCCACACCGGGGAGCGCGAACTGCGCCAGCAGATCGGCGAAGGTGAGCAGCACGGCCCCGACCAGCGCACTGGACGCGAGCGCCGCGGCGCCGTGGCCGACCAGCGGCCGCGCGATCGCCGGTGCGCACAGCGCCACGAAGGCGATCGGTCCGGCGAAAGCGCAGGTGACCGCGGTCAGCAGCACGGCGATCACGACGCACACGATCCGTGCCGGCCCGGGACGGACCCCCAGCCCCGCGGCGGCGTCGGGGCCGAGGGCGAGGATCGGCAGCCACCGGCCGACCACGAACAGGGCGGGCAGGGCGAGCAGCCACACGACGGCGAGCACGCCGACCTGCCACCACGGCGTGCTGGAGAGCGTGCCCGTCAGCCAGATGAGGGCGGACTGCGTCTGCTGCAGACGCGCCTTGGTGAGCAGGAACCCCACGAGGGCCGCGGTGAAGAACGCCAGCCCCACGCCCGCGAGGATCAGGCGGTAGCCGGCCGCGCGCCCGCGCGCCGCCGCCAGCAGGAGCAGGGATGCCGCAAGTCCCCCCGCGAAGGCGATCATCGGGAGCGCGGGTCCGGTGACGCCGAGGATGAGCAGGGCGAACACCGCCGCCGCGCTCGCGCCGCCGGAGATTCCGAGCAGCTCGGGACTGGCGAGCGGATTGCGCAGCAGCGACTGCAGGATCGCGCCGGCGGTGCCCAGAGCCGCGCCGACCAGCAGTGCCATGGTCAGGCGGGGCAGCCGCACCTGCAGCACGACGTACTGCTCCACCGGCGCCCCGCCGCCGGTGAGCACCCCCCACACCTGCGCGGGGGCCAGGGGGAACTCCCCCGTCGTCAGCGCGACCGCCGCCCCGGTCAGCACGAGCAGGCACAGCCCGCCCGCCACGAGGCCCGATCGGCGTCGCGCGTGGGCGCGCACCGGCACCACGACGCTCACAGTGCCACCCGCTGCCCGCGCAGCACGAGCGCGATGAGCACCGGCGCTCCCAGGAAGGCGACCACGACGCCGGCCTGCACCTCGCCCGGCGGGGCGACGACCCGGCCGAGGACGTCGGCGATCAGGAGCAGGGCGGCGCCCACCGGCATCCCGATCCACAGCAGACGTGCGTAGGATCCGCCGACCACGGCCCGCAGGGCATGCGGGACCACGAGGCCCAGGAACACGATCGGACCGGCGATGGCCGTGGCCCCCCCGGCCAGCAGCACGCTCGCCGAGATGCCGGCCAGGCGAGTGCGGCCGACGCGATGCCCGAGCCCGGTGGCGGTGTCGTCGCCGAGGGCGATGAGGTCGAGCCCGCGTGCCGACAGCAGCGCGACAGCGGCGCCCACCGCCAGGGGCAGCGCGACGACGGCCACCGTGTCCAGACCGCGGGCGCTGAGCGCGCCGACGGCCCAGTAGCGATACACATCGAGTGCGGCGGACTGGGTCGTCAGCACGAGCAGGGTGATCGACGTCAGTCCCGCGGTCACGGCGGCCCCGGTCAGCGCCAGCCGGGCCGGCGCGGAGTCGCCTGCTCCTCGCGATCCGATCATCGCCACGACGACCGCGGCAGCTCCTGCCCCCGCGAACGCGTACCACACGTACCCCGCCGGCTGCGTGATGCCGGCGAGCGTGATCGCCAGCAGAACGCCCACCGAGGCGCCGGCGTTGACGCCCAGCAGCCCGGGATCGGCGAACGGGTTGCGCGTCAGGCCCTGCATGACCGTGCCGGAAAGGGCCAGCGCCATGCCCGCCAGAAGTCCGATGACCGTCCGGGGCAGGCGCTGATCGACGACGACGACGTGGTCGCCGACGTCGAGGTCGAAGCGGAGCACGGCGTCCAGGACGGTGTCGGGCGGTATCGCGCGGGCTCCGACGGCCAGGCTCAGCAGCACGGCCACGACCAGCAGGGCCACGGCCCCCACGCCCACCCGGACCGCGCGCGCACGAGCGGCGGGCGGGCGGCTCATCCCGTTCGTTCCGCCTGGCCGAGCCGCCAATAGCCCATGAACGCCACGCGCCCCCGGTCGACGCCGCAGGCACCGACGAGCAGTCGTCGCAGGGTCTTGATCGTGGCGGACTCGCCGGCCAGCCACGCGTAGAACTCGCCGTCGGGGTCGACCGGACTGTCCCACAGCAGCTCGCGGTCGACGTCGACGTCCTCGAGCACCTGGGCCCGTGGCGCGGCCGCTCGCACGAGCAGGTCCGCGTGCTGCGTCGTCCACGCCGTCACGGCGTCGACCAGGAGCGCGCCGTGCGGTGCGGTGTCGCGCGCGAGCCAGCTCACGCGGAGCGATGGCGCCGCGGCGATCGGAAGCGCATCGGCTGCCGTCGGGATCTCGATGAAGGCGTCGACGTCGAAGTCGGCGCCGAGGGTCTCCAGCACCGCGCAGATGGCCGGTGCGGCCGTCTCGTCACCGGCCAGCAGGATGCGGCGCGCGGCGCCGGGGCGCCAGTCGAGTCCGATGCGCGGGTCTTCGCTCCTGCCGTCGGGGCCGACCACGATCAGCTCGTCTCCGACGGCGGCCGCAGCGGCCCAGGCGCCGGCCGGTCCCGCGCCCTCGTGGACCACGAAGTCGACGTCGAGCTCCCCGGCTTCGGGGTCGATGCGGCGGACCGTGTAGGTGCGGAACGGATTGCGCGCCGAGTCCGGCAGCGCGCGCCAGCGCTCGTACCAGTCCCCCGCCTCCTCGCGCTGGCCCACGTCCGCGAACGTGCCGTCGTCGTGGGGCAGCAGGATCTTGATCCTCTGGTCGAGTCCTGCGGTGCCGAAGTGCTCGAGGGCGTCGTCGGCGAAGGTCACCCGCGTGAAGTGCGGGGAGAGCCGGCGCACCCGGACGACCTTCACGACATACGGGCGATAGGCGGGGCGGACCAGGGTCGCAGCGGTGGACACGTCATTAGGTTAGCCTTACCTGGCTCGATTCGCCATTCGGATTCAGCGCTGTTCGTGCGCCCGTCCCATCCGCAGGCCCGGGACGAGCGCGAGCAGCGCCAGGACGGCGGCGATGGCGAACACGGCGGGATACTCGGCGCCGGTGCCGCCGAGTCCGGTGAACACGAGCCCCATCACGGCGATGGCGGACGCCGCTCCCACCGCGTCCGAGATCGACAGGGCGGCCGAGTTGAAGCCCTGGTTCGCCGGCGTCGAGTAGGCGAGGGTGAGAACCGTCAGGCGCGGGTACATGAGCCCCATCCCCGCGCCGGCGAGCGCCCACCCGGCGATGATCACGGCAGGCGACAGCAGCCAGAGTGCCGTCGCCATCGCCACCAGCGCCGCTGTGGTCAGCAGAGCTGTGCCGATCACGGTGATGCGCTGGTTCCCGAGGCGGTCCCCCACCCGGCCCTGCACCTCTGCGCCGGCGGCCCAGGCGATGGCGGCCGCGGTGAGGCCGAGCCCCGCCCAGGTCGCGGTGAAGCCGTACTCGGCGATGAGCAGGTACGGGATGTAGATCTCCGCGCCGAAGAGCGCGCCCGCGATGACGCCGCGCATGAGGATGACGCTGGGCAGCCCCCGGCCCGCCAGCAGCGTCCGCCGCGGCAGGAGCGGTCGCACGGCGACGAGGATGAGGACGACGGATGCCGCCACCACCGGCAGCGCGAACGGCCCCGCCTCGCCGGCGAGACTGACCCCGAGCGCCCCTGCGGCGACCAGGAACGCACAGGCCAGTCGCGGGGCGATCGGGGCGCGTGACGGCTCGTCGGTGTGCATGGGCAGCCCCCACAGGCGCAGGGCGACCATGACGAACGCCCCCGCCGTCAGCACGGCGACGCCCAGGAACACCCACCGCCAGTGCAGGAAGTCGCTCACCGCCCCGGCGAGGAACGGGCCGATGAGAGAGGGGACGACCCATGCCGCCGAGAACGCCGCGAAGACACGTCCGTGCAGCAAGGACGGGTAGACGCGGGCCACCACGACGTAGAGCGCGACCGTCTCCCCACCCACGCCCAGGCCCTGGATGAGGCGCCCGGCGACCAGCACCTCCATCGTGGGGGCCAGTCCCGCCAGCAGCAGTCCCACGACGAAGAGGGCGACCGCGCTGGTCAGCGGGACCGTGGGTGCGCTGCGGTCGCACCAGGCGCCCACCGCGACCATCCCGATCACGCTCGTGGCAAGGGTGCCCGAGAAGGCCACCGCGAACAGCGCCTCCCCCTGGAGGTCGGCCACGACGAACGGCATCACGGTCGTGATCGCCAGCGACTGCATCGCGGCGAGGAAGATCATCGCGACCGCCCCGACCGTGACCCACACGTAGCGGGCGCTCCAGATCCCCTCGCGGGTGTGCCGGGCGACCGGCACCGGACCGGTCGGCACCGGCTCGTGGGGCGCGCTCACGAGCGTGCGAGTGCGCCGATGCGACGCACCGCGTCGACGAGCACATCCTCGGCACACGCGAAGTTGAGCCGCGCGAAGCCGCGCCCCTCGTCGCCGAAGTGCGGACCGAAGTGCAGCGCGACCTTCGCCTCGCGCAGGATGCGGCGGGCCGGATCGTCTCCCCAGCCCAGCTCGGACAGATCGATCCAGGCGAGGTATCCGGCGTCCGGGATCCGGTACCGCGCCGCCGGCAGCTCTTCGGCCAGGAGCTCGGCGAGCAGCCGCCGGTGGCGGTCGAGGGTGACCAGCACGCCGTCCAGCCACGGGTCGCTGTCGGCCGAGAACGCGGCCGTGCCCGCCAGCATCCCGAACTGCCCCGTCCGCCACTCCACCTCGATCGGCAGGCTCCGCACGACGTCCGCGGGCCGCTCGCCCGCCGTGATCATCAGCGCGCACTTGAGGCCGGCCAGGTTGAACGCCTTGCTGGCGCTGGTCACCGCGAAGCCGAGCTCCGCCGCGACCGGGGATGCGGCCAGGAAGGGGGTGAAGGTCGCACCGGGGTAGGTGAGCGGTGCGTGGATCTCGTCGCTGATGACGGCTGCCCCGAAGACCTTCGCGAGCTCTGCGAGAGCGGCCAGGGTCTCGCGGGAATGCACCGTTCCGGTGGGATTGTGCGGGCTGCACAGCAGCACGGCGCGGGCGCCGCCCGCCAGTGCGGCTTCGATCCCGAGCAGGTCGAGCTCCCAGCCGTCGTCGGTGGCCACGAGCGGAACCCGCTCCGCGACCGCTCCTGCCTCGGCGACGAGGTCGTAGAACGGCGGGTACACGGGCGGGGTGAGCACCACGCGCTCGCCGGGTCGCGTGACGCGGCGCAGGATCTCCACGATGCCCATGCTCACGTCCGCCGTGGAGCGGATGCGGCGCGGGTCGACATCCCACCCCAGCCGACGTCGCGCGAACCCCGCGTACGCGTCCGCCAGCGGCGTGCGCGAGGCGGTGTACCCGGTGTCGCCGAGCTCGACGGCGCGCTGCAGGGCGGCGGTCACCGCCGGGGCGAGCGGGAAGTCGGATTCCGCGACGAACAGGGGCAGGACGTCCTCGGGGTACTCCCGCCACTTCTCGCTCGTGCGCTCACGGAGTCGGTGCAGTGGGAGGGGAAGGACAGGGGCGGCACTCACCCCTTGAGCCTAAGGCGCATCAGATCGCGAAGCCGAGTGCGCGCATCATGTCCCGACCGTCGTCGGTGATGCGCTCCGGGCCCCACGGCGGCATCCACACCCAGTTGATGCGGAACCGCTCCACGACCTCGTCCAGCGCCTGCGCCGTCTGCTCCTCGAGCACATCGGTGAGCGGGCAGCCCGCAGACGTGAGCGTCATGTGGATCACGAGCGCGTCGTTCTCGTCGTCCCAGCCGAGGTCGTAGATGAGGCCGAGATCGACGACGTTGATCCCGAGCTCGGGGTCCATCACGTCCTTCAGAGCCTCGGTGACCTCGTCGTACTTCTCCGGGCTGATCGTCGTCGCGGTCATGTGGCCGATCCTACGCCTGAACGCCCTCGGCGGGCTCGGGCTCGGCCTGGACGTACCGGTCGTAGCCCTCCTCCTCGAGCCGGTCGGCCAGCTCGGGGCCGCCCTCCTCGACGATGCGCCCGTTCACCATCACGTGCACGAAGTCGGGGTGGATGTACCGCAGGATGCGCGTGTAGTGGGTGATCAGCAGCACGCCGAGGTTCGTCTCGGCCTTCGCCCGGTTGACGCCGTCCGCCACCACCTTGAGCGCGTCGACATCCAGACCCGAGTCCGTCTCGTCGAGCACCGCGAGCTTGGGCTTGAGCAGCTCGAGCTGGAGGATCTCGTGGCGCTTCTTCTCGCCGCCGGAGAACCCCTCGTTGACGTTGCGCTGCGCGAACTTCGCGTCCATGCGCAGGTTCTTCATCGACTCGCGGACATCCTTCGTCCAGGTGCGGATGGGCGGCGCCTCGCCGTCGATCGCGGTCTTGGCGGTGCGCAGGAAGTTGGTGACGCTCACGCCCGGGATCTCGACCGGGTACTGCATCGCCAGGAAGAGCCCGGCGCGCGCCCGCTCGTCGACGGTCATCGCGAGCACGTCCTCGCCGTCGAAGGTGATGGTCCCGGCGGTCACCGTGTACTTCGGGTGACCGGCGATCGTATAGGCGAGAGTCGACTTGCCGGAGCCGTTCGGCCCCATGATCGCGTGCGTCTCGCCCGTGCGGATGGTCAGGGTGACGCCGTTGAGGATCGGAGTGGTGCCCGCGTCCGTCTCCACGGAGACGTGGAGGTCGCGGATCTCGAGGACTGACATTCAGACTTCCTTCGTGAGGTGCGGATCGACGAGCACGTCATCGCCGTCGATCTGGACGACGTAGACGGGAACGGGCTCGTACGCGGGGAGGTTGAGCGGCTGGCCGGTGCGCAGCGAGAACCGCGACCCGTGGGCCCAGCATTCGAGGGCATCGTCGTCGACGAACCCCTCGGACAGCGAGATGTCGCCGTGCGTGCAGGTGTCGCCGATCGCATGGACGTCGCCGTTCGAGTCGAGGACCACCGCGATCGGCACGCCCTCGACGTCGAACCGACGGGCTTCGTCCTGCACGAGCTCGCTCAGTGCGCAGATGCGCTGCAGGCTCACTCGACCACCTCCGCTGCGGGGGTGGCTGCGAGCTCGTCCTCGATGGCGGCGATGAGCTCGTCCTCGAGGGCGGGGATGCGGATCTTCTGCACGATCTCGCCGAGGAAGCCGAGCACGACCAGCCGCCGCGCCTCGTCCTCGGGGATCCCCCGCGCCTGCAGGTAGAACAGCTGCTCGTCGTCGAAGCGCCCGGTGGCGCTGGCGTGTCCCGCCCCGACGATGTCACCGGTCTCGATCTCGAGGTTCGGCACCGAGTCGGCGCGGGCGCCCTCGGTGAGCAGCAGATTGCGGTTCGCCTCATAGGAGTCGGTGCCCACGGCATCCGGTCCGATCAGCACGTCGCCGATCCAGGCCGTGCGGGCGCTCGCACCCTGCAGGGCGCCCTTGTAGAGGACGTCGCCCTTCGTGTACGGACCCTTGTGGTGCAGGAACACCTGACTCTCCAGGTGCTGCCCCGCGTCGGCGTACGTCAGTCCGTAGAGTTCGGCGGACGAGCCGGGGCCGGCCAGCTCGACGTTCGGGTTGACGCGCACGACGCCGCCGCCGAAGCTCACGACGATGTGGCGCAGATGTGCATCGCGCAGCACCCGCGCCTGGTGGGCGGATGCGTGCAGGGCGCCGTCATCCCACTGCTGCACGGTCACCAGTTCGAGCCGCGCGCCGTCGCGCACGACGATCTCGACGTTCTGCGCGTACTGAGCGGAGCCGGTGTGCCGCAGCACGACGATGGCGGACGAGTTCGGCATGGCCTCGACGATGAGATGCGCGTGCGCGTGGCGCGCGGCATCCGCTCCCTGCAGGTCGAGGGTGATGGGCTGGTCCGCTTCGATGTCCTGGGGGATGCGGATGTGCAGCGCGTTCTCGCACCGCTTCCACGCCAGCGCGCTGATGCGGTCCTCCGGGGTGAACACCTCGCCGCGCACCGCGGCGTCGTGCCCGGTGGACTCGATGTGGAATCCCTCCGGGGCGTCGATGCGATACGCGATGGCGTCGTCGTCGCCGGTCTCGGTGTCCTCGTCGAGCAGGAGCGGGCGGAGGCGGTCGATCGGCGTGTAGCGCCAGTTCACCTCGCGGCCGGTCGGCACGGCGAAGTCATCGAGGTCGTAGGAGGAAGGACGCTCGGAGCGCGTCTGCACCGGGACGAAGCGTCCCTCCCCGTCGGAGTGCGGCAGAGAGCCCGGCACCGTGTTCGGTGCCTCGGTGGCGGTCGTCATGGCCTAGCCCACCGACCCTTCCATGCCCATCTCGATGAGCTTGTTGAGTTCGAGGGCGTACTCCATCGGAAGTTCGCGGGCGATCGGCTCGATGAACCCGCGCACGATCATCGCCATGGCCTCGTCTTCGGGCAGTCCCCTGCTCTGCAGGTAGAACAGCTGCTGCTCGCTGACCTTCGACACGGTCGCCTCGTGTCCCAGCTCCACGTCGTCGACGCGGATGTCGATGGCGGGATACGTGTCGGAGCGCGACTGGGTGTCGACCAGCAGCGCGTCGCAGCGGACCGTGTTGGCCGAGTGATGCGCATTGGCTTCGACACGCACCTCGCCGCGGTAGCCGGCGCGGCCACCGCCGCGGGCGATCGACTTCGAGACGATCGAGGACTGCGTGTAGGGCGCCATGTGGATCATCTTCGCGCCCGCGTCCTGGTGCTGGCCGGGACCGGCGAAGGCGACCGACAGCGTCTCGCCCTTGGCGTGCTCGCCGACCAGGAAGATCGACGGGTACTTCATCGTCACCTTGGAGCCGATGTTGCCGTCGACCCACTCCATCGTGGCGCCCTCGTGCGCCACCGCGCGCTTGGTGACCAGGTTGTAGACGTTGGTCGACCAGTTCTGGATCGTCGTGTAGCGCACGCGCGCGTTCTTCTTGACGATGATCTCCACGACGGCGGAGTGCAGCGAGTCGCTCTTGTAGATCGGCGC
>NZ_JBIQHX010000040.1:0-11151 GCF_044508325.1 Microbacterium sp. | reverse complement strand
CCAGGATAGGGGAGACGGCCCGGGCCCCTCCTCGCCTCCACCCCTGCACATTCCCCCCCCCGCTACAGCCCCCGCCCCTCCCCCTTCCGCTCCCCCTCCCCCCGCTCCCCCCGCTCCCCCGCCGAACCCATCACATCGGTACCAACCCAGTCGATCTGTGCGCTCGGATCGAATGGGGTCGCACCGATGCGATGGGTTCGGCAACGGCCGGTGGCGGCCATGACGCCGGTAGAATGGACCCTTATGTCTGACGGCCCACTGATCGTGCAGAGCGATCGCACCGTGCTGCTCGAAGTGGCGCACCCGGATGCCGAGACCGCCCGCCACGAGCTCGCGATCTTCGCGGAGCTCGAGCGCGCGCCCGAGCACATCCACACCTACCGCATCACGCGGCTCGGACTGTGGAACGCCCGCGCGGCGGGGCACGACGCCGACGACATGCTCGCCACACTCGACCGCTGGTCGCGATTCCCGGTGCCGCCCTCGGTGTCCATCGACATCCGCGAGACCGTGGGCCGCTACGGGCGCCTGGTCATCGAGCGCGACGACGAGGGCGCCCTCGTGCTGCGCTCGACCGACCCTGCGGTGCTCGCCGAGGTGGCGCGCAACAAGCGCATCCAGCCGCTGCTGGTCGGTCACCCCTCGCCCGATGCATACGTCATCGACGCCTGGGCCCGCGGCCACATCAAGCAGGAGCTGCTCAAGATCGGCTGGCCCGCCGAGGACCTCGCCGGCTACACGCCCGGCACCCCCCACCCGATCGCGCTGGACGAGGACGGCTGGCAGCTGCGCCCCTATCAGCACGAGGCGGTCGAGAAGTTCCGCGACGGCGGCTCGGGGGTCGTGGTCCTGCCCTGCGGAGCGGGCAAGACGCTCGTCGGGGCCGGCGCCATGGCCGAGACGAAGACGACGACCCTCATCCTCGTCACGAACACCGTCAGCGCGCGGCAGTGGCGCGACGAGCTGCTGCGTCGCACGAGCCTCACCCCGGAGGAGATCGGCGAGTACTCCGGCCAGGTCAAGGAGATCAAGCCGGTCACCATCGCGACCTACCAGATCCTCACCGCGAAGCGGAAGGGACAGTACGCACACCTCGCGCTCCTGGACGCCCTGGACTGGGGCCTGATCGTCTACGACGAGGTCCACCTGCTGCCCGCGCCGGTCTTCAAGCTGACCGCCGACCTGCAGGCCCGCCGCCGCCTCGGCCTGACCGCGACGCTCGTGCGCGAGGACGGCCGTGAGGGAGACGTGTTCAGCCTCATCGGGCCCAAGCGCTTCGACGCGCCGTGGAAGGAGATCGAGGCCCAGGGCTACATCTCCCCCGCCGCCTGCTACGAGGTGCGCGTCGACCTGCCCGCCGGCGACCGCCTCGAGTACGCCGCGTCCGCCGACGAGGAGCGCTATCGGCTGGCCGCGACGGCGCCGGCCAAGATCGAGGTCGTGCGCGACCTCGTGGAGCGGCACCGCGGCGAGCGCATCCTCGTGATCGGGCAGTACCTGGATCAGATCGAGGTGCTCGCCGAGGCGCTCGATGCCCCGAGCATCACCGGTGCGACACCGGTCGACGAGCGCGAACAGCTCTACCAGGCGTTCCGCGAGGGGACGATCGAGGTGCTCGTCGTCTCGAAGGTGGCGAACTTCTCCATCGATCTGCCGGAGGCATCCGTCGCCATCCAGGTGTCGGGGTCGTTCGGCTCCCGCCAGGAGGAGGCCCAGCGGCTCGGGCGCCTGCTGCGCCCGAAGGAGTCGGGCAACACCGCCAGCTTCTACACGCTCATCGCGCGCGACACCGTCGATCAGGACTACGCGCAGAACCGCCAGCGCTTCCTCGCCGAACAGGGGTACAGCTACACGATCCTGGATGCCGAGTCGCTCGCCGCGTGACGCTCAGCCCGCCCGGCCGAGCCAGTCCAGCGCGAGCGCGGCCACCGCGTCCGGCGCATCGTCGGTGACGAAATGCGCGGCGTCGTCGACGAAGGCGAGCTCGAAACGCTCCGCACACTCCTGGTGGTCTCGGCAGATGCCGCGCACGACGGGCTCCGTGAACGGGCCGTCCCGCCGGCCGAACACGGCGAGGGTGGGCGGCTGGAGTCGCATCCGCCGGTAGTCGCCGCGTGCGAGACGGACCACTTCGGGCACGATCATGCCGCGATACAGCGCCCGGACGGCGCGATCGACCTCCGGGCGCTCCTGCACGCAGAGATAGGCGTCGATGGTCGCCTCGTCCATGGGGACAGCGGCGTACCGCGGCCCGTAGAGCCATCGCAGCGACTGCCCCTGGCGGTGCATCAGCATGCGCGGCATGTGCGCGAAGGCGGGCAGCAGCCTCGGGCTGAACCTCATGAACCCGGGAGGCACCGCGAGCTGCACGGCGGTGCGCACCCGCTCCGGATGCGCGTAGCAGAACTGATTCGCCACGACCGCGCCCAGATCGTGCGCCACCAGGTGGGCGCGATCGATGCCGAGGATGTCGAAGAGCGCGAGCAGGTCGTCTCTCATCGCGTCCCGCCGGAAGCGCGGGTCCTCCGCCTGCGTCCAGCCGGAGCCGCGCAGATCGGGACAGATCACCCGGTACCCCGCTGCGGCGATCGCCGGGGCGATCGTGCGCCACTGCCACCAGTGCGAGGGGAACCCGTGCAGCAGGACGACGGGATCGCCCTTCCCGATGGCGGCGAGGTGCGTGCGGATGCCGGCCGTCTCGATCACCGTGTGCTCGAAGCCCGCCGCGGCCGGCAGCGGAGGCGACCACGTCCGCGCGGCGGACTCTTGCGCAGACACCGGTGCTTCCATGATCGACCTCCAGTCATGCGGGGAATCGCGTGCAGGTAGCGTACTACGTTCATAGTAGTTTTGTCACTAGAAACGTAGTGATCTACGCTCGTCTCATGACCAGCACCCGGAGCCGCGCGCTGCGCGCCGCCGTCGAGCTGGTCGGCTCGGAAGGCGTGCGCGCGCTCACGCACGGACGAGTGGATGCCGCGGCCTCCCTCCCGCCGGGGTCCACCTCGAACCACTTCCGCACCCGCGCCGCCCTCGTGGCGGGCGTCATCGAATGGATCGCCGCCGCAGAGCGCGCCGATGCGGGGGTTCCCGAGATCACGACCCGGGAGCAGCTCATCGCCGCCCTCAGCCGCATGATCGAGGCGCAGTCGGGCCCGCTGGCGGCGCGGACCCGCGCACGCTACGCCCTGTTCCTCGAGGCGGACGAGGATGCCACGCGACCGCTGGTGGCGCAGCGCGATGTGTTCGAGGACTGGGTGCGCGCCATCCTGCGCGACCTGGGCGGCACCCGGGCCGAGCAGCGCGCGGTGTTCCTCATGGCCACCGCGGAGGGGCTCCTGCTGCACCGCCTCACGGTCGATCCCGACGCGCCCGTCGACGACGTGATCGCCCGCGCCGTGGACGCGGCGCTGGCCCGCTGACCTACGCCGTGTAGCGCAGGAACACGTACCCGTCGGCGTCGCTGAACGACCCGGCCAGGCGGAACCGGCGGTCGGCCTCTGCCGCGCCCTGCGCGATGCGACCGGCCGCACCGCCGACGAACCGCGGCGCGACCGTCACGCACACCTCGTCGACCAGTCCCGCCTCCAGCAGCGACCCGAACAGGTGCGGACCGCCCTCGCACAGCACCTGGCTGAGCCCGCGGTCGGCGAGCGCGCCGAGGGCGTCGCCGAGATCGACGGACTCGTCGCCGCACACGAGCACATCGGCCACCTCGGCCAGCGCGACGCGCTGCGCCGCGGGCGCTGCCGCGCAGGTGATCACGAGCGGACGCGCCTCGGCCTTCGCGAAGAAGGGATGCCACGGGTCCAGGCCCAGCGACCGCGAGACCACCGCCGGGCGCGGCGCAGGGGCCATCCCGCGGGCGCGACGCCAGGCGGCATCCTCGTCGTCTCCCCCGAGCCCGCCGTACTCCTCGACGCGCACCGTCCCGGCGCCGACGATCACGACGTCGGCCATCGCCCGCAGCACGCGCATGACAGCGCGGTCGGTGTCACCGCCGAGCGGGCCGCTGCGCCCTTGGAGGGTCACGGCTCCGTCCGCGCTCTGCACGAAGTTCATCCGCACGCGCGTGGCGTCGCGGTCGGGCAGCGCATAGGCAGCCAGCAGCTCGTCGCGGGTGGGCATCAGTCGTTCCCTTCCGGTCGCATGTTGTGGCGCAGGTACGCCGGCGCGCGCCAGCCCAGGATGGCCTCGGTCATCCGCAGGGCGTCGACGGTCTCACGCACATTGTGGGCCCGCACGATGCGGGCGCCCTGCAGGGCGCAGTAGACCGCGGCCGCCAGTGACCCGGCGAGCCGGTCGCCGCGGTCGCGGTCGAGCGACTCGCCCACGAAGTCCTTGTTCGACAGGGCCACCAGCAGCGGCGAGCCGAGCGCCGTCAGCTCGCCCAGGCGCCGGGTCAGCTCGAGGGACTGCCGCGTGTTCTTGTTGAGGTCGTGCCCCGGGTCGAGCACGATCCGCTCCGCGGGCACGCCCCGTGCCAGCGCGAGGGCGCGCCGCTCGGACAGGAACGCCGCCACCTCGGCGATCACGTCGTCGTAATGCGGCACCGGATGCTGCGTGCGCGGCGCGGCCAGGCTGTGCGCGATGACCAGCGCCGCACCCCCCGCGGCGACGACGTCCGCCATGCGCGGATCGTGCAGACCGGTGGTGTCGTTGATCATGGCCGCACCGGCGTCGATCGCGGCGCGGGCGACCTCGGGGTGGAACGTGTCGACGCTCACCGCCACCAGCGGCGCGAGCGCGCGCACCACCGGCACGACGCGGGCCATCTCCTCCTCGATGGGAAGCGGGGGCCCGGGGGCGAACGGGACGCCGCCGACATCCACGATCGCTGCGCCCTCGGCGACCGCCTGCTCCCCCGCGGCGATCGCCCGATCCAGTGCGAAGGTCGCGCCGCGGTCGTAGAACGAGTCCGGGGTGCGGTTCACGATGGCCATGACGGCGAAGCGCCGGGAGAGATCGAGCCCGTCCGTGATCACCGCACACCTCCCGTCGCCAGAGTAGCCGTGCGACAGGCGGACTCGTGCGTCGCCGTCAGGTGCGCGGCGACGCCCTGTGCCCGCCCGCGGTCACGACGGGATGAGATCCTCCAGCGGCACGTCCGGGTCCTGCAGCCGGTCGAGGTCGACCGCCTCGCCCGACCGGATGAGCCGCTGCACCGCCTCGTTCACATCCCACACGTTCACGTTCATGCCGCCGACGACATGCTCGCCCTGCACCCAGAACGCGATGTACTCGCGCGCGTCGAGATCGCCGCGGATGACGAGGTCGGCATCGGCCATCAGGGGCGGGTAGCCGGACAGCTCCATGCCGAGGTCGTACTGGTCGGTGTAGAAGTAGGGGATCGCGTCGAGCACGGCGCGGCGGCCGAGCATCGAGTTCGCCGCGACCTTGCCCCCCTCCAGCGCGTTGGCCCAGTGCTCGCTGCGCAGATGGCGCTGGATCACCGGGTGGTACGCATTCGCGACGTCGCCCGCCGCGAAGACGCCGGCGGCGCTGGTGTGCAAGCCGGGGTCGACGACGATGCCGTTGTGAAGCCGGAGTCCGGCGGCCTCGGCGAGCGCCGTGTTCGGAACGGCGCCGACGCCCACGAGCACGAGATCGGCGGGCACCGTCTCGCCGTCGACGACGACGCCGTCCGCGCGCCCTTCCCCGGTGATGCGCTCCACGTTCGCGGACGTGCGCAGGTCGACCCCGTGCTCTCGGTGCATCTGGGCGAAGGCCGACCCGAGGCGCTCGCCCAGGGCGGCGGCCAGCGGCACGGGGTCGCGCTCGAGGATCGTCACCTCGTTCCCGTAGCCGCGCGCGGTCGAGGCGACCTCCATGCCGATCCAGCCCGAGCCGATCAGCACGAGGTGCTTCCCGCCGTCCTGCAGCGCCTCCTTGAGCGCCTCGGAGTCCTCGATGCGCCGGAGCTGATGCACGCCGGCAAGATCGTGGCCGGGCAGCGGCAGCGAGCGCGGCGACGCGCCGGTGGCCAGGAGCACAGCGTCGTAGCCGAGCTCGGTGCCGTCGGCGAGGGTGACCGTCCGTGCCGCGGGGTCGAGCCCGGTCGCCGCCACGCCCGTGCGCAGCGTGATGTCGCGCTCGGCGTACCAGTCCGCGGGATGCAGGTGCACGGCATCCAGTCCCTCGGATCCCGCCAGGAACCCCTTGGACAGGGGCGGCCGCTGATAGGGCGGATGCCCCTCGGCGGCGACCACGGTGACCTCACCGTCGAAGCCGCTGTCGCGCAGCGTGGCTGCGGCGGTGCCGCCGGCCATTCCGCCGCCGATGATGAGCATGTGCGCCATGCATCCCCCTCTGTCAGATCTCCTGCCGGAAACGTGCCTGCAGTCCGCGGTCGCCGGCGAGCTCGCCGCGGAACGACGTCGTCTCGGTGGTCGCCCCGGCCGCCTGCACGCCGCGCAGCGACATGCACATGTGCTCGGCGCGCAGCACGACGCCGACCCCGCGCGGGGCCAGCTCGGCCTCCAGCGTGTCGGCGATCTGCACGGTCAGGCTCTCCTGCACCTGGAGGTCGCGGGCGTGCCGCTCGACGACGCGGGCGAGCTTGGACAGCCCCAGCAGTCGCTCGCCGGGCAGATAGCCGACCGTGGCGACGCCGCGGAAGGGCAGCAGATGGTGGCGGCAGAGCGAGACGAACGGGATGTCGCGCACCACCACCAGCTCGCCGTACCCGTCGTCGTTGGGGAACGCGGTCATCGTGAACGGTCTCGGGGTGGTCAGCTCGACGAAGCCGTCGACCACCCGGCGCGGCGTCTCGGTCAGATCGGCGCCCAGCTCGTAGCCGAGCGCGGTGAGCAGCTCGGCGACGGCGGCGAGGGCGCGCGGCCGGTCGATCGGAGGACGTGTGGGAGGCGGCGCATCCTCGACCGCGTGCAGCTGCGCGACCTGTGCCGTTCCCGACATCGCCCACCGTCCTCTCGCCTCTCACGGTACGGCGGCGAGATTCTTCTGTCAAGATCCGTAATTTTAGAATACACTCGCAGCGTGACCCCACTCGTCGCCAACCGCGCCGCCGCGCTGGCCCTGCTCGGCGACCCGATCCGGCGTGCTCTGTACCGCCTCGCCGCCGAGGGCGACCTCACCCGCGACGGCGCCTCGGCGGCCCTCGGAATCCCGCGCAGCACCGCCGCGGTCAACCTCGATCGCCTGACCGACGCGGGGCTCCTGGTCGCCGAGTTCCGGCGGCTGACCGGCCGCTCGGGCCCCGGCGCCGGCAGGCCGGCGAAGGTGTACCGCGTCGCGACGACCGAGCTGGTCGCGAGCATCCCGGAGCGGCACTACGAGCTGGCCGCCGAGCTGCTCGCCGCGGCGCTGGAGCGCGCCGAGCGCGACCGGATGCCCGTGCGCGAAGCGGTGGCCGAGGAGGCGTTCGCCACCGGAGCGGCCGTCGGCGGCGGGCACGACACCCTCGAAGACGCCCTGGATGCCTGCGGCTATGCGCCGGCCGCGGGAGGCGAGGGCGACCTGGTGCTGGAGAACTGCCCCTTCCACCAGCTGGCCACCCGGCACACGCCGCTGGTGTGCGGCGCCAACGTCGAGCTGGTCCGGGGCCTGGCGGCGGCCACGGGCGACGACCGCGAGCCCGTCCTGGCGCCGCGCGAGGGCCGGTGCTGCGTCGAGATCCGCGCGCGGAAGGATGCGGCCGAGCAGCGCCGATCCGCCCGATATCCAGCGCAGTGATGGCATCCGTCACCATAATGGGCCTATGACTGCTCCGCGCATCCTCGTCGTCGACGACGAGCCGAACATCCGGGACCTCCTCATCACGAGCCTGAAGTTCGCGGGCTTCCAGGTGCGTGCCGTCTCCAACGGCGCCCAGACGATCTCCGCCGTCCTCGAAGAGGAGCCGGACCTCATCGTGCTGGATGTGATGCTGCCCGACATGAACGGGTTCAGCGTCACCAAGCGCCTCCGCGGTGCGGGCTACACCGCCCCGATCCTGTTCCTGACCGCCAAGGACGAGACCGAGGACAAGATCGAGGGCCTCAACGCGGGCGGCGACGACTACGTCACGAAGCCCTTCTCGCTCGACGAGATCGTCGCGCGCATCCAGGCGATCCTGCGCCGCACGATGCAGACCGACGAGGAGGCGGTGATCCGCGCGGGCGAGCTGACCATGGACCAGGACACGCACGACGTGCGCGTGGGCGACGAGTCGATCGACCTCAGCCCCACCGAGTTCAAGCTGCTGCGCTACCTCATGCTCAACCCCAACCGGGTGCTCAGCAAGGCGCAGATCCTGGACCACGTCTGGGAGTACGACTTCAACGGCGACGCCGGCATCGTGGAGAGCTACATCTCCTACCTGCGCCGCAAGATCGATCCGCACTCGACCGAGCCGCTGATCCAGACCAAGCGCGGCTTCGGCTACATGCTGAAGGTCGGCAAGTCCGGCTGACGCGCCCGGAGGGCGCACGACCCGATGGCGAAGAAGATGGATGCGGTCACCCGCTGGTGGCGCGGCGTCAGCCTGCGGGCGAAGGTCACCGGCGTCACCGTCGGCGTGCTGGTGATCGGCCTCGTCGCCACCGGGGTGGGCGCGAGCGTGTTCCTGCGCACCGCGCTGACCCAGAACCTCGACAACCAGCTCGAGCAGCTCGCCGCCGCCGACCTCGCCAGCGGACTGGTCGAGATCGACCCGATCTCGGGAGTGGTCTCGGCGCGGCCGGACACGGTGCAGACCGACTACTTCCTGGCCCTCTACGATCCCGAGGGCAGGTTCCTGATCAGCGTCGGAGGCATCGGTCCCGAGCCGGCGTTCCCCGAGACCTGGACGCCGCTGGACACCAACCGCCGCGGCACGGCGCCGTTCGACCTCGCCGGCGCCGACGGCCGCGGCAGCTTCCACGCCAGCGTCGGCCCGCTGCAGCCCCCGGGGCTGACGGGTCTGTTCTCGCAGATGGTCGTCATGCCGCTCGCGCCGGTCGAGCGCGTCGTCAACACGTTCCTCGGCATCTACGGCATCCTCGCTCTGATCACGATCATCGGAGCCGCCCTGATCACCCGCCTGCTCGTGACGCTGACCTTCCGAAGTCTCGGCCAGGTCGAGACGACGGCCATGGCGATCGCCGCCGGCGACTTCACGCAGCGTCTGACCGACGTCGAGCCGAAGACCGAGGTCGGCAAGCTCAAACTCGCGATCAACACGATGCTCAACCGCGTCGACGGCGCACTCGCGCAGCGCGACACCACGCTGCGGCAGATGCGCCGGTTCATCGGCGACGCGAGCCACGAGCTGCGCACCCCGCTCGTCTCGGTGCGCGGCTATGCCGAGCTGTACCGGATGGGCGCCATCCGCGGCGAGGAGGACACATCCCAGGCCATGGAGCGGATCGAGAAGGAGGCGATCCGCATGGGGATGCTCGTGGAGGACCTCCTGGCGCTCGCCCGCCTCGACGAGAAGCGCGATGTCGTCATCGAGCCGGTGGATCTGCGCCCGATCGCCCGGGACGTCGCGCTGGACGTGCGTGCGGCGGCCCCGGCGCGCGTGGTCACCGTGATCGACACGACGATCGGCGCCGAAGAGCCGCCCGCACCGCCCGAGCCCGAAGACGACGATGCGCCGGCTCGGCGCCGCTCCGGGCCGCCCACCTCGGCCATCGCGCGCGCCGGCGCCACGACGATGTCGCTGCTGCGCCGCCGGCAGCGCCAGGCTCCACCGACCCAGACGCCCCCGGCGGCCGACCAGGACGTCGCGCCGCCCGCGGCCGCGGCACCGTCCGATCCCGCCGCAGACGACGTGCCGACGCTACCCATCGTGCTCGGCGACGAGAACCGCATCCGGCAGGTCGTCACCAACCTCATGGCCAACGCCCGCCGGTACACCGCCGCCGACGCCCCGATCGAGGTGGCCGTCGGCGTGGACGCCCACGCAGGCACCGGCTGGATCGCGGTGGTCGACCACGGCGAGGGCATCCCCGACCAGCTCAAGGACCGGATCTTCCAGCGCTTCTGGCGCGCCGACACCTCCCGCGCCCGCGAGACCGGCGGCAGCGGCCTCGGGCTGTCGATCGTCTCGTCGATCGTCGACGCGCTGCACGGCAGCGTCGCCGTCGCCGACACCCCGGGCGGCGGGGCGACCTTCCGCGCCTCCTTCCCGCTCGCCACGAAGCGGGATGCCTCCGAGCACCTGCAGATCGAGACGCAGCCGCTGGACCGCCTCCCCTCCGAGGAGCGGTGACCGACGGTCCGCCCGGGCGCCGGATCCTGCACAGGAGCGGGCGCGAGGCATCCCTCCCCAGCCGGACTGTCCGTGCGATCGGCGGCCGGTCGAGCGCGGCTAGCCTGGGCATCCCCCAGCGAACAGGAGCATGCCATGGCCGTCTTCTCCGTCGACAGCGACGCCGTCCTCACCGCGACCGCCGCCGTGCGCGGCACCGCCGACCGTCTCGAGGCCGAGGCCTCGGCGATGCTCGCGCAGCTGACGCAGCTGCAGTCGGCGTGGACCGGGTCGGCGTCGGCGGCCTTCCACGGGGTGGTCGAGCAGTGGCGCGTCACGCAGCGGCAGGTCGAGGACTCGCTCACCACGATCAGCCAGGCGCTGGCGACCGCCGGGCGCCAGTACGCGGAGGCCGAGCAGCTGAACCTGAGCCTGTTCCGCTGACGGCGCCGGGAACGATGAAGGGCCCCTCCGTGCGGAGGGGCCCTTCGTGCGAGCGTGGATCAGAAGTCCATGCCGCCGGTCGGGTCGGCCGGGGCCGCCGCAGCCTTCTCAGGCTTGTCGGCGACGACCGCCTCGGTCGTCAGGAACAGGCCGGCGATCGACGCGGCGTTCTGCAGCGCCGAGCGCGTCACCTTCGCGGGGTCGATGATGCCCTGCGCGAACATGTCGCCGTACTCGCCGGTGGCCGCGTTCAGGCCCTGGCCCTCGGGAAGGTCGGCGACCTTCGCCGCGACCACGCCGGGCTCGAGGCCCGCGTTGAGGGCGATCTGCTTGAGCGGCGCCTCGATGGCGACCTTGACGATGTTCGCGCCGGTGGCCTCGTCACCCTCGAGCGACAGCTCGCCGAACGCCTTCTGGCCCGCCTGCATGAGCGCGACGCCACCGCCGGGGACGATGCCCTCCTCGACGGCCGCCTTCGCGTTGCGGACGGCGTCCTCGATGCGGTGCTTGCGCTCCTTGAGCTCGACCTCGGT
>NZ_JBIQHX010000039.1:0-11852 GCF_044508325.1 Microbacterium sp. | reverse complement strand
ACGATCATCGAGCGGCTCTGAGCGCACCGCTGAGTGGCACGGGGTGACCTCGATTGCGCAGATACATGGACGTCCTAGTATCATGTAGGAGTGCCGACGAAGGCACGCCGGCGCTCCCCACGAACGGAGCCGGCTCCCCACCGCAGAGGAGACCCCCATGGTGATGACCGCTCAGCAGAGCGCACAGCCCACCGTCCTGTCCGATGAAGAGCGTGGCGCGATGCTCGAAGCCGTGCGGGAGTTCGCCCGCACCGAGCTGGAGCCGCATGCCCAGGAGTGGGACGAGCAGAAGGTCTTCCCGCGCGAGACCATCCGCCGCGCGGGTGAACTCGGACTCGGCGGCGTCTACGTCGGCGAGCAGCACGGCGGATCGGGCCTCGCCCGCCGGGACGCCGTCGCCCTCTTCGAGCAGCTCGCCCAGGGCGACCCCTCGATCGCCGCGTACATCTCGATCCACAACATGGTCGCCTGGATGATCGATTCGTACGGCTCTGACGAGCAGCGGGCCGAGTGGCTGCCGCGTCTCACGGCGATGGAGGTGTTCGGCGCCTACTGCCTGACCGAGCCGGGCGCAGGATCGGATGCGGCGGCCATCACCACGACCGCGATCGCAGACGGGGACGACTACGTCATCACCGGCGTCAAGCAGTTCATCTCCGGCGGAGGGGAGGCCGGCGTCTACGTCGTGATGGCTCGCACCGGCTCCTCGACGGGCAGCGGCGGCGCCCGCGGCATCACCGCGTTCATCGTGCCGGACGGCACCCCCGGCCTGTCGTTCGGTGCGAACGAGAAGAAGATGGGGTGGAACGCCCAGCCCACCCGCCAGGTGGTCTTCGACGAGGTGCGGGTGCCGGCGTCGGCAGTCCTCGGCGAGCTCGGGCAGGGATTCAAGATCGCGATGAACGGCCTCAACGGCGGCCGCCTCAGCATCGCGGCGTGCTCGCTGGGCGGGGCTCAATGGGCACTCGACCGCGCCGTGCGGTACGTGCACGAGCGCTTCACCTTCGGCGAGCCTCTCGCCGAGCGGCAGAACGTCGTGTTCACGCTCGCCGACATGGCCACAGAGCTGCAGGCCGCCCGCGCCCTGCTGCGGGATGCGGCGATCGCTCTGGATGAGAAGGCGCCGGATGCCGTGGCGCTGTGCGCGATGGCGAAGCGCTTCGCGACCGACGTCGGATTCCGCGTCGCCAACGACGCGCTTCAGCTGCACGGCGGCTACGGCTACCTTCAGGAATACGGGATCGAGAAGGTCGTCCGCGACCTGCGCGTCCACCAGATCCTTGAGGGGACGAACGAGATCATGCGGGTCGTCATCGGCCGGCACGTCCTGGAGGGTGCACAGTGAAGATCGCTTTTCTCGGCCTCGGGCACATGGGTCTGCCCATGGCCCTCAGCCTGTCCGGCGCCGGGCACGAGGTCTCCGGCTTCGACGTGTCGGCCGCCTCGCTCGACGCTGCCGCGCAGTCCGGGCTGGCGATCGCCGCATCCGGGGTCGCCGCGGCCCGCGACGCCGAGGTCGTCATCACGATGTTCCAGACCGGGCGCCAGGTGCTCGACGCCTACACCGGCGCGGGCGGCGGCGGCGGTCTGCTGGAGGCCGCCGCACCGGGCACCCTGTTCCTGGACTGCTCGACGATCGCGGTCGATGAGGCGCAGGCCGCGCACGAGCTCGCCACAACGGCAGGGCATCGGATGCTGGATGCGCCGGTGTCGGGCGGAGTCGTGGGCGCAGAGAACGCCACACTCGCCTTCATGGTCGGCGGATCGGAGGTCGACTTCGAAGCGGCGCGGCCGCTGCTGGAGGCCATGGGTCGCCGCGTCGTGCACTGCGGCGGACCCGGTCTCGGTCAGGCCGCGAAGATGTGCAACAACATGATCCTCGCCGTCTCCCAGATCGTCGTCGCCGAGGCGTTCGTGCTGGGGGAGCGGCTCGGTCTGTCGCATCAGGCGTTGTTCGACGTGGCATCCAACGCCTCGGGTCAATGCTGGGCGCTGACGACCAACTGCCCGGTCCCCGGTCCTGTGCCCACAAGTCCGGCGAACAACGACTACCGGCCCGGCTTCTCCGGCGCCCTCATGGCCAAGGACCTCGGCCTCGCCGAGCAGGCTGTGGGGCTGACCGGGGTGGAGGCGCGGATGGGTATGCTCGCCCGGGAGATCTATCGCGAGTTCGCGGAAGGCGACGGCTCGCGACAGGACTTCTCCGGCATCATCAACACCATCCGTGCCGAGAGCGCGGGCGGCGACGAGAGGACGGCATGACCGACTACGAGACGATCCTGGTCGAGACCCGAGGCCGGGTCGGATGGATCACCCTCAACCGGCCCGAGGCGCTCAACGCGCTGAACTCGCAGGTGAAGTTCGAGGTGGTCGACGCCGCCGAGACGTTCGACGCCGACCCCGGGATCGGGGCGATCGTGCTGACCGGCTCGGAGCGCGCGTTCGCCGCGGGCGCCGACATCAAGGAGATGGAGTCCAAGACCGGCCTCGACATGGTGATGGACGACCACTTCGGCGCCTGGTCCCGATTCGCGGCCGTGCGCACGCCGGTGATCGCCGCGGTGTCGGGCTACGCGCTCGGCGGCGGCTGCGAGCTGGCGATGATGTGCGACATCATCCTCGCCGCCGACTCGGCGAAGTTCGGGCAGCCCGAGATCAATCTGGCGGTGATCCCCGGCATGGGCGGCACGCAGCGCCTCATCCGCGCCGTGGGGTACTACAAGGCCGCGGAGCTGATCCTCACCGGGCGGATGATGGATGCCGCCGAAGCCGAGCGCGCCGGCCTCGTGTCGCGGGTGGTCGAGGCATCCGCTCTGCTCGAGGAGGCAGGGAAGACCGCCGAGGCGATCGCTTCCAAGTCGCTGCCGTCGGTCTATGCCGCCAAGGCCGCGCTGGATGCCGCGATGGAGACCACGCTCGCCGAGGGTCTGCGCTTCGAGTCCCGCGTCTTCGCCGCCCTGTTCGACACACAGGATCAGAAGGAGGGCATGGCCGCGTTCCGCGAGAAGCGCGCCCCCGACTTCACCCACCGCTGAGCCGGTCGCGCCGGCGGACCCGCTCAGAGAGCGTCGGGGATCGGCCGCGGGTCCTCGAAGTCGCCGGCATCGCGACGCATGCGTGCGATCAGGCGAACGACTTCGTCGGTGTCGGCACGACTGAGCCCGGGCTTCTCGAAGACCTCCGCGTTGAGGGCGTCGGTCGCCTTCTCGCTCAGCTCGCGGCCGGATTCGGTCAGCACCACCAGCACGGCGCGGCCGTCGGTGGGGTGCGGTTCGCGGCGGACGTGACCGGATGCCTCGAGCCGGTCGACCGTGTTGGTCACGCTGGTGGGGTGCACCTGGAGGCGCGCGGATGCCGAAGCCATCGGCATCCGCTCCGCCCGCGAGAAGCGCAGTAGCGTCAGCAGCTCGTAGCGGGCGAACGTGAGCCCGAACGGCCGCAGCGTCTCATCGACCCGGGCCTGCAGGATCTGCTGGGCACGCGTGATCGAGGTGACCAGCGCCATGCCCGCTGCGGCATCCTCCCACCCGTGCGCCAGCCATTGCCGTTTCGCCTCGGCGATCGGATCGACCTGAAGGCGCTTGATCCGTGCCATCGCACCCCCTTCCGCAGCATCCAGGCTACCGGTGCGACCGCGATCCGCTCGGTTCTCCCGGGCTCGCGCGAATGTATACACAGGCTTGCAATCCGTGCGGTCCCGGTCGACATCCCTGGCCGATTGGGTACATTGACACGCCGCCGATAGAATCGCGCAAGGCGTGAGGAGTGCTCGTGAAGATCATCGTTCTGGTCAAGGAGGTCCCCGACACGTACGGGGACCGCAAGCTGAGCCTGGAGACGGGTCTGGCCGATCGCGCCGCGTCCGATGCGGTGCTGGACGAGATCGGGGAGCGCTCGATCGAGGTGGCGCTCTCGTTCGCGGACAAGAACCCCGACACCGAGGTGGTCCTGCTCTCGATGGCGCCGGAATCGGCGGCGGGTTCGATCCGCAAGGGCCTGGCGATGGGGGCGAGCTCTGCCGTGCAGGTCGTGGACGAGCGTCTGTCGGGCGCGGACGTCGGGTTGACGGCGAAGGTGCTCGCCGCGGCGATCGAGCGCACCGGGTTCGACCTGGTGATCGCGGGCAACCAGTCCACGGACGGGTCGGCCGGTGTGGTGCCGGCGATGGTGGCCGAGCTGCTGGGCGTGCCGCAGCTGACCGGGCTTGCGGCCGTGGAGATCACGGATGCCGGGGTCTCGGGGTCGCGGGCGACCGACGACGGGGTCGCGCAGGTGTCGGCGGGGCTGCCGGCGGTGATCTCGATCACGGAGGCGCTCCCGGATGCCCGGTTCCCGAACTTCAAGGGGATCATGGCGGCGAAGAAGAAGCCGTTCGAGGTGCTGAGCCTGGACGATCTGGGTGTGACGGTCGATGAGGCGGGGGTGCCGCACGAGATCATGACCGCGGTGTCGGAGAAGCCGCCGCGGGGTGCCGGAGTGAAGATCACGGATGAGGGCGACGCGGGCGTGCAGCTGGCCGAGTTCCTGATCTCGAACCGGCTGGCGTGAGAGGGCGTGTGCGATGACGTTTGCGGATGATTCGATCCTGGTGCTGCTGGATGTGACGCCCGGCGGCGAGCTGGCGAAGTCGAGCGCGGCTCTGTTGGGCGCGGCGGCGGGCGTCGGCACTCCGGTGGCGCTGGTGGTCGCGGCCGACGAGGCCCAGCAGCAGCTGGTGCAGGATGCCGCGGGCCTGGGCGCGACGCACGTGCTGACCGCCGCCGGCGATCCGGCGCGGCTGACCGTGCCGGTCGTGGACGCGCTGGCGGCGGCGGCCGAGCAGGTGCGGCCGGACGCGATCCTGATCTCGAACTCGGTGGACGGGCGGGATGTCGCGGGTCGGTTCGCCGCGCGCACCGCCGCCCCGATCGCGGTGGACGCCATCGGAGTGTCCCGCGACGACGAGGGCGTGATCGCGCACCACTCGGTGTACGGGGGGGCGTACAACGTCGATTCGGCCGCGACCTACGGGCCGCTGGTGATCACGGTGCGTCAGGGCGCCGTGGACGCGCGCGCCCAGGCGCAGCCGGTGCAGACCACCGCCCTCGAGGTCGCCGAGTCCGGCCGGCCCGCGGGGAGCGTGACCTCGTTCGAGGAGGCGGTGGCGACCTCGTCGCGGCCCGAGCTGCGGGGTGCGGCCAAGGTCGTCTCGGGCGGCCGGGGTCTGGGCTCGGAGGAGAAGTTCGCGCTCGTGGAGGAGCTGGCCGACACGCTCGGCGCGGCGATCGGCGCGTCGCGGGCTGCGGTGGATGCCGGTTACATCCCGTACGCGCACCAGGTCGGGCAGACCGGGGTCTCGGTGTCGCCGCAGCTGTATGTGGCGCTCGGGATCTCGGGCGCGATCCAGCACCGGGCGGGGATGCAGACCGCCAAGACGATCGTCGCGATCAACAAGGACCCGGATGCCCCGATCTTCGAGATCGCGGACTTCGGCGTGGTCGGCGACCTGTTCACCGTGGTGCCGCAGCTGATCGAGACCCTCAAGCAGAAGAAGCAGTAGGCATGGCCACCAGCTCGCGTACGCTGCGCCGGGGCCTGCCGCGGGTTCCCGGCGGCGAGCCCTGGCCGCCCGCCGGCGAGGCGCCGATCACGGCCGCCCCCGTGACTCCTCCGGTCGTTGAGCGAGCGGAGCGAGACGAAACGCCCCGCACCGAGGCGCCGGTGGGCGTTTCGACTCCGGCGCCTGTGGCGCCGTCGCTCAACGACCGGGAAGCGGGGTCCGCTCCGGCCGCCGAAGCGCCGGTGGGCGACCGGGATGCCGCGGCGTCCGTCGCGATCCGCCGGGGCCTGCCGCGCGTGCCCGGCGGGGAGCCGTGGCCGCCTGCCGGCACTGCGCCGGTGAGTGGCGTTTCGTCTCCGGCGCCTGCGGCGCCGTCGCTCAACGACCGGGAAGCCGCGGACCGGGAGGATGAAGCGCCCTCCGCGCCGGCCGCTCGGGAAGCCGAAGCGCCCGTGGCGCAGGCAGCCGTCACGGCTTCCGACACCCCGATCCGCCGGGGCCTGCCGCGCGTCTCGGGAGGGGAGCCCTGGCCGCCCGCCGGCTTCGCCCCGGCCGCCCCCGCCCCCGAGCCTGCCTCGGTCCCCGAGCTTGTCGAGGGGCGCCCCGAGGCAGCACCGGTGCCGGTCGCGGCGCAGGTGGCCGCGGCATCCCCTGCCCCGACCATCGAGGGGCCGCTCCCGTTCACGCCCACCGTGTACGCGACGCCCGCCTCCGACCGCTGGAACGCGGACCGGGTGGCGCGGCGGGGGAAGACGCCGATCGCGCCCGCCCAGCCGCAGCGGTACGGGCGGTTCACGAAGCTGCAGTGGACCGGCGCGATCATCGTCGCCGGCGCCGGGCTGCTGGTGGCCGCTGCGATGGCGGTGCTGTTCGTGCGCTGGTTCCTGAGCCTGGGCTTCATGCAGGACTTCCTCGCCGCCTTCCCCGGCGAGTACCACCTGCCGGCCTCCGCACCGGTGGGCTTCCCCGCGTGGCTGGGGTGGCAGCACTTCTTCAACATCTTCCTGATGGTGCTGATCATCCGCTCCGGGATCAGGATCCGCACCGAGAAGCGGCCGACGGCGTTCTGGACGCCGCGCCGCGACCCGAAGGGCAAGGTCAGCCTGACGATCTGGTTCCACCAGTCGCTGGACATCCTGTGGCTGGTCAACGGGATCATCTTCGTCGTGCTGCTGTTCGTGACCGGACAGTGGATGCGGGTCATCCCGACCAGCTGGGAGGTGTTCCCCAACGCGCTGTCGGCGGCGCTGCAGTACGTCTCGCTGGACTGGCCGACCGAGAACGGCTGGGTCAACTACAACTCCCTGCAGCAGCTCGCGTACTTCACGACGATCTTCCTGGCCGCGCCGCTCGCCGCGATCACCGGCTACCGCATGTCGGGCATGTGGCCGAAGAACGCGAAGGGCCTGAACAAGGCGTACCCGATCGAGTGGGCCCGGGCCGTGCACTTCCCGGTGATGATCTATTTCGTGCTGTTCATCCTCGTGCACGTCACCCTCGTGTTCGCCACCGGAGCGCTGCGGAACCTGAACCACATGTTCGCCGCACAGGGCAGCATCGACCCGAACGCCTACGCCGACAACTGGGCCGGGTTCTGGATCTTCGTCGCCGCCATGGCCGTGGTCGCGGCCGGCTGGATCGCAGCACGCCCGCTCGTGCTCGCCCCCATCGCCCGCCTGTTCGGAACCGTCAGCGGACGCTGACGGATGACTGCAGCCCGGCCCGCAGGCGACATCTCCCGCAGTGCGGTGGACGTGGACTCCGCGGGCCTGACCCTCGTCGGTGATCGCTGGCTGCCGCCCGGGCCGTCCCGCGGCGCGGTGCTGCTGCTGCACGGCGGGGGCCAGACGAGGCATTCGTGGCGCCGCACCGGCGAGCGCCTGGCGCGGGCCGGCTGGACGGCCTACGCGTTCGATGCCCGCGGCCACGGCGACAGCGGCTGGGCGCCGGACGGCGACTACTCCGCATCGGCCCTGGTCGCCGATGCGCGGAGACTGGTCGCCCACATCGGCGCGCGGCCGGTCATCGTGGGCGCGTCGATGGGCGGCATGACGGCGCTCGTCGGCGAGGGTGAGCACGGCGACCTGGCGACCGGTCTCGTGCTCGTCGACATCGTCGCCGACCCCGAGCCGGCCGGCGTCGCGCGCATCCAGAAGTTCATGGGCTCGGCGCCGGACGGCTTCGCGACGCTCGAGGAGGCCGCCGACGCGATCGCCGCCTACAACCCGAACCGGCCGAGGCCCCCCTCGACCGAGGGCCTGCGCAAGAACCTGCGTCAGGGCCCGGACGGACGCTGGCGCTGGCACTGGGACCCGAGGTTCCTCCGCGAGGGCAGCGAGCCCGCGCGCGAGCTGAGAACCCGGCGATTGGCGAGCGCGGCGGAGAAGGTGAGGGTGCCGACGCTGATCATCCGCGGGGCCAACTCCGACATCGTCAGCGCGCAGGGAGTCGAAGACATGCTCCGGCTGATCCCCCACGCCGAGGTCGTCGAGGTCGGTGCGGCAGGGCACATGATCGCCGGCGACGACAACGACGTGTTCACCGTCCGGCTCACCGACTTCCTGGAGCAGCTGCCGTGAGCGGCGCGGCACCGCAGACGCAGCGCTGGACGGCGCTGGCGACGCGCGTTCTCGCACCCAACGCCGGACCGATGACCCTGGACGGCACCAATTCGTTCGTACTGCGGGCGCCCGGGGCCGACACGGCCGTCGTCGTCGACCCCGGACCGGAGGACGCCGCGCACCTCGAACTGCTCGCGGCGCACGCGCGCGTGGAACTCGTCCTCCTGACGCATCACCACGCGGATCACTCCGAGTCGATCCACACGTTCGCATCGATGACCGGGGCACCCGTGCGGGCGGCCGACCCGCGGCTGTGCGTCGGCGCCGGGCCCCTCGAGGACGGTGCCGAGATCACCGTGGCGGGATGCCGCATCCGCACCGTGGTGACGCCGGGCCACACGGCGGACTCGGTGTGCTTCCACCTTCCCGACGACGCCGCCTTCAGCGGCGAGCCGATGCCGGCCGGCTCGATCCTCACCGGCGACACGATCCTCGGGCGCGGCACGACGATCATCGCCGAGGACGGCAGCCTCACCGACTACCTGATCTCGCTCGAGCGGCTGCGTGCGCTCGGCGCCGCGCAGGTCCTCCCCGCGCACGGGCCGGCGCTGCCCGATCTGGTCGCGATCTGCGACGCGTATCTCGCCCACCGGCGCGAGCGGCTGACCGAGGTCGAGGCGGCGCTCGCGTCGCTCGGGGTCCGGGCGGCGACCGATGACGAGACCGTCGCCCGCGTGGCGGACGTCGTGTACCCGCAGGTGGATGCCCGCATCCGGTTCGCCGCCGAGGCCTCGACGCGCGCGCAGCTGGAGCACCTCGCGCGGCCCGGGGGATAACCCGACCAGAACCGTCCGGCTGCCCCCGAGGCGGGGACGGATGCCGCGCCCTACCGTTGATGGCATGACCACTGCTGCGGCGCCTGCGGCGCCATCCCCCACGACATCGGCACGGCCCCGCGTGGCGTCTCCTCTGCGCGTCGCCGGCGCCATCGCGCAGATGGCGGCGCTCGCCGTCGTCGGCCCCGCGCTGTTCACCGTCCTCATCACGCTGCTGGCCACCGGCATCGGGCTCATCCCGATCTTCGGCATCGGACTGCTGCTGGTGCTCGCAGGCGTCTATGTGCTCTACGCCATGTCGTGGCTCGAGCATGCCCGGGTCGAGGGCCTGTACGACTTCGGTCTCGCACTCCCGCTGCCGCGACGCAGCGGACGCCCCGGCTTCGGCGGATTCCTGCGCACGGTCTGGCAGCAGTTCATCGACGGCGCCACCTGGCGCGGCATCGCGAGCCTCGCCGTGTCGACGATCCTGGGCTTCGTCGTGCTCGCCCTCATCAGCGGGTTCGCCTCGGGCGTCGTCCTCGCCTTCGCGCCGCTGTTCGCGAGCACGGACGAGATCAGCCTGTTCGGCACGGGCCTGAGCATCCCCGTGGGCTGGGGAGTGGCCGCCGGCATCGTGCAGGTGCTCATCGGAGCGGCAGGTCTCGTCGGCCTGGGCATCCTGCACGGCATCCTCGCCCGGGCCATCCTCGTGCCCTCGCAGGAAGCGCAGCTCGCCGAAGCGGCGCGGGCATCGTCCGCGCAGCGCGACGGCGCCGTGCGCGCGGCGGACGTCGAGCGCACCCGCATCGAGCGCGATCTCCACGACGGCGTCCAGCCGCGGCTGGTCTCCGTCGGCATGACACTGGGCCTTGCCCAGCAGAAGATCGAGTCCGATCCGGATGCCGCGAAGGAGCTCATCTCCGAGGCGCACACGTCGACGAAGGCCGCGATCACCGAGCTGCGGCAGCTGGCCCGCGGCATCCACGCGTCCGTGCTGGACGACCGCGGTCTCGACGCCGCCCTGTCGGCGCTGGTGGCCCGCTCGCATGTGCCGGTGCAGGTCGATGTGCGGCTCGACGGCCGCTGCAGCCGCACCGCCGAGGCGGCCGTGTACTTCGCGATCGCCGAGGCCCTGACCAACGCGGCCAAGCACGCCCGCGCCGGCAGCGCCCGCGTCGTGGTGCGCCTGCGCGACGGGAACACGCTGTGGGCCCGAGTCGAGGACGACGGCATCGGCGGCGCGACCATCGTCCCCGGCGGCGGCCTGGACGGCATCATGAACCGCGTGCTCGCCGCGGGAGGCCAGGCACGCCTGGACAGCCCCGCCGGCGGCCCCACGAGCCTGGAGGTGAGCGTCCCGTGCGCATCCTGATCTGCGAGGACTCGACCCTGCTGCGGGAGGGCCTGGTGCGACTGCTCGAAGACGCCGGCCACGAGGTGGTCGCCGCGCTCCCCGACGCCCAGCACCTCGAGCGCAGCGTCGCCGAATCGGCGCCTGACCTGTGCATCCTCGATGTGCGGCTGCCCCCGACGTGGACCGACGAGGGCATCAGGGCGGCGCTGAAGCTGCGCGAGGAGCGCCCCGAGCTCGCGGTGCTCGTGCTCTCGCAGTATGTCGAGGAGCGCTACGCCGCCGACCTCATCGCCGGCAAGGGCGGGGCGCTCGGCTACCTCCTCAAGGACCGGGTGACGGATGTCTCCGAGTTCCTCGAGTCGGTCGAGCGCATCGGCCAGGGGGCCACCGTGCTCGACCCCGAGGTGGTCGCGCAGCTGCTGAACCGGCGCAGCCGGGACGAGCGGATGCAGCGGCTCACCGAGCGCGAGGCCACCGTGCTCGCGCTGATCGCGGAGGGCCGGTCGAACCAGGCGATCGCCCGCGCCCTGTACATCACCGAGGGAAGCGTCGAGAAGCACGTGACGGCGGTGTTCCAGAAGCTCGACCTCGAGCCCGACGAATCCGGCAACCGGCGCGTGCTCGCCGCGATCGCACACCTCGAACAGCACGGCGGCACCCCGCCGGCAGGACCCACACAGACAGGAATGAATCGATGACCACGCCCCTCACCCCTCCTCCGGCGCCCCCGGCCGCTCCCGTGCCACCGGTGCCGCAGGCATCCGCTGCACCCCCGCGCGGGCCGTCGCCGGCCGGGCGCGTGATCGCGATCCTCGCGATCGTGCTCGGCGCGATGATCGTGCTGGGCGCCGTGTTCAGCGCCGTCACCTCGACGATCGCGTCGGCGCTCGTGCGCACCGATTCGCGCAGTCTCGCGGTGGGCACGGTGTCCGACCTCGACATCGACCTGTCGGCCGGGCGGTTCGACGTCGTCTTCGACGCCGGCATCCGGGATGCCCAGCTCGAGGTGACGAGCACGTTCGGCGCCGACTCCTGGACCTTCGCGGTCGAGGGCGACACGCTCACGGTCGGCTCGCCCCACCGCCTCTTCGGGCCGGCATGGTGGTTCGGCGGCTCGGGACGCGCCGTGCTGCGCCTGCCCGCGTCGCTGCAGGGCCTCGACGCCGAGTTCGACATCTCGGCGGGCGACGTCAGCGCGACCGGGGAGTTCGGCGACGTGGACGTGCAGCTGGGAGCCGGTGCGATCACGCTGAACGGCACGGCGCGACAGCTGGGACTCAACCTCAGCGCCGGCTCGGCCGATGTCGCACTGGCCGACGTGCGCAGCGCCGAGCTCACCGTGAGCGCCGGCTCGGTCACGTCGCAGTTCTCCGGCGCGCAGCCGCAGTCCATCGTCGTCGGCGTCAGCGCCGGCTCGGTCGACCTGCGGGTGCCCGAGGGCGACTACGACGTGCGCTCCAACGTCAGCGCCGGCGACTTCGATAGCCGCATCCCCGCCACGCGGGGGGCCGCGAGCACGATCGACGTGCGCATCTCGGCGGGATCGGTGAGCCTGCGCTGATCCGCCCGAGCGCGGCGGG
>NZ_JBIQHX010000001.1:0-311214 GCF_044508325.1 Microbacterium sp. | reverse complement strand
ACGTCGTGGTGGATGTCGCGGCATCACTGGAGCGCGATGAGGAGATCGTGAGCGACCTCGACGGTCCGCGCCGCAATGCCGCCACCCTTGCGGCGCTGCGCAGCGCCGACCTCGTCGTCGCCGTCCTCTCGGCCGATCCGCTGGGGGCGTCCCGCTTCGTGCGCGGCTGCGCGCAGCTGCGGGCGACGATCGGCCCCACGCCGATGGTGGTGGCGGCCAACCGCCTGCGCCCGGGGGCGCTGGGCATCGATCCGCGCGGGCAGGTCCGCCGCACGCTCGATCGCTTCGCGGGCGTCACGGATGTGACCTTCCTGCCGCATGACGGGCGCGCGACCGATGCCGCGCTGCTGTCGGCACGACCGCTCGCCGAGGTCGCCGCGCGCTCGCCGCTCACGCTCGCGGTGCGGCGCCTGGTGGCCGAGGCGCTGGCGATGGTCCCCGCCGCGGCGACGGAGCCGACGGCCCCGACTGCAGCGCGCCGCGGGCGCCAGGCCCGCGCTCGTCGCCGCAAGACCGTGGCCTAGGCTGGACGGGTGTCGACCCTCAGTGACCTCGTCTACGCACAGGGTCGCGCGAGCGAGGCGGATGTCGAGTGGCTCCACCGCCTCGTCGGCGACGGCCAGCTGCTCGCGGACCTCGCTTTCGCCGACATCGTCGTCTGGGTTCCGACCGCCGACGACTCGTTCATCGCGGTCGCGCACACCCGTCCCAGCGGCGCGGCGACCCTCTTCTACCGCGACATCGTCGGCGACCGGGTGCGGCCGCAGTGGCGCACCCAGATCCGCGATGCGTTCCGCGATGCGCGGATCGTCGACTCGGCCTCGCCGGACTGGTTCGAGGAGACACCGACCAGGGTCCGCGCCGTGCCGATCGTGCGGGCGGCGGCGACCGCAGAGGACCCGGCGCAGGTGATCGGCGTTCTGACGCGTCACACGAACCTCGGCGAGACGCGCACGCCCAGCCGGCAGCAGATCACCTTCAACGCCTGCGCCGACGAGCTGTTCGAGATGGTTGCATCGGCCGAGTTCCCCGACCTCGACGCGCCGACGTCGCCGCGCCGCGGCGCGCCCCGGGCGTCGGACGGGCTGATCCGGCTCGACGTCGGCGGCATGGTCACCTTCGCGAGCCCCAATGCGCTGTCGGCGTTCGGGCGCATGGGGTTCGACGACGAGCTCGAGGGGGAATCGCTGGTCGAGGTGATCACCCGGATCCTCCCGGACAAGCAGGAGTTCGACGAGACGCTGCCGGTGGTCGCCAGCGGGCGGGCGCCGTGGCGCACCGACATGGAGGCGCGCGGCGTGGCGGTCTCACTGCGGGCGATTCCGCTGCGCGATCGCGGCACGCGGATCGGCGCGATCGTGCTGTGCCGCGACGTCACCGAGATCCGCCACCAGGAGCAGGAGCTCATCACCAAGGACGCGACGATCCGCGAGATCCACCATCGCGTCAAGAACAACTTGCAGACGGTCGCATCGCTGCTGCGCATCCAGGCGCGGCGCACCCACTCGGACGAGGCGCGAGAGGCGCTCACCCAGGCGATGCGGCGCGTGTCGGCGATCGCCGTCGTGCATGACACGCTGTCGGAGGGACTGGCCCAGAACGTCGACTTCGACGAGGTCTTCGACCGCGTGCTCAAGCTCGTCGCCGAGGTCGCAGCCGCCCCGAGCACCCGCGCGCAGACGCACAAGACCGGCCGGTTCGGGACGCTGCCCAGCGAGTACGCCACGCCGCTCGCCCTCGCCCTCACCGAGCTGGTCACCAACGCGGTCGAGCATGGTCTGGCGGGCAAGGAGGGGATCGTCGAGATCGATGCGTCCCGCAGCGAGGACCGGCTCGCGGTGCGGGTCCGCGACAGCGGGGTGGGTCTCCCGGAGGGTCAGGTCGGCCGGGGCCTGGGCACGCAGATCGTGCGCACCCTCATCCAGGGTGAACTGGGCGGGACGATCGACTGGCACACGATTGTGGGCAGCGGCACCGAGGTGACCATCGACATCCCGCTGCGGTACATCCAGCGCGCAAGCGGGTCCTGATCAGCTGGCGCGGCGAGCCCGCGCGGCGCGGCGCTTGAGCGCGCGGCGCTCGTCCTCGGAGAGGCCGCCCCACACGCCCGAGTCCTGGTTGGTCTCGAGGGCGTACTGCAGGCAGACCTCGGTGACGGTGCAGCGGGCGCAGACGGCCTTGGCCTTCTCGATCTGATCCACGGCCGGTCCCGTGTTGCCCACCGGGAAGAACAGCTCGGGGTCGACGGTGAGGCAGGCGGCTCGGTCGCGCCAGTCCATGGTGATGCTCCTTGATCGAATGAGGGATTCAGCGAGTGCCGGGAACCCGTTCGAGTCAGGTACCCTTTGTGAGTTGCGAGCAGAACGCTCGCCCCACGCCGCTGTGGGAGCACACGGCCATCCGAAATACTTTCACGTACGCGCCGGTGAATCAAGGGTTTTCCCTTGATGAATGCCGGGAGTCGCTGTGTCTTCGCCGAACGCCAGGGGGATCCGCACATGACCGATCAGACCCGACGCGCGCCGTCGCGTGCGGTGACGGCTGCCGCCGGTCTGATCGTCGCGGCCGAGGCACTCGGGCTCGCGGCGCTCGCCTGCTGGGAGCTGATCGCGCTCCTGAGCGGAGACACCGATTCGGCGATCAGCTCGATCGCGCTCCTGGTGCTGACGGGGGTGGGGGCGGTCATCGTCCTCGCCTTCGCCGCCGGCATCCTGCGCGGGCGCTCCTGGGCCCGCTCCGGCGGCATCGTCACCCAGCTGCTGATCCTTGCGGTCGCGATCGGCGCCGCGACGGGGCAGTACGCCCACCCGCTCATCGGGCTCGCGCTGGCCGCGCCGGCGGTGGTCGGTCTCGTGCTGCTGGTCCTCGCCAGCCGCGCCGCAGGTCGCTCGGCGCGGGGCGACTCCGCCGGCGGCTGATCAGGCGTCGACGCCCAGGAGCTTGCGCAGACGGGCGACGTGGCCGGTCGCCTTGACGTTGTACAGCGCCTGCGCGATCGTGCCGTCCTCATCGACGACGAACGTCGAGCGCAGCACCCCCTCGACGACCTTGCCGTAGTTCATCTTCTCGCCCCAGGTCCCGTATGCCTCGTGGACCGCGCGGTCGGGGTCGCTCAGCAGGGGGAACGTGATCCCGTCGCGCTCGGCGAACTGCTTGAGCTTGGCAGGGGTGTCGCGGGAGACGCCGAGGACGGCGTATCCGGCGCCCTCGAGCGAGGCGAGGCTGTCGCGGAAGTCGCAGGCCTGGGTCGTGCAGCCCGGGGTCATCGCCGCGGGGTAGAAGTACAGGATGACCTTCCGGCCGCGCAGGTCGCGCAGCGAGACGGGATCGCCGTCCTGGTCGTCGAGCGTGAAGTCGGGGGCGGTGTCGCCGATCTGAAGCTGGGTCACACCCCTACCCTACGAGCGATCAGGCGCGGTCGGCGAAGGTGGCCAGCAGTCGCTGCAGGGAGTCGAGGCGCCCCGCCCCGGTGGGACCCAGGCGACCTTCGGCCACCGCCTCGACGATCGCGCAGTCCGGCGCGTCGGGCAGGTGCGTGCAGCCGCGCGGGCACTCCTGGGCGATCTCGGCGAGGTCGGTGAAGGCTTTGAGGATGTTCGCGCGGTCGACGTGCCCGAGGCCGAACGAGCGCACCCCCGGCGTGTCGATGACCCAGCCGCGGCCGGCAGCGCCCACATAGCGCAGCGACACCGTCGAACTCGAGGTGTGGCGGCCGCGACCGGTCACGACGTTGACGTGACCGGTCGCCCGGTTCGCGTCGGGCACGAGCGCGTTGACGAGCGTCGACTTGCCCACCCCGGAATGCCCGACGAACACGGTGGCGTGCCCGGCCAGGGCGGCGCCGATACGCTCCAGCGGCATCTCGCCCTTCGCGCTCGTGAACACCGCGAGGTCGAGCCCCTCGAAGTGGCGCAGGAACGGCTGCGGATCGGCCAGGTCGGTCTTGGTGACAACCAGCAGCGGGCGGATGCCGGCATCCAGCGCGGCGACCAGGTACCGGTCGACCAGGCGCTCCCGCGGCTCGGGGTCGGCCGCGGCGACGACGATCAGCATCTGGTCGGCGTTGGCGACGATGATCCGCTCCACCTGGTCGGTGTCGTCCGCGCTGCGGCGCAGCAGCGACGTGCGCTCCTCGACGCCGACGATCCGGGCGAGGGTGCCCTCGGCGCCGCTGGTGTCGCCCACGACTCTCACACGGTCGCCGGTGACGATCGGGGTGCGGCGCAGCTCCCGGGCCCGGACCGCGAGGACGAGATGCTCGTCGGGCCCGTCCTCGTCGACGAGGACCGTGTAGCGGCCGCGGTCCACGCCCAGCACGCGCGCGATCCGCGCGTCCTCGTGCGCGGGTCGGCGCTTGGTGCGGGGGCGGTTGGCCTTGGGGTTGGGGCGGACGCGCACCGACGACTCGTCGAACTCGGGTTCGTCGTCGTCGAGGTCGTCCAGCCAGCTCACGGCCGCCGACGCCTCCGGTCAGGCCGCGGCATCCGACGCTCCGTCGATCATGCGCTCCCACAGCGTCGTGAACTGGGGGAGGGTCTTCGCCGTGGCGCCGATGTCGTCGACCCGGACATCGGCCACGGCGAGCCCGATCAGCGCGCCGGTGGTCGCCATCCGGTGGTCGTGGTGCGCGCGCCAGAGACCGCCGTGCAGCGGCCGCGGGACGATGCGGATGCCGTCCGCCAGCCCGTGGGCCTCGCCGCCGAGCCCGCGCAGCCCCTGCACGAGCGCGGCGATGCGGTCGGTCTCGTGACGCCGGATGTGTCCGATGCCGTGGAATGTCGAGGGGGAGTCGGCCAGCGCCGCAAGCCCCACCAGCGTGGGCGTCAGCTCGCCCGCCGCCGACAGGTCGAGGTCGACGCCGACGATGCGGTCGCCGCCGGTCACCGTCAGGGCTCCGCCGCGCCGGCTCACCCGGGCCCCCATCACCGTGAGGATGTCGCTGAGCATCGCCCCCGGCTGGGTCGAGTGCGCCGGCCAGTCGGTCACCGTGACCGCGCCGCCGGCCACCATCGCGGCGGCCAGGAACGGCGCCGCGTTGGACAGATCGGGCTCGACGGCGATGTCCTTGGCCCGCACCGGTCCCGCGGCGACCACCCACTCGTTCGGAGCGGGGCGCTCCACGTGCACGCCGCGGCGCGACAGCGCCTCGATCGTCATGTCGATGTGCGGGAGGCTCGGCAGACGCTCCCCGGTGTGCACCAGATGCAGCCCGACGTCGAACCGGGGCGCTGCCAGCAGAAGGCCCGAGACGAACTGGCTCGACGCGGAGGCGTCGATCTGCACCGCACCGCCGCGGATCTGCCCGTGCCCGCGCACCGTGAACGGCAGGGCCCAGTGGCCCCCGTCGTCGATGTCGACACCGAGGTCGCGCAGCGCCTTGATGAGCTCTCCCATCGGGCGGTGCAGCGCGGTGTCGTGGGCGGTCAGCACGACGTCGCCGTCCGCGAGCCCGGCCAGCGGTGCGATGAAGCGCATGACGGTGCCGGCCTGGCCGCAGTCGATCGTGACGCCGCCCCGGAAGGCGTCGGGCGGGACGACGACGATGTCGTCGTCGGACTCGCCCTCGCTGGGCTCGGTGGCGACGTCGACGCCGAAAGTGCGCAGCGCCTCGGCCATGCGGTCGGAATCGTCCGATCGCAGCGGGGCGCGCAGGCGCCCCGGTCCGTCCGCGAGGGCCGCCAGGATCAGCTCGCGGTTGGTGAGTGACTTGGATCCGGGCACGGTGAGGGTCGCTCGCAGCGGCTCTCGCGCCGTGGGAGCGGCCCAGTCGGTGGCGTGGGAATACCCGTCGGCAGTCATCGGGTTCTACCCTACTGAACCGCCTGGGACACGAGCCCGCACGCCGAGAGGAGAAGGATGACTGCTCTGCTGGAGCGCCCCGCGCGCCCGCTCGGCGGGCATCGTCACGCACGCACCGCGTTCGGGACCCGCACCGCGTCCGGGAAGGGTGCGGCCCTAGACTGGGCGGCGATGACTGACGAGGCACCCGGGTCCGCCGCAGAGGCCGACGACACCGCCCGTGCGCGGGCGCAGTTCGAGGAGCAGGCGCTCCCGTTCATGGATCAGCTGTACGGCGCGGCCATGCGGATGACCCGCAACCCGGCCGATGCGGCCGATCTCGTGCAGGAGACCTTCGTGAAGGCCTTCGCGTCCTGGGCGACCTTCACCCAGGGCACCAACCTCAAAGCGTGGCTCTACCGCATTCTGACGAACACGTACATCAACTCGTATCGGAAGAAGCAGCGTGAGCCGTACCAGGGCACGATCGACGAGCTCGAGGACTGGCAGCTGGGCGGCGCGGAGTCGACGACCGCGACGAGCAGCCGCTCGGCCGAGGCCGAGGCGATCGACCACATGCCTGCATCCGTCGTGAAGGATGCGCTGCAGGCGATTCCGGAGGATTTCCGGCTGGCGGTGTACCTCGCAGACGTCGAGGGCTTCGCCTACCAGGAGATCGCCGACATCATGAAGACACCCATCGGCACGGTCATGAGCCGCCTGCACCGTGGCAGGCGCATGCTTCGTGAATCGCTCGCCGAGTACGCGCAGGAGCGCGGCATCATCGCCGCGCCTGCGCAGGGACGGGCAAGGAGCGGGAAATGAGCGATTGCGGCTGCGACAAAGCCAGGAAGGATCTGGAGGAGTATCTCCGCAAGGAGATGTGCAGCACCGAGCACGCGGACATCAAGGAGCACCTCGACAACTGCGCCGCCTGCCGCGAGGAGGCGCTGGTGGCCAGGACCCTCACCGAGGTCGTCGCCCGCGCGTGCCGGGAGACCGCGCCCGACCAGCTGCGCAACCAGGTGATCGCGCAGCTGCGCACCGCCCAGGCCGCCCACAGCTGAGCGGGGCGCTGACGGCATGCGGGTCGTCGCCCTCACCGGCGCGGGCATCTCGGCCGAAAGCGGCGTGCCCACCTTCCGCGGCCCGGACGGGCTGTGGGAGGGCCACCGCATCGAGGACGTCGCCACGCCCGAGGCGTTCGAGCGCGACCCCGACACCGTGCAGCGGTTCTACGACGCGCGGCGGCGAGCCGCGGCATCCGTCTCCCCGAACGCCGCCCATCGGGCGCTCGCCCGCCTGGAGGACGAGCTCGGCGACGACCTGCTCGTCGTGACGCAGAACGTCGACGACCTGCACGAGCGCTCCGGAACCCGCCGCCTCGTCCACATGCACGGCGAGCTGCGCCGCGCGCGGTGTCTCGGCTGCGGGGTGCGCGTCGAGTGGAGTGCGGACCTCGCGGACCACCCGCCGTGCCCGGAGTGCGGAGAGCGGATGCTGCGCCCCGACGTCGTCTGGTTCGGCGAGCTGCCCTACGGGCTCGACGTGATCGAGGACGCCGTCGTCGCCTGCGACGTGTTCGCCGCGATCGGCACCTCGGGGCAGGTGTATCCCGCGGCCGGGTACGTCGCGCTCGCTGCCGCCTACGGCGCGCGCACCGTGGAGCTGAACCTCGAGCTGTCCGCGGCGGCGTTCGACGAGGTGCACGCCGGACCTGCGACGATGGTCGTGCCCGCCTGGGTCGACGCGATGCTGTCGGTATGATCTCGACCGATCAGTCGTCCTTCTCCGTGATCGTTGATCGTCCGCGATGCGGCGAGAGCCCTGCAGGATTACTCCGGCGAATGTCCACGATCAGCGATGCCAGGACAATTCCGATCAGGCCGTAGAACCCCACCATCTGTGATCCGCTCACCAAGATTGTGTCCCACCAGGACGCCGGAGCGGTATCAGGAGGATGCCCACCACAGACCTGAATCGCGCGATTCCAGCGGCAAACAGGAGGCCGATGGCAAGGATGAGTCCCCATCGTGCGGCGATGGGTGTCCACCAGAGGGAACGGAGGAAGTATGCCCCCGCACCCAGGCCGGCGACGATGAGACCGACCGGCCAGCGCCGAGCTCGCACGCACCGCACGCCTGACCGTCAGCGGCCTCCTCCTCGCCGTGGCCGCCCTCATCGCCGCCGTGCAGTTCGGCCGGGTCACCGGCATGGCCCGAGACATCGGCCGCGCGCGTGCGCTGGGCGCCACGCGCAGCACGATCGTGCTGCAGATCCTCCTCAATGCCGGACTCTGCGGCGTCCTGGGCGCGCTCGCCGGCATCGCCGCCGGGATGGTCGTCAACGCCGTGGTGGCCGGGTCGCTCCCCGGCGCAGGCTTCACCGCGGGCGTGGGAGTGCTGATGGTACTCGCCGCCGTCGCCGGATCTGTCGCTCCCGCTGTGCGCGCCGCGCGAATGGACCCCGTGCGCATCCTGCGGGTACCTTGATGTCTGCCCACGACCAGGAGACACCATGACCCTCGCCGATTTCCCCCGCCACCCGCTCACCTTCGGCCCGAGCCCGATCCACCCGCTGAACCGCCTGTCCGACCACCTCGGCGGTGCGCGGATCTGGGCCAAGCGCGAGGACGTGTCCAGCGGGCTCGCCTTCGGCGGCAACAAGGTGCGCAAGCTCGAGTACCTCGTCCCCGACATTCTCGCGTCCGGCGCCGACACGCTCGTATCGATCGGCGGCGTGCAGTCAAACCACACGCGCCAGGTCGCCGCGGTGGCGGCACACCTCGGGCTCGCGGCGGTGCTCGTGCAGGAGAACTGGGTGAACTGGCCGGATGCGGTGAACGACCGCGTCGGCAACATCCTGCTGTCGCGCCTCATGGGCGCCGATGTCCGGCTGTCGCCGGCCGGCTTCGGCATCGGGATCAAGGACTCCTGGCGCGAGGCGATCGCCGACGTGGAGGCCGCGGGAGGCACGCCGTATGCGATCCCCGCCGGCGCCTCCGACCACCCGCTGGGCGGCCTGGGGTTCGCGAACTGGGCGCACGAGGTGCGCGCGCAGGAGGAGCAGCTCGGCGTCTTCTTCGACACGGTCGTGGTGTGCACGGTGACCGGCTCGACGCACGCCGGCATGATCGCGGGCTTCGCCGACCTGCAGGAGAACTTCGGCGACCGGCCCCGCCGGGTGCTCGGCATCGACGCGTCGGCGACCTTGGACGAGACGCGCGCCCAGGTCGCGCGCATCGCCCGGCGCACGGCCGAGATGATCGGGGTCGGACGCGACCTGCGCGACGACGAGATCACGGTGCTCGAGGGGTGGGCCGGGGACGAGTACGGCATCCCCGTGGCATCCACCGACGAGGCGATCCACCTCATCGGGCGGCTGGAGGGCGTCATCCTCGACCCCGTCTACGAGGGCAAGTCGATGGCGGGGCTCATCGACCTCGTCTCGACCGGGGAGATCCCGAGCGACGCGAACGTGCTGTTCGCACACCTGGGCGGCCAGCCGGCCATCAACGCGTACAGCGGCCGGTATCACTGACCGCCGTGGCAGGCCGGCAGGTAGTCTGGGTCGCACATGCCCATCGAAGAGCCGTCGAAGCCCACAAGGCAGCTGGGCACGCTCAAGGGTCAGATCCGGATCTCCGACGACTTCGATGAGACCGATCAGGAGATCATCGACGCGTTCGAGAACAGCGACCTGACCGGTCACTCGGCGTAGCGCAGGCGCGCATCGCGCGACGTGCGCTCGTCGCCGATGCGCAGCCCCGCGGAGACGCGGCCGGCCTCCCGCAGCTCGTGCAGACTCTCCACGGCGCGGTCGCGCAGCGTCCACGGGTCGATGGTGTTGACGTGGATCTTCGTGCCGCCCTCGAATCCCGCGGGGTTGGAGACGCGCCACTTCAGCACGATGCGCCACGGCATCGGCGCCATGACGCCCGCCGGCCGGTAGTGCCATTCCTCGTTGGTGGGGACGTGGATGCCGGTGGCCGCGTGCAGCGCGTGCAGCACGTCGGAGACGCCGCGCACCTCCTCTGGCGCGTGCGCCTGAGGAAGGTGCGCGCTCGAGCGCGAGTACACCTCGAAGGCCGGGTAGCGGTGCCCCACGCCGGCGAAGGCGACGGCGTGGTCGTTGGCCGCGACGAAGAGTCCCTCGCGCACCGACATGTCGGCGATCTCGCGCTGGTACAGCTGCCGGTCGCCGGTGAGCATGCCGATCTCGCGCGAGACCTGCGGCCCGAACTCGTCGATCGCGACGAGCTGCTTGTGCAGGTGCTCGAACGAGGCGCCCGCCGGCCGCAGCCAGTTCTGGAACACCGCCACGTACTTCGCGTGGGGCTGCGCCGCCGCGATCGCAGTGAGCGCATCGACCGTGAAGGCGAGATACTCGCCGTGCTCGTCGGCGGTGAGGGTGCCGGCGGAGACCAGCTCGTCGTCCCATTCGGCGTCGTCGCGCACGTGGCGGCGTGCGACGACGACGTCGTGCGAGCCGCCGACGAGGTCGAGCGCGCCGGCCTCGAGGTCGGTGGGGATCCCGGATGCCGCGTCCCGGATCTCCACCAGCCGGGCGGCGTGCTCGCGGCCGAGCGGCGTCGAGAGGTACTCGTCCGCGCGGCGGACGACCTCGGCCGGCTGACGGAAGCCGTAGTTCTCGCGCCAGTACTCGGCCGAGACGATCTCGAACAGGTTGCCGAAGCGGCGGAACTCGGCGACCGTGTCGAACAGATCGTCGGCGCGCAGGTGCTCGAGCTTGTGCAGCCCGCCGTCGGCGCCGCGCACGAGGCGCGCCTTCTCGGGGGTCGTCTCCAGATACCGGTCCTGGCAGAAGGCGCACAGACGCCGGCCCTCGCCCGCCTCCAGACGCCGACGCTGCTCGCGCGGGGCGGCCAGCGGCCGGTGCGCGCGCCCGGGCACGGTCCACACCTCGGTGCCGGTCAGCGGGCCGCGCTGCTTGACCGTGCCGTCGGGCAGCCTGGTCAGGGATGGCGACGCGGTCATGCCACCACCTTATTCACGCTCATTCCCCGGGATAGCGCAGTCCGATGAGGCGGCGGATCTCATCGAGCGTCCCCATGATCGCGACCGTCTCGTCGATGGGGAGGATGTCGCCGCCGAGCCGCCCTTCGGCGACCAGCCGCTCGGCGGCCATCGCCTGGAACTGCATGCCCCTGCCCTCCACGCGCGACGCGTACTCCTCGAGGACGGACCCGTCCGCGCCGACCACCCGGAAGGACGTCGGCGTGTACCAGACCCGGTCGATGTCGATGCGTGCCTCGGTGCCGACGATGTGCGCCGTGTTCGGCCCCGCTGCGCGAGACCCGGAGATCAGCGACGAGACCGCTCCTGCGGCGTGGGTGAGGATCGTCGCCACGTCCGTGTCGGCGCCGGTCTCGGCGAACCGGGCCCGCGCGGAGAGCTCGACCGGCGGCCCCAGCACGTCCCACGCGAACGAGATCGGATAGATCCCGAGATCCAGCAGGGCTCCGCCGCCCAGCTCGAGCGCGTTGAGCCGGTGCGCCGGGTCGGCGGGCAGGCGCTGGGTGTGGTCGGCGAATAGGTCCCGCACCTCGCCCAGCACGCGTCCGGCGAGCAGCTCGCGGATGCGCACCATGTGCGGCAGGTACCGCGTCCACATCGCCTCCATCGCCAGCAGACCCCGTGCGGCCGCGAGGTCGCGGACCTGCGCCGCTTCGGCGGCGTTGAGGGCGAACGGCTTCTCGACGAGGACGTGCTTGCCCGCCTCCAGCGCGAGCACCGCGTTGCCCGCGTGCATCGGGTGCGGAGTCGACACGTAGACGATGTCGACGTCGGGATCGGCGACGAGAGCCTCGTAGGACGCGTGTGCCCGGGGGATCTCGAACTCGGCGGCGAACGCGTCTGCGCGCGGCTTCCCGCGCGAGCCCACCGCGACCAGATCGAGACCTGCTGTGCGCAGGTCGCGGGCGAAGGCGTGGGCGATGCCGCCCGTGGCGAGGATGCCCCAGCGCAGGCCCGCCACGCTATACCCGCATCTCGCCGCCGGCGCGCAGCCGCGACAGCGCGTCGACGGTCGCGGCGAGGATCAGCACACCGCCGGTGACGAGCAGGTTGATGCCCGCCGGCAGGCCCAGCAGGCCGAGGCCGTTGGTGATCATCGCGATCACGAGCGCCCCGATCGCCGCATGCACGAGACGCCCGCGGCCGCCGAACAGGCTGACACCGCCGACCACGGCCGCCGCCACTCCGCTGAGCACGATGTCGCGACCCACGGTCGCGTCCACCGACGACACGCGCGTGACGCTGAACAGCGCCGAGACCACCGCGAGGGTCGAGCAGATCACGAACGCCCACCACTTGACCCAGCGCACCTTGATTCCGGCGCGCCGCGCGGCCTCCGCATTGCCGCCGATGGCGTAGAGGTAGCGGCCGAACTTCGTGCGGTCGAGGACGAAGGTCCCCGCCCACAGGATCACGAGCGTCACCGGGACGATGATCGGAACCCCCTGGACGGGGTTCACGGACGAACTGCGGTCGAGGTTGAGGAAGTAGACGACGACGCCGCCGACGACGGCGATGACCGCGAGCTTGATCCACACCAGCGAGATCGCGCGGTTGGGCACGCCGGCCCGGGTGCGCCGCGACCGGTCCCAGAACGAGGTCGCGGCCGACACCGCGAGCATGATCGCGAGCATCACCCATCCGCCCCACACCGGCAGGTTGCGGTTCTGCAGGGCGAGCAGCTCGGGCACCTGCAGCCGGTAGATGCCGCCCTCGCCGATCACGATCAGGGCGAGCCCCTGGAAGCCCAGGAACAGGCCCAGCGTGACCACGAAGGACGGGATGCCGATGCGCGCCACGAAGAACCCGATCAGCGCGCCGGTGGCGACGCCGAAGGCGAACCCGGCGAGCAGGGCGATCGGCCACGGCACCGCCCACACGGATGCGAGCACGACGAAGATCGCCATTCCGACCCCGCCGGTGACCCCGGCGGACAGGTCGATCTCGCCCAGCAGGAGCACGAACACCAGGGCCATGCCGAGCATCACGAGGGGGGCGGCCTGGTTGAACAGGTTGGCGAAGTTGCGCTCGGTGAGGAAGTAGGGGCTGAGCACCGTGAACAGGATGCTCAGGGCGACGAGGCCGCCGATCGCGGGGAGGGCCCCCATGTCGCCGCCGCGGACCCGCTGCCACCACGCCTGGACCTGGTCGCCGAGCCCGCCTTCGACCCCGCTGCCGATCAGGTCGTCGGCGATCGGGTCCGGCGAGGCGTCGGTACGCGTGTCGATGGTCATTCGGCACCTCCGGTCTTGATGTCGGCCGTCTCGAGTAGCTCGACGCCCTGGGTCTTGGTCCCGGTGATGTAGCCGACCACGTCGTCCCGGGTGGTCTCTGCAGCGGGCAGCTGCGCCACCATCTGGCCGAGGTAGAGCACGGCGATGTCGTCGGCCACCTCGAACACGTCGACCAGGTTGTGGCTGATGAGGATCACGGCCACACCGGAGTCGGCGAGCCGGCGCACCAGATTCAGCACCTGCTCGGTCTGCGCGACGCCCAGGGCCGCCGTCGGCTCGTCGAGGATCACGACGCGGGCCTTCTTCAGCGCGGCCCGGGCGATGGCGACCGTCTGGCGCTGGCCGCCGGACAGACTCGAGACCTTCTGCCGCACCGACTTCATGGTGCGCACGGACAGCGACCGCAGGGTGTCGGACGCCTCCTTCTCCATGACGCCTTCGTCGAAGGTGCCGGTGGACATCTCCTCGCGGCCGAGGAACATGTTCTGCACGATGTCGAGGTTGTCGCACAGCGCGAGGTCCTGGTAGACGACCTCGATGCCCAGCGCCGCGGCGACGCGGGGGTTGTGCAGGTCACGGTGCTCGCCGTCGATGAGCACCTGGCCCGCGTCGTACGGCTGCACGCCGGCGAGGCCCTTGATGAGGGTGGACTTTCCGGCGCCGTTGTCGCCGACGAGGGCGGTGACCTTGCCGGGGCGGACTGTGAGGTCGACACCCTTGAGGACGCTGACGGGGCCGAAGGACTTCTTCACACCCACGAGTTCGATGATGGGATCTGGCATGCCTGGCTTCCTTGCGTGGCGGATGCGCGACGGGGGCGCCGCGTCTCGGACGCGACGCCCCCGTCGACGGGGCTTACTGTACGCCGTACTCCGCGCACGCGTCGGCGAGCGAGACGCCGTCCACGTCGCCGGTGCACAGTTCTGCGGCGTCGGCGTCGCCGGCGGCGACGACGTCCTTGACCTGCTCCGGTCCGACCGAGTTCGGGGTGACCGCGATGTACGGCGTGCCGTCCTCGAGCTCCTGGTCGGCGGCGGGGGTCTCACCGTTGAGCAGGGCGATGGCCGTCGCGACCGCGGCGTCCGCCTCGAGCTTGACCGGCTTCCACACGGTGCCGGTCTGCCAGCCGGTGAGGATGTACTGCAGCGCGCCCAGCTGGGCGTCCTGCCCGGAGATCGGCACGTCGCGCAGGTTGTTCTTCATCAGGATGCTGATGACACCCGCGGCGTTGGCGTCGTTCGCCGACCACACCGCGTCCACCTGGCCGCCCAGCGAGGTCAGCGCCTGCTCGAAGTTGGTGGCCGACTTGGCCTGGTCCCACACGCCCGGGGGCTCGGCGGCCGGGGTGATGCCCGCGGCCTCCATCACCGAGACGGCGCCCTCCTTGAACATCGCGGCGTTGCCGTCGGTGGGGTCGCCGCCCATGTACACGACGACCGCGGTGGCCGGGTCCTTGCCGAGCGCCTCGAGTCCGTCGACGACCATCTGGCCCTCCAGCTCGCCGACCTTCACGTTGTCGAACGACACGTAGTAGTCGGCGCCGGTGAACGGGCGGTCGTAGGCGATGACCGGGATGCCCTCCGCCTTGGCCTTCTCGGCGACGCCCGGGGCGGCGCCCTGGTAGTCGACCAGGAGCATCACGCCGCAGCCCTTGGTGAGCATCTGGTCGCCGATGGTCGCGAACTTCTGGACGTCGCCCTGCGCGTTCTGGATGTCGGTCTCGAAGCCGGCGGCCTCCAGGCCCTCCTGCAGGTACTTCCGGTCGAAGTCCTCCCAGCGGTTCGACGAGGCCGAGTCGGGGAGGATGACGCACGCGCGGCCGACGGCCGCGTCCCCGCCGTCCCCGCTTTCGGTGGGGGTGCCGCCCCCGCCGCTGGCGCACCCCGCCAGCGAGAGCGCGACGGCGCCGGCAAGCGCTGCCACGGCCATGAATGAGGTCTTCTTCATCACAATCCTTTCGTCGTTGAAGGAGCTGCTGCCCGGGTGACGCCCCTGACTCGTGTGAGTCTGCGTCATCCGATCGATGGCGTCAAGACTTGAACGTAACGCTTTGGCAACGGCGGCGCAAGAGCGCAAGACGTGAACAGAAGCAATATGTTTAGGAAAACAACTTGAGCATTCTGCACAATCTCGAATCGATTCGAGGGGCACGTGGGGGTGACGCGGCCAGTATCGTCCCTGCCGGTTGGGACCAGCGTTCGCTCAGTGAACGCACATGAACCGGGTGAAGGGGCTCACGCGCGCCCCGTCGCGGCGCGGGTGCGGCGCGACAGCGAGTCCACGATGACGGCGAGCACGAGCACCGCGCCGGTCACCATGAACCGCACCGACGAGTCGAGGTTCAGCAGGGTCAGACCCGACGAGATCGACTGGATCACGACGACCCCCAGCAGCGCCGCATACGCGGTGCCGCGACCGCCGAACAGGCTCGCCCCGCCGATGACGGCGGCCGCGATCGCGTTGAGATTCGTGTCGCCGCCGCCGGTGCTCTGATTGGCCGCGGCCAGGCGTGCGGCCAGCAGGATGCCGCCCAGGGCGGCCAGGGTGGAGCAGGCGGCGAATGCCGACAGGTAGATCCGGTTCACGCGGATGCCGGCCCGGCGGGCTGCCTCGACCGAGCCGCCGACCGCGTACACCGCACGGCCCCAGCGGGTGCGCGTGAGCGCGAAGTTCGCGGCGACCACCAGCAGCAGGAACAGCAGGAACATGACCCCGACCCCGCGCGAGAGGTTCAGGTACCACGCCGCCACGAGCAGGAACGCCAGCAGCGCGGCAGTGCGCACGGCGATCTCGGCGTAGCTCTGACTGATCAGGCTCGCGGCGGTGCGCTGGCGGGCGCGGCGCAGCCGCGAGAGGGCGTAGAGCCCGGCCGCGACCACCGCCAGCGCATAGGAGGCCCACGGGGGCAGGAACATCTGCTGTGCGAAGCGCACGATCCACGAGTCGAAGGGCAGGTTGATCGAGCCGGTCTCGCCGAGCACCCACAGCTGCAGCCCGAGGAAGCCGAGCAGACCCGCGAGGGTGACGACGAAGCTCGGCAGCCCGAAGCGGGTGAGCAGGTATCCGTAGAGCAGCCCGATGAGGCATCCGATCGCCAGCGCCGCGATCACCGCGAGCACGGCGTTCCACTGCAGCTGCACGAACGAGACCGCGAGCACGGCGGCGGCGACCCCCGCCACCGATCCGACCGAGAGGTCGATCTCGCCGACGAGGAGGACCAGCACGACCCCGAGCGCGATGGTGCCGATCGCGGCGCACTGCATCGTCAGGTTCACCAGGTTCGTACTCGACAGGAACACGGGGTTCAGGATCTGGAAGACGGTCCAGATGACGATCACGCCCACGATGACCGGAAGCGAGCCGAGGTCTCCGCCGCGCACGCGGGCGACCAGCAGCTCGGCCCGGTCGCGCACGCCCTGGACGCCGGTCATGCGCCGGGGCCCCGCTGCCGGGTCGGCGTCAGCGGGATGATCGGCGCTGCGGGCTCGTCCTCCGGCGGGGCGGCGGGCGGGGGTGCTGCGCTGCGCGCGAGGTCGGTCGCTCCGGTGATGGCGGCGATGAGGGTCTCGCTGGTGACGTCCGCGACGTTGTAGACGCCGTTGTTGCGGCCGAGCCGCAGCACGACGACCCGGTCGGCGACGGCCATGACATCGGCCATGTTGTGGCTGATCAGGATCACGCCGTGCCCGCGCTCGCGCAGGCGCTCGATGAGGTTGAGCACTTCGGCCGTCTGGGCGACGCCGAGCGCGGCCGTCGGCTCGTCGAGGATGACCACGCGCGGGTCGCCCACGAGGGAGCGTGCGATCGCGACGGTCTGCCGCTGCCCGCCGGACAGGGATGCCACCGGCAGCCGCACGGACGGGATCTTCGCCGCCAGCTCCCGCAGCAGCGACCAGGTGCGCTGCTCCATCTCGACCTCGTCGAGAGTTCCCGTGGCCGCGAGCTCGCGCCCGAGCCACAGGTTGGCGACGACGTCGAGGTTGTCGCACAGCGCGAGATCCTGGAAGACGGTGGCGATGCCGAGCTCCTGCGCATCGGCGGGCGTGGGGATCTCGACCGGCTCGCCGTCGAACTCCACCGTGCCGGAGTCCTGCGCATGCACGCCGGCGAGGATCTTCACGAGGGTCGACTTGCCTGCGCCGTTGTCGCCGACCAATGCCACGACCTCGCCCTCGTTGACCCAGAAGTCGACGTCGGTGAGTGCCTTGACGGCGCCGAAGCGCTTCCCGATGCCGCGCATGGTGAGCACCCGCTCGCGCGTGCGTGCTGCGCGGGTGGACAGCGCGCCGGTCGCCGTTGGGTCTGCGGGCATGTGTCGAGGGTAGATCACCCGGCGGGCGGGAGCAGCCCGGCCGCGCGGCAGGCGGACTCGTACGCGGCGGTGCAGATGTCGTCGACCGTCCAGAACCCGTCGGCGACGACCGTGTTGAGGATGTCGTGCACGGTGACCGGGACCGGGTCCAGCAGGGTGGCGGGGATGCCGTCGACCTGCATGGGGGCGGCGATCTCCTCGCCGCGCACGAGGGCGACGGCCACGTCGGCGGCGCGCTCGGCCTGCTGGGTGAGGGCCTTGTACACCGTCATGTACTGGTCCCCGGTGACGATGCGCTGGATGGCGGCCAGCTCGGCATCCTGACCGGTGACGATCGGCCAGGGCGTGACATCGGCCGCCTTCAGCGCCGAGATGGCGCCGCCGGCGATCCCGTCGTTCGCGGCGTACACGCCCGCGATCTCGTCGCCGAAGCGCGTGATCTGACCTTCCGCCCAGTCCTGGGCCTTGTCCGGGCTCCAGTCCGGGGTGTCGTACTGGGCGAGCACGCGCAACCCGCTGTCTTCGAGGATGCGCTCCGCACCGGCGCGGAACTGCGCGGCGTTGCTGTCGGTGGGCGACCCGTTGATCATGAGGATGCCCGCATCGCCGCGGCCCGCGGCATCCATTCCGGCCACGAGCGCCTGCGCCTGCAGGGTTCCCACCTTCTCGTTGTCGAAGGACACGTAGTAGGCGAGCCGGCCGCCCTCGACCATGCGGTCGTAGGCGATCACCGGCACGCCCTGCGCGTTCGCCTGGCTGACGATCGTGGCGGCGGCCCTGCTGTCGACGGGATCGAGCACGAGCACATCGGTTCCGGCCGCAAGGGCGGACTCGGCCTGCTGCTGCTGCTTGGCCGCGTCGCCGTCGGCGTTCGCGTAGGTCACGCGGTAGTCGCCGAGCTCGGCGACCCTGGCCTCGAAGACGGGGCGGTCGAAGGTCTCGTAGCGAGCCGTCTTCGCATCGGGCAGAAGCAGCGCGATGCTCCCCTGATGCGCCGTGCCGGCGTCGCAGGCGGCCAGCGGCAGGGCGAGCGCGAGGGCGGCGGCGAGGGCGGCCAGACGTCGCAGCAGCCGGCGGGAGGCCACGGTCAGGCCGTGTTCGGCAGCGATCTGGCGCCCACCGACACATGATCGAGCGCCATCGCGATCGCACCGCGCGCCTCGGCCCACTCGCCGAACGATGCGGCGACGATCTCGGGAAGGCCGCCGGGTCCGGCAAGTGCCGCGCGCTCGAGCGAGTGGCGCAGGGGGGAGATGAGAATCTCGCCGGCCTGCGCGAGGTCTCCGCCCACGATGATCAGCTCGGGATCGAAGAGGTTGCACAGGCTGGCGGCGGCGATGCCGAGGTGGCGGCCGGCATCGGCGATCACGCGGCGGGAGCTGCCGTCGCCCTCCTCGGCGGCCTGGAGGAGATCGCCGAGGCGCTGCATCCCCGCCTCGGGCGGGAAAAGCGAGAGCAGGGCGGGGCCGCCGGCGTACATCTCGAGACAGCCGCGGTTGCTGCAGCGGCAGATCGGGCCGTTCTCGTCGATGGTGACGTGACCGACCTGACCGGCCATCCCGTTCACGCCGCGGAACAGGTCGCCGCCGACGACGATGCCCGCGCCGATGGTGTGCCCGACGCGGATGTAGACGGATGCCGCCGCCTCCCGCCCGGCGCCCTCCCGCGCCTCGGCGAGCCCGCCGAGGTTCGCCTCGCTGTCCACGTGCACGGGGCGGCCGATGCGGGCGGACAGGCTCTCGGCGACGTCGACGCCGGCCCAACCGCGCAGCAGGTCGGGGGTGGCGACCATGCCGGTGTGCGGGTCGATCGGTGCCGGCAGTGCCAGTCCCACGCCGAGCAGGTCGCCGATCGAGCTGCCGAGGGACTCCATCATGTCCCCGAGCAGCAGGCTCAGCCGGTCGAGCTCGGCGTCGTGGCGGTGGTCGAGGGGGAGGGGCAGCGAGGTCTGGGCGACCACCGTGCGGGTGGCGTCGGCGATCGCGATGCGCAGCTGCCGCGAGCTGAAGTGCACCCCGGCGACCAGGCCCAGGTTGCCGGCCAGCGAGACCAGAGTCGCGCGGCGGCCGCTGCGCGAGGTGAACGACGTGTGCAGCAGGCCCGACGCGGTCAGCTCCTTGACGATGTTCGACACGGTCGCCGGCGACAGTCCGGTGCTCCCGGCGAGCTCGACCTGGGTGAGCCGGCCGTGCCGCTTGAGCGCCTCGACCAGGCGCACCCGGTTGGCCTCGCGGAGCGAGGCCTGCGATCCGGGCGGGACTCGGCGGCGTGCCACAGACCACACTGTACCGGCCCGTCCGGCTGCGCGCCCTGCGGCGGGGCCGCAGCCGCTTCCGGTCGCGGCGTGCTGCGGATCGGGGGTCACCGCGGCGCACACCGCGCTCGTGCTGGCCGAGCTCGGCATCGACGCGGCGCTGTTCCCGGGCTCGTGGAGCGCCTGGTCGAGCACCGCGGGACGGCCCGTCGCCGTGGGTGACGAGCCGGAGCGGGTCAGCGGTCGGTTGCCAGCGCCTTCATGACGCGCTGCAGCGAGACCGGCTCGGCCGTGCCCAGGCGCTGGGCGAACAGGCTGATCCGGTACTCCTCGAGCAGCCAGCGGGCGTGCGTGAGCGCCGGTGACGCGTCCGCCGGGAGCGGGAGCTGCCCGCCCGCCTCGGCGTACGCCGCGGCGGCGCGCTCGTATTCGGTCAGCCAGGCCCGGTCACGCCCGGCGCTGTCGGCCAGGCCCTGCAGCCGCACGCGCATGCCCTCCAGGTAGCGGGGGAGGTGCGCGAGCCGCACCAGGCCGGTCCGCGCGATGAAGCCGGGGAACAGGAGCCCCGCCAGCTGCCGGCGCAGGTCGGCGAGCGGACCTAGCAGCGCCATGCTCGTCTGCTGCTTGAGCGCCCGCTCGACATCGCGCGCCGCGGTGAGGATGCGGGCCGCGAGCGACACGGCGCCGAACAGCGCGTCCACCACGGCGGCGGCGAAGGCGTCGCGGATCTGCTCGAACCCGGCGCGGGTGCGCACGATGCCGCCGGGTGCGGATCGGGCGATGACCGCGTCGGCGACGGCGACGCGGGCGTCCTCGATGAGCGCCTTCGCGCTCTGGTACGGCGACGTCGCCAGAGCGAGCTTCTCGGCCGCGGTCAGGTGCTCGAGCACGTAGGCGGCCGGCGACGGCGTGGACAGCAGGGTCAGACGGCGGATGCCCGCGGCGGTCGCCTTCGCGGCGGCCTCGGCGGTCGCCTCGATGCGCAGCGCCACCGACGCACCCTCGTCCACGATCGCCGGGTAGCCACGGACCACACCGCCGGCGACGCGAGTGTCGACGAGCTCGGGCAGATCGGGGAAATCCCAGGTCGTGAGGCCAGCGCGCTCGGTGAAGGAGGTCGGGACGGGGCGTTTCGTCTCGCTTCGCTCGCTCAACGGCCGCGGCGTGGGGAGCTTCGGGTCGCTGTGCTCGCTCAGCGAACGGGATACGGCATCTCGTGCGCGGCCGGCGAGGCGCTCCTGGAGCGCGGCGAGGTCGCGGTCGGAGCCGACGGCTCTGCCGCGCTGATCGACGGCGCGGAACGACATGCGCAGGTGGCCGGGCACTCTCTCCATGTCGAAATCGTCCGCCGAGACCGGCTGGTTCGCGACGCGCTGGATGCGGCCGGCGAGCGCCTCGCGCAGGCTCTGTGCGGGCAGCCCGTGATGGGCCTCGGGACCCTGGCCGTCGAGCTCGGCGGCGAGCTTGGCCGCCCAGTCGGCGGCGGGCACGACGTGCCGCCGGATGGCCTTGGGCAGGGCGCGGATGAGCCCTGCGATGAGATCGTCGCGGAAGCCGGGGACCTGCCAGTCGAAGCCGTCCGGACGCAGCTGCGCCAGGAGCGCGAGCGGCACGACGACCGTCACGCCGTCGTCGGGCGCCCCCGGCTCGAACCGGTATGCCAGCGAGAGCACCTGATCGCCCTGACGCCAGCGCATCGGGAAGTCGTCCGCGCGGGCGGCCGCCCCCTCGGCCAGATCGGCCTCGGACAGATCGAGCAGCCGCGGGGTGCGCGACGAGGCATCCCGCCACCAGGCCTCGAACGAGCGCACGTCGAAGACGTCGTGCGGGATGCGTCCGTCGTAGAAGGCGAAGATCGTCTCGTCGCCGGCCAGGATGTCGCGGCGGCGCTCGCGCTCCTCGATCTTCTCGAGCCGGCGGCGCAGCTCGTGGTTGCGGCGGGCGAAGGCGGTGAGGCGCTTGTCCTGTCCCCGGTCCCCGCCGCTGGACGGACTCGGGACCCGCGAGCCGAGGGGCCATTCCTCCTCGACGAGGGCGTGGCGGATGAACAGCTCGCGCGCGAGCGGACGGTCGATGCGGGCCAGCTGCACCCGGCGTCGCGGAATGATCTCGACCCCGAACAGCGTCACCTTCTCGGCGGCGACGGCGGCCCCGGCGTCCTTCGACCAGTGCGGGTCGCTGAGCCGGCGCTTGACGAGTTCGCCCGCGAGCGGCTCGGCCCAGGCGGGGTCGATCGCAGCGACCGTGCGGGCGAACAGGCGGGAGGTCTCGACCAGCTCGGCCGCCATGACCGCCTGCGGGTTCTTCCGGCGCAGCCCCGAGCCCGGGAAGATCGCGAATCGCGCCCCGCGTGCGCCGAGGTACTCCGCGGCACGCCTGCGTCTGGTCTCTGCGTCTGGTCTGTGCGTCTCGCTCGACGACCGGGTGTCGAGGACCCCGATGTGCGAGAGCAGTCCGGACAGGATCGCCTTGTGGATCGCGTCCGCGTCGCGCGCGGCTCGCGCTCGGTCGCGACGCTGCGCGCCTCGCTCGACGACCAGTCGAGAGAGCTGCCGGTGCACGTCGAACCATTCCCGGACGCGCACGTAATTGAGGAACTCCGACCGGCACAGCCGCCGGAAGGCGCTGGAGCCGAGTTCCCGCTGCTTGTCCTGGAGGTGATTCCAGAGGTTCAGGATGCTGAGGAAGTCGCTGGTCGGATCGCGGAACCGCGCGTGCGAGGCATCCGCCTGCTCCCGCTGCTCCTCGGGGCGCTCGCGCACGTCCTGGATCGACAGGCCCGCGACGATCGCCGTGACCTCGGGGAGCACGCCCGTGCGGCGAGCCTCGACGAGCATGCGCGCGAAGCGCGGATCGATCGGCAGCCGGGCGAGTTCGCGGCCGAGGTCGGTCAGCGCCCATCGGGTCGTGGCGCCGGGGGAGCGAGACGAGACGCAGCCGAGCTCGACGAGCAGGTCGAACGCGGCGCGCACGCCACGGGAGTCCGGGGGAGTGAGGAAAGGGAACGAGGTGATGTCGCCGAAGCCGAGTGCGAGCATCTGCAGGATCACCGACGCCAGGCTCGTGCGCAGGATCTCCGGCTCGGTGTACTCGGGCCGTCGGTCGAAGTCCTCCTCTGCGTAGAGGCGGATGGCGATGCCGGCAGCGGTGCGCCCGGCCCGTCCCGAGCGCTGCTGGGCCGACGCCTGCGAGATGGCCTCGATGGGCAGCCGCTGCACCTTGCTGCGGGCGCTGTACCGCGAGATGCGGGCGGTGCCCGTGTCGACGACGTACCGGATCCCCGGCACGGTCAGGCTCGTCTCTGCGACGTTCGTGGCGAGGATCACCCTGCGGCGGACCCGGCTGCCGGCCCCCGACCCCGTCGCGGGGCGCTCGAAGACGCGGTGCTGCTCGGCCGCCGAAAGGCGGCCGTACAGCGGAAGCACCTCGGTGGGAACGGCATCCTTCGCGTACATGCCGCGGACGGCATCCATCGCGTCCCTGATCTCGGCCTCGCCGGGCAGGAACACCAGGACATCGCCCGCCGGTTCCCGATCCAGCTCGCGCAGCGCGGCCAGGATGCCGTCCACGTCGTCGTCCGCCGTCGGCTCGCGATACCGGATCTCGACGGGATGGGTCCGCCCGGACACCTCCACCACCGGCGCGTCGAAGTGCTTCGCGAAGCTCTCCGGGTCGATCGTCGCGGAGGTGATGACCACCTTCAGGTGGGGGCGCTCGGGCAGGATGCGCGTGAGGTATCCCAGCAGGAAGTCGACGTTCAGCGACCGTTCGTGGGCCTCGTCGATGATGATCGCGTCGTAGCGGCGCAGCAGCCGGTCGCGGTGGATCTCGTTGAGCAGGATCCCGTCCGTCATCAGCGCGATCGCGGTGTCGGCCGAGACCTTGTCGGTGAAGCGCACCTTGTAGCCGACAGCAGATCCCAGCGGCACCTGGAGCTCCTCGGCGATCCGCTCGGCGATCGTGCGGGCGGCGATGCGCCGCGGCTGGGTGTGGGCGATGCGCGTGCGGCCCAGCTCGAGGAGGATCTTGGGCAGCTGCGTGGTCTTGCCCGATCCGGTGGCTCCGGCGACCACCACGACCTGGTTCTCGGCGACAGCCCGCGCGATCTCGTCCCGGGCCGCGCTGACGGGCAGCTCCGGCGGGTAGGTGATGACGGGATCAGGCGCGGACATAGCCCTCCATCGTACGAGTCGCGGCCGGGGCGGAGGCGCCGGCAAAGGTATTGACGCGCCAAATAACTTTGTGATACAAAGTAGTTTATGAGTTCAGAGAACGACCGAGACACCGCCGACGACGCGCCGCTGTCGCCTGAGCAGATGCTCGCGCTGGTCAAGGACCAGCAGCGCAGCATCGCGGGTCAGCGCGGCGCCTTCGTCCACTGGATCCTCGTCGCCTGGGGCGTCGCGTGGCTCGCCGGCTTCGGTGCGCTGTGGCTCGCATCCGGCGGCCTGGCGGGGGTCACCGTCCCGATCCAGGTCGCGGCCCCGGTCTTCGCCGCGCTCCTGATCGCGGCGGGCATCCTGTCCTCGATCCTCGGGATCCGCTCCGACCGGGGCGTCCGGGATCAGCAGGGGGCGTTCGCGGGTGCCGCCTACGGGCAGCTGTGGTGGGTCGGCGGCCTCGTCATCTTCGTGATGGGTCAGGCGCTGGTCTTCAACGGCATGCAGCAAGCACTGCTCGGCGTGTTCTACCCGTCGGCGTTCATCTTCTTCGCCGGCGTCATGTACGTCATGGCCGGTGTGCTCTGGCGCGCGATCCCGATGGTGGTCCTGGGCGGCTGGTCGCTGCTGCTGAGCGCCGTCGCGCCGTTCTTCGGGATGCCGACGCACTACCTCGTGTTCGCGCTCGCCGGCGGCGGCGGCTTCCTCATCGCCGCCCTCTGGTCGTGGCTGTGGACGCGGCGCGTGCGCCGCCGTCTCGATGCGGGGACGGGGTCATGATCGAACTCGACCCCGTCATCCACGCGCAGGCGCGCCTGCGGATCACCTCGGCGCTGGCGACCCTCGGCCGGGACGGCAAGATCTCGTTCCCCCGGCTGCAGGAGCTGCTCGGGATGACCGCGGGGAACCTGTCCACGCATCTGCGCCGACTCGAGGACGCGGGCTACGTGACCGTCGAGAAGACGCACGAGCGTCGCACCCCGGTCACCTACGTCGCGCTCAGCAAGACCGGGCGACGCGCCTTCGAGGACTACACCGAGAACCTTCGCACCATGCTGGGAGAACAACCATGAACACCAACGCCTCCGCACTGGCCACGCTGCACGGCGTGACCCGCCGCTACGGCGACACGATCGCCGTCGACGATGTGACGCTCGAGATCGAGCCCGGCGAGATCGTCGGGATGCTGGGGCCCAACGGCGCCGGCAAGACGACGATCCTCTCACTCATCCAGGGCCTGCGCCGCCCCAGCAGCGGCACCGTCCGGCTCTTCGGCGGCGATCCGCGCGACGCCCGCAGCCGCATGCGGCTGGGCGGCACGCCGCAGGAGACCGCCCTGCCCGAGACGCTGCGCGTCGGCGAGGTCATGGACTTCGTCGGACGCCACTTCGATCGCCGCACCGAACCGGCGGAGCTTGCCGAGCAGTTCGGACTCACCGAGATGCTGCGCCGCCAGACCGGATCGCTCTCAGGCGGTCAGAAGCGCCGCCTGAGCGTCGCCCTCGCGTTCGTCGGCAGCCCCGAGCTCGTCCTGCTCGACGAGCCGACGACCGGCCTCGACGTCGACGGCCGGCGCGCCCTGTGGGAAGCCATCCGCGCCCAGCACGACCGCGGCGTCACGGTCGTGGTCACCAGCCACTATCTCGAGGAGATCGAGGCGCTCGCTGAGCGCGTCATCGTCATCGGCGAAGGGCGCGTGCTCGCCGACGACCGCCTCGGGGCCGTGCTCGCGCACGTCGGCCGCAGCCGGGTGGCGATGAAGACGACGGACGCCGCGGCCGTCGCGCGGCTCGATCCGGCCGCGCACCACGAGACCGACGGCGACACCGAGCTGTTCTTCACCGCCGACTCCGACCGCTTCGTACGCGGCCTCGTCGCCGGCGGCATCCCCTTCCACGACCTCACCGTCCGCGGCGCCTCCCTCGAGGAGGCCTTCCTCGCCCTCACCGGCGAGACCGCCGACACCGCTTCAGAAAGGAGCGTCCTCGCATGACCACCACCACGGCCGGCGCCGCCGGCGCCACCGGAACGATGGGCGCCGCCCGCGCGCCGAGCATCCTGCGGCTGACGATGCTGCATGCCAAGTACACCCTGATCGAGACCTTCCGCACCCCGATCGCGGTCATCGGCACCCTCGTGTTCCCGGCGCTCGCGCTGCTGTTCTTCGTCGTGCCCAACCGCACCGTCGCCGACAACCCGGAGTTCGCCACGCAGGCGGTCATCTCGCTGGCGGTGTTCGCCGTGATGACCAACGGGCTGTTCAGCTTCGGGCTGACGATCGCCGAGAACCGCGAGAAGCCGTGGGATCCGTACCTGCGGACGATGCCCGCGCCGGGTGTCGCGCGCGTCCTCGCGCAGATCTTCTCGACCGGGCTGCTGGGCTTCGTCGCGATCATCCCCGTGATCATCATCGGCGGCCTGTTCACAGCGGCGGAGGCGACGCCCGCCCGGATCGGGCTGGGCCTGCTCGCGCTCGCGGTCGCCGCCCTGCCGTTCATGCTGATCGGCATCTGCATCGGGTACGCCATGCCGATGAAGGCCGCCATCGCCGTCGTGCAGGTCGTCATGTTCGGTCTCGCATTCGGCGGCGGACTCTTCCTGCCCCCGATCCTGTTCGCCGACTGGCTGAACACCATGTCGCAGTTCTTCCCGTCGCGGCAGGCGCGCGAACTCGTGATCTGGGCCGTCCAGGGCGGCGAGCTGCCCTGGTGGGTGTGGGTCGGCATCCTCCTGTGGACGGCCGCCTTCTTCGTGCTGGCACTGGTGCTGTTCCGCCGCGACGAGGGGCGTCGCTATCGCTGACATCCAGGCGCGGGCGGCCGGCCGGACCTCCGGGACCGGCCGGCCGCTCGCGCTGATCTTCGCCCGCGTCGGGATGGTGGGCCTCGCGACGCTCGCGACCGTCGGGGTCCTCGCGGCGCTGGGCGAGCCTGCGACCCTCGGCGCGGCATCCCTCTTCTCCGCGCTCGCGCTGCTTCCGGTCAACGTCGTCTCGCTGCTGTGGGTGCGCCGGCTGGTGCACCGCGAAGGGTCGACGCTGCGGGCGATGATCGGCTTCGACCGCGCACGGATCGGGCGCGACATCGCCTGGGGGCTGCTGTGGATCGTCGTGCTCTGGGTGCCGTTCATGGCGGCCGTCATGGGCACCATGTTCGCGCTGTTCGGCACCGGACTGTTCGCCGGATTCGAGACGGCGCTCGCCCCGCCTGCCGAGGAGATTCCGGTGATCAGTCCGGTCGTGGCGGCGATCCTGGGAATCATCGCCTTCGTGACCTTCGCGCCGCTGAACGCACCGACCGAAGAGCTCGTCTACCGCGGCTATGCACAGCCGCCCCTCGTGGGCCGGTGGGGCGCCGCGTTCGGGGTGATGGTGCCGGCTGTCGCGTTCGGGCTGCAGCATGTGTTCTTCGCGGCGACGCCCGCCGGCATGGTCGTGTACGGCGTCGCCTTCTTCGTCTGGGGCCTGGGGGCGGGCATCATCTACCTGCGTCAAGGGCGGCTCGTGCCGCTGATCGTGGCGCACTTCCTCGTCAACCTCGCCACGAGCCTTCCCGCGCTGCTGCTTCCGGCGGCCGGGTGACCGGGGGCTCCTAGGCTGGATGTCATGCCACGCATTCCGCACATCACCCTGAACGACGGCCACACCATCCCGCAGCTCGGCTACGGCGTCTTCAAGGTGCCGCCGGCCGAGACCGAGCGGGCGGTGAGCGAGGCGCTCGAGATCGGCTACCGCCACATCGACACCGCCGCGATCTACGGCAACGAGGAGGGCGTGGGCGCCGCCATCGCCGCCGCCGGCATCCCGCGCGACGAGCTGTTCATCACCACCAAGCTGTGGAACGACCGGCACGACGGCGATGAGCCGCACGCCGCGATCGCCGAGAGCCTCGAGAAGCTGCGGCTGGACCGCGTCGACCTGTACCTCGTGCACTGGCCGACCCCCGCGCGGGACAACCACCTGCATGCGTGGGAGAAGCTCATCGAGATCCGCCGCCAGGGACTTGCGACCAGCATCGGCGTCTCGAACTTCCTGGTGCCCCACCTGGAGCGGATCGTCGACGCCACCGGCGTCGTGCCGGTCGTCGACCAGATCGAGCTGCACCCCGCCCACCAGCAGCGGGCCGTCACCGACTGGGCGCGCGCACGAGACATCCGCATCGAGGCGTGGGGGCCGCTCGGCCAGGGCAAGTACGACCTGTTCGGCGCGCCCCCGGTGGCCGGCGCGGCCGAGGCGCACGGCAAGACCCCGGCCCAGGTCGTCATCCGGTGGCACCTGCAGAACGGGCACATCCTGTTCCCCAAGTCGGTGCGGCGGGCGCGCCTCGAGGAGAACATCGACGTCTTCGACTTCGCGCTGACCGATGCCGAGATGGCGGCGATCGACGCGCTCGACCGGGCCGACGGATCGGGACGGGTCAGCGCCCACCCCGACGAGGTGAACTGAGCAGCGCCCCGGGGCCCGCGCCGGGCACGGCCCCGCGATGACGGCCGGGGCATAGCCTGGGCACATGGCATCCCGTCTCCAGGACGCGACCAGCCCATACCTGCGCGCGCACGCCGACAACCCCGTGGAATGGTTCCCGTGGGGACGCGAGGCGTTCGAGGTCGCCCGGCGCCGCGACGTTCCGGTGATGGTGTCGATCGGGTACTCGACCTGCCACTGGTGCCATGTCATGGCGCGCGAGTCGTTCTCCGACCCCGAGACGGCGGCCGAGCTCAACGCGGGCTTCGTGAGCATCAAGGTGGACCGCGAGGAGCATCCCGAGGTCGACGCGGCCTACATGGCCGCCGCGGGCGCCTTCACCAAGGGCCTGGGCTGGCCGCTCACCGTCTTCACCACGCCCGCGGGCGAGCCGTTCTTCGCCGGCACCTACTGGCCGCCCCGGCCCCAGCCGCCGATGCCCGCGTTCCGGCAGGTGCTCGAAGCGGTGCGGGATGCCTGGATCGAGCGCCGTGACGCGGTCTCTGCGACCGGCCGTGCCCTGGTCGAAGCGCTCGCCGAGGCGTCTGCGGCTTCCGCCCCCGCAGACCTGCCCACCCGCGACGACCTCGTCGCCGCGGCCGAGCGGCTCGCCGCCCTCGAAGACCCCGTGCACGGCGGATTCGGCACGGCCGGCCCGAAGTTCCCCACCGTCCCGGCGCTGCGGTTCCTGCAGGCGATGCGCCAGGATGCGCCCGCAGCTGCCGCCGTCGCGTCGCGGGCCCTTGCCGCGATGGTCGCCGGGGACCTGCGCGACGACGTCGAGGGCGGGTTCTTCCGCTATGCGACGCGTCCGGACTGGCGGGTGCCGCACTACGAGCGGATGCTGACGGACAACGCCGGGCTCCTCGAGGTCGCGCTCGACGAGGGCGAGCCCGAGGTGGCCGCCGGCATCGCGTCGTTCTTGACGACGGTGCTGCAGCGGCCCGGCGGCGGGTTCGGCGCCGCGCAGGATTCCGAGTCGCTGATCGACGGCGAGCGCAGCGAGGGCGGCTACTACGAGCGGGATGCCGCGGGTCGTGCGAGCCTGGAGCCCCCCGCCGTCGACGGCAAGGTCGTGACCGGGTGGAACGGCATGGCGATCGGCGCGCTCGCCCGGGTGGGCGAGCTCGACGCGGCACGCCGGGCGACCGGCGCCGTGCTCGAGACGAACGTCGCTGCCGACGGCCGGCTGGTGCGCGCCTCGCTCGACGGGAGCCCGTCGCGCGCCCCGGCGACGCTCGACGACTACGCGCTGCTGGCCGGCGGCCTGCTCGCCCTCGCCGCAGCGACCGGCGAGGTCGCCCATGCGCGCACGGCACGCGACCTGGTCGACCGCGCGCTCGCCGGCGACATCGACCCCGACCCCACCCTGTCCGCGCAGGGCGTGCGCGCTCCCGCGGCCGGCGACGACGGCACCCTGCCCTCGGGGCCGTCTGCGCTGGCCGAGGCGTGCCTGTCGCTGTGGCGGCTGGGCGCGGGCGACCGTTACCGCGACGCCGCCGAGGAGCGGGTGCGTCAGGCATCCGCCCGCGCCCTCGCCGAGCCGATCGGCTTCGGGGCGCTGCTGCGCACGGCGCACGGCCTCATCACCCCGCCCCGCCAGCTCGTGATCGTCACGGCCGATCCGGGGGCGGCCGCGCCGTTCCTCGCAGCGGCCCGCTCCCCGGGCCCCGGTGCGGATGTCACCGCCGTGGTCTCACCGGAGCAGGCGCTGCGGTTCGCCGAGGCCGGGTTCTCGCTCCTGGCCGGCAAGGTCGCCCTCGACGACCTGCCGACCGCCTACGACTGCCGTGACTTCGCCTGCCGGCTGCCTGTCACGGAACCGGAGCTGCTGCGGCCCGGCGCCGCGTGAGCCGCTTGAACCACCCGGCGTCGGCGACCCGGGCCAGCAGCGTCCCGGCGAAGATCGTGGTGAGCACGTAGACGGCCGCGAGGGGCGCGATGTCGGGCACGGTGATCGCGGCCAGTCCCGCGATGATGATCGAGAACTCGCCGCGCACGGTGAGCGCGAAGCCGGTGCGCCATCGTCCCGGGATGCCGATGCCCGCGCGCCGGGCCGCGTGATAGCCGGTCGCGACCTTGGTCGCCATCGTGATCACGCCGAGCACGATGCCCGGCAGCAGCATGCCGGGCAGGGTCGTCGCATCGGTCGCCAGCCCGAAGAAGACGAAGAACACCGCCGCGAACAGGTCGCGCAGGGGGCTCATGACCTCCTGCGCCTTGCGGGCGACCCGGCCCGACAGCGCGATGCCGACCAGGAACGCGCCCACCGCCGCCGACACGTTCACCTCCTCGGCGAGGCCGGCCACCAGCATCGTCGTGCCCAGCACCCCCAGCACGAGAGGCTCGGTGAGGTCGGGCGTGAACAGGCGCGAGACGACATGGCCGAACCGCACGACCAGGAAAAGGATCGCCAGGACCACGCCCACCGCGATCGCGACCGTGATCGCACCGCGAAGCAGGCTCACGCCGATCACGAGCGCCGACAGCAGCGGCAGATAGAACGCCATCGCAAGATCCTCGATCACGAGGATCGACAGGATCACCGGGGTCTCGCGGTTGCCGACGCGGCCCAGATCACGCAGCAGCTTCGCGACGACCCCGGACGAGGTGATCCAGGTGATGCCGCCCAGGGCGACCGCGCCGACCGGGCCCCATCCGAGGAGCAGACCGAAGGCGGCTCCGGGCAGGGCGTTGAGGAGCAGATCGACCGTGCCGGCGAGCTTCGAGCGTCGCAGTCCCTGCACGAGCTCGGTCGGCGAGTACTCCAGCCCGAGGAGGGCCAGCAGCAGGATGACGCCGATCTCGGCGCCCACGGAGAAGAACTCGGAGCTGTCGGCCAGCGGGATGACGCCGCCCGTTCCGAAGACGAGCCCGAGGATGAGGTAGAAGGGAATCGGCGACAGGCCGATGCGCGACGCGATGCGCGCGAGCAGGCTCATTCCGAACAGCACCGCACCGACTTCGATGAGGACGATCGTGGTGTGGTGCATCGCGGGGGCGGGTGCTATCCGGGTCCGTCTGTGATGAGGCGGGCCGCGGCATCCAATCCCTCTCTGGTCCCCACCGCGACGATGATGTCGCCGGCGGCCAGTCTCTCGGCCGGGGTGGGAGAGGGGATGACCTTCCGCTCGCGGATGATCGCGACGATCGACACGTGCGTGCGGGTGCGGGTCTTGGTGTCGCCGAGGGTCTTGTCGGCGAACGGGGAGTCCTCGGTGACCTCGATCTTCTCGGTGTACAGACCGTCGGTCTCCTCGCTCAGGCGGGTGAGCCGGCTCACCGCCACCGAGGCGCCGAACAGGTCGGCGAGGGCCTCGGCCTCGTCCTCGGTGATCGCGACCGCATAGCGGCACGAGTCGGGATCCTCGGAGTCGTAGATCGCGAGTTCGCGCTCGCCGTCGCGGTACGTGACCACGCCCAGGCGGCTGCCGCTCTCGGTCGCCAGGTCGTGACGCACGCCGATGCCCGGGAGGTCGACCTTCTCGATGCGAACTGTCACGGGTGACGACGATACGCCTGTTTCACACCCAGCTGGGCATCCAGTTGTGCAGGCGCCAGAAGTCGTAGGGAAGCTCCCAGCCCACCCACACCGGGTAGTAGAACGCCGAGACCAGCGTGACGACGACGAGGAAGACCAGCACCACCCAGCGGCCGGTCTGCGTGCGCTCGGGCGGCGAGCCCGGAACACCGGCGACCTCGCGCAGCGCCAGCGCCAGGGCCAGCAGCAGGAACGGCAGGATGACGATGGTGTAGAACTGGAAGATCGTGCGCTCCGGGTACAGGAGCCACGGCACGTACGTCGCAGCGACGCCGGTGAGGACGAAACCGAACCGCCAGTCGCGGGTGCGCACGAAGCGGTAGATCAGCCACAGCACCGCCGCGACCGCCGCGAACCAGATGATCGGGTTCGGCACGCTCGAGATCGACTCGGCACAGCCGCCGGGGCTCGTGCAGCCGCCCTCACCCTGCGGGGTGAGGTTCCAGTACATCCACGTCGGGCGGGTCAGCAGCGGCCAGGCCCAGGCCGGGTTCCCGTACGCGTGGTCGGACGTCAGCCCCACATGGAAGCGATAGATCGCCTCATGGAATCGCCACAGCGCCACGAACGGATTCGGGTCGGCGTCGCGGTCGTAGCCGCCGTCGGTGATGAGCCAGCCCGTCCACGACGCCACATACACGACCGCGGCGACGGGCACCAGCAGCAGGAAGGTCGCCGGACCCTGCCGGAAGGCGGCATCGGTCGGCCAGAAGCCCACGCCGGCCGCACGACGGACGAGGGCGTCGCTGACGACGAGGTAGATGCCGACCGCGGCGAGGACGTAGACGCCCGACCACTTCACCGCGCAGGCCGCACCTGCCGCTGCGCCCGCGGCGAGCACCCAGGGCCGGTTCCACAGCACGGGGCCCCACGGAACAGGCCGGTCGTCCCCGTCGTCCGCGCGGGCGGAGGCGCGCGCGGCGACCGCGTCGAGGATGCGCTCTCGTGTGCGGGACCGGTCCAGCAGCACGAAGTAGAACGTGAGCAGCACGAGGAGCATCAGGGAGTTGTCCAGCAGCACGACCCGGCTCAGCACGATGCCGATGCCGTCGATCGCGAGCAGGAAGGCGGCGACGACGCCCACCGTCGTCGACCCGGTGAGGCGACGTCCGACGACGAACAGCAGGAAGACCGCGGCCACGCCGACCAGTGCGGTCGTCAGGCGCCAGCCCCAGCCCGACCCGGGACCGAGCAGCAGCATCCCGAGCGCGATGATCCATTTCCCCAGCGGCGGGTGCACCACGAAACTCGGGTCGGACGTGAACACGTTCACGTCGCCGGCGAGGAACAGCTCGTTCGCGCCCTCGGGCCACTTGCCCTCGTACCCGAGGTGCAGGAGGGTCCAGGCATCCTTCACGTAGTACGTCTCGTCGAAGACGAGGGCGTGCGGATGCGCGAGGCCCTGCAGGCGGAGCACAGCGGCCAGCAGGGTGACCAGCAGCGGGGCGAGCCAGTCGTAGGCGCGCCGGGTGGAGGGATGCCGCAGCCACAGCAGCTGCAGGTGGTACCAGCGTGGCCGGCGCGGCGCCGGATCTGAGCCGGCGAGCGGCGTCTCGGGGAAGAGCGGCTCGACGGCGGTCACGCGCACCAGCCTATGCTGGGCCGCGTGATCATCCTGGCGGCGACCCCGATCGGCAATCTGGGCGATGCCAGTCGCCGGCTGGTCGACGCCCTGGAGGCGGCGACGGTGATCGCCGCCGAGGACACGCGGACGGCCCAGCGGCTGCTCGCGGCACTGGGGGTCGCGAACCGGCCGCGGCTGATCGCCCTGCACGACCACAACGAGAAGCAGAAGGCGGCGGAGCTGGTCGAGCTCGCCCGGGACGAGGATCTCCTGGTGCTGTCGGATGCCGGGATGCCCACCGTCTCCGACCCCGGATACGCCCTCGTGGCCGCCGCGGCGGAGGCCGGGGTGCCGGTGACCGCGCTGCCGGGGCCGAGCGCGGTGGTCACGGCGCTGGCCGTGTCGGGGCTTCCCACCGACCGGTTCGCCTTCGAGGGGTTCGCGCCGCGCAAGCCGGGGGAGCGGCGCGCGGCGCTGCAGGCCCTCGCCCGCGAGCCGCGCACGATGGTGTTCTTCGAGGCGCCGTCGCGGGTGGCGGCGACGCTGTCGGAGATGGCGGAGGTGTTCGGTGCGGATCGGCGCGCCGCGGTCAGCCGCGAGCTCACCAAGCTCCACGAGGAGACGGTGCGGGGACCGCTGGCCGAGCTGGCGGCGTGGGCGGATGCCGGGGTGCGCGGCGAGGTCGTCATCGTCGTCGCCGGCGCCCGGGCCGAAGAGGTGGCGTTCCCCGACGCGGTCACGCAGGTGCTCGAGCTCGTCCGCGCCGGCACGCGGCTCAAGGACGCCGCGGAGGAGGTGTCCGCCCACACCGGGCACTCCCGTCGCGAGCTCTATCAGGCGGCGCTCGCCGTCAAGCGCTGAGCGGGCGCCCCGGGCCGGCGACACACGGCGAGGGGCGGCATCCCGCGAAAGTAGACTCGGGGGGTGACTTCCGGCCGCTCCTTCTACATCACGACGCCGATCTACTATCCGAGCGACGTGCCCCACATCGGCCACGGCTACACCACCGTCGCCGTGGACGCGCTCGCCCGCTGGCACCGGCAGGCCGGCGACGACACCTGGATGCTCACCGGCACGGACGAGCACGGCCAGAAGATGCTGCGCGCCGCCGCCGCCAACGGGGTCACGCCGCAGGAGTGGGTCGACAAGCTCGTCAGCGAAGCCTGGTTCCCCCTGCTGAAGGACCTCGACGTCGCCAATGACGATTTCATCCGCACCACGCAGGAGCGCCACGAGCGCAGCGTCCAGGTGTTCTTCCAGGCGCTGTACGACCGCGGCTACATCTACGCCGGCGAGTACGAGGCCCTGTACTGCGTGGGCTGCGAGGAGTTCAAGCCGGACTCCGAGATCGTCGACGGCACCGGGCCGTTCGAGGGGCTCAAGGTCTGCGCGATCCACTCCAAGCCGCTGGAGCTGCTGCAGGAGAAGAACTACTTCTTCAAGCTCAGCGAGTTCCAGGACCGACTGCTCGCCCTGTACGACACCGGGTTCGTGCAGCCGGAGTCGGCGCGCAACGAGGTCGTCTCGTTCGTCAAGCACGGCCTCAAGGACCTGTCGGTCTCGCGGTCGACCTTCGACTGGGGCATCCGGGTGCCGTGGGACGAATCCCACGTCATCTACGTGTGGATCGACGCGCTGCTCAACTACGTCACGGCGATCGGCTACGGCTCGGACGAGGCGGAGTTCGAGCGCCGCTGGCCCGCCCACCACGTCGTCGGCAAAGACATCCTGCGCTTCCACGCCGTGATCTGGCCGGCCATGCTCATGGCTGCCGGGCTCGAGGTGCCCGCCGGCGTGTTCGCGCACGGCTGGCTGCTGGTCGGCGGCGAGAAGATGTCGAAATCGAAGCTCACCGGCATCGCACCGAGCGAGATCATCGACGTCTTCGGGTCGGACGCGTACCGGTTCTACTTCCTCTCGGCGATCCCGTTCGGGCACGACGGGTCGTTCTCGTGGGAGGACCTCGCTGCCCGGTACCACGCCGAGCTCGCCAACGGCTTCGGCAATCTCGCCTCGCGCACGACGGCGATGATCGAGCGGTATTTCGAAGGAATCGTCCCGGTGCCGGGGGAGTACACCGACGCGGATCGCGAGATCCAGCAGCTGGTGGCGGGTGCCGCGGCGAAGGCGGATGCCGCGATCGATCGCTTCCGCATCGACGAGGCGATCGACGCGATCTGGACGATCGTCGACGAGCTCAACGGATACATCACCGACAATGAGCCGTGGGTGCTCGCCAAGCGCCGCCCTGAGCGTGCCGAAGGGGACGACGCGCAGCGCGCGCGACTGGGCACCGTGCTCTACACCTGCGCCGAGGGACTGCGAGCGCTCGCGGTGCTGCTGTCGCCGGTGATGCCCGTGTCGACCGAGAAACTGTGGGTCGCGCTGGGCGCCGCCGAGTCGCTCGGCCGTCTGCAGGATCAGCCGATCCGCGAGGCGGGCGCCTGGGGTGTGCTCAAGCCCGGCACCTCCGTCAACGGCCTGGCTCCGCTGTTCCCGCGGGTGGAGCAGGCGTGACCGACCCCAGCCAGTACGTGCGCCGGCGGGAGAAGGGCGCACGGGACGTCACGTATCCCCCGGCGCCGGAGCGGCTGGCCGTCGCCGTCTACGACAATCACGCACACCTCGAGATCACCGACGGCGAGGGCTTGACCCTCGACGAGCAGCTGGCGCGTGCCGCAGCCGTCGGGGTGCACGGTGTCGTGCAGGCCGGGGGCGACATCGAGTCGAGCCGCTGGTCGGCGTGGGCTGCGGCATCCCACCCCCGCGTGCTCGCGGCGGTCGCGATCCATCCCAACGAGGCACCCGCGTACGCTGCCGCCGGTCGTCTCGACGAGGCGATCGGCGTCATCGACGAGCTCGCCGCTCAGCCGCGCGTACGGGCGATCGGCGAGACGGGTCTGGACTTCTTCCGCACGGACGAGACCGGACGCCCGGCGCAGTTCGAGAGCTTCGAGGCGCACATCGCGCTGGCCAGCAAGCACGCCATCGCGATGCAGATCCACGATCGTGACGCGCACGACGCCGTGCTGCAGACCCTCGAACGGGTCGGTGCGCCCGAGCGCACGGTGTTCCACTGCTTCTCGGGTGATGAGGCGATGGCCCGGTACGCGGCCGACCGCGGCTGGTACCTCAGCTTCGCCGGCAACGTGACCTTCAAGAACGCGCAGAACCTGCGCGATGCGCTGGCGGTCACGCCGCGCGACCGCATCCTCGTGGAGACCGATGCCCCGTTCCTGACCCCCGTGCCGTACCGGGGTCGGCCGAACGCGCCCTACCTCGTGCCGCTGACGGTGCGATTCATGGCCGCCGAACTCGGCATCGACGTCGACGAGCTCAGCGCGCAGCTGGCCGCGAACACGCTGGCGGTCTACGGCGAGTTCTGATCAGCCGCCGGTCCTCGCCGAGCGCACCGCGAACAGCGCCCCGGTCTGCTCGATGTCGACGCCCTTCGTCTCGGGGATCTTGACGTACACGAACACGAACGACAGCGCGGCGAACAGCGCGTACATGCCGTAGGTCAGCGGCAGCGACCACTCGCTCATGGGCGGGAACGTCATCGTGATGAGGAAGTTGGCGATCCACTGCGCGCCGGCGGCGACCCCCAGCGCCTTGCCGCGGATGCGACTGGGGAAGATCTCGCCCAGGAGCACCCACACGAGCGGACCCCACGACGCCCCGAAGCCGATCACGAACAGGTTCGCCGCCACCAGCGCGATCGGCGCCCAGGCTCCCGAGAGCACCAGCTGCTCGTTCGCATCGAGCTCGGCGAACGAGAACGCCAGAGCCATCGCGGCCAGTGAGACGGCCATGATCACCGAGCCCGTGAGCAGGATCGGGCGCCTGCCCACCTTGTCGACCAGGAAGATCGCCACCAGCGTGACGGCCACATTGGTGACGCTGGTGATCACGCTGATGAGCGCCGGGTTGTTGAAGCCGACCGAGTTCCACAGGCTCGTCGAGTAGTAGAAGATCACGTTGATCCCGACGAACTGCTGGAACACCGACAGGATGATGCCGATCCAGACGATCCCCTGCAGGCCGAGCACGGGGCCCCGGATCGACACGCCCGCGTTGATCCGATCGGTCTCGATCGTCGCGACGAGCTCGTCCACCGTGGTGTCCAGCTCGCCCGCGGGCACGAGACGCGCGAAGATCGCCCGCGCCTCCTCGGTGCGCCCCTTGGCGATCAGGAAGCGCGGGGACTCGGGGACCATGAACGAGAGGATGCCGTAGACCGCCGCCGGGATGACCCCCACGAGGAACATCCACCGCCAGGCGTCCAGGCCCAGCCACAGCACGTCGTTCGGGCCGCCCGCGAGGTCCTCGAGGAGGAAGTCGCTCAGCAGGGCCGCGAAGATGCCGAGCGTGATGGCCAGCTGCTGCAGCGAGGCGAGACTGCCGCGGATCTGACGTGGGGCGACCTCGGCGATGTAGGCGGGGGCGACGACCGACGCGATGCCGATGCCCAGGCCCCCGATGACGCGCCACAGCGCGAGGTCCCACACCGTCACGGTGAGCCCGGCGCCGAGCGAGCTGACGAAGAACATCAGTGCACCCAGGAACATCACGCGCAATCGGCCCCACCGGTCCGAGAGCGCACCGGCCACCATCGCACCCGCGGCGCAGCCCAGCAGCGCGATCGCGACGACCAGCCCCGTGACGAAGCTGTTCAGCGCGAAATCCGACTGGATCGACTCCACCGCGCCGTTGATGACGGACGAGTCGAATCCGAAGAGAAAGCCGCCGACCGCGGCAGCGACGGAGAGGCCGATGGCCCTCCGGCGATACACACCGCGAAGGGCCGAGGCCTCCGCGCTGACACTGGGTTCCATGAGCGTACGCTAGCGCCCCGCGACTCGCCGCGGGAGAGGCGGGTTCCGGGCGATTTCGCCGCGTGGCTACTGTGGGGTGCATGCCCGTGACCCTCCTCGGCGCCGCCGAGATCCGCGCGCTGGCCGCCGACCTCGGCGTCAGCCCGACCAAGAAGCTCGGGCAGAACTTCGTCATCGACCCGGGAACCGTGCGCCGGATCGTCCAGGTCGCAGGCGTCCGGCCGGGCGAGCGGGTCGTCGAGGTCGGCCCGGGCCTGGGCTCGCTGACCCTCGCGATCCTGGAGGCGGGCGCGTCCGTCACCGCGGTCGAGATCGATCATCGCCTCGCCGCCCGTCTTGCCGAGACCGCAGCCCGGCACGGGGCCGAGCCGGGCGCGCTCACCGTGGTGGATGCCGATGCCCTCCGCGTCACGGAGCTGCCCGGCGACCCCACGGTGCTGGTCGCGAACCTGCCGTACAACGTGTCCGTGCCGGTGCTGCTGCACCTGCTGGAGACCTTCCCGGCCCTGCGGCGCGGTGTCGTCATGGTGCAGGCCGAAGTGGGGGAGCGGCTCGCGGCGCCCCCTGGGTCGAAGACCTACGGCGCCCCCAGCGCGAAGGCCTCGTGGTACGGCGCCTGGCGGCTGGCGGGCACCGTCTCGCGGCAGGTGTTCTGGCCGGTCCCGAACGTCGACTCCGTGCTCGTCGCCTTCGAGCGCGCCTCCGCTCCCCGCGGCGACGACGTCGAGCGCCGGCGCACGTTCGCCCTCATCGACGCCGCGTTCCAGCAGCGGCGCAAGATGCTGCGGCAGGCTCTGAGCGGGCTCCTCGGCGGCACCGCGGCCGCGGCATCCGAGGTCCTGGAGCGGGCCGGGATCGCGCCCACCGCCCGCGGCGAGCAGCTCGGCGTCGACGACTTCCAGCGCATCGCCCGCGCGCAGCACGACGCCTGACGCGGGGGCCACCCCCGCGCTAGTGTCGACACGTGACCGAAGAGCCGGCCCGCTTCCGCTCGGGCGTTCCCGACATCCACCGCCCCTACGTCGCCGCCGGCGACCGTCACGAGAAGACCGCCTACCGTCAGGTCGGCAGATCCGGGCTGTATCTGCCGCCGATCTCGCTGGGGCTGTGGTGGAACTTCGGCGACAACATCCCCCTCGACGATCAACGGGCGCTGCTGCGGCACGCGTTCGATTCGGGCATCACGCACTTCGACCTGGCCAACAACTACGGCCCGCCCTACGGGTCGGCCGAGAAGAACTTCGGGCGCATCCTCGCCGAAGACCTCCGCCCGTACCGCGACGAGCTCATCATCTCCTCGAAGGCGGGCTGGGACATGTGGCCCGGACCCTACGGCGAGTTCGGGTCGCGCAAGCACGTCCTCGCCAGCGCCGACGCCTCGCTGCAGCGGATGGGTCTGGACTACGTCGACATCTTCTATTCGCACCGCTTCGATGCCGTGACCCCCATCGAGGAGACGATGGGGGCGCTGGACACCCTGGTCCGGCAGGGGAAGGCCCTGTACGTCGGCATCTCGTCGTACAGCGCCGAGCGCACGGTGGTCGCCGCGGCGGTCGCCCGGAGCCTGGGCACCCCGCTGATCATCCACCAGCCCGCCTATTCGATCCTCAATCGCTGGGTCGAGGACGGCCTCACCGGGGTGCTCACGCAGGAGGGCCTGGGAGCCATCGCCTTCACCCCGCTCGCGCAAGGGCTGCTCACCGGCCGCTACCTCGCCGACGGCACGGCCCAGCGCGCGCAGAAGCGCTCGTCGCTGCGGGGCGAGCGGCTGTCGGAGTCCACGCTGCGTGCCCTGCGCAGCCTCGATGTCATCGCGCGCGAGCGCGGGCAGACACTGGCGCAGCTGGCGCTGCAGTGGGTGCTGCGCGATCCGGTGGTCGCCTCGGCGCTCATCGGCGCCTCGCGCCCGGAGCAGCTGGACGAGAACCTCGCCGCCCTCGACGGGCCCGCGTTCACCATGGAGGAGCTCGAGCAGATCGACGCCGTCTCGGACTCGGTGGACGTCGACCTGTGGGCCGAGTCGAGCGCGGTGTGACTCCGCCGGAACCGCGGGAGGTGTGAGTGGCGCTCTCAGCGCTCGACGGCACGGTGCACGTGCGCGCACCCGGCAAGCTCAACCTGTACTTCGAGGTGGGTGCCCGGCGCGCGGACGGCTACCACGACGTCGCGTCGGTGTACCAGGCGGTGTCGCTGTACGAAGACGTGTGGGCCACCCCCGCCGACGAGTTCACGATCGCGGTCAGCGGGACGATGGATGTCTCGGGCGTGCCGCTGGACGAGGAGAACCTGGCGCTGCGTGCGGCGCGTGCGCTCGCCGGACGCATCGGCTACGGCGGCGGCGTCCACCTCGAGATCGTCAAGCACGTCCCGGTCGCCGGCGGGATGGGCGGCGGATCGGCGGATGCCGCAGCCGCCCTCGTGGCCTGCGACGCGGTCTGGGGCGCCGACCTCGGAAGCGCCGAGCTGCAGAAGCTGGGCGCCGAGCTCGGCGCGGACGTGCCGTTCGCGCTCATGGGGGGCACTGCCGTCGGCACCGGACGCGGCGACCGCCTCAGCCCCGCCCTTGCGCGGGCGCGCTTCGACTGGGTGCTGGTCACCGACGAGACCGGCGTGTCCACGCCCGCCGCCTACCGGCGGCTCGACGAGCTGCGCGAGCGCTCCGCCCCCGGCGTCCTCTCGGCCCCTGCAGTCCCCGTCGTCGACCCCGCCGTGCTGCAGGCGCTGCGCGCCGGCGACCCCGCGGCGCTGGCCCACGGCCTGCGCAATGATCTGCAGGCGGCGGCACTCAGCCTGCATCCGCGGCTGCGGGACGTGCTCGAGACGGGCGAGTCCGCCGAGGCGGCTCTGGCCGGAATCGTCTCCGGCTCGGGGCCGACGGTCGCGTTCCTCACCGACGGCCCGGAGGAGGCGCTCGATCTGCAGGTCACCCTCAACGCCTCGGGCTGGTCCGCGCTCCACGTGCACGGACCCGTGCGAGGAGCCCATCTGATCGGCTGAAGGACATCATGGCGCCCGACAATCGCACCCACCTGACCGCCCCACCCGACCCCCGTGCCGTCGAGGCGCTCGCCGCCCGCGGCTGCGAGCTGCGGGTGCTGCCCGGCGACGACACGCCGGCTTTCACCGCATGGCGCCGAGCCATGGCGCGCGGCTTCCTCGAGCCGCAGCCCAGCGACGACGAGGACGCCGCGCGCGAGCGCGCCGCATACCGTCGCCTGACGGGCGTCTACGACCCGACCGCGCCCGTCCCGCAGGAGCCGGTCGCGACCTTCGCGTCGTGGGTCGGCGAGCTGACCGTGCCCGGCGGCACCGCCATCCCGGCCTGCGCGATCTCCGCCGTGACGGTCGCCCCCACCCATCGCCGCCGCGGCATGCTGCGCGCCCTCATGGAAGGCGAGCTGCGGCTGGCCGCCGGACAGGGTCTTCCGATCGCGGCGCTCACCGTCAGCGAGTCGACCATCTACGGCCGCTTCGGCTTCGCGTCCGCAGTGGCGGCGGCCACGTGGACGCTGGATCTCACACGCGTGGCGTGGACCGGGCCCGTGCCCGACGGCCGCGTCGACTTCATCACGCGCGAGCGGTGGGTACAGCTCGCCGCCAGTCTGCATGAGCGCGCGCGCCTGCGGGATGCCGGCGAGCTGCGCATGCCGCGCGGGCACATGGACCGCTTCGCCGGCACGCACCCCGGCGCCAAGGACGCCGGCGGGCGCAGGGCGGTCCAGTACGCGGATGCCGCGGGAGAGGTGCGCGGGGTCGCCGTGTACTCGACCGCGCAGAACGACGACGACTTCGCGAACTCGACTGCGCACCTGCACTACCTGGTCGCCCTCGACCGCGATGCGTACGCGGCGCTGTGGCGCTTCCTCGTCGAACTCGACCTCATCGGACAGCTCAAGGCGGGGGAGCTCTCGGTGGACGAGCCGCTGCTGTGGATGATCGGCGACCAGCGCGCGGCGCGCGTGACGGTGACCGACCACGAGTACGTGCGGATCCTCGACGTGCCGGCGGCGCTGGGCGCCCGCCGGTACGGCGCGCCGGGCCGGCTGCTGCTGGAGGTGGACGATCCGCTCGGACATGCCGCCGGACGCTGGCTGCTCGAGGTCGGCGAGGACGGGGCGGGAGCCGTGTCCGAGGCGTCGGGGGGCGCCGGGGCGGACACGACGGTGCGCCTGGGCGTCACGGACCTGTCGGCGGCATACCTGGGCGGTGTGTCCCTGGCGACCCTCGCCGATGCCGGGCGCGTGGACGCCGACGACCCGGAGCTCGCGGCACGCCTGTTCGGGTGGCACCGCGCCCCGCGGCTGAGCTACTGGTACTGAGGACCCGGCGCCGCCGCGCCGGCGACGCAGTCCGAAATCCCGGCCCGCGTGTCGGAGTGCTCCACTAGCGTGGAACTCGCGCGTCGCACGATCGGCCAACCGGAGGGAGCAGGATCGTGATCGAGTTCGCCGGTGTGTCGAAGGTCTTCCCCGACGGCACCCGCGCGGTGGACGACTTCAGCATGGTCATCCCCGCCCACCGCACGACGGTCCTGGTCGGCTCCTCCGGAAGCGGCAAGACGACGCTCCTCCGGATGATCAACCGCATGGTCGACCCCAGCGCGGGCGTCATCTCGATCGACGGCGAGGACGTGGCATCCCGCCCGGCCGTGCAGCTGCGCCGGAGCATCGGGTACGTCATGCAGAACTCCGGGCTCCTTCCGCACTTCACCGTCGCCGAGAACATCGCCACGGTCCCCGTGCTCAGCGGAACCAGGCGCCGGGATGCCCGCTCCCGCGCGCTGGAGCTCATGAAGACGGTGGGGCTCGACCCGGGCATGGCCGACCGGTACCCCAGCCAGCTCTCCGGCGGGCAGCAGCAGCGCGTGGGTGTGGCGCGCGGACTGGCCGCCGACCCGAACATCCTGCTGATGGACGAGCCGTTCGGCGCGGTCGACCCGATCGTGCGGGCCGAGCTGCAGCAGGAGCTGATCCGGCTGCAGACCGACATCGGCAAGACGGTGGTGTTCGTCACGCACGACATCGACGAGGCGTTCCTGCTCGGCGACAAGGTCGTGATCCTCCGGGAGGGGGCGCAGGTCGCGCAGACCGGCAGCCCCAGTCAGATCATCGAGGACCCCGCCGACGACTTCGTGGCGAGCTTCATCGGCGCCGAGAAGGGCAAGCGCGCGCTGCACCTGAAGGAGACCGCGCGCGGCACGGTGGTCGTGGACGCGGAGGGACGCACACAGGGGGCGATCACCGACGAGCCGGTCGCGAGGAGGAGCGCGTGACCTGGGTTCTGGAGAACCTCGGCCTCATCGGTCAGCTCACGCTCGAGCATCTCCGGCAGAGCGTGATCCCGATCGTCATCTCGCTCGTGGTCGCGATCCCCCTGGGCTGGGTCGCCTGGCGCTATCGCCTCGTGCGGGGCACGATCGTCACGCTCACCGGGCTGCTGTACACGATCCCGTCGCTGGCCCTCCTGATCCTGCTTCCCGCCGTGTTCGGCTACAGCCCGCTCAGCGAGACGAACCTCATCGTCGCGCTCACCATCTACGGCGTGGCGCTCATGGTGCGCAGCGTCGCAGACGGGCTCGATGCGGTCAGCCCGGACGCGCGCCTGGCCGCCACCGCGGTCGGCTACAGCTCCTTCCGCCGGTTCTGGGCGGTCGATCTGCCGCTGGCGGGTCCGGTGATCGTCGCGGGCCTGCGGGTGACGGCGGTCAGCACGATCTCCCTCGCGACGGTCGGCATCCTCGTCGGCGTGGTGAACCTCGGCTATCTGTTCACGAACGGCCTGCAGCGCCGCATCGTCGAGGAGATCCTGTCCGGCGTCGTCGCCGTGGTCGTCCTCGCGGTGGCGATCGATCTGCTGCTCGTGCTGCTGGGGCGCCTGCTGATGCCGTGGACGCGGCGCACGCTGCCCGGGACCCGCGCGCGCCTCGCGCTGGAGGTGGGGGCGGCGGCATGAACCTCTTCCTGGATGCGATCGCCTGGATCTTCTCCGGCGAGCCCGGCGCGCAGCTCGACCCGATCCCCGTCGCCCTCGCCGAGCACCTCCTCTACACGTTCGTGTCGGTGCTCATCGCCGCGGTCATCGCGATCCCGGCCGGCTGGGCCATCGGGCACACCGGCCGCGGGCGCGACATCGCCGTCGCGGTCTCGGGCGCGGCGCGCGCCATCCCGTCGTTCGGGCTGCTCCTGCTGCTGGTGCTGGTCATGGGCGTGCTCCACAAGCCGGAGGCGGCGGTGATCACCTTCGTGCTGCTGGGCATCCCGTCGATCCTCGCCGGGGCGTACAGCGGCTTCGAGGCGATCGACCGGTCGGTCATCGACGCCGGCCGGGCGATGGGCATGACGGCCTGGCAGGTGCTGTGGCGCATCGAGGTGCCGCTGGGGATGCCGCTGCTGGTGGCGGGTCTGCGGGCGGCCACGCTGCAGGTGGTCGCGACGGTCACGATCGCCGCCTACGTCGACCTCGGCGGGCTCGGCCAGTACATCATCGTCGGCATCCCGCTGCGCGACTTCGCGATGGTGCTCGGCGGAGCGATCCTCGTCGCCGCCCTCGCGCTCGTGCTCGACGGCCTGTTCGCGCTGCTCCAGCACCTCGTGGTGCGTCGCGGAGTGCGGGTGCGCAGCGCCGACGGCCGGGTCGCGGCATCCCGACCTGCGGCCGCCACGACCTGATCCGTTGAACCCCCACAGAGAAGAGGAATCATGTTCACAGCACGGAAGCGACTCGCGGCGACCGCCGTCCTCGTCGCCGGTGCCCTGGCCTTCGCCGGCTGCGCCTCGGACAACCCGCTCGAGACCCCGACGACACCGGCCGGAGGCGGCGGCGAGACCGAGACGATCGTCGTGGGCTCGCAGTCGTACTACTCCAACGAGATCGTCGCCGAGATCTACGCCCAGGCGCTGGAGAACGCGGGCTTCACGGTGGAGCGCAAGTTCCAGATCGGCCAGCGCGACGCCTACATCCCCTCCATCGAGAGCGGCGAGATCACCCTCTTCCCCGAGTACACGGGCAACCTGCTGCAGTTCTTCGACCCCGAGACCGAGGCGCGCACGCCTGACGACGTGTACGCGGCGCTGGGCGAGGCGCTGCCGGACAACCTCACGGTGCTCGACCAGGCCGAGGCGAGCGATCAGGACTCCTACACCGTGACGACGGCCTTCGCCGATGCGAACGGACTCGCCACGATCGCCGATCTGGCGAACGTCTCCGAGACGCTCGTGCTGGGCGGTCCGCCCGAACTCGCCGAGCGGCCGTACGGGCCGGCGGGGCTGAAGGAGGTCTACGGCATCGACGTCGAGTTCAAGGGGACCGGGGACACCACGGTCGACGAGCTGGTGGCCGGCACCGTGAACGTGGCGAACGTGTTCACCGCCGACCCGCGCATCGAGACCGAGAGTCTCACGGTGCTGGCGGACCCGGAGGGGCTGTTCCTCGCGTCGAACGTGGTCCCGCTGGTGAACGTCGACGTCGCCGACGAGATCGCGGATGTCATCAACGCCGTGCAGGCCAAGCTCACCGCCGACGGCCTCGTGGCGCTGAACGTGCAGAGCACGGTCGACAAGAAGTCGTCGGCCGACATCGCGACGCAGTGGCTGGCTGACAATGGCCTGAGCTGAGGTCCGTCGCCCCAGTGGCTAGCCGAGCTGCTCGGAGAGCCGCAGCCAGCGGTCCTCCAGCTCGGCGATCTCGGCCACCAGGGCGTCGCGCCTGCTCTGCAGGACGAGGAGGCGCTCGTAGTCGTCGTGCGCCTCGGCCAGCTGCACGTCGAGCGCAGCGAGCTCTGTGGCGAGCTTGTCGAGCTTGCGGTCGATCGCCGACAGCTCCTTCTCGGCGGCACGGCGCGCGGCGCCGGCGAGTGGGGGGTCGGCGTGTGGCCTCGGCTGCGGCTCCGTCGATGACGGGTGAGCGGTTCGGACGACGCCGGTTCCCGAGCTCGTCGGGGGAGCCGCGCGCAGCCGCAGGTACTCGTCGACCCCGCCCGGCAGATGCCGCAGGCGCCCCGCGCCGTCCGCGCCGGGGAGGATCCCGTACTGCTGATCGGTCACCCGCTCCAGCAGGTACCGGTCGTGCGAGACGACCAGGAGCGTGCCCGGCCACGAATCCAGCAGGTCTTCGAGGGCGGCGAGCATGTCGGTGTCCAAGTCGTTGCTCGGCTCGTCGAGGATCAGCACATTCGGCTCGCCCAGCAGCACGAGCAGGAGCTGCAGGCGCCGCTTCTGGCCGCCGGAGAGGTCGCGCACGGGCGTCGACAGCTCCGACGAGCGGAACCCGAGCCGCTCCAGCAGCTGGGCGGGGGTCAGCTCCCGGCCGCCGGCGGCATACGTCGTCTTCTGCCGGGCGAGCACCTCGCGCACCCGCAGGTGGGCGAGGTCGTCGAGCTCGGTGAGGCGCTGGCTGAGCGTGGCCACGCGCACGGTCTTCCCGCGCTTGACCCGCCCCGACGTGGGCTCGACGGTCCCTGCGACCAGCCCCAGGAGCGTGGTCTTGCCCGCGCCGTTGGGCCCCAGGATCCCGGTGCGCTCGCCGGGCGCGATGCGCCACTGGACATCGCGCAGCACCACGCGATCGCCGAAGGAGACACCGGCGTCCAGCAGGTCGACGACATCCTTGCCCAGGCGCGCCGTGGCCAGCTGCATCAACTCGACGGAGTCGCGCGGCGGCGGCTCTCCCTCGATGAGCTGGCTCGCGGCATCCAATCGGAACTTCGGCTTCGAGGTGCGCGCGGGCGCCCCGCGGCGCAGCCACGCCAGCTCCTTGCGCAGCAGGTTGCGCCGCTTCTCTTCCGCGACGGCGGCCTGGCGCTGCCGCTCCACCCGCTGCAGCACGTACGCGGCATAGCCGCCCTCGAACGCCTCGACCTCGCCGTCGTGGACCTCCCACATGCGCGTGCACACCGCGTCGAGGAACCAGCGGTCGTGCGTGACCAGCAGCAGCGCGCCGGATGCCGCCGGCCACCGCGCCCGCAGGTGATCGGCCAGCCACGCGATGCCCTCGACATCCAGATGGTTCGTGGGCTCGTCCAGCGCCACGATGTCCCAGTCCTCGACGAGCAGGCGTGCCAGCGAGACGCGGCGGCGCTGACCTCCGGACAGGCTCGCCAGCGGCGTCGCGAGTTCGACATCGCCCAGCAGTCCCGCGAGCACGTCCCGGATGCGCGCGTCGCCGAGCCACAGGTGCTCGGCCCGGTCGCCGACGACCGCGTCCTGCACCGACCCCTCGGCGGGGAGGTCGTCCTCCTGCGCGAGCATGCCGACCCGCAGGCCGCCGCGACGGGTGACGCGGCCGGAGTCGGGCTCGACACGGCCGGTGAGCACCTTCATGAGGGTGGACTTCCCGTCGCCGTTGCGCCCCACGATGCCGATGCGATCGCCCTCGTCCACGCCCAGCGAGACGTCGTCGAGCACCACCTTCGCGGGGTATTCGACGTGCAGGGCCTGGGCTCCGAGCAGATGTGCCATCCAGGGAAGGCTACGTGGTGACGCCTGCGTGCCGCGCACAGGCCCCCGGCAGCGCGCCGTAACGACGGGCCGGGCGCCCGGTGCGCGGGGATACGTTGGGATCATGGGTTCAGAGCGGGTGTACCACGTCGCCATCGCCGACGACTGGGAGATGAGCGTTCCGGCCGGAGCCTATGAGGCGGCCACCCGGGGGACCCCCTACGTCGACGGCGGGCACATCCGCGCGTGCACCGCCGAGGCCGTCCAGTCCGTGCTCGACCAGCGGTACGCCGACCTCACGCTGCCGATCGTGCTGGTGGTCCTGGACGCGGAGGCGCTGCGCCGCCAGGGCATCGCGGTGGAGGTGGACGGCGCCGGCGTGCGCATCCTCGGCCCGATCCCGTCCGCGGACCGCGACGTGGTGATCGAGACGATCCCGCTCCAGCGCGGGGAGGACGGATGGCTCGCACCGCACGAGGCGGCGCCGGCGCCGGCGCCCACGCACGTGGAGGCGCATCCCAGCGTGCTGTACGTCGGAACCCCCGCCTTCCTGGTGGGCACCACCAATGACGACGGCACCCCGAACCTGTCGCCGGCCTCGTCGCACTGGGCGCTGGGGAACATGGTCGTGCTGGGCATCGAGGACGACAGTCAGACCTCGCTGAACCTGCACGCCCGCGGCGAGCTGACCATCGGCTTCCCCTCGCCGGAGAACTGGCAGGCGGTCGTGCGGCTGTCGACGCTGACGGGCCGCACCCCGGTGCCCGCGCACAAGGCGAAGCGCTACCGGTACGAACCCGACAAGTTCGGCGCCGCCGGGCTCACCGCGCAGCCCTCGGAGCTGGTGGCGCCGCCGCGCGTGCGGGAGTGCCGGCTGCAGTTCGAGGCGAAGGTGCGCCGGCTCACCCCCGGCGTCGACGGCGGCTACGACATGGTCGAGGCAGAGGTGCTGCGGGTGCACGCCGATCCCGGCCTGCTGTGCCCGGACGGGAACGTCGACCCCGTGGCGTGGCACCCGCTCGTCTACGCCTTCCGTCACCTGTTCGAGCGTGGCCCCGAGGTGGGGTGGCTGCACTCGTCGCCGACTGCGCCGCACGCACCCGTGCTGGACTGATCAGGCGTCGAACCCGAGGCTGAGCTTGCGCAGCAGGGCGGCGAGGCGCTCGCGGTCCGAGCGGGAGAGGGATGACAGCAGCACCGCCTCCGCGTCGACCAGGCGCGTGATCGCGGCATCCACCCGCACGCGCCCGTCGTCGGTGAGGGTCACCAGCACCCCGCGCCGGTCGCCCGGGTCGGCCTCGCGGCGCACCAGCCGCCGGCCGACGAGGCGGTCGATGCGATTGGTCATCGTGCCGCTGGAGACGAGCGTCTGCTGCAGCAGCTGCTTGGGGCTCAGCTGATACGGCTCGCCGGCACGACGCAGCGCCGAGAGCACGTCCCACTCCCACAGCTCCAGATCGCTGCGCTGGAACGCGGCGCGCCGCGCGCGATCGAGGTGGCGCGAGAGCCGGTCGACGCGGGAGAGCACCTGCAGGGGCGAGAAGTCGAGGTCGGGACGCTGTGCGCTCCAGGCGTCGACGATGCGGTCGACCTCGTCGTTCTCGCGCGGCGGCATGGTCCCATTATCGCGGGGCGCCCGGACCGTGCATGGCAGACTTGACGGGCGGCACGGGCGAGACCGGGGCCGCGGTCCGCCGTGGTGTAATGGCAGCACGACAGCCTTTGGAGCTGTGAGGTCCAGGTTCGAGTCCTGGCGGCGGAGCATGACAGACACCCAGCTCGCCATCGTCATCCTCGCCGCCGGCCAGGGCACCCGCATGAAGTCGTCGCTGCCCAAGGTGCTGCATCCGATCGGCGGCCGCCCGCTCGTGGCCCACGTGATCTCCACCGCCCGCGATCTGGATGCGGCGTACGTGCGGGTCGTGGTGCGTCACGAGCGCGACCGCGTCGCCGAGGCCATCGACGACGGGGGCGCCGACCTGCAGATCGTCGACCAGGACGAGATCCCGGGCACCGGCCGTGCCGTCGAGGTCGCCCTGCAGCAGCTTCCCGGCGACTTCGGCGGCGACGTGCTCGTGCTCAGCGGCGACGTGCCGCTGCTGGAGGCGTCCGAGCTGGCCGAGCTCATCGCCGCCCACCGGGCCTCGGGCGCGGCGGCGACGCTGCTCAGCGCCCGCATGCCCGATCCGACCGGCTACGGTCGCGTGGTGCGCGCGGCGGACGGAACGGTCGAGCGGATCGTGGAGCAGAAGGATGCCTCTGCCGACGAGGCCGCGATCGACGAGATCAACGCGGGCGTGTACGTGTTCCGTGCGGCGCAGCTGCGCGCGCACATCGGCGCCGTCGGCACCGCCAACTCCCAGGGCGAGCGCTACCTCACCGACGTGATCGGCCTGCTGCGCGCCGCGGGAGACCAGGTCGCCGCCACGGTGGCCCCCGACCCCCGCGTCGCGCTCGGCGTCAACGACCGCATCCAGCTGGCGGAGGCGGCCCGCATCCTCAACGACCGCATCGTGCGCCGGTGGCAGCGCGAGGGCGTGACGGTGATGGACCCCGCCACCACCTGGATCGACGAGACGGTCACCCTGGCGCCGGACGTGACGGTGCGGCCGAACACGCAGCTGCTGCGGGCCACGGTGGTCGCCACCGGCGCGGTGATCGGCCCGGACACCACCCTCACCGACTGCGAGGTGGGCGAGCACGCCCGGGTGACGCGCACCGACGGGACGCTCGCGGTGATCGGCGCGCGGGCGAGCGTCGGCCCGTTCGCGTACCTCCGCCCGGGCACGTACCTGGGCGCCGACGGCAAGATCGGCACCTTCGTCGAGACCAAGAACGCCCGCATCGGCGACGCCAGCAAGGTGCCGCACCTGTCCTACGTCGGCGATGCCGAGGTGGGCGTGGGCGCCAACATCGGCGCCGGCACGATCGTGGCGAACTACGACGGAGTGGCCAAGCATCGGACCGAGGTCGGCGATCACGTGCGCACCGGGTCGCACAACGTGTTCGTCGCGCCCGTTAGGATCGGAGACGGGGCCTACACGGGCGCCGGAACCGTCGTTCGGAAGGATGTCCCGCCGGGTGCGCTCGCGCTCCTGGCGGCCCCGCAGCGCAACATCGAGGGCTGGGTCGGGCGAAGCCGGCCGGGCACGGCCGCCGCGGAAGCGGCGGAGAGGGCGGAACAGGGTGGGCAAGAAGAAGACTGACCTCGACCGCGACCACGGCATCGCCCCCGGGCTGGTCACCAAGACCAAGAAGCGACTCGTCGTCGCGGCCGGTCGCTCGCACCCCGAGCTGGCCGCCGCGGTCGCGGAGGCGCTGGGCACCCAGCTCGTGCCGACCGAGTACCGCACCTTCGCCTCCGGCGAGATCCTCACCCGCTTCGAGGTGTCGATCCGCGGCTGCGACGTCTTCCTCATCCAGTCGTTCGGGCCGCCGGTCAACGAGTGGATGATGGAGCTGCTGATCATGCTCGACGCCGCCAAGCGCGCGTCGGCCAAGCGGATCACCGTCGTCGCCCCGTACTACCCCTACTCCCGGCAGGACAAGAAGGGTCGCGGTCGCGAGCCGATCAGCGCGCGCCTGATCGCCGATCTGCTGCGCACCGCCGGCGCCGACCGGGTCATGAGCGTCGACCTGCACGCCGCGCAGATCCAGGGGTTCTTCGACGGACCCGTCGACCACCTCTTCGCGAAGCCGGTGCTGCTCGGGCACTTCCAGCAGTCCCTCACCGACGAGGACCGTGCCCGGCTCACCGTCGTCTCACCCGACACCGGGCGCGTGCGCGTGGCCGATCAGTGGTCGGACAGCCTGGGCGCTCCGCTGGCGATCATCCACAAGCGGCGCGACCCGAACCTGGCCAATCAGGTCACCGTCCACGAGATCGTCGGGCACGTCGACGGCCGCGTGTGCCTGCTCGTCGACGACATGATCGACACCGGCGGCACGATCATGATGGCGGCCCAGGCGCTGAAGGCGAACGGCGCCGAGAAGGTCATCGTTGCGGCCACCCACGCGGTCTTCAGCGACCCGGCGACCGAGCGCCTGCAGGATCCGGCGATCGACGAGGTGGTGGTGACCGACACCATCCCGGTGCCGGAGCGTGAGCGCTTCCCGGGCCTGACGATCCTGCCCATCGCACCGCTGCTCGCACGCGCGATCCGGGAGGTCTTCGAGGACGGCTCGGTGACCAGCATGTTCGACGGGGCCGCATAGGAGCATCCGTGGACAGCGCGGCGCCGGAACCCATCGATCGGCCGCACGCGCTGACAGCCGACGACGTCGCGCAGCGGCTGCGCACCGATGCGGGCGGGCTGTCCTCGGCGGAGGCGGCCGCCCGTCTTGAGGCGCTCGGACCGAACCTCCTGCCGGAGGCGCGTCGCCGGCCCGCGATCGTCCGGTTCCTCGTCCACTTCAACGACACGCTGATCTACATCCTCCTGGGCGCCGCCGCGATCAAGGGGATCATGGGCGACTGGCTCGAGTTCTGGGTGATCATGGCGGTGGCCGTCATCAATGCCGTGATCGGCTTCGTGCAGGAGGGCCGGGCGGAGAAGGCGCTGGCGGGGATCAGGGGGATGCTGTCGGCGGATGCCTCGGCGCGCCGCGACGGAGGGTGGCACGCCGTGCCCGCAGCCGACCTCGTGCCCGGTGACGTGGTGCGGCTGGCCCCGGGCGACAAGGTGCCCGCCGACCTCCGCCTGGTGGGCGCCGCCCAGCTGCGCATCGACGAGTCCGCGCTCACGGGGGAGTCGGTGCCCTCGTCGAAGTCCGTCGACCCGGTGCCCGACGATGCCGGGGTGGGCGATCGCAGCTCGATGGCGTTCTCGGGGACGATCGTCGCCGCCGGCACCGGCCGCGGCATCGTCACCGGCACGGGCGCGCGCACCGAGATCGGCACGATCCAGACGCTCGTCGGCGAGTCGGGGTCGCTCGAGACCCCGCTGACCCGCCAGCTGGACGACTTCGGCAAGCGCCTCACGCTCGTGATCCTCGGCATGGCGGTGCTGATGCTCGCGATCGGCCGGTTCGTGCACCGGATGCCGTTCGCCGATCTCATCTCGGCCACGATCGGCTTCGCGGTGGCGGCGATCCCCGAGGGGCTGCCGGCCCTGGTCACGATCACCCTGGCGATCGGGGTGCAGCAGATGGCGCGGCGCAGCGCCATCACGCGCAAGCTCACCGCGGTCGAGACCCTCGGGTCGGTGACGACCGTCTGCTCGGACAAGACCGGCACCCTCACCAAGAACGAGATGACCGTGCGGCGGATCGTGACCCCGCTCGCCGAGTACACCGTGAGCGGGCTCGGCTACCGCCCGGAGGGGGAGATCGCTCCGGCCGGCGGCGGAGACCTGACCGCGATGCTGGCGGTCGCGAACCTCTGCAACGACGCGCACATCAGGGAGACGGATGCCGGCTGGACGCTGGTCGGCGAGCCCACCGAGGGCGCGCTGAAGGTCGTCGCGATGAAGGGAGGGATCACCGGGGCCGGAACGACGCGACTCGATGTCGTGCCCTTCGACTCGGCGAACAAGCTCATGGCGACGCTGCACGAGGCCGGAGACGGCTCGCGCGCGATCCTCGTCAAGGGCGCACCGGACCGGCTGCTGGAGCGATCGCTGACCCAGCGCGGCGCCGCCGGCAGCGAGCCGCTCGACATCGTGCGCTGGGAGGGCGTCATCGCCGAGCTCAGCGGCGAGGGCCTGCGCGTGCTCGCGGCGGCGCGGCTCCCGGTGCGACGAGATCGAGGATCGGTCGAGCTGTCCGACCTCGTCGATCTCGAGTTCCTCGGCGTCTGGGGCATCCTCGATCCGCCTCGTCCCGAGGCCGTCGCAGCCATCGCGGACTGCCACGCCGCCGGCATCCGGGTGAAGATGATCACCGGTGACCACGCCGGGACGGCGGTGGCCATCAGCACCGAGATGGGTCTGATCCCCGATTCCGGGGCGCCGGTGCTCACCGGTGCCGAGCTGGAGGCGATGAGCCAGGAGCAGCTGAAGGCCGTCGTGCGCGATGTCGACGTGTACGCCCGCACGAGTCCTGAGCACAAGATCCGCATCGTGCGCGCCCTCCAGGCGCACGGCGAGGTCGTGGCGATGACCGGAGACGGGGTCAACGACGCCCCGGCCCTCACCCGCGCCGACGTCGGCGTGGCGATGGGGATCAAGGGCACGGAGGCGACCAAGGAGGCCGCCGAGATCGTGCTCGCCGACGACAACTTCGCCACGATCCGCAGCGCGATCCGCGAAGGGCGACGCATCTACGACAACCTGCGCAAGTCGGTCGTGTTCCTGCTGCCGACCAACGGCGCACAGTCGCTGGTGATCCTCGTGGCGATCGTGTTCGGCCTCGCCATGCCCCTGACTCCCGTCCAGGTGCTGTGGGTGAACATGATCACGGCGGTCACCCTCTCGCTCGCGCTGGCCTACGAGCCGGCCGAGCGCGGCATCATGACACGGCCGCCCCGCACCCCGGGCGGCTCGATCGTGTCGCTGCGCGAGCTCGGGTTCGTCCTGCTGGTGTCACTGCTGATCGCGGCGGCGACGCTCTTCGTCTTCTACACCGTGATGGGCGGCACAGGCGACCTCGCGTACGCGCGCACGGCCGCGGTCGCGATGCTGGCGCTGGGCCAGCTGGCGTACCTGTTCAACTGCCGCCTCCTGTCGCGCTCGAGCCTGACCGTCGATGTGCTGCGGGGCAATCGGGTCGTCTGGTGGTCGGCTCTTGCCCTCGTCGTGCTGCAGCTGGTGTACACCTACGCGCCCTTCATGCACGAGCTGTTCGACTCGCGCCCGCTCGGTCCGCCCGCATGGCTGCTCGCCGTCGCCCTGTCGGCGGGGATCTTCCTGGCCGTGGAGGTGCTCAAGGCGCTGCGCCCGTCGCAGCGGCGCGACTCCAAGCAGACCCATAGGTTCGACGCCCCGGATCGGATCGACGCGCCGCTATCGTGATCCTCAGCCATCACGCGCCGACCCGAGAAAGGCCCGCATGATCCGCACCGCCGCCGCACTCCGTCCCGCCCGCACCGGAGCCGCCCTTGCCGGCGTCGCCGGCCTGCTCGCACTGGCCGCGTGCGCGCCCGCGACGGACACCGCCGACCCCGACCGCACCGTCCCGCCCGCCGACGCCGGCACCGACGGAGGCAGCACAGGTCCGGTGGCGGCGGGCTCCTACGCCGACGGCACCTACACCGCCGAAGGCACCTACGCGACGCCGGAGTCGATCGAGACCGTCCGGGTGACCGTGACGCTGCAGTCGGACACGATCACGTCGGTCGAGGTGGTGGGCAATCCGCAGAAGTCCGAGTCGCGGGAGTACCAGGGCGAGTTCATCGGCGGCATCGCCGCCGAGGTCGTCGGAAGGCACATCGACGAGTTGTCGGTCCACCGGGTCGCCGGATCCTCGCTGACCAGCGGCGGCTTCAACAGCGCCATCGAGCTGATCAAGCAGCAGGCGACGGGCTAGCCGATGGCGGCGGGGTCGATGTGGCGCTTCGACGCGATCGGCACCGTCTGGGAGATCGAGACCTCCGCACCGCTCGATGATCCTGCACGGCAGGCCGTCCGGTCGCTCATCGACGCCTTCGACCGGGACTGGTCGCGCTTCCGTCCCGACTCGCTCGTGTCGGCGCTGGCCCGCGGTGCCGGGGCTGTCGCCGCGCCGCCCGACACCGCCGCCATGCTCGACGCCTATGCCGCCCTGGCGGACGCGACCGGCGGTGCGGTCAACCCTCTGGTGGGCGCCTCCCTGGAGCGGCTCGGGTACGACGCCGACGTCACGCTCACCGCGGCGGGAGCGCCCCTTGCCGCACCGCGCGACTGGCGGCGGCAGCTGGTCTGGACGCCCGATCGGATCACGCTCTCCGAACCCGCCCTCCTCGACGTGGGCGCCCTCGGCAAGGGGCGTCTCGTCGACCGGGTGCTCGCGGTCATCGCAGAGCGGACCGAGGGGGACGTGGTGGTGGATGCCGGCGGCGACCTCGTCGCCCGCGGGGCGCCGGTGCGCGTCGCGCTGGAGCATCCCTACGATCCCGCCCGCGCGATCGGCGTCGTCGAGGTGGCGGACGCCGCGCTGTGCGCATCGGGGTCGAATCGGCGCGCCTGGGGGGACGGTCTGCACCATGTGCTCGACGCCCGCACGGGGGAGCCGGTGCGGACGGTGGTGGCCACCTGGGCGCTGTGCGACTCGGCGATGCGCGCCGACGCGATCGCGACGGCGCTGTTCTTCGACGGCGGAGAGCGCCTGGCCGCGCAGTGGGGCGCGGATTGGGTGCGCATGTTCTCCGACGGGCGCGCGGAGTGGTCGCCGGGCTGCCCGGCCGAGGTGTTCGTCCGGGCCGGTTAGCGTAGAGACCATGAGCTCGGTCGCCTTCCTCTCCGCCCCGTGGAACCGCGTCCTGCGGGTGCTCGGCCAGGTCTCGATGTACCGGCTCGTGCTGCTGTCCCTGGCAGGGCTCGCGCTCGTCGCATTCGTCCTGTCGCTGTTCGGCCTGGTCCTTCCCGGACCGCTGGAGCTCGTCGTGTCGCTGGCGGTGCTGGTGGGGGTGGCTGCGGGCGTCGACACCGTGGCGCAGCGGGCGCTGCGCCTGCCGCACCGCTATGAGTCGTCGATCATCACCGGGCACATCCTCCTGTTCGTGCTGCGGCCCACGCTCGAGCCGTGGGGACTGGCGGGCATCGCGCTGGCGGCGTTGGCGGCGTCCTCGTCCAAGTACGTCCTGGCCTGGCGCGGCCGTCACATCTTCAACCCCGCCGCGATCGGCGCCACGGTGCTGACGCTGCTGGCCCTGGCCTGGCCCGCCCTCGGCGTGCCCTCATGGTGGGTGGGCACGCCGGTGATGGCGGCGCCGGTGATCATCGCGGGAGTGACCGTGCTGTGGCGCACCGAGCGACTGCGGGTGGTCACCCTGTTCGTCGTGGTCGCCGTGGCGGTGGGCTTCTTCCGGGTCGCGGCGCAGTTCGATGCGGCGGGGCTGCCCGTGGACGCGCTGCAGCTGCTCAACGTCGTGCTGTGGTCGTCGCCGATCCTCTTCCTCGGCGCCTTCATGCTCTCGGAGCCGCTGACGCTGCCGCCACGACGGTGGCAGCAGTTCTGCGTGGCGGCGCTCGTGGGCGTGCTCGTGGGCTGGCCGATCGACCTGGGAGTGCTGAGCCTCGGCCAGGAGCGGGCGCTGCTGATCGGCAACCTGCTCGCTTTCGCCTTCACGGTGCGCACGGCCGTGCGGGTGACGCTGGAGAGCCGATCGGATGTCACCGGCACGGTGCGCCGGCTCACCTTCCGCGCCTCACGGCCGGTCCGGTTCCTCCCCGGCCAGTACCTCGAGCTGGACGTGCCGCACCGCCGCCCGGATGCCCGCGGGACGCGCCGCGAGTTCAGCATCGTCTCGGCGCCCGAGGACCTGCCCGAGATCGCCATCGCGTTCCGCGAGAACGCCGGGGCCAAGCCCTCCAGCTACAAGCGGGCCCTCGCCGGCGTGCACGCCGGCGACCGGCTCGCGGTCACGGGCGTGTGGGGAGACTTCGTGCTCCCTCGACGTCACGGGGCGCCCGTGCTGATGGTGGCGGCGGGCATCGGCGTGACGCCGTTCGTATCGCAGCTGCGCCACCTGCGGCTCGCGCAGGAGGACCGCGACGTCGTGCTCGTGTACGTCGCCTCGGATGCCTCCGAGCTCGCCTTCCGCGACGAGCTGGAGGCATCCGGCATGCCGGTCGTCGTCTTCACCCGCGACCGCCCCGAGAACCTGCCCGGGAACTGGACGTGGGCACGGGGGGTGCGGCTGGACGCGGCGGGACTGGCCGACGTGGTGCCCGACATCGCGGCGCGGCACGCCTACATCTCGGGGCCTCCCGGGCTCATCGCAGACCTGGCCCCCGCGCTCGCCAAGGCGCGATCGGTCACGACGGACGCGTTCTCGGGCTACTGATCCGGCTCGGCGGGCCGGGCCGCGGGCAGGCGCACGGTGAACGTCGTGTCGCCGGGCTCGCTCGCGACCGTCACCGAGCCGTGGTGGGCGTCCACGATCGCCTTCACGATCGACAGCCCCAGTCCCGTGCCCCCGGTCGCGCGGGCGCGCGAGCGGTCCGCGCGCGCGAAGCGCTCGAACAGCTCGCCGGCGATCGCCGGGTCGACGCCGGGGCCGTCATCGTGCACGCGGAGCACGGCATCCGACCCCATCCGCTCCAGACTCACCGTCACCGTCGTTCCCGCGGGGGTGTGCGTGCGGGCGTTGGCCAGCAGGTTCGACACCACTTGGGTCAGCCGCGCCGCGTCTGCGGCGACCACGACCGGCTCCTCGGCGAGGTCGAGGCCCCAGGAGTGGTCGGGGCCGGCCGCGCGCGCATCGCCGACCGCCTCGATCACCAGACGGCTCACATCGACCGAGCCGTATACGAGCTCCTGGCCCTCGTCGAGCCGGGCGAGCAGCAGCAGGTCCTCCACGAGCGCGGTCATGCGCACCGACTGCGCCTGGATCCGCTCCAGCGACGCCTCGGTGCCTTCCGCGGGGGCGCCCTGCTGGAGCGCCCGCAGCGAGAGCTCGGAGTACCCGCGGATCGACGACAGGGGCGTGCGCAGCTCGTGGCTCGCGTCCGCGACGAAGCGCCGCATCCGCTCCTCGTTGCGCTGCCGCGCCTCCAGCGACGAGCCGACGTGGTCGAGCAGGGTGTTCAGCGCCGCGCCCACCCGCCCGATCTCGGTGCGCTCGTCGGACTCGGCAGGCGGCACGCGCTCGGCGATCGACACCTCCCCGCGCGCGAGGGGCAGCGCGGCCACCCGCGCAGCGGTGTCCGCGACGGCGCGCAGAGGCCGCAGCCCCATGCGGATGACCACGATGATCGCTCCGGCGAGCACCACCAGGCCCGCGGCGGTGACCAGGCCCACGGTCACCAGCATCGCGCCGATCGTCTCGTTCACCCCGCGCAGGGGCAGGCCCGCGATGCCGCTGATCAGGGCGGTGGGCCACGCCACGGACGTGATCCGGTATCCGCCCAGGCCTGTGAGGGTCACGTCGTGGCGGCCGCTGTGCACGGCATTCTGCAGCTGGTCCTGCTGGGTCTCGGTGAGACTCGTGACCACGCCGTCGGCATCGACCACCGCAGCGCTGACGGCGCCGTCGGCGCTGCGCAGCACGAGGAGGAAGCCGTAGGGTGCCCGGCTGCCGGCGAGGGCCTCGTGGGCGGTGAGCGCCTGCGGGGGGAAGCCGGGGGAGAACAGCTGCACGGAGCGCGCGGTGGACGCGATCTCGCTGTCCAGGCCCTGCTTGAGGACGCTCCCCAGGATGGTGCTCGTCGCGGCGGCGACCACGACCAGCAGCAGGCCGACGATGCCGATGACCGTGACGATGAGCCGGCTCTGCAGGCTCCAGGGCGCCCGTGTGCGAGCCGCCGTCGGCGGGGAGTCCGCGGCGCCGGCGGCCTCGGTCACTGCGGGGCCTTGATCATGTACCCGACGCCGCGCACGGTGTGGATCAGCGGAGTGCGGCCGTGATCGATCTTCTTGCGCAGGTACGAGATGTAGAGCTCCACGACGCTGGAGCGGCCGCCGAAGTCGTAGTTCCACACGCGATCGAGGATCTGCGCCTTCGAGACCACGCGGCGCTGGTTGCGCATGAGGAAGCGCAGCAGCTCGAACTCGGTCGCGGTGAGCTCGATCTCGTCGCCGGCGCGCTCCACCTCGTGCGAGTCCTCGTTGAGCGAGAGGTCTCCCACCCGAAGAGTGGGATCGACGTCGCCGGTCAGCGCGGTGCCCGCTCGGCGCATGAGACCGCGCAGCCGTGCGACGACCTCTTCGAGGCTGAACGGCTTGGTCACATAGTCGTCGCCGCCCGCCGTCAGCCCGGCCACGCGGTCTGCGACGGCGTCCTTCGCGGTGAGGAACAGCACCGGCACGTCGTTGCCCGTCTGACGCAGCCGCTGCAGCACCGCCATGCCGTCGAGGTCGGGCATCATGATGTCGAGCACCATGGCGTCGGGGTCGAAGTCCCGCACACCGTGCAGGGCCTCGAGGCCCGAGCCCGCGGTGCGAACCTCCCAGCCCTCCATGCGCAGCGCCATCGAGAGCAGATCGGTGAGCATCTGCTCGTCGTCGACGACGAGCACGCGCACGGGAGCGCCGTCGGGGCGGCGGAGGGCGGGTGCAGGGACGGCGGCGGTCATGCCCCCATTGTGAAGGCCGTTCTATGAGTTTCCTATGGAGGACGCTATGCGCCGGCTGTGAAGCCCGGCGTCACGGCGCCTCGATCTCGGTGCGGTCGCCGGACCAGAGCGTGTGGAACACGCCGGGCCGGTCGGTGCGCCGGTACGTGTGCGCGCCGAAGAAGTCGCGCTGTCCCTGGATGAGCGCGGCGGGCAGCCGGTCGGCGCGCAGCCCGTCGTAGTAGGCCAGCGACGACGAGAAGGCGGGGGTGGGGATGCCGGCGCTCGCCGCGTACGCGACGGTGCGACGCCATGCGTCCTGGCCACGGGCGAGCGCCTCCTCGAAGTACGGCGCCGTCAGCAGCACCGGGAGGTCCGGCTGGGCGGCGTAGGCGTCGGCGATGCGGCCCAGGAACTGGGCGCGGATGATGCAGCCGGCCCGCCAGATCCGCGCGATCGCGCCGAGATCGATGTCCCAGCCGTACTGCGCGGCGCCGGCGCGGATCTCGTCGAAGCCCTGGCTGTACGCGACGATCTTCGACGCGAACAGGGCGAGTCGCACGTCCTCGATGAAGCGATCCGGATCCTCGGCCGGTTCGTCCCCGCCCCCGGTCCCGTTCCCGCTCCCCGAGCCTGTCGAGGGACCGGGCAGGCCGCGCGCCGCCGTCCGCTGCCCGGGGTGCGACGACAGCGCCCTCGCGAACACGGCCTCGGCGATGCCGGACACCGGCACGCCCAGGTCGATCGCCGTCTGCACCGTCCAGCCCCCGGTTCCCTTGGCGCCCGCCTGGTCGACGATGACGTCCACGAGCGGAGCGCCGGTGGCCGCATCCGTCTGGCGCAGCACCTCGGCGGTGATCTCGATGAGGTAGGACTCCAGCTCGCCGCGGTTCCACTCGGCGAACACGTCGGCGATCTCGGCCGGCGTCTTCCCGGTGCCGCGGCGGATGAGGTCGTAGGCCTCGGCGATCAGCTGCATGTCGGCGTACTCGATGCCGTTGTGCACCATCTTCACGAAGTGCCCGGCGCCGTCGTGACCGACGTGGGTGACGCACGGCTCGCCGTCGGCGACGGCCGCGATCGAGTGCAGGATCGGGCCGAGGGTGGCCCAGGACTCGTCCGGCCCGCCGGGCATCAGCGACGGACCCAGCAGCGCGCCCTCCTCACCGCCGGAGACGCCCATGCCCACGAAGTTGACCCCCGTGGCGCGCACCGCCTTCTCCCGCCGGATGGTGTCGGTGAACAGCGCGTTGCCGCCGTCGACGATGATGTCACCGGGCTCGAACACCGCCAGCAGGTCGTCGATCACCGCATCCGTCGGCGCGCCGGCCTTCACCATGACGATCGCGGTGCGCGGCCTGCGCAGCGCGGCGGCGAACTCCGCGTACGATCCGGTGGGCACGAAGCCGGCCTCCGGGTGCTCGGCGACCAGCTCGTCGGTCCTGGCGCGCGTGCGGTTGAACACCGCCACCGTGTTGCCCTCCCGGCTCGCGAGGTTGCGGGCCAGGTTCGAGCCCATCACCGCCAGCCCGACGACGCCGATGTTCGCAGCTGGCTCGGTCATGGTGCACTCCTCATACCGTGATGCTCCGTGGGGGAGGGGACAGGTCCAGCCTAGGGTCAGACGTCGTCGCCGACGTGACGGCGGATCCATGACGCGGCGGCGGCGGCGATCTCGGCGACCGGAGGTGTGACGTCGATGGTCACACCGGCCTCATCGGGCTCGAGCGGCTCGAGCACCGCGAGCTGGGACGGCAGCAGGGAGGGCGGCATGTAGTGCCCCTTCCGGGCGGCCGCGCGGGCGGCGAGCAGCTCCGGCGGTCCGGTGAGGTGGACGAACAGCGCGGTCGGCGCGTGCTCGCGCAGGCGGTCGCGATAGGCGCGGCGCAGCGCCGAGCACGCCATGACCGGGCCTTCGCCCATCGACCCCGCCCCGAGCTCGCGTCCCACGGTATCCAGCCACGACCACCGGTCCGCGTCGGTCAGGGGCCGACCCCTCGCCATCTTCGCGATGTTCTGCGGCGGGTGGAGAGCATCGGCGTCCCGCCACGGGACGCCGAGGATGCCGGCGAGGCTCTCGGCGACGCTCGACTTTCCGGCCGCCGACACACCCATGACGACGACGGGCGGTGTGAGGCGGTGCGGCACCCGGTCAGTTCTTGCGGTAGTTCTGCCGCCCCAGGAACCAGAACGAGAGGACCACGCCGATCGTCCCGACGACGCCGATCGCCGCGACGACCCACAGCACGATGTGGGACAAGAAGCCGTAGTCCATGGGTCCTCCGATGTGCCAGACGGTGCGTCTTCATCGTAGCGGGGCCGCTGGTAGACTGTGGGATCGAACTTCGGCGAGGGATGCCACGGGCATCCGTGATCGACGCGGTCGGCAGGCTTCACGGCCTTCCTCACGCGTGTGCGTTCGAGTCGAAGACCACAGACCACATACACAGGGCTCCTGCGCGACCGCGGGCGCCGCAAGGAGAATCCACATGTCGACCGACACCGACAACAAGGTCCACGCCGAGCCGCGCGAGCAGTTCGGGAAGGGCTTCGCCCGGCGCCTGCGCGCGGCCGGCAAGATCCCCGCCGTCATCTACGGCCACGGCTCAGAGCCCGTCCATGTCGCCCTGCCCGGTCACCAGGTCTCGCTGCTCGTGCGGCGCGCCAACGCGGTGCTCGAGCTCGACGTGGCCGGCAAGGAGCAGCTCGCGCTGGTCAAGGACGTGCAGAAGGACCCGGTGCGCCAGATCATCGAGCACATCGACCTGCTCGTCGTGAAGAAGGGCGAGAAGGTCCAGGTGGAGGTCCCGGTCCTCATGGTCGGCGAGCCCTTCTCGGGCACCATCGCGACCCTCGACAACACCACGGTGCGACTCGAGGTCGAGGCGACGAACATCCCCGAGCACGTCGAGGCCGACGTCGAGGGCCTCGAGGACGGCACGCACATCACCGCCGCCGACCTCGTGCTGCCCAAGGGCGCGACGCTGCTGGACGAGCCCGACCTGCTCTTCGTCGCCGTGTCGATCCCGACGGTCGCCGCCGAGCCTGAGGAGGAGGCCGCCGAGGCCGAGGCCGCCGAGGCTGCTGCCGAGCCGGCCGCGGAGGCCGCCGAGGAAGCCGCGGCCGAGTAAGGCGGCGGCTCCCCGGCGATGGCGCAGACGTGGCTCGTGGTCGGGCTCGGCAATCCCGGCCCGCGCTACGAGCTGACCCGGCACAACATCGGGCAGCTCGTGCTCGACGAGCTCGCCGAGCGCCGCGGTGAGCGCTTCAGGGCGCACAAGGCGAACGCGCGCGTGGCCGAGACGTGGCTGCGCCCCGGCGACGCCAAGCTGGTGCTGGCCAAGCCAAACTCGTTCATGAACGTGTCGGGCGGGCCGGTCGCGGCGCTCGCGAAGTTCTACGGGGTCGAACCGGAACGGGTGATCGTCGTGCACGACGAGCTCGACATCCCGTTCGACTCGGTCAAGCTCAAATCCGGAGGCGGGCACGGCGGCCACAACGGGGTGCGAGACGTGGCCAAGGCGCTCGGCACCCCCGACTTCCCGCGGGTGCGGGTGGGCATCGGCCGGCCCGCCGGACGTCAGGATCCCGCCGACTGGGTGCTCGATCCGTTCAGCTCCGCCGAGCGCGGTCAGCTGCCGCTGGTGATCGGCGACGCGGCGGACGCGGTCGAGCTGCTCGTGGACGAGGGACTGATCGCGGCGCAGCAGAAGCACCACGCGCCGCGCGTGTGAGCGATGGCGTGACGCGCGTCAGACGCCGGTGAAGCCCCCCGCCTCGATGCCGGCGCCCAATGCGAGCACCGTCGCCACGGCGAACACGATCGGCGCCAGCACGGCCACGACCACGGCCACGACGCCGGGCGCCCGGCCCCTGTTGCGCGCGATCGCGACGATGCCCTGCACGATGGCCCAGATGCCGAGGACCGTGCCGATCCAGAACGACAGCTCGCCGACGAGCACCCAGTCGCGCACCGGCGAGAGGATGCTCAGATCGAACTCGGATGCCGGGGGCCGGTCGACCAGTCGAGCCCCGGTGCCGGCGCCGATCCGGAAGGCCGCCACCGCGGCAAGGATCGGGGTGATCGCCGCCAGGCCCGCGACGATCACCGCGACGATTCCGAGCATGTTCGACGCACGCGCCGGCGGCGCCACCGCCGACGCGTACTGCGGGTGCACCGGGGCCAGGTACGGCGCGGCGTACGGGCCGCTGTAGGGGGCGACCGGCGGCGCCGTGGGAGGCGGCCCCGGCGGGTGCGGTGCCGGCGGCACCGGATGCTGCGGGTCGCTCATGCGCCCCATCTTCGCACGACGCTTCCGAGGCGCCGTAGACTCGTGCGGTGATGGTTTCCGGGATCGCGCGCGCCCTGGCGCAGGCCGAGACCCTCCAGGAGACGCTCGCCTCGGCATCCGTCGATGCCGACCTCTCGCTCGTCGAGGGGCTCGACGCCCCCGTGCTCGCGGCCCTGCTCGAGCGGCGCGCGCAGCGCGGAGCGCCGCCGGCCCTGCTCGCCGTGGCGCCCACCGGTCGACGTGCCGACGACATCGGCCCCGCGCTGGAGGCGCTGCTGCCCGGGTCGCTGGTGCTCCACCTGCCGGCGTGGGAGACGCTGCCGCACGAACGGCTGAGCCCGAGCGCCGAGACCGTGGGACGCCGACTCGACGTGCTCCGCCGGGTCGCCCTGTGGGGCCGGTCGCCCGCGCCCGAGCGGCCGCCGCTGGTGGTCACCACCTCGGTGCGCGGCGCGCTGCAGCCGCTGGCGGCAGGGCTCGCGGACGATCAGCCGCTCACGCTCGCCGTGGGCTCGCGCGGCCACGAGCTCGGCGAGATCGCGGCGCACCTCGTGCAGCGCGCCTATCTGCGGGTCGACATGGTGTCGCGGCGCGGCGAGTTCGCGGTGCGCGGCGGCATCCTCGACGTCTTCCCGCCCGCCGCCGACCACCCCTTCCGCATCGAGTTCTTCGGCGATGAGGTGGACCAGATCCGAGCGTTCTCGGTCGCCGACCAGCGGTCCCTGCCCGGCGACGTGCCCGCGGTCGAGCTGCTCGCCGCTCGCGAGCTGCTGCTGACCGATGCCGTGCGGCAGCGGGCGCGCGAGCTGACCGGCGAGCTGCCCGGGATCCGGGGGATGCTCGAGAAGATGGCCGAAGGCATCCCGGTCGAGGGCATGGAGTCCCTCATGCCGATCCTCGTGGAGCGGGTCGTGACCATCGCCGACTATCTGCCCGAGGGCGCCGCCGTCGCGCTGCTGGACCCGGAGCGGTCGGTGACGCGGGCGATCACGCTGTCCGAGACGAACCGCGAGTTCCTGGATGCCGCCTGGAGCGCCGCCGTCTCGGGGGCCGAGACGCCCATCGACCCCGCTTCGCTGCTCGCCCACCGCAGTGCGGGCGACTTCCTCACGCTTCCGCAGCTGCGGCAGGCGGCTGCCGATCGCGGCGGCGTGTGGTGGACGCTCAGCGCCTTCGACTCGGGCGCCGCCGATGCGGCCGCGGAGGGGCTGGATGTCGGCGAGGGCACCGCGATCCGGGTGGCCGCGGCCTCCGTCCCCTCCTTCCAGGGCAATGTGGAGGGCGCCACAGCCCATGTCGCAGAGCTCGTCGCGGACGGGTGGAGCGTCGTGGTGACCGCCTCGGGTGCCGGGCTGGCCGACCGCGCCCTCGATGTGCTCGCCGAGCGCGGCGTCGCCGCACGCCGGGTCGAGGACGTGCTCGAGCCGCCCGAGCGCGGCGTCGCCCTGGTCACCGCCGCGCCGCTGGAGCGCGGGTTCGAGGCTCCGGACGCGAAGCTGGCGGTGCTCACCGAGACCGAGTTCTACGGCCGCACCATCGGCTCCGACTCGCGGGTGGTCAGGCGGCTCGCGTCCAGGCGGCGCAACGTCGTCGACCCGCTGCAGCTCAAGCCCGGCGACTTCGTCGTGCACGCCACGCACGGCATCGGCCGGTTCGTCGAACTGACCCAGCGTGAGGTCTCCAGCGGCGGGCGCCACCCGGTCAAGAGCAAGCGGGAGTATCTGGTCCTGGAGTACGCGCCGTCCAAGCGCGGCTATCCGGGCGACAAGCTCTACGTGCCCACCGATCAGCTCGACCTGCTCTCGCGCTACGTCGGCGGCGAGTCGCCGACGCTGTCGAAGATGGGCGGCAGCGACTGGGCTGCGGCCAAGGGTCGTGCGCGCAAGGCGGTGCGCGACATCGCCGTCGAACTCGTGAAGCTGTACTCGGCCCGGATGGCGTCGAAGGGGTACGCGTTCGGCCCCGACACGCCCTGGCAGCGCGAGTTGGAGGAGGCGTTCCCGTTCGCCGAGACGCCCGATCAGCTGCAGACGATCGATGAGATCAAGGCCGACATGGAAAAGCCCATCCCGATGGACCGGCTGCTGTCGGGCGACGTCGGCTTCGGCAAGACCGAGGTCGCGGTGCGCGCCTCGTTCAAGGCCATCCAGGAGGGCAAGCAGGTCGCCATGCTCGTCCCGACGACGCTGCTGGTCAAGCAGCACCTGGAGACGTTCAGCGAACGTTTCGCCGGATTCCCGGTGAAGGTGCGCGCGCTGTCGCGGTTCCAGACCGACAAGGAGGCGCGGGACGTCGTCGCCGGCCTCGCCGACGGCACGATCGACATGGTCGTCGGCACGCACCGGATCCTGACCGAGAAGGTGCGCTTCAAAGACCTCGGCCTGCTGATCGTCGACGAGGAGCAGCGCTTCGGGGTCGAGCACAAGGACGCGCTGAAGAAGCTGAAGACGAACGTCGACATCCTCGCGATGAGCGCCACGCCCATCCCGCGCACCCTGGAGATGGCGGTCACCGGGATCCGCGAGATGTCGACCCTGCAGACCCCGCCGGAGGACCGGCATCCGATCCTCACCTACGTCGGGCCGCGCAACGAGAAGCAGATCGCCGCAGCGATCCGTCGCGAGCTGCTGCGCGAGGGCCAGGTGTTCTTCGTGCACAACCGGGTGAAGTCGATCCAGCGAGTAGCCGCCGAGCTGGCCGAGCTCGTGCCCGAAGCGCGCATCGCGGTGGCGCACGGGCAGATGGGCGAGCATCAGCTCGAGCAGGTCGTCGACGACTTCTGGGAGCGCCGGGCCGACGTGCTGGTGTCGACCACGATCGTGGAGACCGGTCTCGACATCTCGAACGCGAACACGATCATCATCGATCGCGCCGACAAGTACGGTCTGTCGCAGCTGCACCAGCTGCGCGGGCGGGTGGGGCGCGGGCGCGAGCGCGCGTACGCGTACTTCCTCTATGACGAGCAGAAGCCGTTGTCGGAGACGGCTGCGGACCGGCTGGAGACGATCGCCGTCAACAACGAGCTGGGCTCGGGCATGCAGGTCGCGCTCAAGGACCTCGAGATCCGCGGGGCGGGCAACCTGCTCGGCGCCGAGCAGGCGGGACACATCGCCGGCGTCGGCTTCGACCTCTATCTGCGGATGATCGGCGAGGCCGTCTCGGCGTTCCGGGGAGAGGATGTCGAGGGACCGGCCGAGCTGCGGCTGGAGCTGCCCGTGCAGGCGCGCATCCCCGAGGCGTACATCGACAGCGAGCGGCTGCGGCTGGAGGCGTACCAGAAGCTGTCGGCGGCCGCCGCGGCGTCGGCGAAGGACGACGCGATCGACCTCGTCGTCGACGAGCTGCGCGATCGGTACGGTGAGCCGCCGGCCGAGGTGGAGGGCCTGGTCGCGGTGGCGCGCCTGCGGCGACGCGCCGCGCGTGCAGGTCTTGCCGACGTCGTGGCCATGGGGCCGAACCTGCGCATCGCCCCGGCGCGCCTGCCCGACTCGATGCGGGTGCGGCTGCAGCGTCTGCACCCCAAGGCGAAGCTGCTGCAGGGCGGCGAGGCGCTGGTGCTGCCGCTGCCCACAGCCGGCGGCGAGCCGCTGCCGGACGCCGAGCTCATCGCCTGGACCGGTCAGCTGCTCGACCAGCTGTGGCCGGAGCCGGTGCCGGTCGCCGAGGACGCGCCGTGATCGGGCCGGTCGTCATCTCGTACTCCAGCGAGACCCCGCGGCACGATGCGCGGTTCGCCCGTGAGCTGCGCGACCTCGCCGCCGGCGCGGCGGCGGCCGCCGCGGATGTCGGCATCGACCTGCGCTGGGTCAATGCGGCTGCGGCGGATGCCGCCGCGGACGCGGTGACGGCCGGGGCGGCGGGTGTGATCGTGCTGGGGGGCGCAGATGTCGACCCGGCGCTGTACGGGCAGGCGCCCGCCGGTGCGCACGTGCGGTCGATGGATGCCGCCGCCGACATGTTCGAGTGCGAGCTGATGCGCCGTGCCCTCGACGCCGGCAGGCCGCTGCTGACGATCTGCCGCGGCATGCAGCTGCTGAACGTGGTGCTCGGCGGCACTCTCGTGCAGGATCTCGGCGAAGGCATCCACGTGCGCGACGACGTCCCGATGATCTCTCACCCTGTCCACGTGCACCCGGGGACGCGCCTCGCGGGCATCGTGGGAGCCGGAGCGCACGACATCCGCTCCGGTCATCACCAGGCCGTCGATCGCCTCGGTGCGGGCCTCGCGGTCAGCGCGACGGCGCCGGACGGCGTGATCGAGGCGGTCGAGCTGCCCGGTGCGTGGGTCGTGGGCGTGCAATGGCACCCCGAGGACGCGGGCGCCGATCCGGCGCCCTTCCGGTCGCTGCTCGCCGACTTCGCGCGCGCAGCGGCGGATGCCCCGCGCTCGGGCCCGGCACAGCGGACCCCTGCGTAGCCGCGGGCACGACTCGCGACACGCCGGATCGGGCGCCCTGCGCGGGCATACGGACACGCGCCCCCGGGGTCCATGACCCGGGGGCGCGTCGCGCGCAGGCGGCCTACACGCCCGCGCGCGCGTTCGCGCGCTCGAGGTCGACGAGGAAGCGCTTGACCTCGGGGTGGCGCCCGTACCGGCCGATGGAGCCGTCGGAGCGGACCACCCGATGCACCGGCACGACGAGGCTGATGGGCGTTCGCGCGCACGCGGTGCCGACTGCACGGGCAGCCCCCGGCGAGCCGGCGGAGATCGCCACCTCGCCGTACGCGGCCGTCTCGCCGTAGGGGATCTCGCAGATCGCCTGCAGGGCGGCGCGGGGGAAGCCGTGCGTGAGCGACCAGTCGATGTCGACGTCGAACGCGGTGCGCTCGCCGGCGAAGTACTCGCGCAGCTGCGCGGCGATGTGCTCGACCGCGGTGGGGTCGTGCACGGCGACCGCGCCCCGGCTCTGCATCACCGGCTCGAGCGTGTGCTCGGGCGGCGCTTCGTCGAACTCGAGGGCGAGAAGGCCCGCGTCGCCGACGGCGATGACAGCCGTTCCGACGGGGGTGGGCTCGGTTCCGAAGCGCAGCGGGGTCATGCGACCATCCTGTCGCGCCGAGGCGACGGCGCTGCCGCTCGGAGCCGGATCGGTGCAGAAACGCCTCGTCGGACCCGCTGTGCAGGAGCGGATGCGGCGACAACCTCCTGGTGGCGACGGCGTGTCGTGCAATCCGGCGAAACTCGGCGGGGATGCGGAGCGCGGGCACCGGGCCCGCCTAGTCTTGCGGGTGTGTGGCGAGCAGGGAGCGTCGTGACCGGCGCGGGAGACGAGATGTCCGCGGCGGCGGTGACCCCCGGAGATCTCGGCGTCGCCGAGTCGGACGCGCAGGTCGCCCATGCGGCCGACGCGGAGCGTGAGCGCCTGCGCGCCGAGGCCGCCGAACTGGGCGGGCGCTCGACGCTGCTGCAGTTCGCCGACGACCCCGAGTCGGGCATCGAGTTCACCAAGGCCCATCCCGGCAGCATCCCGCCGTTCATCACCGGCAAGTCGACCCTGCTGTCCAACCTGTTCCGCGACGAGGTGGCGCTGCGCACCGCCGGCATCGCGGCATCGCGCATCACCGCGAAGCACCTCGAATTGCGCACGGTGCGCGGCATCGACGCGGTGCACCTGGCCGTCGGCCTGGCGTCCTGGCGGATCGGCGGCCCGTCGTACACCGCGCCCGTGCTCCTGCGGCCCATGGCGATCCGCCGCCACCACGACGACTTCGAGGTGAAGCTGCACGGTGCCTTCACGGTGAACCCCGAGCTGGTGCGCGCCCTGCGCGAGCACTTCGGCATCGACCTCGACGGCGAGGCCCTGGCGCGGATCGCGCTGGCCGACGGCGTCTTCAAGCCGCAGCCGGTGATCGACCACCTCCGCGCGGTCACCTCGTCGATCGAGACCTTCAGCGTGCGGCCGCGGCTGGTCGCCTCCACGTTCGCCGACGTCGGAGCGCGCATGGCGCGGGATGCCGCCGATCTCGCGCATCCCGTCCTGGATGCCCTCGCCGGCCATGCGGCCGCGCGCGAGGAGGTGATGCAGGAGGAGCCTCTGCCGCCGCGCCGGGGACCCGACGAGCGCCCGCCCGCGTCGGACACGCTGCTGCTGGACGCCGACGCCGAACAGGAGGACGTGCTCGCGCGCATCGTGGCCGGGCAGTCGGTCGCGGTGCGCACACTCCCGGGCACCGGCGGCACCCAGACGATCATCAACGCCATCGGCGCGCTGGTCGAGGCCGGCCGGCGCGTGCTCGTCGTCAGCGCCCGTCGGTCGACGATCGACGGGGTGCGCCATCGCCTGGCGGGGATCGGGCTGCCCGGGCTCGCGGTCGCGCCGTCGAGTCTGCGCCGCGACCTCATCCGCGCGATCGGCCGCAACGAGAAGGCCGAGAAGCCCGCGCTGGCCGAGGTCGACGAGGCGCTGGTGCGACTGCGCGGCGTGCTCGTCGACTACCGCGAGGCGCTGACCGCGCGCGACGCGCGGCTGGGCGTCTCGGCGCTCGAGGCGCTGCGCACCCTCACCCAGCTGGCGGCGAAGGATCCGCCGCCGGCCACCTCCGCCCGCCTGGATGCCGTCACGCTGGAGTCGCTCGCCCAGGGGAGGGAGGCCGCCGCATCCGCCCTCGCCACCGCCGCGCGCCTGGGCGAGTTCCGCTTCGGGCCGGACGACTCCCCCTGGTACGGGGTGTCGTTCGCGACGTCGGAACAGGCGCGCGCCGCCCATGAGCTGGCGGTCCTGCTGCACCGCGACGAGCTCCCGCTGCTTCTGGAGCGGGCGTATGAGCTCATCGGCGGTACACGCATGCGCCCCTTCGCGACGATCGACGAACTCGGCGAGTACCTCGACCTGCTCGCGGGCATCCGCGACTGTCTCGACCGGTTCAGCCCCACTGTCTTCGAGCGTCCGCTCGCCGAGCTGATCCAGGCGCACGGCCCCCGCCGCGACGCGCCGCGCATGAGCGGCGGCACGCGCCGGCACCTGAAGCGGCTCTCCCGTGAATACGTCCGCCCCGGCGTGCACATCACCGACATGCACGAGTGGCTGCTGCGGATACAGCAGCTGCGCACCCGGTGGCAGCGCTACGTCGATGTGGGCACGGCGCCGGAGGTGCCTCTGGGGCTGGCCGATGTGCGCGCGCTCTGGCAGCGTGTGCACGACGATCTGGCCGAGCTCGACCGGCCGCTCGAGCGCACCGGCGCCGAAAGGCTCGCCGCCCGGCCCGTCGCCCAGCTCGTCCGCGTGCTGGCGGGACTGGCCGCCGAGTCCGCGTTCTTCGACAACCTGATCGAACGTGCGACGCTGCGCACCGAGCTGTCGGCGCTCGGCCTGGAGCCGCTGCTGACCGATCTCTCGATCCGGCACGTGCCGGAGGACCGCGTCGGCGACGAGCTCGAGTTCGCGTGGTGGCAGTCGGCGCTGGAGCACCTGCTGAGCACGCGGCGCGCCCTCCTGGGCGCGAACACCTCGGTCGTCGACCGGCTCGAACGCGACTTCCGCCTCGTCGACGAGGCGCACGCGTCCGCGTCGGGGCCGCTGCTGGCCTGGACGCTCGCGACCCGCTGGCGGATCGCCGTCGTCGACGAGCCGGAGGAGGCGGACGCGCTCAAGCGCGTGCTGCGCGCGACGCCGACGCCCGACGCCCTGTTCGCGGTGGCCCCCGCGCTGACCAGGGCACTCGTGCCGGTGTGGATCGCCTCCCCCTACGAGGTGCCGCTCATCCCCGCCGACGTGCGCTTCGACGCGGTCATCATCGCGGACGCTGCAGCCCTGTGCCTCGCCGAGGCGGCTCCGGCGCTGCGGCGCGCGGGACAGGTCGTCGTGTTCGGCGACCCGGTCACCCAGCGACCCACTCCCTTCGAGGTCGGCGCCGGGCCGGCGCCCGAGCCGGTCGCGGACGACCCGCTCCCGTTCGACGACGTCTCCGTGTTCCAGCGGCTGGGCGAGCTGTTCCCGACGCTGACCCTCACCCACAGCTACCGCGCCGGGGGAGAGGACCTCGCCTCTCTCGTCAACGACGCCTTCTACGACGGCGAGATCGTCTCGCTGCCGTGGGCGGGATCGTATCTCGGCCGCGGAAGCCTGAGCGTCGACTACGTCGAGGGAGGAGTCGGCGCACCCGATCCCGAGACCGGCGCGGTGGAGAGCCCGGAGGCGGAGGTCGCCCGCGTCGTCAGCCTCGTCGTCGAGCACGCGGTGAACCGGCCGACCGAGTCGCTCATGGTCGTCACCGCCAGCCGCCGGCACGCTGAACGGGTGCGTGCCGCGGTGATATCGGCGTTCGCCGGCCGGTCGGATGTCGCCGACTTCGTCTCGCGGGACACCGCGGAGACCTTCGCGGTGCTGACGCTGGAGGAGTCGGTCGCCGAGAGCCGTGACCGCGTCATCTTCTCGCTCGGCTTCGGCCTGACCAAGCACGGCCGCGTGCTCAGCGACTTCGGCGACCTGTCGTCGCCCGACGGCGACCGGCTGCTCACCGTCGGCATGACCCGCGCCCGCCGCTCCATGGTGATCGTGTCGTCGATCCGCCCCTCCGCCTTCGACGACGGGCGTCTGGAGCACGGCGCCCAGACGCTGATGACGATCCTCGGCGGCATCGCCGCCCGCGCCCGGGAGGCACGGCTCGAAGACCTCGCCGATCCGCTGACCCTGACGCTGGCCCGCGAGCTGCGGCGCCTGGGCGCCTCCGTGGATGTGGACTACCGCGGACTGCTGCCGCTGGTGGCCCAGCACGCCGGCAAGGCCGTCGTCGTGGAGAGCGATCCCGAGTCCCGCGGCGAGTCGCTGCGCGAGTCCCTGCGGCTGCGCCCCCAGGTGCTGCGGCGCCTGGGCTGGCACTATGTGCGGGTGCACGCCTTCGATCTGTACAGCGACCCGGCCGCGGTGGCTGCGCGCGTCGCCGGCATCCTCGGCATCCAGCCCGAGACGCCGACGGCCGACACCGACACGCAGCCCATCGCCGTCATCGACGAATGAACGACGAGCCGGCCGCGCCGCGGCAGCGCATCGTGCGCTCGCGGCACGGCCGCCGCGCCCAGCTCACGCCCGCGCCCGGCACGACCTCGGAGCCGCCGGCCCCGGACGACGAGGAGCCGGATGCCGCGGCCGCACGGGACGACGGGGCATCCGGCCCCAACGACGAGCGGATGCGGCGCGAGAAGCCGCCGCACTACTGATCTGCGCGGCCGCTCGGCGCCGGTCAGGAGCTCTGCTTCTCGAGCAGGTCGCGGATCTGCACGAGGAGCTGCTGTTCGCTGGGCAGCTCGGCCTCGTCGACGACCCCGGCCTTCGCAGCCTGCCGCTCCTTCAGCTTGTTCATGGGGTACACGAACACGAAGTAGACGACGAGCGCGACGGCGAGGAAGTTGATGATCGCGCCGATGACGGCTCCGACCGCGAAGACGCCGATCGTCAGGTCGTTGAGCGAGTCGGCCTGGAAGAACAGCCCGATGAGCGGGTTGATGATGCCGTCCACGAACGCGTTGACCACCAGCGTGAACGCAGCGCCGATGACGACGGCCACGGCAAGGTCGATGACGTTGCCGCGCATGATGAATTCCTTGAAGCCCTTGATCATGCGAACCCCTCCGGTCTCCGGCGTGCGCCGGTCACGAACCCGACGATGCGGGCGAGGCCTTCGCCTCGGTCTTCGATCCTGTCGGACTCGGGCTCGGTGCGCCACCGTTTCCGGTGCCGCCGGCATCCCCGCCCCCCTTCGCACCGGAGCCGCCGCGCGCGTCCGCCCGCGAGTCGGTGCGGTAGAAGCCCGAGCCGTTGAAGGTGACCCCGATCGAGCCGTACTCCTTGCGCAGCGGTCCGGTGCACACGGGGCACTCGGTCAGCGCCGGCTCGCTGAAGGACTGCACGGCGTCGAAGCGGTGCCCGCACTGCTTGCAGGCGTAGGCGTAGGTGGGCATAGGGGCCTTTCGGATATCAGCGCGCCTCGCGCGCGATCGGGATCGTGCGAGTGGGGGTCACGACGCCGTCGACGCGCTCGTCCTGCGCGTCCGACGGAACCTCGTCGACGAATTCGGAGTCGAACACGACCGCGTACACCGGCGGGCGCCGCTCCATCGAGCCGAGCGTCTTGTCGTAGTAGCCGCGCCCCCATCCCAGGCGCATGCCGGTGCGGTCGACCGCGGCGGCGGGGATGATCATGACGTCGACGTCGCCGACTGCGATCGGGCCGAGCACCTCGGCGACCGGCTCGGGCACGCCCAGCGCCGCCTCGACGACCTCCTGCCCCGGGTCGGAGACGACCCAGTCGAGCAGCCCGTCCGCGCGCATGATCGGCAGCAGAACACGGATGCCGCGCTCCATCGCGCCACGGATGAAGTCCCGGGTGCCCGGTTCGGTCGCCGTGGACAGGAAGCAGGAGACGGATCTCGCGCCGTGGGCCTCCACGAGCGCGTCCAGCTGCGCGGTGACACCGTCGGCGGCGGCGCGTCGCTGTGCGTCGGAGAGCAGCTGCCGACGTTCCCTCAGCTCGGCGCGCAGTGCGCGCTTGGCGTTGTCGACGTCGGACGGCATGCTCCGATTCTAGGCTCGATAGACTGGGGGCCATGTCGCATGCAATGAAGGCTGTGATACCCGCCGCGGGTCTGGGCACCAGATTCCTGCCCGCCACCAAGGCGATGCCGAAGGAGATGCTCCCCGTCGTCGACAAGCCCGCGATCCAGTACGTGGTCGAGGAGGCCACCCGGGCCGGGATCGAAGACATCCTCATCATCATCGGCCGCAACAAGAACAATCTGTCCAATCACTTCGACTCGGTGCCCGAGCTCGAGCAGAACCTGCGCGAGAAAGGCGACGAGGAGCGGCTGGCGAAGGTCCAGCAGTCCAATGAGCTCGCCGACATCCACTTCGTCCGTCAGGGCGAGCCCAAGGGACTCGGCCACGCCGTGCTGCGCGCGCGAGCCCATGTGGGCGATGCGTCGTTCGCGGTGATGCTCGGCGACGATCTCATCGATGAGCGCGACGGGCTGCTGGCGGAGATGATCGCCCAGCACGAGCGCCGCGGCGCGACGGTGATCGCCCTGATGGAGGTCGACCCGGAGGCGATCCACCTGTACGGGGCCGCGGCGGTCGAGCCCACCGATGAGCCCGACGTGGTGCGGGTGACGGGGCTTGTGGAAAAGCCCGCCTCCGAGGACGCGCCCTCGAACCTCGCGATCATCGGCCGGTACGTGCTCACGCCGGAGGTCTTCGACATCCTCGAGCGGACCGAGCCCGGCAAGGGCGGCGAGATCCAGCTGACCGACGCGCTGCAGGAACTGGCGGCGGACTCTGCCGGACCGGGCGTGTACGGCGTGATCTTCCGCGGTCGCCGATACGACACCGGGGATAGGCTTGATTACATCAAGGCCATCGTGCAGCTCGCGGTCGACCGCGAGGACCTCGGTCCGGAGCTGCGGCCGTGGATCAAGGACTTCGCGGCGAACCTCTAGCCGCCCGATGAGGGGAGGGCGAGTGGAAGCGACCAGTCCGCACGCCTACGGCCCCGTGTCCATTCGTCTCGTGCGCCAGCGTGACGCGCGCACGCTGCAGAACGAGCTGCTCTCGAACCGCTCCTGGCTGCGGCCGTGGGAGGCGACGAGCCCCGACGGCCCGGTCTCGTTCGACATGCGCGCAGGCGTCCGCCGGCTGCTCCAGCAGCACCGGGACGGGAACGGCGTCCCCTACGTCATGGAGTACGAAGGCGAGATCGCCGGTCAGCTCAACGTATGGGGCATCGCCCGCGGCTCGCTGTCGTCGGCGACCATCGGCTACTGGGTGAGTGAGCGGTTCGCCGGGCGGGGGATCACTCCGACCAGCGTGGCGCTGGCCACCGACATCTGCTTCACCGACCTGCACCTGCACCGCATGGAGATCTGCATCCGGCCCGAGAACCGCGCGAGCCTGCGCGTCGTCGAGAAGCTCGGCTTCCGCTACGAGGGGCTGCGCAGACGCTACATCCACATCGACGGCGGCTGGCGGGACCACTACGCGTTCGCGCTCGTGCGTGAGGAGGTGCCCGAGGGGGTGCTGCGCCGCTGGGTCTCCGGTCGTGCTCCGCAGGACGCCGCGACGGTGCCGCCGTCGGATCGCATGCCCGCCTGACCTCACCCGCCGGGCCGAAAGTCGGGTCGGTGATGTGACACGCCGAGTGCGGCATCGCCACCATCGGCGTGTCTCGTGACGGGCCAGGCTTTTGGCTCGCCGGACGAGGGTCACCTTCCACCTGACGTCGAGAGTGCGACACGCGCGAGGATGCCGCAGCGCGACGCCGCGGGTCGCTTACCGTGGACCGCATGGGCGGGCAGGTGCTGGGCGGGGGCGTGATCGTCCTGGTGGCGGTGCTCCTGTGGCTGGTATACCTGCTGCCGAGCTGGCACAGCCGTCACCGCTTCAACGCCGCCGAGCGCAACGCCGTCCGGCTCAACCAGGCGCTGCGCATCCTCGCCGAGACCAGCGAGACGCCGGAGGAGGTCCGCCTCGAGCTCAGCACCCGCACGGCGCTGGCCCAGCAGCGTCTCGCGCGGCGGGCCGCCGCCGAGCGCGAGGAGGCTCGGCTGGAGGCATCCCGTGCCGAGCTCGAGCAGGCGCGGCTGGCCCGCGAACGCGCGCGGGCCGAGCGCGCCGCCGCCCGCGCGCAGCCGGAGATCCGGCGCGCCCGCGCCCGCTCGCGGGCGAGGGCGACGCTCATCGCCCTCGGGGTGGCCGGACTGGGCCTTGCCGGATGGGGCGCCTGGGAGGTCGTCGCCACCGGCTCGCAGGTGGCGCTCTGGGCGGGAGTCGGCGTGACCGCGCTGAGCGGGCTCCTGCTGCGGCGGATGGCGCGGATCGCGGCGCGCACCGCCGCGCGCGCCGTCGTTCCAGACCCCGTTCCGGCCGCGCCTCCGATGGCTGCGGCGCCGTCCACGGCACTCGTGGACGACCGCACCTGGACGCCGCGCTCGCTGCCGCAGCCGCTCTCCTCGGCGGCGGGATCGAGCGCCGCTGCCGTGCTCGACACCGCCGAGGCCCGACGCGCGCTGCGCGAAGCGGCGCTCGAAGAGGCGCTGCGCTCCAAGGCCGAGCGGCAGCGTCCGCCCGACATCGCCGCCGCCCGCGCGGCGCGCGCGGATCTCCTCGCCGGCCCGGCCGACGACGCCGAGATCGAGGCGCACGTTCGTCGGCTGCTCGCCTCCCGTGCTGCCGGCTGACGCCTCGTCCTGCGGGTTCCGCGGAGCGTGATAATCTTGCTGAGTTCACGGGCCTGTGGCGCAGTTGGTAGCGCGTCTCGTTCGCAATGAGAAGGTCAGGGGTTCGAATCCCCTCAGGTCCACCCTGTGAGAGCCCGGCCCCATCGGCCGGGCTCTTCTCGTCGGCGCCGCCCCTGGGTCGTGGGCCTCTGCGTCGCGCGCGCCCCGCAATGCCGCTGGTCGTGCGCTTTCTATCACCAAGAGTCTTGACGAAAGAGTTCGCCGCTGGCATTCTAAACACATTGATCGTGTATTTAGAAAGGCCGAAGATGTCCGAATCGACTGACACCGTCGTCGCGCCCGCGCGCACGTCCGCTTCCGCCGAGTCCGCGTCTGCCGCGGGGGAGGGGTTCTGGTCGCGCCTGCGATCCGATCCGGCCTTCGCGGCGTTCTGGATCCTGCGCGCCGGCTTCGTCGTGCTGCCGCTGTGGATGGGGATCGACAAGTTCTTCAACGTCCTGACCGACTGGCCGGGCTATCTGGCGCCCTGGATCGTGACGCTGCTGCCGTTCTCGGCCCAGACCGCGATGTACGTCGTGGGCGTGGTCGAGATCATCGCGGGCATCGCGATCGCGATCAAGCCGCGGTACGCCAGCTATGTGGTGGCGCTGTGGCTCGCCGCGATCATCATCACCCTGCTGACCTACTCCGGGTTCTACGACGTCGCCCTGCGTGATCTCGGGCTGCTGGTGGCGGCTCTCGCGCTGTCCCGGCTGGCGGTCCTGTACGACCGGCCCTGGGGCCGGAGTGCCCGCACATGCCGGTGAACGACGCGGTCGCCGCCGCCTTCAGCCGAGGCCGGCCGTGCCCAGCAGCGTTCCGATGCCGAACGTCGCCACGAGTGCGAGCGCTCCGCCGATCACGGTTCTCACCATCGCGCGCAGGCGGGAGGCCCCGCCGAGGTGAGCGGCCACGGCGCCGGTCACCGCGAGTGCCGCGATGACCGCGACGAACGTGATCGGCACCCGCCAGCCCTCCGGGGGCAGCAGGATCGCCGCCAGCGGTAGCAGCGCGCCGACCGTGAACGCGACCGCCGAGGCGAAGGCCGCGTACCAGGGGCTGACGACGTCGGCTTGATCGATCTTCAGCTCGACCTCGAGGTGGGCGGCGAGGGCGTCGTGGGCGGTGAGCTCGATCGCGACCTGCCGCGCGGTGTCGGCGGACAGTCCTTTGGCGCGATAGAGGTCGGTGAGCTCTTCGAGCTCCTCGGCGGGCATCTCGCGCAGTTCGCGACGCTCCTTCGCGATGAGCGCGCGCTCGGTGTCGCGCTGGCTGCTCACCGAGACGTACTCGCCGAGCGCCATCGAGACGGCGCCGCCCACGAGGGCCGCAAGTCCCGCGAGCAGGATCGCGCCGGAGTGAGAGGTCGCACCGGCCACGCCGACGACCACCGCCGCCACCGAGACGATCCCGTCGTTGGCGCCGAGCACTCCGGCGCGCAGCCAGTTCAGCCGCTGGGCGAGGCCTTCGCGATGGGGCTCGTCGTGTGTCGCATCCGCCACGCAGGCCACGATAGCGGCACGGGGGGGGGTGCAGATGCTCATGCGGAAGCGAAAGATCACTTGCGAAAGAACCCTTGCGAAAGGTCTCTTTCGAGTTGTATCGTCGTCGCATGACGGACGACAGCGCAACCCCCGACGCCGCCCCGTATCAGCAGGTGACCGACCCGGTGCGCATCCGCGCCCTGGCACACCCGCTGCGGCTGCAGATCTTCGACATCCTCACCGAGCGCAACGAGATCACCGCGACCGAGTGCGCCGAGCTGCTGGGTGAATCGGCGGCCAGCTGCTCGTTCCACCTGCGCATGCTCGAGAAGTACGGATTCGCCGAACGGGCTCCCGCGCGCGGCCGCGAGAAGCCGTGGCGGGCGGCGGCACGGTCGTGGGACATGCGTCCGGAACCCGGCTCGATCGGGTCGACGCGCGCATTCCAGGAGCTGGCGGTCCTCGGGCTCGACGCCGAATGGGAGCGCATCCGCGGCTACTTCGCCAACGCCGATCAGGAGAGCGACGAGTGGGTGCAGGCATCCACCTTCACGCGCTCGACCTTCTGGGCGACCGCGGAAGAGCTCGCCCAGCTCAGCCGCGATCTGCAGGAGATCACCGAGCGTTTCGCCGGCCGCAGCGCCGATCCGTCCAAGCGCCCCGAGGGGGCGCGGTTCGCGCGGATGGTGGCCGTCGCCAACCCGGAGCCGTACTCCAGCCCGACCGCACGCGCCGCCGAGGAGCAGCGATGAGCGCCGAGGCGCCCGCTCGCACGTCGGTGTGGCGCGCACCGGGGTTCCGGCGCCTCGCGAGCGCCTGGGTGTTCACGAACCTCGCCGACAGCGCACTGTTCCTCATGGCGGCGGTGTGGGTCAAAGAGCTCACCGGATCGGATGTCGCGGGCGCCTTCGTCTTCGTCGCGCTCGGGCTTCCGGCGGTGCTCGCGCCCTTCCTCGGGATGCTCGCCGACCGATTGCCGCGCAAGCGGCTGCTGGTGGCGTCCAACCTGGTGCTGGTGCCCGTGATCCTCACGCTCCTGCTGGTGGGATCGGCCGAATCCGTGTGGATCGTCTACGCCGCGATCTTCGTGTACAGCTCCTGCGGCTACCTGACCGGCGCTGCCCAGTCCGGCATCATCCGCTCGATGCTCAGCGACGACCAGCTCGCACCGGGCAACGGCATCCTGTCCACGATCGACAACGCGCTGCGTCTGGTCTCGCCGCTGATCGGCACGGCCCTGTACGTGTGGATCGGCCCGCAGGCGGTCGTCGCGCTGACGGCGGGATGCTTCGCCGTCGCCGCGGCGATCCTGACGGCCCTGCCGGTGGGAAGCACCGCGCCCGAGCGGGGCGAGACCGTGCGCAGCGGCGTGCGCGGCTACCTGCGCGAGCTCGGCGCGGGGTTCGAGCACCTGTACCGCGTCCGCCCCCTGCGGATGCTCACGATCGCGATCGCGATCGCGTTCGGCGCCACCGGCATCCTGAACATCGCGGTGTTCGCCGTCCTCGACGCGATGTCGGTCGACCCCGCGGTGCTGGGACTGCTCATGCCGCTGCAGGGCATCGGCGCCGTCGTCGGCGGTCTGCTGTCGGGGTTCATCGTCACCCGCATGGGCGAGGCACGCGCGGCGGCGCTCGGGATGCTGCTCGTGGCCGTGGGCACCGTGCCCCTGCTGGGAACGTCGGTGTGGTTCGCCGGGGCCGGCATGGTCGTGATGGGCCTGGGCATCCCGATCGTCGTGGTCGCGTTCGTCACGCTGCGCCAGCGCGCCACGCCCGACGAGCTGCAGGGCCGGGCCTCGGCTGCCGGAAACGTCATGTTCAACCTGCCCCAGACGGCGATCTCGATCGTGGGCGCAGGACTGCTCGTCGCGATCGACTACCGGGTGCTGCTGGCCGTCACGATCGCCGCCGTCCTGGCGGGCGGCGTCATCGCCCTCATCGGCCGGCGTGCTCCCGAGGTGCCGGGCGCAGACTGAGTCAGGCGGTGGCGTGGGCGCGGGAGCCGTCCCGCAGGCGTTCGGCGGCCAGCTCCTCGGCGGCTTCGAGGGGCGTGATGCCGCGCGATTCGGCCTCGTCGAAGACCCGGCGGACCGTGTCGCCGATGTGGCCCACGCGCTCCATGATCTCGGCGCGGGTGCCGAGCTTCTTCGCCTCGAGGTCGAGATAGATGACGCCGCCCGCGTTCACGACGAAGTCGGGAGCGTAGAGGATGCCGCGCTCGGCGAGCCGGCGTGCTCCGCGCCGCTCGGCGAGCGGGTTGTTCGCGGGGCCGCAGACGGCCTCGGCCTCGAGCGCGTCGATGACCTCGTCGGTGAGCAGGCCTCCGATGCCGGCGGGCACGAACACGTCCGCGGCGATCAGATGCTCCTCGCCCGGGGGCACCCACGCGGCTCCGAGCTCGGCAGCCAGGTCGCGCTTGGCGGGGTTGACGTCGGTGACGGTGAGGTCTGCTCCCTCCACCGACAGGCGCACCGCGAGGCGGCTGCCGACCTGGCCGAGACCTGAGATCGTGATGCGGCGTCCGGTGATGTCGGACGAGCCGGTGACCCGCTCGAGGGTCGCGCGCAGCGCCTCATAGACGCCGACGCTCGTGGGCCCGGCGGGCTCGCCCGAACCGCCGACGGCGTCGGGAAGCCCCACGACGTGCGCGGTGCGCTCGCTGACGACCAGCATGTCCTCGGTCGTCGAGCCGACGTCCTCGGCGGTGCGGTACAGGCCGGCCATCGACTCGACGGCATCGCCGAGGTCGAGGAAGGCGGCGCGCCGCCGTTCGGGGTCGAGCACGGTGCCCTCGGGCAGGCCGATGACCGCCTTGCCGCCGCCGGCGTCGAGCCCCGCTGCGGCGTTCTTCAGCGTCATCGCGGCAGACAGCCGCAGCGCGTCGCCGAGGGCGTCGCTCCAGTGCGGGTAGTTCCACAGCCGCGCGCCGCCGAGGGCGGAGCCGAGCACCGAGGAATGCAGGGCGACGACGATGAACAGTCCGCTGCGCGGACCGGTGATCACGTCCACGCGTTCGTGCGTGAAGTCGGGCAGGGGCAGAGTGTGCGTCATCGCTTCTTTCCTTCGGCCGGCCTTGTGGGCGCTGCGCTGCGGACGCGACGGCGTTGCCGCGCCCGCCTCCATCACACCACCGTCGGCCGAAGGCTTCAACCGCCGTAGGCTGGTCGGGTGACTGTGAACCTTCCCACTCGAAGCCGAATCGTCCACGACGCGCTGCGTACGGCGGGCATCGACGGAGAGATCGTGGTGCTCCCCGACGCGGCGTCCACCGCTCCGCTGGCCGCGGCCGCCCTGGGCGTCGAGGTGGGCGCGATCGCGAACAGCCTGGTGTTCTGGTCGGACGGCGAGCCGCTCCTGGTGATGACCAGCGGCGCGCACCGGGTCGACACCGCGGCGCTCGCGCAGCGTCTCGACCGCGCGACGATCGCGCGCGCGACGCCCGAGCAGGTACGGGATGCCACGGGGCAGGCGATCGGCGGTGTCGCACCGACCGGCCACCCGGCGCCGCTGACGACCATCGTCGACGAGGATCTCGCGCAGTACCCCCAGATCTGGGCGGCCGGCGGAACACCGCACACGGTGTTCCCGCTGACCTTCGACGAACTCGTGCGCCTCACCGGCGGCACCGTCGCCCGCGTCGACTGACTCTCACACGCCGGCGGCGCCGCGCTGCGGGAAGGCGACCGCGCGACGGCCGATGGCGAGCCACGCGATCGCCCCGATGATCGGCGAGATGAGCACGACGATGCTCCACACGCCCTTCTCCACGGCGGTCGCGGTGGACCGGCCGATGCTGATGAGCGCGATCAGCCACAGCACCAGCAGGGCGACCGCCAGCACGAACCACAGCACCGCGAGGAAGACGGCGGCGCCGGAAGCCACTGCGGTCTCGACGCTCTGAAGGAAGACCATCACGTTCTCCGTTCTGCGCGGACGGACTGTTCCGGCCGCGTGTGACGAGACTAGGGGGCGGTTGCGCCGCCACGGCCCGGTCGGGACACTTGTCCCGAGGCGGGGAGAGGCCGCCGTCGGTCGCACGCAGGAGGGCAGCGATGCCAGGGCAGTCCGTTACGCTGCGCCCGCACGAGCTGACGACGCTGCTGGCTGCGATCGCCCAGCGCCGCCGCGTGATCATGGTCAGCGGCGCCGGCGGCATGGGCAAGACCACGCTCGCACGCGAGGCCGCCGCCGCGCTCACCGCCGAGGATCCCGGCCGGCCGATCCTGTTCGTCGAGGTCGGCGGGAAGGATCTGCCGCGGCTGAGCGCCGAGATCCGCGACGCCGTCGGGGAGACGCTGGATGCCGCGGAGCGCACGAGCGCGGACGAGCCGCCCGTCGTCGTGCTCGATGCCGCCGAGCGGGTGCTGCGCACGCCGGATGACTGCGAGCGGGTGCTGGCGCTCGCGGCGGGGGCCGTCGTGATCGTCACCACGCGGTACGCCGTCGCGCTTCCCGGCGCGGTGAACATCGTGGTGCGCGGGCTCGACACCCACGCCGGCGGTGCCGCGGTGCGGCTGCTGCGGGAGAGCACGCACCTGGACGACGAGGTCTCGGCGCGCACCAGCGACTACGAGCTCAGCCGCATCGCCCGGGCCCTGCACGGCAACCCTCTCGCCCTGACGGTGGCAGCGGCGCTGTTCGCCGGCCTCAGCCCGCAGGACCTCCTCGAGCGGCTCCGCGAGACGGGCCCTGGGTTCCTTCTGGACGAGCCGGTGCCGCAGCCCGGACCGGAGACCCGACTGCGCGACGTGGTGACCTGGGGCATCGACACGCTGCCCCGCGATGCCCTGGCCGGGCTGTGCGCCCTCGCGGAGTTCGCCGGCTGGACGAGCGCGGCCTCGTTCGAGGGTGTCCTGCGCGCCGCGGGCTCCGACGCGGCTGCGCGGGCTCCCGGCATCCTCGGCCGCCTCGTCCGTGCGCATCTCGTGGAAGTCTCCGACGTGGGCACGACCCGTCGGGTGCGGCTGCTGGACACGGTTCGCGACACGGTTCGCGACCTCGTCACCACGGTCGACCTCGATCGGGATGCGATCCGGTCCGCCCACGCGCGGTGGTACACGGCGCAGGCCCTCCACGCCGGCGGGCAGACCGCGCATCGCACCGAGGCTCTGCGGCGGATCGGCGAGGAGGCGGCGAACTATGTCGTCGCGCTGACCGCCTCGGCGCGCACGGACCCTGCGTCGGCCGCCCGGGCCGCCGCAGCGCTCGGGCCCTGGCTGCTGACCACCGAGTACTGCTGGACCGGCCTGCAGATCATCGACGAGATGCTCGCCGCCGACCGCCCGCGTGCCGCGCTGTCGGCGGCCGATGTCGCGCTGCTGCGCGCCTGGCGATCTCGGCTGCGGGTCCACCTGGGCGCCCGCGACGAGCTCGACGTGCTGCGCGAGATCGCCCGCGCTGCGGGCGTGCTCGATGCAGACGGGTCCCTGATCCCGGAACCCCTGGTGCAGACGGTCGTGGCCGAGCACCTCGCCTACGCGGAGCTGCGTGCGGGCGATGCCGAGGCCGCCATCCGGCTCTGCGCGGCCGCCGAGCAGACCGCCCAGGGCGCGGGCCTGGCGTTCCGGCGCGGTCAGCTGAAGTACCAGCTGGCGCGCGCCCTCCAGCAGGCACGACGCGACGCGGAGGCGCTTCGCGAGGTCTCGGCGGCGGAGCGGCTCGCGCAGAGCCTGGGCGATGAGTCGCTCGCCGCGCGCTGCGCGCTCACCCGCGTGCAGCTGACCCCCGGGGTCACCGCCGCGTCGGCGCTCTCGGTGATCCGGCCGCTGGCGCGCATCCACCTGGAGGCCGGGGACCGCCGCGAGGGCTGTCACGGATACCTCGCCCTGGGCGCCGCGGAGTCCTCGGCAGGCGATCAGGATGCCGCGCTCGCCGCCTACCGCCAGGCGCTGCGGCTGGCCCGGGGCCTGCGCTACTGGCACGGCCAGCTGTACGCCGCGATGGGGATCTCGCTCGCCGCGGCGACCGACGACACCGTCCACACCTGCCTCCACCTCGCGGAGTCGGTGCTCGCGTACATCCCGCAGGTGCGGGCGCTGCTGCCGCCGACGTACGTCGACTCGTTCGTCGCCGACTGCGAACCGCTCCGGGAGCGGTCGCATCGCCTGGGCGCCCCGCCGCTTCCGCCGCCGCTGGACTGGCGGGCGATCGTGGCCGCGGCGGAGCGGCTGAGCACTCCGCGTGAGGAGCGGGGGCACTCCCGCTTCGAACAGCGGGTGCACCACGCCGCCCGGCACCACGGGCTGACCGAGCGGGAGCGCAGCATCCTGATCCTGCTCGCGCGCGGCCTCAGCGACGCGGAGATCGCGAACCGCCTCGGACTCGCGCCGAAGACGCTGCGCAACGCGAACTCCGCCATGTACCGCAAGCTCGGCGTGCGCACCCGCGCCCAGGCGGCCGCGCTCGCCCACGCCGGCGGCTGATCGCGGGACAAGTGTCCCGGCGCCCCCGCGCGGCCGCGGCGCGTCCCTACGGTGACCGCCATGGTGCGGACGGCGATGCGGGCGATGGCGGCGGCGAGCGCGGCGGGGATGCTGTCGAGCGTCGTGATGATCTGGATGCTGCGCGGGCGGCATCCGCTCGACGTGTACGTCTCGGGTCTGGGAGCCCCCGACTCGCCGGTGGCCGGCGCGTTCAACACGACGCTGCTCGCCATCGGCGTGTGCGGGGTGCTGCTGGCGGTCGCCGTGGGCGCCGTCCGTGCCCCCGCCGATCGCGTGGGGGCTTGGCTGGCCGCCGCGATCGCGGCGGCCGGCGCGAGCTTCGTGGTGGCCTCGCGTGTGACCTGCACGGCGGGGTGCCCGCTGCCCGGCAGCCCCTCGTTCGCGCTCGCGGACGCCGTCCATGTGACCTTCGCCGTCATCGGGTTCGCCGCGGGGTGCGCGGCGATGCTGCTGGCGGCGATCCGGGCGACGGGCCGCGCAGCTCGGCGGGTCTCGGCCACCTGCGCAGCGGCCGTGGGGGTGATCGCGCTGGGTGGGGCGTTCGCCGCCCTATTCCGGGTCGGGCTCAGTGTCGGGCCGTCGCTGGAGTTCGTCGCCACGACCGTCGCGCTCGGCTGGTGCGGCTGGTTCGGGCTCCACCTCGCGCGCCGCGAGGCGCTGCCCGCCGCCCGGCCCGTACAGGTGGCCGCCCAGCTGGGCCGCCGCGCCGGCGACCACGCGCGCCAGCCGAGCGCTGTCGACCGTCGCCTCGGCGGGCCAGGTGACGGCGACCGCGGCGGTGGGCCAGCCGGTGTGGTCGCGCACCGCGACCCCCACCGAGCGCAGGCCGAGGGTCACCTCGCCGTCCTCTGAGGCGAACCCGTCCTGGCGCACCGCGCGCAGCAGTTCGCGCAGCTCGGCCGGCGTCCGCGGGCCCCGTCCGGTGCGATCGGCGAAGGCGCTCCGGTCGGGGTAGAGTGCACGCACCTGCGGGCGCGGCAGCGCGGCCAGCATCGCCCGCCCGCTCGCGGTGAGGTGGGCGGGCAGGCGCACGCCCACCTCGGTCACGAGGGCAGGGCGGCGCGGTGCCCGCTCCTCCACGATGTAGACCACGTCGCGCCCGCTCATGACGGCGAGATGGGCGCTTTCGCCGACGCGGTCGGCCAGCGCCGCGATCAACGGTCGCCCCACCCGGGCCAGCGGCGCCTGCCGCAGGTAGCCGCCGCCGAGCTCCGACGCGGCGGTGCCCAGGCCCCAGCGCCGCTCCGCACTCAGGTGCACGACGAAGCCGTGCTCCTGCAGGGTGGCGAGCAGGTGGTAGACGCTCGATCGGGGGATGGCCAGCTGGTCGGCCACCGTGCGCGCGGCGACGGGCCCGCGCTGGCGGGCGAGGAAGGCGAGGATGCGCAACGTCTGATCGGCGGCGGGCACCTGCGGTCGAGTGTCTGGCATGACAGACACAGGATGTCACGGACCCCTGCCGGACGGAAGCGGCGGCGTGTTCAATCGAGCCATGAGCACTGTCACCGTGGGCGCCGCCCCGCTGCGCCCCGAGGAGGTCGTCGCCGTGGCGCGCCACGGCGCCCGCGTGGTCCTCGACGCCGGCGCCCTGGCGAAGGTCGCCTCCGGCCGCCGCCTCGTCGAGGCGCTCGCGGACGACCCGGATCCGCACTACGGGATCTCCACCGGCTTCGGTGCGCTTGCCACCACGTTCATCCCGGCCGAGCGCCGCCGCCAGCTGCAGGCGAGCCTCATCCGCTCCCACGCCGCCGGCACAGGACCCGAGGTCGAGACCGAAGTCGTGCGCGCGCTGCAGCTGCTGCGGCTGCAGACCCTCGCCACCGCCCACACCGGCGTGCGACCGGTGGTGGTCGAGACGTACGCGGCGATGCTCAACGCGGGCATCGCGCCGATCGTGCGCGAGTACGGCTCGCTGGGCTGCTCCGGCGACCTCGCGCCGCTGGCCCACGTCGCCCTGGCCGCGATGGGCGAAGGCGAGGTCAGACTGGCCGGGAAGCGGATCGCGGCCGCCGACGCGCTGCGCGAGGCATCCCTTGATCCGCTCGTGCTGGAGGAGAAGGAGGGCCTGGCCCTCATCAACGGGACCGACGGCATGCTCGGGATGCTGGTGCTGGCCCTGGCGGACCTCGAACTGCTGCTGGACACGGCCGACGTCGCCGCCGCGATGTCGATCGAGAGCCAGCTGGGCACCGACGCCGTCTTCGCGGCCGACCTCATGGCGCTGCGCCCTCAGCTCGGGCAGGCCGTGTCGGCGGCGAACCTGCGCTCGCTGCTGGGCGACTCGCCCATGGTCGCCTCGCACAAGGGACCGGAGGACAAGCGGGTGCAGGACGCGTACTCGCTGCGCTGCTCGCCGCAGGTGCACGGCGCCGCGCGCGACACCCTCGATCACGCCCGCGCCATCGCGGTGCGCGAGCTCGCGGCGGCGATCGACAACCCGGTCATCACCGACGACGGCAGCGTCCGCTCCAACGGCAACTTCCACGGGGCACCGGTCGCGTACGTGCTCGACTTCCTCGCCATCGCGGTCGCCGACGCCGCCTCGATCTCGGAGCGGCGCACCGACCGCGCCCTCGACGTCGCTCGCAGCCACGGGCTGCCTCCGTTCCTCGCCGCCGAGGCGGGGGTCGACTCGGGCCTCATGATCGCGCAGTACGCGGCGGCCGGCATCGTGTCCGAGCTCAAGCGGCTCGCCGTCCCGGCATCCGTCGACTCCATCCCCTCCTCGGCCATGCAGGAGGACCACGTCTCGATGGGCTGGGCGGCCGCGCGCAAGCTGCGCCGCGCGATCGACGGATTCGCACGCGTGCTCGCCGTCGAGCTCGTCACCGGCGCGCGCGCCCTCGACCTGCGCGCTCCGCTGCAGGCGGGCCCGGGCACCGGGGCCGCCCGCGACCTGCTGCGGTCGGCCGGTGTGGCAGGTCCCGGCGCCGACCGCTACCTCAGCCCCGACATCGAGACGGCGGCCGAGCTCGTGCTCTCGGGCGCCGTGCGGGCCGCCGCGCTTGGCCCGGCGAAGGAGCACGGACCGGCGGAGGACCGAAGCGGCTGAACCCGTCCTTCCCCCGCAGATCTCCTCCGCCCGGCGGAGGACCGGCATCGAGCAAGGAGACACCATGACCGACACGACCTCCCGCACGGTCCGCGCGCCGCGCGGGCCCGAGCGCACCGCGAAGAGCTGGGGCGCCGAGGCCGCGAAGCGCATGCTCATGAACAACCTCGACCCCGAGGTCGCCGAGCACCCCGAAGACCTCGTCGTCTACGGCGGCACCGGCCGGGCTGCCCGCAGCTGGGAGGCCTTCGACGCGATCGTGCGCACGCTCGACGAGCTCGAGCCGGACGAGACGCTGCTGGTGCAGTCGGGCAAGCCCGTGGGCGTGTTCCGCACGCACGAGTGGGCGCCCCGCGTGCTCATCGCGAACTCCAACCTCGTCGGGGACTGGGCGACGTGGCCCGAGTTCCGTCGCCTCGAGGAGCTCGGCTTGACCATGTACGGGCAGATGACGGCCGGATCGTGGATCTACATCGGCACCCAGGGGATCCTGCAGGGGACGTACGAGACCTTCGCGGCCGTCGCGCGGTCGCTGGGGCGCGACTCGCTGGCGGGCACCCTCACCCTGACCGCCGGCTGCGGCGGCATGGGCGGGGCGCAGCCACTGGCGGTCACCCTCAACGGGGGAGCGGTGCTCATCGTCGACGTCGACGAATCACGGCTGGCCCGCCGGGTCGAACACGGCTACCTTGACCAGTACACGACCGATCTGGATGCGGCCGTGGCACGCGTCCTCGCCGCCAAAGACGTCGGCGAGGCCCTTTCCGTGGGAGTCGTCGGCAACGCCGCCGAGGTCTTCCCCGACCTCTTGCGCCGGGGCATCGCGATCGACATCGTGACCGATCAGACCAGCGCGCACGATCCGCTGGCGTACCTGCCGATCGGCGTGGGCGTGGACGAGTGGCGGGATGCCGCGGCCGCCGATCCGGACGGCTTCACGGAGCGGGCACGCGCCTCGATGGCGGCGCACGTGGACGCGATGGTGGGATTCCAGGATGCCGGTGCCGCCGTGTTCGACTACGGCAACTCGATCCGCCGCGAAGCCGAGCTGGGCGGCTGCGAGCGGGCCTTCGCGTTCCCCGGCTTCGTGCCGGCGTACATCCGGCCCCTGTTCACCGAGGGGAAGGGACCGTTCCGCTGGGTGGCCCTTTCCGGCGACCCGGCCGACATCGCCGCCACCGACCGCGCCGTCATGGAGCTGTTCCCCGAGGACGCGGCGCTGCACCGCTGGCTGTCGCAGGCCGGCGAGAAGGTGCACTTCGAGGGCCTCCCGGCCCGCATCTGCTGGCTGGGGTACAAGGAGAGGCACCTGGCGGGACTGCGGTTCAACGAGATGGTCGCCTCCGGCGAGCTGAAGGGCCCGATCGTCATCGGCCGCGATCACCTGGACTCGGGATCGGTGGCAAGCCCCTACCGCGAGACCGAGGCGATGGCCGACGGGTCGGACGCCATCGCCGACTGGCCGCTGCTGAACGCCCTCCTGAACACGGCGAGCGGCGCCTCGTGGGTGTCGCTGCACCACGGCGGGGGCGTCGGCATCGGCCGCTCCATCCACGCGGGGCAGGTGACCGTGGCCGACGGCTCCGACCTCGCCGCCCAGAAGCTGGAGCGGGTGCTGACCAACGATCCGGGCACCGGCGTCATGCGGCATGTCGACGCCGGGTACGAGCACGCGCGCGAGGTGGCGCGTGAGCGCGGGCTGACGGTGCCGATGCTGGACCGGCCGTGACCGCGACCGCGCTGCTCGCCCAGATCGCCGACATCGGGCGGGATCCTGTCCGCGGCGGCTATTCGCGGCATCTCTTCGACGACGCCGACCTCGCCCTGCGCGAGTGGTTCGTCGAGCGCGCCGCCGAGCGCGGGCTCCGTGTCGAGCGGGACGGCAACGGCAACCTGTGGGCCTGGTGGGATGCCGGCGACCTCGCCGCGCCCGCGGTGGTCACCGGCAGCCATCTCGATTCGGTGCCCGGCGGCGGCGCCTACGACGGACCGCTCGGCGTGGTGAGCGCGCTCGCCGCCGTGCAGGTGCTGCGGGAGGAGGGGTACCGCCCCCGCCGGCCGATCGCGGTGTGCGTGTTCGCCGAGGAGGAGGGCGCGCGGTTCAATGCACCGTGTCTGGGCTCGCGCCTCCTGGTGGGCGAGCTCGGTCTCACCGACCTCGCCGACCGCGTCGATGCGCGCGGCACCTCGTTCTCGGAGGTGTGGACCGCTGCCGGAGGCGACCTCGAGCGGATCGGCGCCGACCCCGAGCTGCTGGCGCGCGTCGGCGTCTTCGTCGAGCTGCACGTGGAACAGGGTCTCGACCTCGCGCACCGCGGCGCTCCGGTCGCGGTCGCCGAGGGGATCCTCGCGCACGGCCGGTGGCGTGCGACGTTCACAGGAGAGGGCAACCACGCCGGCACGACGCCGATGGACGGCCGCCACGACCCCGTGGTGGCTGTCGCGCAGGCCGTGCTCGCGGTGCGGCGGGTAGCCGCCTCTTCCGGCGCTCTCCTGCGCGGGACCGTCGGACGGGTCGAGGCCGTGCCGGGAGGCTCGAACGTCATCGCCTCGCGCGCCCACGCGTGGGTCGACGTGCGTGCCGCGCACGACCACGAGGTGCGCGCCGCGATCGCTGAGCTCACCGCCGCGCTCGGCCGCATCGCCGCGGATGAGGGATGCGAGGTCGAGCTCGTGGAGGAGTCGTTCTCGCCGCGGGTGGACTTCGATCCGGCGCTGCGCGAGCGCCTGGCGAGCCTGCTGGGCGGCGCGCCGGTGATCCCGACCGGCGCGGGGCACGACGCCGGCATCCTGTCCGCCCACGTGCCCAGCGCCATGCTCTTCGTCCGCAACCCCACGGGCGTGTCGCACGCCCCCGCCGAGAGCGCCGAGGCGGCGGACGTGGAGGCGGGCGTCGAAGCGCTCGCGGCGGTGCTGCGCGAGCTCGCCGAGGAGCCGGGATGACGGCTTCCCGCATCCGCGCCGCATCCGCGCTCGTCGACGACGCCGTCGCCCGCGACGTCGTCTTCACCGTGCGCGCAGGCGTCATCACCGCCATCGAGACCGATGCCGCATCGGCACCGGCCGACACCGTCTGCGACGTGCTGGCCCCCGGCGCGATCGACGCGCACTCGCACGCCTTCCATCGGCTGCTGCGCGGCCGCACGCATGCCGACGGCGGTGACTTCTGGCAGTGGCGCACCCGGATGTACGCCGAGGCCGCCGCGCTCACGCCGGAAGGCTGCGAGCGCGTCGCGACGCAGGTGTACCGCGAGCTGCGGGATGCCGGGTGCACGACGGTCGCGGAGTTCCACTATGTGCACCACCGCCCGGACGGGTCGCCCTATCCCGATCACGACATGGAGCGCGCCCTGGTACGCGCGGCGCGCGCGGTGGGGATCCGGCTGGTGCTGCTGGACGCGTGCTACCTGCGTGGCGGGGTCGACCAGGCGCTGGGCCCGCAGCAGCGCCGGTTCGGGGATGCGTCGGCGCACGCGTGGCTCGAGCGCTGGCACCGTCTGCGGGACGCCCTCGCGGAGGATGCGGACCGGCCTGAGACGCCGGGAGTGAGCGTCGCGGCGGCGGTCCATTCGGTGCGGGCGGTCACCCCCGACGACCTCGCGGTGATCGCCGCCGGACTGCCCGCGGACGTGCCCCTGCACGTGCACGTGTCGGAGCAGCCTGCCGAGAACGACGCGTGCCTGAAGGCCTACGGTCGCACGCCGGTGGGGCTGCTCGCCGAGTCCGGGCTCCTGTCGCCGCGGCTGTGGGCGGTGCACGCCACGCATCTGAGCGATGCCGACATCGCCCTGCTGGGAGAGGCGGGAGCGACGATCGTGATGTGCCCGACGACGGAGGCCGACCTCGGAGACGGGATCGGGCCCGCGCCCGAGCTGCTCGCCGCCGGCGCGCGACTGGCGATCGGATCGGATCAGCACGCGGTCGCCGATCCCTGGGAGGAGACGGCGCGACTCGAGCTCGATCAGCGGCTGCGGCTGCGGCGCCGCGGCGTCTTCAGCCCCATGCAGCTGTGGCAGGCGGCCGCGGGCGGCCGGCCGGGCCCGGCCGGGTTCCGCATCGGCGACGCCTTCGACGCCGTCGAGTTCGACCTGCGGTCGGCGCGCACCGCGGGCGCAGACCCCGCGCAGCTGCCGCTGGTCGCGCGCGGGACCGACGTGCGCACGGTGTTCGTGGGCGGTCGTGCGCACCGCCGCGACGAGAGGAGCGTGTCATGATCCTGCTGACCGGCATCGGCGAGCTCACGACCAACGACCCGTCCCTGGCCGGCGGGGCGGACCGGTACGGCACCCTCGCCGATGCGGCGGTGCTCATCGAGGACGGCCGCATCGTGTGGGCGGGGCCCGCGTCCGACTCCGTCGCGCGGCACGCCCGCGGCGACAGTGCCGCGGTCGTCGACGCCGGAGGCCGCGCCGTGATCCCCGGCTTCGTCGACTCGCACACCCACCTCGTCTTCGGCGGCGACCGTGCCGAGGAGTTCGCGGCGCGTATGGCCGGTCGTCCGTATGTCGCCGGCGGCATACGGACGACCGTCGCCGCCACCCGTGCGGCGAGCGACGATCAGCTGCGCGCCCGCCTGGCGGGCTTCGTCGCCGAGCTGCACCGACAGGGCACCACCACGTTCGAGGTGAAGACCGGCTACGGTCTCACCGTCCGCGACGAGGAGCGCGCGGCGCGCCTGGCCGCCGAGGTCACCCCGGAGGTGACGTTCCTGGGCGCCCATGTCGTGCCCGCCGAGTACGCCGACGCCCGCGACGAGTACATCGACCTCGTGTGCGGCCCGATGCTGGACGCCTGCGCGCCGTTCTGCCGCTGGATCGACGTGTTCTGCGAGACCGGTGCCTTCACGCCGGCGGAGAGCCGCCGCATCCTCGCCGCCGGCGTCGAGAAGGGTCTGCGCCCCCGCGTGCACGGCAATCAACTCGGCCCGGGGGAGGGCGTGCGGATCGCGGTCGAGGTGCAGGCGGCATCGGTCGACCACTGCACGTATCTCGACGACGACGACATCGCGGCGCTCGCGGGCAGCGACACCGTCGCCACGCTCCTGCCCGGCGTGGAGTTCTCCACGCGGCAGCCCTATCCGGATGCACGGCGCCTCCTGGATGCGGGGGTCACGGTGGCCCTGGCCAGCGACTGCAATCCGGGCTCGAGCTTCACCAGCTCCATGCCCCTGATGATCGCGCTGGCGGTGCGCGAGATGGGCATGACACCGGCCGAGGCGGTGTGGGCGGCCACCGCAGGCGGGGCGCGGGCGCTGCGGCGCGACGACGTCGGGCTGATCGCCCCCGGCGCCCGCGCGGACCTTCTGCTGCTCGATGCCCCGTCTCGCGTGCATCTGGCGTACCGGCCGGGTGTGCCGCTCGTGGGGGCGGTCTACCGCGGCGGCGTCCGGCTCTGAGTCACCTCGGGGTCTCGAAGGTCCATCGCTGCGGGGACAGCGCCGTCGCGACATCCCAGTCGCTCTCATCCCAGGTGAAGACGGCGACCGCGCACGTCGGCATGCGGGCGATGGCGCCGTCGGACAGGTCCGCGGCGAGCGTGGAGATCCCGGGGTCGTGCGCGACGACGATCACCGACGCGGCTGCCCGCTCGGCCGCCGCCCGCAGCAGCACCGGGGCCGGGGCGGCGTACAGGCGCTCCTGGCGCTCGACGGCCACGCCGAACGGCTCGCTGAAGAAGTCGGCGGTCGTGGCCGCCCGCACCGCCGTGCTCGAAAGGATCGCTTCCGCACGCAGACCCGACTCGGCGAGCCGGCGCGCCATGCGCGGCGCGTCGCGCAGCCCGCGGGCGTTGAGCGGGCGGTCGTGGTCGCTGCGCTGCGGCGCCCCCCAGTCGGACTTGGCGTGCCGCACCAGCGCGAGCGTGATCATGCCGCCGCCGGGCGCACGTGAGACAGGAGCATGGGTCCGACGCTACCGGGTGCGGCGCCGGAGGCGTGCGCGTGACCGATATATCGGTCTGATGGTGGACGCGGCGCCGCTGTGTACGGTACGAAGGTAGGGACCGGCCGCCGCCTGGGGCGCGCGACCGCGACTGAAGCCCTCGCCCGCGACGGACGCCCCCCTGACGCGGAGAATGCGACGGCGAACTCCCGCACATGGTCGGGAGCGGAATGCGGCCCCGGGGCAGCCCCCGAAACATCCCGGGGCCGCATTCTTCCGAGGATCAGCCGATGATGGCGTGCGCGACGGTGTAGATGACGACGCCGGCGAGGGCGCCGACGATGGTGCCGTTCAGGCGGATGTACTGCAGATCGCGGCCCACCTGCAGCTCGATCTTCTGCGTCGTCTCGGCCGGATCCCACCGCTCCACCGTGTCGGTGATGATGCTCGCGATGTCATGCCGGTAGCGATCGACCAGGAACGACGCGGCATCCGCGATCCAGGTGTCGACCCGCCCGCGCAGCGCGGCATCCGTCTGCAGACGCCGCCCCGTCTCGGCCAGGGCGTCCTGCGCGCGCAGCCGCAGACCGCTGCGCGGATCGGCGAGCGCCGTCAGCAGACCGTTCTTCGCGGCCTCCCAGGCCTGCGCCGCGAGCGCGCGCACGCGAGGGCTGTCGAACACGATGCGCTTGGCGTCCTCGAGCTTCCCGATGGTGGCGGGGTCGTGCTGGAGGTTGTCGGCGAGCCGGGCGAGGTACCCGTCGAGCGCGCGCCGGGCCGGATGCACCGGGTCGGCGCGCACGGCGTCGGCGAACCGCACGGCCTCCTTGTAGACGGTGTCGTCGACCAGGCGGTGGGCGATGCCGGGGACCCACGCCGGCAGGCGGCGCGAGACGAGGCCCTCGAAGGCGGCACGGTTGGCGTGCAGCCAGGCCGCGATGCTGTCGACCGCCAGGTCGACCGCGCCGTGGTGGGCTCCGGCCGAGACCACGCGCTCGAGCCAGGCGCCTGCAGGCGGCCCCCAGTCCGGGACGAGCAGGTGCTCGCGGGCGAGCTCGGCGATGACCTCCTGCACCTCGTCGTCGCTGAGTGCGCGGAGGATCCCCGCGGCCATCGCCGAGCCCTCTTCGACGACGCGCGCCGCGTGGGACTCCACGGTGAGCCATGCGCCCAGGCGCGCGGCGACATCCATCGACTCCAGCTTGGTGCGCACGATCGGGCCGGAGAGGAACTCGGTCTCGACGAAGTCGCCCAGGGTGCGGCCGATCTCGTCCTTGCGGCGGGGGATGATCGCGGTGTGCGGGATCGGGATGCCGAGCGGATGCCGGAAGAGCGCCGTGACGGCGAACCAATCGGCCAGCGCCCCCACCATGCCGCCTTCGGCGGCGGCGCGGACGTAGGACAGCCAGGGCGCGCGATCCTCGAGGGCGAACGCGATGACGAAGACCACCGCCATCAGCACCAGCGCCCCCAGGGCCACGCCCTTCATGAAGCGCAGGCCCCGGAGGCGCTCGCGGTCGGCCGGGCTCAGCAGTGCGACGGGCGTGCGGGCCATGCGGTCATCCTCGCACGCCCGCGGTTCAGCCGGCGGCGCGCTTGACGAGCTCGGTGATGCGCGCGGCTTCGGCGTCCCCGATCCTGTGGAGCGCGAAGCCGACCGGCCACATGTCGCCCTCGTCCAGCTGGGCGGCCTCTTCGAAGCCGAGCGACGAGTAGCGGGTCTTGAACTTCGAGGCGGGGGAGAAGAAGACGACGATCTTGCCGTCGCGGGCATAGGAGGGGAAGCCGTACCAGGTCTTCGGCTGCAGGTGCGGTGCCACCTCGGTGACGATCGCGTGGATGCGCTCGGCCATCGCGCGCTCGTCGTCGGGCAGCTTGGCGATGGCGTCCAGGCAGGCCTCCAGGTCGCGCTGGGCCTTGGCGCTCTTCGAGCCGCCGGCCTGCTGCGCCTTCAGCTCGGCGGCGCGCTCCTTCATGGCGGCGCGCTCTTCGGCGGTGAATCCGGACTTCGTGTTCTTCGTCGTGCTCATGGCCTCGACGTTACGCGCGGCGGCGACGCGCCCGCTTCTCCGATCCTGCTCAGTCCTCGACCGGCCCCAGCCACGCCGTCGCGACGGTCGCATGCGCCGACTCCGGGTCGGAGGGGTGGTACAGGCCCGCCAGCACGTCGCGGTAGAGCCGGGACAGCTCCGACCGCGTGAAGTACGACGAGCCGCCGGCGACGAGCATCGCCTCGTCGACGACGCGCTTGGCCATCGTGACCGCGCGGTGCTTGACGCCGCTCATCTGCGAGAACCAGAAGCCGTCGGGCGGAGTGAGGTCGTCCAGCGCGCCGCACAGGCCCGCCAGCTGCAGCGGCAGGGCGTCGTAGGCGAGCGCCATGTCCGCGATGCGCCAGCGGATGTCCGGATCCTGGCTGTACGCCCTGCCGGTCTTCTTCGAGCGGCGGGCGTTCGCGATCTCCACGGCCAGGTCGATCGCTCGGCGGGCGATGCCCGTGTACACCGAGGCGAGCAGCAGCTCGAACACGCTGAAGATGCCGAAGACGAGAGGGTCGGGGTTCGGCCCGGGATCGACACGGCGCACGATCCGGTCGGGCGGGGCGGTCGCGCCGTGCAGCTCGGTGGTGCGCGACTGGGTGGCGCGCATGCCCAGCGTGTCCCAGTCGTCGCGCGTGACGACGTCGCCGGTGCGGGGCACGAACGCGTACACGATCCTGGGTGCGTCCGGCGAGGTGGTGTCCAGCCCGTGCAGACCGAGCTGCGTCCACACGGGGGCCAGGGTGGTGAAGATCTTCGTGCCGGTGAAGGCGTACGAGCCGTCGGGGCGGGGCGAGGCATCCGTGTCGCTGCCGAAGAGCACGAGGTCGTTTCCGGCCTCGCTGATGCCGAAGGCGAACACCTCGCCGGCGACGGCTCCGTGGAGGACGAATCGCAGATCGCGGCTGCCGCGGTCTTCGAGGACCTTCGCCACGCCGGTCCAGATCAGGTGCATGTTCACCGCCAGGGCGGTGGCCGGGGCGGCGGTCGCCAGACGCTGCTGGAGGAGGGATGCCTCGGCCAGGCCCAGCCCGCCGCCGCCGAGCTCCCGCGGCACGAGGATGGCGAGGTAGCCCCGCTCGGTCAGCTCCGCGAGGTCGTCGACCGGGAAGGAGTTCTCCCGGTCGTGGACCGCGGCGCGGGAGCGGAAGCGCTCCAGCAGGTCGTCGGGGAGGATCTCTGCGGGGTCGAAGTCGCTCACAGGTCCCATTGTGCCCCGCGGGCGTCCGGCCGGGCTCAGCCGGCGATCGTGCCCACCGGCTCGGTGTCGGGGATGGGGCTCGGGTCGCGGTGGCGCAGGTCGGGGAAGCCGCGCACGAAGACGGCGGAGACGATCAGCCCCACCGCCGCGAACGCGACACCCGCCCAGTACGCGCCGGTCGGGCCGACGCCGTCGATGAGGAAGCCGGCGACCGCCGAGCCCGCCGCAGCGCCGATGAGCTGCCCGGTCCCGACCCAGCCGAACGCCTCGGCGGTGTCGCTGAACTTCACGCTCGCGGTGGTCATCGCGAACATCACCGCAAGGGCGGGCGCGATGCCGATGCCGGCGAGGAAGAGCGTGCCGCCGATCCACCACACGTTCAGCGAGATCATCGTGAGGGCCAGGCCCACCGTCACGATCGCGAACCGCCGTGCCATCGCCCAGCGGCCGATCGGGATGCGGCCCGACGCCAGACCGCCCACGAGGCTGCCGATCGAGAACACGGCGAGCACGAGCCCCGCCTCCAGGCCTCCGTGGCTGAAGGTGGCGACGACGCCGGCTTCGACCGCGGCGCACGCTCCGATCAGCAGGAACCCCGTGACGGTGGCCAGCAGCACCGCCGGCCGGGCGAGCACCTTCCCGAACGCGCGGCGGCTCGGCGGGATGCGCACCCGTCCGACCTCGGGGGAGAGGATGAACCACGCGCCGCCGCCCACCAGGATCACCACGATCGTCAGCAGACCCGTGACCGTGCCGATCTGCGTGGAGATGAAGGTGATCAGCACCGGCGCGAGGATCCAGATGATCTCCTGCAGGGAGGCGTCCAGCGAGAACAGCGGAGTGAGCTGCCGGGCGCTCACGAGCTTCGGGTAGATCGTGCGCACCGCCGACTGCACCGGCGGCGTGGCGAGCCCCGCGAGGGCGCCGAGGACCATCAGCAGCCCGAGCAGGGGCGGCGCGAGCGCCAGCCCGATCAGCGACGCCGCGCACACGAGCATCGTGAGTGTGAGCACGGGACGCATGCCCCAGCGGCCCATCCAGCGGCTGGTCACGGGGCCCGACACGGCCTGGCCGACCGATGCGGCCGCCAGCACCAGGCCGGCGGCGCCGTACGACCCGGTCGTCTGCTCGACGTGAAGCAGCACGCCCAGGCTCACCATGCCGTTGGGGAAGCGCGCGGTCAGCTGTGCGGCGATGATCCGTCCCACACCCGTCGTCCGCAGCAGCTCCCGATAACCCGCCGATCCCGCCACGCATCAACGCTATGCCAATGCTGACCGGCAGCGTGTCGGTCAGCGGCGTCCCGGCTGCACGAAGCCGCCCTCGTACGCCATGACGACGGCCTGGATGCGGTCGCGCGCCCCGAGCTTGGCGAGCATCCGCGCGATGTGCGTCTTGACGGTCGCATCGGTGACGAACAGCTCTGCGGCGATCTCGGCGTTCGTGCGGCCCTGTGCGACCAGCCCGAGCACCTCGGCTTCGCGCGGGCTGAGCGAGGCCAGCCGCCGCCGCAGGGCGTCGTCGGGGAGGGGCGCCTGGACGAACCGCTCGATCAGACGGCGGGTGATGGTGGGCGCGAGTAGGGCGTCGCCCGCCTCGACCTGGCGGATCGCCGCGAGAAGCTGCTCCCGTGGCGCGTCCTTCAGCAGGAATCCCGCCGCCCCGGCGCGCAGCGCCTCGAACACGTACTCGTCGAGGTCGAAGGTGGTGAGCACCAGCACGCGGGCGCGACTGCCCGCCTCGGTCAGCCGGCGCGTGGCCTGGATGCCGTCGAGCACCGGCATCCGGATGTCCATCAGCACCACGTCGGGATCGTCGCGGGCGACCGCGTGCACGCACTCCTGCCCGTCGGCGGCCTCGCCGACCACCTCCATGTCGGGCTCCAGATCCAGGATGAGCCGGAATCCGGTGCGCACGAGCTGCTGATCGTCTGCGATGAGCACCCGCGTCATCCGTGCCTCCACGGGGTCAGGGGCAGCAGGGCCGTCACCGCGAACCCGCCGTCTCCCGTCGGCTGCGCCTCCACGCGGCCGCCGAGGGCCTCCGCGCGTTCGCGCATGCCCGCGATGCCGTAGCCCGATCCGCCCGCGGTGGCGGCTGCCGCGGACCGGCCGTTCACGACGCGGACGGTGAGCCGGTCCTGCTGCTGCTCGACGGCCACCGCCGCCGGTGCGCCTGCCGCATGCCGGCGCGCGTTCGTCAGGCTCTCCTGCACGATCCGGTAGGCGGCCAGATCCACGGCGGGCGGCACGGGCGCGTCCGTGAGGCGGACATCGAGGGATGCCGGCGTGCCCGCCGCGGACGCCGCATCCACGAGCCCCGCGATGGCCGCGATTCCCGGCGAGGCGCGACCGGGAAGGTCGTCGTCATCGGTCCGCAGCACGTCCAGCATGCTGCGGATCTCGGTCAGGGCGGCACGGGCCGTCTCGCGGATGGCGTGCACGGGAGCGGCCGCGCGTGCGGGCGAAGAGCCCAGTGCGGCCTCGGCGGCCCCGGCCTGCACCGCGATCACGCTGAGGCTGTGCGCGACGACGTCGTGTAGGTCGCGGGCGATGCGAAGGCGCTCCTCGACGACGGCGAGGTGTGCAGCCTCCCGCTGGCGGCGCTCCGCGGTGCGAACCCGTCCGCGCCACAGGCGGCTGGCACGTCCGAGCAGCCACAGACCACCGAACAGCAGCAGGATGAACACGTAGTCCACGCCGTTGTCGAGACGCTCCTGGACGAGCAGGACCGCCGTCAGCACGGCGCCGGCGATGGCAGCGAGGCCCTCGGGGAGATACGCGGCGAGCGAGTACATCACGATCGCGTGCACCGCGAGCGACCACAGCGATCCGGGAGACTGCGAAAGCACGGTCTGCGCGGTTCCGGCCACCATCACCAGCGCGACGGCCACGAGCGGGCTGCGCCGTCGCCACAGCAGGGCGGCCGTCGAGACGACGGCCGCCGGCAGCGTCACGGCGAGCGGGCCCTCGTCCGGGTTACCGGTCAGCACGCTGGCGATCGCGACTGCGCACAGGGCCGCCGCGAGCGCGACGTCGGGAGCCGGGAAGCCCCAGAGGGACCGGCGCCACGATCGCGCGATGGCCTGGCGCATGTCGCCACTCTATTCACCAGTGCGGACCATCGGCGTCGTCCGCACGGACGACAGGGCGCGCGCCGTCCGGACGACGCGATTCGCTCCGGCAGCCGATGCGGCATGGCCGGAGGAGCCGGGAGTCTGCGAGCGTGCGCATCAGCGCAGGAACGGAGAACATCATGTCCCACATCTTCGGGCGGGTCGTCGCGGTGACGGCCCTGATCGTCGGTCCGCTCAGTCTCATCGCCGGCGACATCGCGCAATGGATGCTGCAGCCGGCCGGCCCCGCACCCACCGCCACCGATGCCGCCGTGCAGTTCCCGGATGCCTGGCTGGCGATCGGGCTGCTCGGGGTGTTCGGGCCGATCGCGTGGCTCGCCGGCATCCCGGCCGTTGCCGCGCTCGCGCCCGCCCGCGGCCGGGTGGTCACCGGCATCGGCGCCCTGCTCACCGGGGCGGGGCTGGCGGCGGGGATCGGGCACGTCGCCCTCTTCTTCGGGCTCTACGGCGCGCTGGCGCAGGCGGGGCTCGATGCCGACGCCACGACGGCGATGGAAGCGGCAGCCGACCGCGAACTGCTCGGGAACATCCTGCTGTACGCGTTCCTGATCGGGTTCTCGCTGGGTCCGATCGTCCTCACCGTCGGGCTGCGCATCGCGGGAGTCGTCGCCGTGTGGGTGCCGATCGCCGCCGTGGTCACCGCCGGGGCGAACCTGTTCGGCGGCCCCATCGCCGGAGTGGTGCAGCTCGTCGCACTGGCCCTCGCCTGGGTGCCGCTGGCGGTGGCGGTCGCGCGCAGCGGCGCCGTGGGCGACGCGACACGCCGCGACACGCCGACGAGGCGGATTCCACAGGAGATCTGATGTCGGAGGCGCCTTCTAGCGTGAGGCTGTGGACAGCTTCGGCGGGGGCCCTCGAAACCGCCGGGATTCAGGGGTTTTCCAGGCTTCTCGGTCGGCGTCGATCTGTGGATGAAACGGTGGACAACCTGTGTTGTACTCAGGGAGAGCGGTGGAAAACTACACGATTGTAACTACTACCCCTTGTGGTGCTTCCCGTTGTCGGTACCCATATGTAGTATTGCTATCCCGGCGGGGGGTCTGCCGGAGAGAACGTGGATGTGAGGGGAGAGTCGGGTCGGAATGACGATCACGGTCTACACGAAACCCGCCTGTGTGCAGTGCAACGCGACGTACCGCGCGCTGGACTCGAAAGGCATCGAATACGAGGTCCTCGACCTCTCCGAGGATCCGGCCGCCCTCGAGCAGGTGAAGGCCCTGGGCTACCTGCAGGCGCCGGTCGTCATCACCGACGAGGACCACTGGTCGGGCTTCCGTCCCGACAAGATCGACGAGCTCGCGTCGCGGCTCGCATAGCGGAGGCGCTCACCGACGGCCGGGAGCGTGCGACCGGGAAGGGGGGAACATGAGCGCACTGGCGACATCCACGCCGCTGCTCGTGTACTTCTCGAGCGTGTCGGGCAACACGGCCCGCTTCATCGAGAAGCTCGACCTCCCGGCGCGCCGCATCCCGCTGCACCGGTCGGAGGAGCCGCTCGTGGTGGACGAGCCCTTCGTCCTCGTCACCCCGACCTACGGCGGCGGCCAGGGACGGGGCGAGGAGAAGGGCGCCGTCCCCAAGCAGGTGATCCGATTCCTCAACGATGAGCGGAATCGCCGCCACATCCGCGGAGTGATCTCCGCGGGCAATACGAATTTCGGTGAGGCGTTCTGCCTCGCCGGCGAGATCGTCAGCCGCAAGTGCCACGTGCCGCACCTGTACCGGCTGGAAGTCTTCGGCACGTCGGAGGATGTCGAGCGCGTGAGCGCCGGACTGGAGCAATGGTGGAAGCAGCAGTGATCACGGAGTCGTTCAAGCACGACTCGCGGTTCGACGGGATGGATTACCACGCCCTCAACGCGATGCTCAATCTCTACGGGCCGGACGGGAAGATCCAGTTCGACGCCGATCGGCGTGCGGCGCGCGAATTCTTCCTGCAGCACGTGAATCAGAACACGGTGTTCTTCCACTCGCTGAAGGAGCGCCTCGACTACCTCGTCGAGAAGGAGTACTACGAGGCCGAGGTCATCGAGAAGTACCCGTTCGAGTTCATCCAGAAGCTCAACGACCTCGCGTACTCGAAGAAGTTCCGCTTCGAGACGTTCCTGGGCGCCTTCAAGTACTACACGAGCTACACGCTGAAGACCTTCGACGGCAAGCGCTACCTCGAGCGCTTCGAGGACCGCGTGGTCATGACCGCGCTCGGTCTCGCCGACGGCGACCAGCAGTTGGCGATCGACCTCGTCGAGGAGATCATCGGCGGACGTTTCCAGCCGGCGACGCCGACCTTCCTGAACACCGGGAAGGCGCAGCGCGGCGAGCTCGTCTCGTGCTTCCTGCTGCGCATCGAGGACAACATGGAGTCGATCTCGCGCGGCATCAACTCCTCGCTGCAGCTGAGCAAGCGCGGCGGCGGCGTCGCGCTGCTGCTGAGCAACATCCGCGAATCCGGCGCGCCGATCAAGCAGATCGAGAATCAGTCCAGCGGCATCATCCCCGTGATGAAGCTCCTCGAGGACTCCTTCTCGTATGCGAACCAGCTCGGCGCGCGCCAGGGCGCGGGCGCCGTGTACCTCAGCGCCCACCACCCCGACATCATGCGGTTCCTCGACACCAAGCGCGAGAACGCCGACGAGAAGATCCGCATCAAGACCCTCTCGCTCGGGGTCGTCATCCCCGACATCACCTTCGAGCTCGCCCGCAACGACGAGGACATGTACCTGTTCTCGCCGTACGACGTGGAGCGCGTCTACGGGGTGCCGTTCGGTGACATCTCCGTCAGCGAGAAGTACCGCGAGATGGTGGACGACGCGCGCATCAAGAAGACGAAGATCAACGCGCGCGAGTTCTTCCAGACGCTCGCCGAGATCCAGTTCGAGTCGGGCTACCCGTACATCATGTTCGAGGACACGGTGAACCGGGCGAACCCGATCAAGGGCCGGATCAACATGTCGAACCTGTGCAGCGAGATCCTGCAGGTGAACACGCCCACCACCTACAACGAGGATCTCTCGTACAAGGACATCGGCAAGGACATCTCCTGCAACCTCGGCTCGATGAACATCGCGCTGGCGATGGACGGCAAGGACCTCGCCCGGACGGTGGAGACGAGCATCCGCGCCCTCACCGCTGTGAGCGACCAGAGCCACATCTCGTCGGTGCGCTCCATCGAGGACGGCAACGACCGCTCGCACGCGATCGGCCTCGGGCAGATGAACCTGCACGGCTTCCTCGCGCGCGAGCACATCCACTACGGCTCCGAGGAGGGCCTGGACTTCACGAACATCTACTTCTACACGGTGCTGTTCCACGCGCTGCGCGCATCGAACCGGATCGCCATCGAGCGCGGGCGCGCCTTCGACGGGTTCGAGGACTCGAAGTACGCCACCGGGGAGTTCTTCGACAAGTACCTCGAGCAGGAGTGGGTGCCGCAGACCGAGAAGGTCAAGGAGCTGTTCGCCGGCATCCCGATCCCCACCCAGGACGACTGGCGGGAGCTGAAGGCGTCGATCCAGGAGCACGGCATCTACAACCAGAACCTGCAGGCGGTGCCGCCGACGGGCTCGATCTCGTACATCAACAACTCGACGAGCTCGATCCACCCGATCGCGTCGAAGATCGAGATCCGCAAGGAGGGCAAGCTCGGTCGCGTCTACTACCCGGCGCCGTTCATGACCAACGACAACCTGGAGTACTACCAGGACGCGTACGAGATCGGCTACGAGAAGATCATCGACACGTACGCCGTGGCCACCCAGCACGTCGACCAGGGGCTGTCGCTGACGCTGTTCTTCAAGGACACCGCCACCACCCGTGACATCAACCGGGCGCAGATCTACGCCTGGCGCAAGGGGATCAAGACGATCTACTACATCCGGCTGCGGCAGCTGGCGCTGGAGGGCACCGACATGAGCGAGTGCGTCTCCTGCATGCTCTGACGCGCTGACCGGGTTCTGAAAGAGAAGGAAATGGCCGAGAAACTGCAGCTCCTGGAGCATGTCCAGGCGATCAACTGGAACCGCATCGAGGACGAGAAGGACCTCGAGGTGTGGAACCGCCTCACGGGCAACTTCTGGCTGCCCGAGAAGGTGCCGCTGTCGAATGACATCCAGTCGTGGAACACGCTCACCGCCCAGGAGCAGACGCTCACGATGCGGGTGTTCACCGGGCTCACGCTGCTGGACACCATCCAGGGCACGGTCGGGGCGGTCTCGCTCATCCCCGATGCGCTGACCCCGCACGAGGAGGCCGTCTACACGAACATCGCCTTCATGGAGTCGGTCCACGCGAAGAGCTACTCGTCGATCTTCTCCACGCTGTGCTCGACGAAGGAGATCGACGAGGCGTTCCGCTGGTCGGTCGAGAACGAGAACCTGCAGCGCAAGGCGCGCATCGTCATGGAGTACTACCGCGGTGACGAGCCGCTCAAGCGCAAGGTCGCCTCGACCCTGCTGGAGTCGTTCCTGTTCTACTCGGGCTTCTACCTGCCGATGCACTGGTCGAGCCGGGCGAAGCTGACCAACACGGCCGACCTCATCCGCCTCATCATCCGCGACGAGGCCGTGCACGGCTACTACATCGGCTACAAGTTCCAGAAGGGGCTCGAGCAGGTCGACGAGGCCAAACGCCAGGAGCTGAAGGACTACACGTTCTCGCTGCTCTACGAGCTCTACGACAACGAGGTGCACTACACGCAGGACCTCTACGACGCGGTGGGCCTCACCGAGGACGTGAAGAAGTTCCTCCACTACAACGCCAACAAGGCGCTGATGAACCTCGGGTACGAGGCGATGTTCCCGTCGACGGTGACCAACGTCAACCCGGCGATCCTGTCCGCCCTGTCGCCGAACGCCGACGAGAACCACGACTTCTTCAGTGGTTCGGGCTCGTCCTATGTCATCGGCAAGGCGGTCTCGACGGAGGACGAGGACTGGGACTTCTGAGCCGGGGACCACTGAGGTCTGCTCACTAGCATGGTGGGCATGACCGACCGTCCGCCGTTCAGCCCCGTCATCGCTCTGCTGACCGTGTCGGCGGTGTGGGACGCGCAGCTCGGCGCCGCGCTGAAGGAAGCCGGTCTCACCACGCGCAAGTACGGGCTCCTGGCCCACATCCAGGCGACCCCGGGCATCTCTTTCAGCGAGCTTGCCCGCAGATCGCAGATCACCGTCCAGACCGCCCACACGGCGGTGCGCACGCTCGTCGACGACGGCCTGGCATCCGACGCCACCGCGCACGCGGGCACCGCCTCCGATCTGAGGGTGACCGAGAAGGGCATCCGGGCGCTCGAGCTCGCCGACGCCCGTCTCGCCGAGCTCGACGCCTCCTTCGCGCGGGGCGCTCCCGTGCTCACGCGAGCACTGGAGGGACTGCACGAAGAGCCGTTCGGCTTGGACCTACGCGTATCCCGCCCGACCGACGAGCACGACCACGAGTGAGCTGATGCTCAGAATCCTTCAGCTAGGCTGAAGGTATGTTCCGACGCCCTCTCACGCTCTTCCGCACGTTCGCCGTCGCGGAGGCGATCTCATGGACGCTTCTGATCGCCGCCCTCATCGTGCGGGCGGTGACCGACGACGGGTCGTTCTTCGTGCCCGTCGCCGGCGGCATCCACGGGTTCGTGTTCCTCTGCTACGGGGCGACGTCGATCCTCGTCGCGAAGAACAACCGCTGGCGCCCATGGCCGACCGCCGTCGCGCTCGTCAGCGCCGTCATCCCGTACGCGACCATACCGGTCGAGGTCTGGCTGCACCGCACAGGGCGTCTCGGGGGCCAGTGGCGCCTGGAGGCCACCGACGATCCCCGCGACGGCGCCTGGCACGACAGACTCTTGCGCTGGTTCCTGGGCCGGCCCTGGGTGCTGGTGATCCTCCTCGCGGCCGCGGTCGTCGTGATCTTCGTGGTGCTGCTGATCATCGGCCCGCCCGGCGGGCGCTGATCCCTCACCACCCGGTGGTGAGCACCCGGTCCAGCGCATCGACGAAGGCATCCGCGCTCTCCCGCGAGAAGCACAGCGGAGGCTTGATCTTCAGCACGTTCTGATGGTCGCCGGTGGGCTGGATCATCACCCCGAGCCGCCGCATCCGCTCGCAGATCGCCGCGGTCTCCTCGGTCGCGGGCTCCGTCGGCGAGCGCATGAACTCGGGGCCGAGATAGAACCCGTACCCGTGGACCGTGCCCAGCAGCCGATGCCGGTCGCCCAGCTCCTGCAGGCGCGCCTTCAGGTATCCGCCTACCTCGCGGGCATTGCCCTGCAGCTGCTCGTCGCGGATGACATCCAGCACCGCAAGTCCCACGGCGGAGGAGACCGGGCTGCCTCCCGCGGACGAGAAGAAGTACCCCTGCGTGCGGTAGGCCTCGGCGATCTCCTTCGTGGTGATCACGGCGCCGAGAGGATGTCCGTTGCCCATGGCCTTCGCGACCGCGACGATGTCCGGCACGACCCCCTGCTGCTCGAACCCCCAGAACCACTCGCCCAGTCGTCCGTAGCCCACCTGCACCTCGTCGGCGACCGCGAGCCCGCCGTGTGCGCGGACCGCGTCGTACACGGCGGCGAGGTAGCCGTCGGGGAGTGCGAGCCCTCCGGCGTTGCCGTACAGCGTCTCGGCGATGAACGCCCCCGGCGGCGTGCCGGCGGCCGCCAGCCGTTCGATCTCGGCGACGGCCTCGCGTGCGTATCGCCCGGGGTCGGCGGCGTGGGGGCCGCGGAAGCTGTTGGGCGCGTCGACGGTGTGCACCCACTCCGGCCGGGTGCTGAGTGCGTTGGGGTTGTCGGCGATCGAGGTGGAGACGGCGTCGGTGAGGTCGGTCCAGCCGTGGTACGCCTCGCGGACGGCGAGGATGTCGCGGCGACCCGTGGCGGCGCGCGCGAGCCGCAGCGCCAGGTCGACCGCCTCGGAGCCGCTGTTGACGAGGAAGACCTGGTCGAGGCCGTCCGGCAGCAGGGCCGCCAGCCGCTCGGAGAACTCGACGATCACCGGGTAATGGAACCGGGAGTTGGTGTTGATGAGTCGCCACTGCTCGGTCACCGCCGCGACCAGCCGCGGGTGGGCGTGGCCGATGGAGGTCACGTTGTTGAGGGCATCCAGGTACACGCGCCCGTCGGCGTCGACGAGGAGCTCGCGCCACCCGCGCACGATCACCGGAGGCTCGGCGAAGTAGTGCTCCTGCACCGCGGCGAGGTGCGCCGTCCGGCGGGCGAGGAGCGCGGCGGCGTCGGGGCGGGCATCGGATGCCTCGCGCCCGAGGATGAGCGGAGTCGGGTCCGCCGCGACCGCCCGCCATGCCGCGGCGAGCGACGGCGTCACCGCGTCGGGCAGCTCGGTGCCGTCGTCGACGGTGACCCGCACGGTGCCGGTGAACGCGCCGAGCACCTGCCCGGCGCCGACCGGCCCCGATTGCCGTCCGGTATTCAGTCCCGGCACGGCCCGGCCCTGCGACTGCGCCGGATCCACCCGGTCGGCGTTGCCTGTGGACTGAGTTGCGAACGCGCGCGGCGCGATGGTGAGGCGCACTCCTGGGGTGGTGAGCAGGAGTCGGCCCGGGGTCGCGGTCAGCTCGCCCGTCCAGGGAGCGCGCAGCTCCACCGGCTCGGATGCGGTCAGGTCGATTCCCAGCACGACGTTCGCCGGCTCGGCCGGTCCGGGTCGGGATCGGGTCAGGCGCGGCTCGGCGAACCGGGTCACGACCACGCCGGCCCCGGCCTCGAGCGCCTCGGCGGCGAGGGTGGCCTCCGCCCCGTCATCGAGCCAGCGCCCCTCGTGCAGCAGCGGGCTCGTCGCCGACAGGTCGAGCTCGTGCACCCCGATGCCGTCCGCCAGCAGCCGTGCGCGGGAGGGGAGGGCCAGGGCGGCGGCCTCGGCGCCTGCCGCGCGACGTACGAGGGCCGTGGCCACCGGCAGCGGCACCGAGGTGGCCGCGTCGAAGATCGCGCGTTCGTGCTCGAGGTTCTCGAGGGCGTATGCGTTCGCCGGGTCGTCTCGGAGCACGCGGTGCGCACTGACCACGAGCACCGCCCCGCGCAGCACGACCAGCGGCCACAGCGCATCGAGCTCGGCGTCGCCGAGCGGTGCTGCGCGGTGATACGCGGAGACGGCGCGCACGGCGTCCGCGAGCCCCACGCCGTCGTGATGCAGCAGCGACGACACGGTCACCGCGAGCTCGCCGACCCGCCACGACCGGTGCAGGTCGCCGAAGTCGATGACGCCGTCGGGAGAGGACACGGGTCGCTCGAGAGCCACGATATTGTCGTCCGTGAGATCGCCGTGGATCACCTGCATCGGCAGGTCCGCAGCCAACGGGCCGACCACCGCCCACGCTGCTGCGGCGGCATCGGCCACCCGCGCACGAAGCGCCGGTTCGGCCACTTCGGGAAGCAGCTCGGCGAGCACGTCCGGCGCCCGCCGGAGATCCCACTGACTCGTGCGTTGGACCCCGTCGCCGGTGAACGAGGCGAGCGCGAGGTCCACGGATGCCGCCAGGGCGCCCATCGCGTCGATCACCGCGGGCGAGAGGTGCCTGCTTCCCGAGAGCGTGCTGCCGGAGAGGAAGTCGAGCAGGCGCGCGCCGCCGGCGGCGACTCGCCGCATCGTGGTGCCGTCGGCGAAGGTGTGGGCGCCGGGGGCTCGCACGCCGGAGCGCTCGCGGATCAGCACGGCGGCGCGGGACTGGGCCTCGAGCTCCGCATCGCCGATCGCCGGATTCGCGATCTTCAGCAGTCTCGGGCCGGCAGCGGTCTCGAGCGCGAAGTTGCGGTCTTGATTGCTGCCCAGCTCGCGCGCGACCGCATCGACGCCGAACACGTCACGCGCGATCGCGGCGGCCTCCCGCGCCGTCAGGCGCGGCGGTGCATCCGGGATGAGATCGGTCACGAGGAGATTCTCGCACCGGCCGCGCTCAGCTCCGGGCGGGAAGCTCCTGCAGGGTCCAGCGGTTGCCGTCGGGGTCGGCGAAGGTGACGAAGCGACCCCACGCCTGCTCGTCGACGCCGTCCGCCTCGACGCCCGCCGCGCGGAGGTGAGCGAGCGCCTCGTCGGCGTCGGGCACGACCACCTGGATCACGTCGAGGCTGCCCGGCGCCACGCCGTGGTTGCCGAGCCCGGTGCCGATCGCGATCGAGCACGCCGAGCCGGGCGGTGTGAGCTGGACGAAGCGGAGGCCCTCGAACGGGGTCTGGTCGTGATCGGCGTTGAAGCCGATCTTCACGTAGAAATCCTTCGCGCGGTCGACGTCGGTCACCGGCACGAAGATGAGCTCGATCTTCCATTCCATGTGCGCCAGCGTACGAGCGGCCACCGACAGCGGGAGGATGTCGTCATGCGACTGCCGAGCACCTCCACCCAGCGCACGTACCGCTACGTCCGCCTCGCGATCATCGGGGCGGTCGTGCTGCTGGCCGTCTCGCTGGTCGTCGTGTTCGTCGCCGACGGGCCGCTCACCTCGATCAGCGCCCTGCTGTACACGCCGGGTCGCGGCGTCTTCGTCGGCGTGCTCTTCGCGGTCGCCCTCGCGCTGCTCGCCCTTTCCGGGCACAGCGTCGAGCAGGCGCTGCTGGATCTGGCCGCCCTGTTCGCACCGGTCATCGCGATCGTGCCGACGACGGTCCTCACCGGCGACGCCCCGGGCCTGGTGGTCGACTGCACGAGGCCGTGCGTGCCCGCGTCCGAGCTGCCCGGCATCGGGAACGGGATGCTGTCGCTGGCCGTGGTGGGCACGCTCGGCGTGCTGACCGCCTGCGCGCTCGCGTTCGCGCAGCGCACCATGGGCAGGGCCGTGGCCACCGCGCTCGCCGCGGCGGCGGCGATCATCGCCGCACTCACGGGATGGTGGCTGGCGGCCCCGGCGTCGTTCGTCGAAGGGGGGCACTTCGTCGCGACCGGAGCGTTCTTCTGCCTCGTCGCGGCGACGTCGATCGTCGCGGCCGTGACGGCGCGATCGCCCTGGCGGACGGTGTACATCGTGTGTGGCGCCGGCATCCTGCTGTCCGTCGTCTTCCTCGCCGTGGTCTTCGTCCTGCGCCTGACCGGCCACGCGCCGGCGGAGGTGCCCCTGGTGCTTCTGGGCGAAGCCGCCCTGGTGATCTTCTTCGCCGGGTTCTGGATCGCCCAGACCGTCCAGAAGTGGGATGAGACGAATCCGGCGATCCTCCCGAAATACCTCGCGTCGGCATCGGAATAGCCTGGCCGCCTCCGCGTTTGACTTGATACAACCATGCTCAAGTTCGTAAACTTGATGCAACTGTACTCAAGTTTGAGGAGACGGGAATGCCCGAAGACTTCACACCTCCCACCGAGGGCGGCTCGAGCTCGTTCGACGAGTTCCTCGCGCGCTACCTCGCCGGGGAGCGTGCCCGCCAGGAGCGCTCGATCGACCTGAGCCGCTTCCTGAGCGCGCGCACGCAGGAGTTCCTGCAGCGCGCCGGTCGCTTCGCCCTGGAGCGCGGCCAGCGCGAACTCGACGCGCTCCACGTGCTGCGGGTCCTCGTCGACGATGCTCCGGCCAAGGACGCCGTGGCGCGCGTGGGCGCCGACCCGCGCGCGATCGCGCGCGCCGCCGAAGACCGGCTTCCCGCCGCGTCGGGCCCTGCCGGCGTCGACGGTGCGGTCGTCACGCCCTCGGTGCACCGCCTGCTGTTCCATGCCTTCCAGGTGGCGCGGTCTTCGGGCTCGACGTACGTCGACCCCGAGCACCTCTTCTTCGCGCTGGTGCTCGCGCAGGACACGCCTGCGGGCCAGGTCCTCGCCCAGGCGGGGGTCACGCCGGAATCCCTCACGCAGGGCGCCCGCGAGACGGTGACGCCATCGGGCGCTCCGGCCACGGACCCGGAGGCCGGTGAGCAGGCGACGATGCTGGAGCGGTACGGCACCGACCTCACCGCGCTTGCGCGTGCGGGTGAGCTCGACCCGGTCATCGGACGCGCCGACGAGATCGAGCAGACGATCGAGATCCTCAGCCGTCGCACCAAGAACAACCCGGTCCTGGTCGGCGAGGCGGGCGTCGGAAAGACCGCGATCGTGGAAGGGCTCGCGCGCGCCATCGTGGCGGGCGAGGTGCCCGAGCAGCTGCGCGACAAGCGCGTCGTCGTGCTCGATCTGCCGGCCATGCTCGCCGGCACCCGTTACCGGGGCGATTTCGAGGAGCGCCTCACCACGACGCTCGACGAGATCGCGGCCGCAGACGGCGAGCTGATCGTCTTCGTCGACGAGGTGCACACCGTGGTCGGCGCAGGCGGCGGCGGTGAAGGCGCCATGGACGCCGGCAACATCCTCAAGCCCCGCCTGGCCCGGGGTGAGCTGCGCCTGGTCGGCGCGACCACCCTCAAGGAGTACCGCGTCATCGAGAAGGACCCGGCGCTGGAGCGCCGCTTCCAGCCGGTCAGGGTCGGCGAGCCCTCCGTCGAGGACGCCGTGCAGATCCTGCGCGGGCTTGCGCCGGCATACGCCGAGCACCACGCCGTGGAGTACACGGATGCCGCCCTGCGGGCGGCCGTGGAGCTCAGCGACCGGTATCTGACCGAGCGCGTCCTGCCCGACAAGGCCATCGACCTGATCGATCAGGCCGGCGCGCGCCTGCGCCTGAAGCTCGGCGTCGCGGTCGACACGAGCGCGCTCATGGAGCGGCTCGCACAGCTGGAGGCCGACAAGAACGCCGCGGTCCGCGCGGAGAAGTACGAGGATGCCTCGCGCATCCGCGACGCGATCGCCGAGGTGCAGGCCAAGCTCGACGAGGCGACGTCGCAGCCCGCGGCGTCCGGCGCCGCGGTCGTGGACGAGCCTGAGATCGCGGCCGTGATCAGCCGGGCCACCGGCATCCCGGTCAACCGCCTGACCGAGTCCGAGCGCGAGCGGCTCGCCTCGCTCGAGGACGAGCTGCACGCCCGGGTCGTCGGGCAGGAGGACGCGGTCGCCGCGGTCGCCAAGGCCGTGCGCCGCAACCGCACCGGCATGGGCGATGCGCGCCGTCCGGTCGGCTCGTTCCTGTTCCTGGGCCCCACCGGCGTCGGCAAGACCGAGCTGGCCAAGGCCCTCGCGCAGAGCCTCTTCGACGACGAGACGGCCGTGCTGCGCTTCGACATGAGCGAGTTCGGCGAGCGGCACACCGTGTCGCGTCTGGTCGGCGCCCCTCCGGGCTATGTCGGCTACGACGAGGCGGGGCAGCTCACCGAGCGCGTGCGGCGCAACCCGTACTCGATCGTGCTGTTCGACGAGATCGAGAAGGCGCACCCGGATGTCTTCAACCTGCTGCTGCAGGTGCTCGACGACGGGCGGCTCACCGACGGCCAGGGCCGCACGGTCGACTTCCGCAACACGGTGGTCGTGATGACCTCGAACCTCGGCTCGGAGTACCTGGCGTCGCGGTCGGGGGCCATCGGCTTCACGCCCCACGGCAGCGAGTTCGCCGACGATGACCTGCGCGACCGCGTCATGGGGCGGCTGCGCGAGGCGATGCGGCCAGAGTTCCTCAACCGCATCGACGAGATCGTGATCTTCCGCAAGCTCGACCCGGCGCAGCTGCGCGAGATCGTGGGGCTCATGCTCGACGCGACGCGGACGCGCCTGGCCGCCCGCGAGGTCTCGTTCCACGCGAGCGATGCCGCGATCGAGTGGCTGGCCGAGCACGGCTACGAGCCCGAGTACGGGGCGCGTCCGCTGCGCCGGCTGATCCAGCGCGAGGTCGACGACCGCATCGCCGACCTGTTCGTGTCCGGCGAGCTCACCGACGGGGGAGGGGTCATCGTCGACGTCGCGAACGGGGCGCTGACGGTCAGCGCCGCGGCGCTGGCGACGGCGGCGTAGCCCGACTGGCGGCGCCGGGGGGCAGCGGGCATGCTCGAAGCATGACCGCACTCGTCTCCATCGGCGTCGCCGGCGCCCTCGGCCCCGACGCCATCGCGCGGATCGCCCCCGAGGTCGAGGCCGCCGGCCTCCACGCCCTCTGGGTCAACGACACGCCGGACGGCGATGCGCTCGCCGCGCTCGCCGCGGCCGCCCGCACCACGGCGACCCTGACGCTGGCCACCGGGGTGGTCCCCGTCGACCGGCGCCGCGTCGCCGAGATCGCCCGGGCCGCGCGCCACCTGCCGCACGACCGGCTCGTGCTCGGCATCGGCTCGGGGCATGCTCGCGCCGGCGCGCTGGCGCGCGTGCGCGACGCCGTGGGGCAGCTGCGGGAGCACACGCGCGCTCGGGTGATCGTCGGCGCGCTCGGCCCGAAGATGCGCACGCTGGCCGCGCGGGATGCCGACGGCCCGCTGCTGAGCTGGCTGACACCTGCCGCCGCCCGCATGCAGGCCGCCGACGCGCATCGGGAGGGCGGCCATGCGCACGTCGCGCTGTACGTGCGCACCGCCCTCGACCCCGCGGCCCGCTCCCGCCTCGAGGAGGAGACCGACCGCTACGCCGGGTTCCCGAACTACGCGGCCAACTTCGCACGGCTGGACATCGCCGCCGCCGACACGGTGCTGACACCAGACGGGTTCGCCACAGGCATCCGCGATTACCGCGACGCCGTCGACGAGGTGGTGCTGAGGGCGATCACGCCGGGCGACGACGTCGCCGACTACGCGGCGTTCATCGAACAGGCGGCCCGCGCATGACCCGGGTGGGGGCCATCTTCAGCCCGTACGCGTATCCGCCCGAGGCGCTGCGCGATGCGGTGGTCGCCGCCGACGAGGCCGGCCTTTCCGAGCTGTGGCTGTGGGAGGACTGCTTCCGCCACTCCGCGTACGCGTCGGCGTCGGCGGCTCTGGCCTGGACGACCCGGCTGAGCGTCGGCATCGGCATCGCGCCCATGCCGCTGCGCAACGTCGCAGTCGCGGCGATGGAGGTCGCGACTCTCGCGCGCCTGTTCCCGGGCCGGCTGATGCCCGGCTTCGGGCACGGCGTCCTGCCGTGGATGTCGCAGGTCGGCGCGCGGGTCGCCTCGCCGCTCACCCTCATGCGGGAGTACCTGCCGGCGTTGCGCGCGCTGCTGTCCGGCGACGAGGTGACCGTGGACGGCCGCTATGTGCGTCTCGACGGAGTGCGGCTGGACTGGCCGCCCGCCGTGGTGCCGCAGGTCTACGCAGCCGCCGAAGGTCCGAAGACGCTGGCCCTGGCCGGGGCGGTCGCCCAGGGTGTCGTGCTGGACAGCCGGCACTCTCCGGCGGAGCTGCAGCGAGCGGTGCACACGGTGCGCGAAGGCGCCGGCGACGGGCCCCGACCTGCGGACATCGTCGCGTACGCGGTGGCCGCGTTCGGACCGGGCTCGGCGGAGCGGGTGCGCGCGGATGCGGGCGAGCGCGGCCCGGAGGACGACCGTGCGCTGTGGGGCACGGCGGCCGACGTCGCCGCGGGGGTGCGTCGGATCGCCGCATCCGGCGTCGACGCGGTGATCCTGCTGCCGGCGGAGGGAGACCCCGACCTCGCCCGGTTCTGCGCGGATGCGGCGGACGTGGGCCGGATGGTCGCGTGACGCTGTCGCACCCTGGTGCGAGGATGAGGGGATGCTGCTGGTCGACCTCGTCACCGCGACCGAGGCGGTGGCGGCCACCCGGTCGCGACGCGAGAAGATCGCCGCGCTGGCCGCGGCCCTGGGCCTTCTGACGCCCGCCGAGGCGCTGCCGGCGATCGGGCTCCTCGTGGGCAAGCCCCGGCAGGGCCGGCTGGGCGTCGGCTGGCGCACGCTGCAGACGGTGCAGGCCCCGCCCGCCGCCGAGCCCGAGCTCACGATCGCTGCTGTCGACGCCGCCTTCGACGCGCTGGCCGCCGCGGCCGGGCCCGGCTCGGCGGCCGAGCGTGTCACCGTCCTCGGCGGGCTGCTGTCGCGGGCGACGGCGCGCGAGCAGGAGTTCCTGGGGCGCGTGATCCTCGGCGATGTGCGCACCGGGGCGCTGGAGGGTGTCGTCACCGACGCGGTGGCGCAGGCATCCGGACTCCCGCTCGATGTCGTCCGCCGCGCGGCGATGCTCACCGGCGACCTCGGCGAGACGGCGCGGCTGGCGCTGTCAGGCTCGGATCTGACGGCGGTGGGGCTGCACGTCGGCCGCCCCGTGCTGCCGATGCTGGCGGGGACCGCCGCCACCGCGGCCGAGGCCGTCGCGGCGACCGGCACCGCGTCGGTCGAGTACAAGCTCGACGGCGCGCGCATCCAGGTGCACCGCCGCGGCGACAAGGTGAGCGTGTTCACGCGCAGCCTCGCCGACATCACCCACCGGCTGCCGGAGGTCGTCGATGCGGTGCGGGGCCTGGACGCGCGCGATGTGATCCTCGACGGCGAGACGCTCGCCCTCGCCGAAGACGACGCTCCGCGACCGTTCCAGGAGACGATGGCCCGGTTCGGTGCCGCCTTCCGGCAGGGCGACGGCGCCGAGGAGGCGGCCCTGCGACCGTGGTTCTTCGACATCCTGCACCTGGACGGGCGCGACCTGCTCGACGAGCCGCTCGCGGTGCGGCGCGCCGAGCTCGAGCGCGTCGCCGGCGCCTACCGGATCCCCGGTGAGGTCACCGCCGACCCGCAGGTCGCCGAGCGGGTCGCGCAGGCGGCGCTGGCCGCAGGACACGAGGGCGTGGTCGTGAAGGCGATCGACGCGCCCTACGCCGCCGGGCGTCGCGGCGCGAGCTGGCTGAAGGTCAAGCCCGTGCACACGTTCGACCTGGTCGTGCTCGCCGCCGAGTGGGGCTACGGGCGCCGCACGGGTCTGCTGTCGAATCTGCACCTGGGTGCGCTCGATCCTGCCGGCGAGTTCGGCGATCCGGGCGGGTTCGTCATGGTCGGCAAGACGTTCAAGGGCCTCACCGATGCGCTGCTGCGCTGGCAGACCGAGCGGTTCCCGCAGCTCGCGGTGCGCGAGACGCCCGGCACCGTGTGGATCGCGCCCGAGATCGTCGTCGAGATCGCCATCGACGGCGTGCAGCGCTCCACCCGCTACCCGGGCGGGGTCGCCCTGCGGTTCGCCCGGGTGAAGCGCTATCGCGACGACAAGCGGCCGCAGGAGGCGGACACCATCCAGACGCTGCGGGCGCTGCTGCGGGCCTGAGTCACCCGTCCGGCTCGCCGAGCCGGCGGCCGTCGGCCTGCTCGCCCCCGTCCGGCTCGTCGGCGATCGGGACGTGCGGCAGCAGGGCGCTCGAGACCACCAGCAGCACGGCCGCGGCGACGGCCCCGATGAACACCGCGGTTCCGCCGGCCTGGACGGCCGCGGCATCCGTCTCGCGCCCCGCGATCGCGGCGTTGGCGATGGCACCGAACACCGCGACCCCGACGGAGCTGCCGATCGATCGCGCCAGGGCGCTCGTGCCCGACACCACCCCGCGCCGGCGCAGGCCCACCGACGACTGTGCGGCGATCAGGCTCGGGTTGGCCACGAGCCCCAGCCCGAGACCCATGACGAAGCACCCGACGGCGGTCAGCAGCGGCGACGGATCGAAGGAGAACGCAGTCAGGAGCACCGCGCCGGCGAGCGTGCCGACCGACCCGATGAGCGCCGTGGCGCGGAACCCGATGCGCAGGTAGAACTGTCCCGCGAGCGACCCGGTGATCGGCCATCCCAGCGTGAGCGCCGCCACCGAAAGCCCGGCGAGCAGCGGCGCGGAACCGGCGCTCACTTCGAGGAAGGTCGGCACGAACGACACGACGCCGATCATGGTCACACCGACGATCATCGACACCAGCGAGCTGGTCACCACGATCCTGCTGCGGAACACCCACGGCGGCAGCACCGGGTCGTCGGCGGCCCGCTCGACCACCGTGAAGACGACCAGGAGCAGGATGCCGCCGCCCAGTGTCGCCGCCGTCTGCCACGAGGCCCACGGCCAGGCGTTCCCGCCCTCCAGCACCCCGAGGATCAGCAGCACGAGGGCACCGGTCAGCAGCGCCGATCCGGCGTAGTCGATGCGGCGCCGGTGCCGCTCGAAGTGCTCGCGGTAGCGGCGCCACAGGATCCACGCGGTCAGCAGGGCCAGTGGCACGTTGATCCAGAAGATCCAGCGCCACGAGAGGAACTGCGCGAACAGGCCGCCCAGCGTCGGGCCGACCACCGCCGAGATCGCCCACACGCTGGCGAGGTACCCCTGGGCGATCGCGCGCTCGCGCACCGTGTAGATGTCGCCCGAGATCGTGAGCACCATCGGCATGATCGCGCCCGCACCCAGGCCCTGCACGGCGCGGAACATGATGAGAGAGGTCATGTCCCAGGCGAGGGCGCACAGGATCGAGCCGACCAGGAACAGGCCGATGCCCACGAACATGATCGGCCTGCGCCCGAGCGTGTCGCCGAGCTTGCCGTAGACCGGCACGGATGCCGCCTGGGCGAGCAGGTACATCGAGAACAGCCAGGGGAACTGCGCGAAGCCGCCCAGCTCGCGCACGATCGTGGGGACCGCCGTGGCGAGGATGGTGCTGTCGATCGCGATGAGGAACATCGCGAGCATGAGGCTCAGCAGGATCGGGCCGCGCTGGGAGCGCAGCCCCACGCCGGTCGCGCGGGCCACGGCTCAGCGTCGGGCGGCGACGAGGCGCACGTGGCGGATGTTGCCCTCCTCGCGCAGTTCGGCGACCTCCGTGTGCGCGCGGATGAAGTCGGTGAACGAGCGGTGCCCGAGGTCCTTCTCGCTGAAGGACGGGTCCATGCGCTTGAGCAGGTTCTTCAGCGCCGAGGCGTTCACCCAGTCGTCGTCGGTGCGCTCGCTCTCCAGGCGCAGCGCGCGCTCCAGCAGTGCCGCGGCCTCCTCCTGCGGGGTCTGCGCGGGCGGGGCGGCGTCCTTCTGCGCCTTTGTCTTCTTCGTCGCCGGCTTCTTCTCGGGCGCGGGCTCCGGATCCGGCTCGGGAGCCACGGCCGGGACGCCGGGCAGCCGGTCGTACGTCGCGAACTCGTCGCAGGCGGCCGCCAGGGACCGCGCGGTCGACCCCGCGACGCCCACTCCGATGACGTAGCGGCCGAGCCGCTTGCAGCGCTGCGCGAGCGGGACGTAGTCCGAATCACCCGCGACGATGACCACGTGGGTGAGGTCCTCGAGGCGGAACATGTCCTCGACGGCATCCACCGCGAGCCGGATGTCGGCGCCGTTCTTGCCGTACGCGGCCGCGGGGAACAGCTGCACCAGATCGACCGCGCGGCCCACCAGCTGGGCGCGGTAGTCGGCGTTGACGGGGGCCGACCAGTCGGCGTAGGCGCGGGTGAGCACGATCGTGCCGAACGAGGCCGCGAAGTCGATGATCGCCCCGATGTCGACGGTCGCGCGCTTCAGGCGCGCAGCGAACTCCGGCGAGGGCCGAGACGTGCCGCGGTCCTTCATGAACGAGCCGCGGCCGTTGACCTGGTCGTAGCGCGAGATGACGATGTTGTCGAAGTCGATGTAGACGGCGACGCGGGAATCGGATGCCTCGGGCATCTGACCAGTGTGTCAGACGGCGTCGGCCTCGGCGGGCGCGAACACGGTGAGGGCGCCCGGCTCGGCGTCGATCGTGATCGGCAGCGCGGCGATCGGATCGCCGTCGGCGTAGGCGGTCACTCCCGGCGCCTCCAGTCGGATCGACCGGCCTCGGTAGGTCTCCACCTCGGCCAGGTCGACATGCGTGCCCTTGTAGACGGTCGGCAGCAGCCGCAGCAGGTGGAGGCGGCCGTGCGGACGCACCACCGTGACCTCCAGTACGCCGTCGTCGGCACGGGCGGCCGGGCAGATCGGGATCCCGCCGCCGTACGTGCGGGTGTTGCCGACGGCGGCCAGCACGAACGGGCCGTCGATCCGCTCGCCGTCGACGTGCATCGTGAACGGCAGCGCCTTCAGGAAGACGAACTCCAGCAGCAGCGCCACGGTGTACCGCAGGTCTCCGCGCGGCCAGCGCATCCGGTTCGCCCGATCGTTGACCGCCGAGTCGAAGCCGCTCGCCAGCACCGTGGTGTACGCGTGGGTCGTGCCGTCGGCGCGGGTGACCCTGGCGAGGTCGGTGGTGCGGGTGATGCCGCGGTCGATCACGTCGGCGGCGAGCTCGGGCTCGAGCTGGGGGATGCCCAGGTGGGCTGCGAAGTCGTTTCCGGTGCCGGTCGGGATCAGGCCGAGCGGCACGCCGGTGCCGGCGAGCTCCTGCGCGGCGAGGCTGACGGTGCCGTCGCCGCCTACGACGGCCACCGCATCGGTGCCGACCTCCAGCGCGGTGCGGATGAGCGCCGACGTCTCGGCCGCGCTTCCGCCGCTGATGACCGTGACGGTGTGCCCGTGTGCGCGGAGGCGCTCCACCGCCCGGATCGCGGCGCCGGCGTTCGCGGTGCCGCGGTGCGCGCCGGCACGCGCGGCGGGATTGACGACGACGGCGATCCTCACGGGATCAGTTTGCCGGGGTTGAGGATGCCGTGCGGGTCGAGCGCATCCTTCACCGCGCGCAGCACCTTCACGCCGAGGTCGCCGATCTCTGCGCGCAGGTAGGGGCGGTGGTCGGAGCCGACGGCGTGATGGTGCGTGATCGTGGCGCCGGCGTCGGCGATCGCGTGCGAGGCGGCATCCTTCGCGCGCGTCCACTGCGCGACGGGATCGGCCTCGAGTGCGGCGACGACCGTGAAGTAGAGCGAGGCTCCGGCGGGGTAGACGTGCGAGATGTGGCACGAGATCAGCGGGCGCCCGCCGAGGGAGGCCGTGAGAGCCGCGGTGACCGCATCCTTCAGCTCCGGCAGCCGCGACCAGGTGGCGGCGGTCTCGAGGGTCTCGGCGAGCACCCCGATGTCCATGAGGGTGTCGCGCAGCGCCGGCGCCTCGAAGCGGCCGCGCTCCCAGGAGCGGGCGGGCGCTTCGCCGCGCGGCTTGGCGCCGTGCGCGCGGAACAGCCCATCGAGGTGCTCGAGCACGGCGGTCCCCTCATCGCCCTCGGCGGTGGCGATCGCCAGAGACCCGCCGAGACGGGAGAGGTGGCCGCCCATGGCGGCGCCGATGCGCGTCTCGGTCTCGTCCGACAGGCGCAGGACGGTGGGACGGATGCCGCGCTGCGTCGCCGCGCGCACGGCCGCCGTGCCGGCGGCGAAGTCGGGGAACGTCCAGCTCGCGTAGGCGGTCTGCGTCGGCTTCGGCCGCACGCGCACCGTGACCTCGGTGATCACGCCGAGCACGCCCTCCGACCCCAGGAACAGCTCGCGCAGGTCGGGACCTGCGGCACTGGCCGGCGCCCGTCCGAGGCGCAGCTCGCCCACCGGGGTGGCCACCACGAGCGCATGGACGAGGTCGTCGAAGCGTCCGTAGCCGCGTGAGGCCTGCCCGCTGGAGCGGGTCGCGGCGAACCCGCCCAGGCTCGCGAACTCGAAGCTCTGCGGGAAGTGGCCGAGCGTGAGCCCGTGGCGGGCCAGCAGCTCTTCCGCCTGCGGCCCGGTCGTGCCGGCACCGAAGGTCGCCAGCAGCGACTGCTCGTCGAGAGCGAGCAGACCCGCCGTGCGCGAGAGGTCGAGGGCGATGACGGCGCGGTGGCCGCCGGCATCCGGCTCCACTCCGCCGACGACGCTGGTTCCGCCGCCGAAGGGGACCACGGCGATGCTCTGCGTGGCGCAGTGCGAGAGCACCGCGAGGGTCTGCGCATGATCGGCGGGGGACAGCACCGCGTCCGGAGCGGTCTGCACCGGGTCCAGACGCCGGGCGAGCAGGTCGGGCGTGCTCTTGCCGCCCAGGTGGCGGATGCGCGCCGCATCGTCGGACGTGGCGGGTGCGAGAGCGGCGAGGGCCCTGAGGTCCCCCTCGCCGAGCCGGCTCGAGGTGAGGGTCACCGTCTCGGCCGCGCGGCGCGGGATGCCGCGAGGCCTTCCCTTGAGGACGAGGCTGAGGATCTGCTTCGCGCCGGGCGGCAGCGTCGCGGTGGCGGAGCCGTCGCCCCAGGCATCCCACTGCAGCCGTGCGGCGGGAGACGGGCGCTCGACCGGGTCGGCGGAGGTCATGCGCGACAGTATGACACATGCTGTAGCTTTGTCACATGGTGCCGCCGGAGACGGAGCTCGTGCCCGTGGAGGGCGCGGTCGCGCAGACGCGCGCGACCATCCTCGCGGCCGCGCGCGCTGCGCTGGAGCAGCACGGCGTGCGTCGCACCACGGTCGCCGACATCGCGCGGCGCAGCGGCGTGAGCAGACAGACCATCTACCGCTACTGGCCCGACGTGACGGCGCTGTACGCAGCCGTGCTCACCGAGGAGATGCGTGGTGCCGTGGCCGGCACCGGTTCCGCCGGCGCTCCGGCGGATGTCATCGGCGCACTCGTGGCTGCGGCGGCGCATGTGCGCGACCTGCCGCTTCTCAATCGGCTGCGCGAGACCGACCCGGAACTGCTCGGCCGGTACATCCTCGAGCGACTGGGCACGAGCCAGCGCGACATCCTCGCGCAGCTGGAGGACCTCATCGCGGCGGGCCAGGCATCCGGAGCCGTGCGTGCCGGCGATCCCCGGCAGCTGTCCGCCATGGTGCTGCTGATCACCCAGTCCGCCGTGCAGTCCGCGCCGATCGTGGCCGACCGACTGCCGCCCGGCGCCTGGGAGCGCGAGTTGGAGCGGGCCCTGCGGGGGTATCTGGAGGACCGCCCGTGATCCCCGGCGACACCCGGCTCAACGCCGCCCGGCGTGCCCGCGAGCTGGAGCAGCTCGGCGACGCCGCCGAGGTGGACGTGGTGGTGATCGGCGGCGGCATCACGGGGGCGGGTCTGGCGCTGGATGCCGCCTCCCGCGGCCTGTCCACGGTGCTCGTGGAACGGCACGACCTCGCATTCGGCACGAGCCGCTGGAGCTCGAAGCTGGTCCATGGCGGGCTGCGCTATCTCGCCTCGGGGCAGTTCGGGATCGCGTACGAGAGCGCGGCGGAGCGCCACATCCTCATGACCCGCACCGCGCCGCACCTCACGCGAGCGGTGGCGCAGGTGATGCCGCTCTTCGCGCCAGGGCATAGGTCGCGCGGTGCATACGTCGGCGCGGGCTACCTCCTCGGCGACGGCCTGCGCCGCGTGGCCCGCACGCCGGGCTCCCTGCTGCGGGCGCCGGCGCCGATCGACGCGGACACGGTGCGCGCGCTGGCGCCGGCCGTGCGCGGCGCAGAGCTGCGCGGGGGCCTGCGGGGGTGGGATGGGCAGCTGATCGACGATGCGCGCCTGGTGATCGCCGTGGCGCGCACCGCGGCGGGGTTCGGCGCCCGCATCCTCACGCGGGTGGCGGCGGTCCGCGCCGCCGGCGACACCGTGGCGCTGCGCGACGAGCGAGGCGGCGGCGCGCTCACCCTCCGGGCGCGAGCGGTGCTCAATGCGACGGGCGTGTGGGCCGGCGACCTCGATCCGGACGTGCTGCTGCGGCCCAGTCGGGGCACCCACCTGGTGCTCGATGCCGCGCGCCTGGGCGGATCGGACGTCTCGCTGACCGTGCCGCTGCCGGGCTCGCGAAACCGGGTCGTCTTCACCGTGCCCGCGCCGCACGGCCGCGTCTACGTGGGGCTGACGGACGTGCCCGCGGACGGCCCCGTGCCCGATGTCCCCGAGCCGTCGGAGGCCGAGATCGCGCTGCTGCTGGACACGCTCAGCGCGGCCCTGGAGCTTCCGCTCGAGCGCAGTGACGTGCTGGGCGCGTTCGCGGGACTGCGCCCGCTGCTCGTCGACCCGGGGGGCGCCGAGGGCGACACCGCCGACCTGTCGCGTCGGCACGCGATCCTGGAATCCGCCGACGGGGTGCTCAGCGTCGTGGGCGGCAAGCTCACCACCTACCGGCGCATGGCCCAGGACGGGATCGATGCGGCAGCCGCCCGACGCGGGCTTGCGGTGCCGGCATCGCCCACCCGAGACCTGCCCCTGGTCGGCGCCTGGCCGCGCGCACGCCTGGACGGCATCGCGGCGGCGCCGCGTCTCGTGCGGCGCTACGGAACCGAGGCGCCACGGGTCGCGGCCCTCCCGGAGGGAAGGGATGCCGTGCGCGGCGTGACGGCGCAGGAGCTCGTCTGGGCAGTCGCCGCCGAGGGGGCGCTGACCGTCGACGACCTGCTCGACCGGCGCACCCGGCTGGGACTGGTGACCGGTGACCGCGAGGCATCCCTGCCCGCCGCGGAGGCGGCTCTCGATGCTGCGCCGTCCGGTCGTTGAGCGCGCGGGTTGCGCGCCTTCCGGTCGTCGAGCGAGCGGGCTGCGCGCCTTCCGGTCGTTGAGCGCGCGGGCTGCGCCCGCGAGACGAAACGCATCGCCCGGCAACGTGGCAGGAACCTGCCGTGCAATGGCCGACGAGACTCGCGCCGCTGTCGGTGGGCGCCCTCAGAATCGTCTGGTGACCACGAAGACCCATGGCTCGCTCGGGCTCGGACAGGGCACCGCGCTGTACATCGCGTCGGTGCTCGGCACGGGTCTGCTCGTGCTCCCGGCGCTCGCGGCGGCGTCGGCGGGGCCGGCCTCGATCCTCGCGGTCGCGGCCGTCGCGATCATGTCGATCCCGCTGGCGGGTGCCTTCGCCGCACTGGCGGCACGGCATCCCGATCCGGCGGGCGTCGCCGGCTACGTGCGCCGCGCACTCGGCCCGATCGCGGCGCGCGCGACCGGCTACTGGTTCTACTTCGGAGTGGCGGCGGGATTCCCGGTGCTCGCCCTGCTCGGCGGCGAGTACCTCACCGCCATCGCCGGAGCAGACCGCGCCGCGGTGCCGCTGGTGGGGCTCGCGATCATCCTCCCGCCGTTCGTCGTGAACCTCCTGGGCGTGCGCGTGGCCGGGTGGGTCCAGTTCGTGCTGACCGGCCTGCTCGTCTGTCTCGTCGTCCTGGTGGTGGGGGCGGCGCTGCCCGCGGTCGACGCCCGCAGCTTCGAACCGTTCCTCCCGCACGGCTGGGGCGGTGTCGGCACGGCGATCAGTCTCTTCGTGTGGGCGTTCGCCGGGTGGGAGGTCGGCACCCACATCTCGGGAGAGTTCCGAGACCCCCGTCGCACCATCCCGATCGCGACGGCGATCGCGCTCGTGGTCACCGGTCTTGCGTACCTCCTGCTGCAGGTGGTGACGGTCGGGGTGCTCGGGACGGATGCCGGCGGCGGCACCGTGCCGCTGCTGTCTCTGGTGGCCGTGGTCGCCCCGGGCGCAGGGCCGGCGATCGTCGGCGTGGTCGCCGGAATCGTCGTCCTCGGGGTCCTCAACGCCTACCTCGCCGCATTCGGCAAGCTCGGCGCGGCACTGGCGACGCGGGGAGACCTGCCGCGGTGGCTCGCGCCCGGCGCCGAGGCAGGCGGCATCCCCCGTCGCGCGCTTCTTGTCACCTTCGGCATCGCGATGACGTACTTCGCGATCGCCGTCGCGACCGGCGGGAATCTCGAGACGTTCATCCTCATCCACACGAGCAGCATGGTCGCGATCTATGCCGTCGGGATGGTCGCCGCCATCGTCATCCTCCCGCGATGGAGCCCCGGCTGGATCATGGCCGTCGTCGCCGTCGTGCTGACCGCGGGGCTGCTGGCGCTCGCCGGCGCGCATCTGCTCCCGGCCGGGGCGCTCGCGGCGGCAGCGCTGATGGTGACCGTGTGGCGCCCCCTGCGCGGCCGGAGACGGAGTCAGCGCCGCGCCCAGCCCGACCATTCCGCGGCGTCGATGACGCAGAACCGGTTGCCCTCCGGGTCCTCCATGATGACGTAGTCGGCGTCGGGCGGGCGCTTGCTCCAATGCACCTCGCGCGCGCCCAGCGCGGCGAGGCGGCGCACTTCGGCGGCCTGATCCTGCGCGTAGAGGTCGAGATGGATGCGCGGGGGAAGTGACCGCTCGGCCGGCACCGCGTCGAGCGACACGTTGGGGCCGATGCCGTCGGGCGGCAGCAGCAGTGCGAAGTCGTCGCCGACCGGCTCGCGGGGGGAGTAGCCCAGAGCCTGCGTCCAGAACGCGAGCTGGGCCGGGAGGTCGCTCACGCGGATGACGATGGAGCCGACGACGAGCATGGGTCGAGGCTACGCCCGTCCGCGCCACCACGGGAGGGGCGAGGTGCCGAAATAGAACAGAAAAGCGGATGTCAGAGGTGCTGGCTATGTTCGAAATATGAAGAAAACCACGCATCTCTATGCGGGTGCACCGCGGGGGTTGGATGCGGACGTCGCCTGGCACGAGCTGATCGAGTCCGCCGAGGTGATCGGCGACGACCCGGCGGAGTGGGCAGTGCCGCCCGGCGATCCGACTGTGGCGGAGGCGCCGCGGGATGCGCTCGCAGCCCTCGAGGATGCGCACGCCCGGGGGCGCGTGCTGGTCGCCGACCAGTACCGGACGATGTCCGACCTGCTGCGTGACGCCGAGCACGAGCCCGACCCGTGGGTGGGGCCCGATCCGACTCTGGATCCGGCGTGGACCGACCCCCGCGGCCGCCGGGCGGCACGCGTCCGCCGCGACCGTCAGGAGCTGGCGGTGCGGGCTGCGGTCGCGGACATCGCCGTCCGGCTGCGGATGTCGGAGGCGACCGTCCGTGCGATGGCGAACACGGCCGACACGCTGCGCCTCCGTTGCCCGAAGTTGTGGGCATTGTTCCTGGGTGGAGCGGTCAGCGAGCGGAGCGCCCGCATCGCCTCATCCGCCGCCGCAGACCTGCCGGCCGACGATCCGGCGGCATGGGCGCGGTTCGATGACCAGGTCGCCCACTCCGCTCAGGTGCTCGCCCCAGGCAGGCTTCGGGTCCGGGTGCGGGTGGTGCGCGATCGGGTCCATCCCACTCCCACCGACGACCGGCACGCACAGGCGGCACAGCACCGAACCATGTGGCTCACCGACGGTGACGATGGGATGTCGACTCTCACGGTGGAAGCGCCGACGGTGCGTCTGCACGCCGCCTGGAATGGAATCGACGAGCACGTCCGACGGCTGCAGCGCATGGAGGACGAGTCGCGCACCCTCGCGCAGCTGCGCGCCGATGTCGCCACGGACCTGCTGACCGGCGGTGACGAGCGGATCGATCCCGTGATCGCCGTCACGGTCCCTGTGCTGTCTCTTCTCGGCGAGCACGACGCCCCGGCGATGCTGGAGGGCTGCGGGCCCGTCGACGCGCCCACCGCCGAGCGTCTCGCGGGGAAGGCGAAGTCGTGGATCCGGGTGCTCACCGACCCGGTCACCGGCACGGTCCTGGATGTGGACCGCGCCGTGCGCCGTCCGCCCGCCGCCCTTCGTCGATGGGTGCAGCAGACCCAGAAGACCTGCACGTTCCCGGGCTGCGCCCGGCCCGCCCGCACCGGCGATGTCGACCACCGCGTCGACTGGCAGCACGGTGGTCCCACCGCCGCTGCGAATCTGAGTCCCAAGTGCCGGCATCACCACCGCGTCAAACACGAGACGCTCTGGCGACACGAGCAAAACCCCGACACCGGCCGAGAGCACTGGACCAGCCCCACCGGACATCGCACCGCACTCGATCCGCCGCCCTTCTAGACCAGCCGCCGGGTCCCGCGAGGTTCGAGGAACACGGCGACCAGCCCGGCCAGCAGTGCCGGAACGTAGAAGAAGCCGATGCTGAGGATGCCGAGCAGCACGAAGCACGCCATCAGCACCGAGCCGGCGATCGCCAGCGGCTGCCGTGCGCGCCCCACCCCGAACAGGGGCAGCACCGCGATCGCGACCGGCACGGCGGCCAGCCCCAGTGCCGCGGGACCCACGGCATCCAGCATCGAGAGCGTTTCCGCCGTCTCGGCGCCGTGGGAATCCGTCGTCGCCGTGCCGTAACCCGGCACTTCGAGCATGAGCCACGCGCCCAGGACCGCCAGGGCCAGGGCGATCACCTGCACCAGGCGCTTCGCGCCCCAGTACCGGTTCTCACCCACGAGCGCGCACTAGCGTCCGAGCGCCTGCGCCATGATCTCCGCGCTCTCGACTGCGTGCACCTTCGGCGACCCGGTCGCCGGCGAAGCCGCAGCCGGTCGAGACACCCGCGTGATCGTCCGCCCGTGCAGGTGCTTGACGACCTCCAGCGCGATGAACGGCCACGCGCCCTGGTTCTCGGGCTCGTCCTGCACCCACACCAGCTCGGCGTTCGGATAGCTGTCGATCGCGGCATTGAGTTGGTCGATCGGCGCCGGGTAGAACTGCTCGAGCCGCACCAGCGCGATCTCGGGGTTCGGGTTCTTCTCGAGCTCGGCCCGCAGATCCCAGTGGATCTTGCCTGAGTGCAGCAGCACTCGCGTGACGGCGCTCTTGTCGATGTCGCGGTCGTCGTCGATGACCGGCTCGAAGCGCCCCGTGAGGAAGTCCTCGACCGAGCTGGTCGCACCCCGCAGACGCAGCATCGCCTTCGGCGTGAACACGATGAGCGGACGGCGCGGGCGCACGTAGGCCTGACGACGCAGGAGGTGGAAATAGGATGCCGGGGTCGACGGCCGCGCCACGGTCATGTTGTCCTGCGCGCACAGCTGGAGGTAGCGCTCGATGCGGGCCGACGAGTGGTCCGGCCCCTGCCCCTCGTAGCCGTGGGGGAGCAGCAGCACGACGCTCGACTTCTGACCCCACTTCTGGTCGGCGGCCGAGATGTACTCGTCGATGACCGACTGGGCGCCGTTGGCGAAGTCGCCGAACTGCGCCTCCCACAGCACGAGCGCGTCCGGCCGCTCGACCGAGTAGCCGTACTCGAACGCCATCGCGGCGTATTCGCTGAGCAGCGAGTTGTACACCCAGAACCGGCCCTGGTTGTCGCTGAGGTTCGTGAGCGGGATCCACTCCTGGCCGTTGTTGCGGTCGTGCAGCACCGAGTGGCGCTGCACGAAGGTGCCGCGCTGCGAGTCCTGACCCGCCAGGCGCACCGGGGTGCCCTCCAGCAGGAGCGAGCCGAAGGCGAGCAGCTCGCCGAACGCCCAGTCGATGCCGCCGTTGCGGCTCATGTCCAGCCGCTTCTCCATCAGCTGCTGGAGCTTGGCGTGGACCGTGAAGCCCTCCGGCCGGTTGACGAAGGCATCCCCGATCTTCTCCACGATCGCGCGCGAGACGCCCGTCGTCTCCAGCTCGCCGGGAGCGCGGTCGTCCTCCACGATCGTGGCCTCGACGACCTCGTTCGCACCCGTCTCGGCTTCGTGGGTCTCGGTGAAGGCGACCTCCAGCCGCCTCTGGAAGTCCTGCTTCGCCTTCTCGTACTCCTCCTCGGTCAGATCGCCGCGACCGACCAGCGCCTCGGTGTACAGGCGGCGCACCGAGCGCTTCGCCTCGATGAGGTTGGTCATGAGCGGCTGCGTCATCGACGGGTCGTCGCCCTCGTTGTGGCCGCGCCGCCGGTAGCACACGAGATCGATGACGATGTCGCGGTGGAACTCCTGGCGATAGCGGAACGCGACCTCGGCGACGTGGACGACCGCCTCGGGGTCGTCGCCGTTGACGTGCAGGATGGGCGCCTGGATGGTCTTGGCGACGTCGGTGGCGTACACCGACGTGTGACCGTCCTGCGGAGTCGTGGTGAACCCCACCTGGTTGTTGACGACGACGTGGATCGTGCCGCCGGTGCGGTAGCCGCGTAGCTGCGACATCTGCAGCGTCTCGACCACCACGCCCTGCCCGGCGAAGGCCGCGTCGCCGTGGACGAGGATCGGCAGATACGAGAACGAGCCGATCGGCTTGCGGTCCTGCTTGGCCCGCACGATGCCCTCGAGCACGCCGTCGACCGTCTCGAGGTGCGACGGGTTCGCGGCCAGGTGCACCGGCAGCTTCTCGCCGCCCTCGGCCACGAACGTGCCGTCGGTGCCGAGGTGGTACTTCACGTCGCCGGAGCCGCTCTTGTTGCCCACGGCCACCGCGCCCTCGAACTCGCGGAACACCTGCCCGTACGTCTTGCCGGCGATGTTGGTGAGCACGTTGAGCCGGCCGCGGTGGGCCATGCCGATGGCGGCGCCGTCCAGGCCCGCTTCCGCGGCGCCCTTGAGCACCTGGTCGAGCAGGGGGATGAGCGACTCGCCGCCCTCGAGCGAGAACCGCTTCTGACCGACGAACTTCGTCTGCAGGAAGGTCTCGAACGCCTCAGCCTGGTTGAGCTTGCTGAGGATGCGGCGCTGCTCCTCCTGGCTCGGCTTCTGGTACTTGACCTCCATGTTGTCCTGGAACCACTTGCGCTGGACCGGGTCCTGGATGTGCATGTACTCGATGCCGATCGTGCGGCAGTACGAGTCCCGCAGCACGCCGAGGATGTCGCGCAGCTTCATCGTGCGCTTGCCGCCGAACCCGCCGGTGACGAACTCGCGGTCGAGGTCCCAGAAGGTGAGCCCGTGGCTCTCGATCTCGAGGTCCGGGTGCGTGCGCTGGCGGTACTCGAGCGGGTCGATGTCGGCCATGAGGTGGCCGCGCACGCGGAAGGAGTTGATGAGCTCCTGCACGCGGGCGGTTTTGTCGACGCGCTCGGCGATGTCGACGTTGATGTCGCTGGCCCAGCGGATCGGGGCGGTGGGGATGCGCGCGGCGGCGAAGATCTCGTCGTAGAAGCCGCGCTGGCCGATGAGCAGCTCGTGCACCTTGCGCAGGAACTCTCCCGAACCGGCGCCCTGGATCACCCGGTGGTCGTAGGTGCTCGTCAGGGTGATCGTCTTGCCGATGGCCAGCTCGTTGAGCGTCTTCTCGCTCGTGCCCTGGAACTCGGCCGGGTACTCGAGCGCACCCGCCCCGATGATGCAGCCCTGGCCCTTCATCAGCCGCGGCACCGAGTGCACGGTTCCGATGCCGCCCGGGTTGGTCAGCGAGATCGTGGTGCCGGCGAAATCGGCGGGCGTCAGCTCGTTGGAGCGTGCGCGCCGCACGAGATCCTCGTAGGCGGCGAGGTACTCGTTGAAGCTCAGCGTGTCGGCCCGCTTGATGCTCGGCACCAGCAGGGCCCGCGTGCCGTCGGCCTTGGGCAGGTCGATCGCGATGCCCAGGTTGATGTGCGCGGGAGCCACCACCGACGGCTTGCCGTCGACCTCGGCGTAGAACACGTTCTGGCTCGGGAACTCCTTGAGGGCCTTGATGATCGCCCAGCCGATGAAGTGCGTGAAGCTCACCTTGCCGCCGCGGGTGCGCGAGAGGTGGTTGTTCACCACGATGCGGTTGTCGATCATGAGCTTCGCCGGGATCGTGCGCACGCTCGTGGCGGTGGGCACACTCAGCGACTGGTCCATGTTCGCCGCGAGCGTCTTGGGAAGACCTCGCAGCGGCGTGACCCGGTCCTCGTCCTCGGAGTCCTCCGCCGACGGGGCCCGCTTGGGCACCTGCGCGGGGATGGGCTGGGGGGCGGCGGGCTTGGCCGTCGTGCGGGCGACCGGCTGGGCGCCCAGCACCGGGATCGGAGCGGTCAGCGGACGGGGTTCGGATGCCCCGGGCGCGGCACCGTCCGCCGGCGCCACATCACCCGTGACCGGGCGGTAGGTCTCCAGGACCGGCCACCATGCCTTGTCGACCGAGTTCCGGTCGGCCTTGAACTTCTCGTAGAGCTCGTCGACGAGCCACTCGTTGGCGCCGAAGTCGCCTTCGCTCGACACCCCTGCGCCCGTGACCTGGCTGGACACGCTCGATCGCCTGCTTTCGTCCTGAGGATCCTGTAGACACGCGGACGAGTCTCCCCCCGCGCGCACGACCCCTTAAGCCTAATCCAGTCTGCCTGAGTGTTGCGGGACAGCGAAGCACTACCCTTGGCGTACATGGAGTTCTACGGCGAGCGGCCGGATGTCGACCTGACCTATTCGGACGTGTTCCTCGTCCCCCGGCGTTCCGCGATCGCCAGCCGGCTCGATGTCGACCTGTCGCCCGGCGACGGCACGGCCGCGACCATCCCCATCGTCTCGGCGAACATGAACTCGGTGACCGGCGCACGCCTGGCGGCGACCCTCGCGCGGCGGGGCGGCCTCGGCGTGCTCCCGCAGGACATGCCGCTGCAGGAGCTGGACGCCGCCATCCGGTGGGTCAAGGGCCAGCCCGTCCGCTGGGACACGCCGCTGGTGCTCCCGCCGGACGCGACCGTCGCCGACGCGGCGCGCCTGCTGCCGGCCACACCGGGCCACGGGATCGTGGTCGCCGCCGGCTCCGCCGACCATCTCCCCATCGACGAGGTCGACGGCATCGTCTCGGCCGCGCGGCTGGGCACCGCCCTGCCCGACGCGCGGCTGGGCGATCTCGCGCGTGGGCGCACCCCGTCGATCGACGCAGAAGACGTCGACAGCGCCCGGCAGGCGTTCGACCTGCTGGTGGGCGCCGACGCCGAGATCGTGTGCGTGCTGCACCACGGCCTGGTCGTGGGCACGCTGTCGCGGCGCACGGCGCTGCGCGCCAGCGTCTACCGCCCCGCCGTCGACGCGGCCGGGCGCCTCATCGTCGCCGCCGCCGTCGGCATCAACGGCGACGTGGCCGAGAAGGCGACGGCCCTGGCCGCCGCCGGCGTCGATGTGCTGGTCGTCGACACCGCGCACGGTCACCAGGAGGGGATGCTGCGCGCCCTGCAGACGGTCGCCGACCTGGGACTGGGTGTGCCGGTGGCCGCGGGCAACGTGGTCACCGCCGAAGGCGTGCACGATCTGGTGGCGGCGGGTGCCGACATCGTCAAAGTCGGCGTCGGACCGGGGGCGATGTGCACGACCCGCATGATGACCGCCGTGGGGCGTCCGCAGTTCTCGGCGGTGCTGGAGGCGGCCGATGCGGCCCGGGTGATGGGAGCGCATGTCTGGGCCGACGGCGGCGTGCGCTACCCGCGCGACGTCGCCCTGGCACTGGCGGCGGGTGCGTCGTCCGTGATGATCGGCTCGTGGTTCGCCGGCACGATCGAAGCGCCGGGACAGCTGCAGGAGGACGCCTCCGGTCGTGTGTACAAGGAGTCGTGGGGGATGGCGTCGACCAAGGCCGTGCACGAGAGATTCGGCCGGCTCGACCCGTACGAGCTGGCCCGCAAGGAGCTGTTCGCCGAGGGCATCTCGTCGTCGAGGATCTATCTCGACCCCCTGCGGCCGAGCCTGGAGGACCTGCTCGACATGATCACGGCCGGCGTGCGCTCGTCGTTCACCTATGCGGGTGCGACGACCGTTGCGCAGTTCCACGAGCGGGCCCGTGTCGGTCTGCAGTCGGCGGCCGGCTACGAGGAGGGCAAGGCGCTCCCGGTGAGCTGGTAGCCCCGCTCCGGCGCGGCGCCGTGCCGTACACTTGGTGCCCTGATGGACGACCCTCCCAGTTGCAGACGATCGCCCCACCCCACTCCGATGCGCGGGCCGGCTGACCCGCGGGGGAGCGCGTGATGTACGAGTGGATCATGCTGGGCGTGGGGCTTCTGCTCATCGTCGGCACCGGCCTGTTCGTGGCGTCCGAGTTCGCACTCGTCAACCTGGATCGCGCCGACCTCGAAGCACGGCGTGAGCGCGGCGAGTCGCGGCTGAACCTGACGATCAGCGCCCTGCGGATCACCTCGACGCACCTCTCCAGCGCACAGCTGGGAATCACCCTCACGACGCTGCTGACCGGCTACACCATGGAGCCGGCGATCTCGACGCTCCTCGACCCGGTGCTCAGGGGGTGGTGGGGCCTGCCCGAGGCGGTGTCGCGGCCGATCGCGGCAGTGATCGGCATGTCGATCGCCACGATCCTGTCGATGATCCTCGGCGAGCTGGTGCCGAAGAACTTCGCCCTGGCGCTGCCGCGGCACACAGCCAAGCTCGTGATGCCGTTCCAGGTCGCGTTCACGACCGTCTTCCGGCCCGCCGTGGCGGTGCTCAACGGCAGCGCCAACGCACTGATCCGCTCGGTCGGCATCGAGCCGAAGGAGGAGCTCTCGGGTGCTCGCACCGCGGAGGAGCTCTCCAGCCTCGTGCGTCGTTCGGCCAGTGCCGGCGTGCTCGAGAAGGACACCGCGTCGCTGCTGGACCGCACCCTGAGGTTCTCCCGGCTCAGCGCCGCCGACGTGATGACCGCCCGGCCGAGCGTGCACGCGGTCGGTGTCGGCGACTCGGTCGACGACATCGTGCAGCTGGCGCGGCGCACCGGGCACAGCCGCTTCCCCGTCTTCGACGAGTCGATGGACGACATCGTCGGTGTGGCGCACCTCAAGCAGGCCGTGTCGGTGCCCCGCGCCAAGCGCGCCGAGGTGCCGGCGGGCGCGATCTCGACCGAGCCGCTGCGGGTGCCCGAGACGCTGCAGCTGGATGGGCTGCTGGCCGAGCTGCGGGCCCGCGGCTACCAGATGGCGATCGTCGTCGACGAGTACGGGGGCACAGCCGGAGTGGTGACCCTTGAGGACCTCGTGGAGGAGATCGTCGGCGAGGTGTTCGACGAGCACGACCGCAGTCGCGCCGGGATCGTGCGCGGGCAGCAGTCGCTGACCTTCCCGGCCGATCTGCGCCCCGACGAGGTGCGCGACCGGGCCGGCGTCGTCGTCCCCGAAGGCGACGTGTACGACACCGTCGGCGGCTACGTCATGAGCGTGCTCGAGCGCATCCCGGCGGTCGGCGACGAGGTGCCCCTCAGCGGCGGCACGCTCACCGTCACGCGGATGGACGGCCGTCGTGTCGACCGGGTGCGATTCACCCCCGGATCGCCCGAGGAGCAGGGCGGGGATGAGGACCGATGAGCGATTGGGCGGGACTGATCTGGCTGGTCGTCCTCCTCGCGGCCAACGCGTTCTTCGTCGGTGCGGAGTTCGCCGTCGTCTCGGCCCGGCGGTCGCAGATCGAGCCGCTCGCCGAGAAGGGATCGCGATCGGCCAAGACCGCCCTCTACGCGATGGAGCACGCCACGCTCATGCTGGCGACCAGCCAGCTGGGGATCACGATCTGCTCGCTGCTGATCCTGAACGTGTCGGAGCCGGCGATCCACCACCTGCTGGCGGTGCCGCTGGGCCTCACGGGCTGGGGCGAAGCCGCCATCGACACGATCGCGTTCGTCATCGCCCTGGTGATCGTCTCCTACCTGCACGTCGTGTTCGGCGAGATGGTGCCCAAGAACCTCGCGTTCTCGCTTCCCGACCGCGCGGTGCTGATGCTCGCGACGCCGCTCGTGTGGGTCTCGCGGGCGTTCCACCCCGTCATCGTCGCGCTGAACTGGATCGCGAACCACGTGATCCGCCTGTTCGGCGTCGAGCCGAAGGACGAGGCCGCCTCCACGTTCACCCTCGACGAGGTGGCCACCATCGTGAGCCGGTCGCGCGAGGAGGGTCTGCTGCACGACGTGTCCGGCACGGTGGCCGCGGCGGTGGAGTTCACGGACAAGAAGGCGAAGGATGTCGCTGTGCCCCTGGCATCCCTGGTCACCCTGCCCGCGTCCACGACGCCGGCCGAGATCGAGCGCGCGGTCGCCAAGCACGGCTTCTCGCGGTACATCATCGTCGACGCGGCCGGCGCGCCGATCGGCTATGTGCACCTCAAGGACATCCTGCAGGTGGCGGAGGGCCCGCAGGCCGAGTCGACCCTCACCTCGCCGATCCCCGCCCGCCGCATCCACCAGATGGTCCAGGTGCACGAGGGGACCGACCTGGAGGACGCGCTGGCGGCCATGCGGCAGGCCGGGCGCCACCTCGCGGCGGTCCGCGACACCGACGGCGCACTGACAGGCGTGCTGTTCCTCGAGGACGTCATCGAGGAGCTCATCGGCGAGGTCCAGGACGCGACGAGGCGGCGATGAGCGGGCTGATCAGCGCGCCGCGCGCCGGCGACGACAAGTACAGCCGCGGCGTGGTGGGCCTGCGCACGGGTTCGGATGCCTACCCGGGGGCCGCGGTCCTCGGCGTCGAGGCGGCCTGGCGCACGGGTGTCGGCATGGTCCGCTACGTCGGGCCCGGCCGTCCGTCCGGCCTCGTGCTCCAGCGCCGGCCCGAGACGGTGCTGGGGGAGGGCCGGGTGCAGGCGTGGGTGATCGGATCGGGAACGGATGCCGCAGACCGCCCGGCCGCCGAGACGGCGGCGCTGCGCGGCATCCTCTCCGGCTCGGTCCCGGTGGTCGTCGACGCCGGGGCGCTCGATCTCGCCCCGGGCGCGACCGCGCCGCTGCTGGTGACCCCGCACGCGCGCGAGCACGACGCGCTGCGGGAGCGGCTGGGTCTCGCGCCGGTCGCGGCGTCCGACGACGACGCCCGCGCGGCAGCGGCGGCGGAGACCGCCCGCGTCCTGTGCGGGACGGTGCTGCTGAAGGGCAGCGTCACGATCCTCGCGTCGCCGGTGGGCGACCCGGTGCGGGTGGGGCCGGCGACACCCTGGCTGGCGACCGCCGGGACCGGCGACGTTCTCGGGGGTGTGCTGGGGGCGCTGGTGGCAGGCGCCGCCGCCGCCGGCCCCGTGGCTGCAGCCGACCTCCGCGACCTCGGCGCCGCCGGCGCACGGCTGCACGGACGGGCCGCGCAGCTCGCCGCCGAGGTCCTCGGCCCGCGCGGCGGCCCGATCACCGCGCTGGATGTGGCGGCCGCGCTGCCGCGCGCGGTCGCCGAGCTGCTGGAATGACCGCGACGTACACTCGTCTCGTGTCGAGGCGGGCGGTGCTGTGGATCGCGTTCGCCGTCGTCCACGCCGTCATCGCGACCCTCGGATATCTGCTGCCGAGCGACCCGATGGGGGACGTCGGCAACGTCTACGACCCGTGGTCGCGGGCGGCATTGGCGGGGCACATCGTGGGCGTGCACGAGCAGTGGGTGTACCCGCAGCTGGCTCTCGTGCCGATGGTCGTCGCGCAGCTGATCTCGTGGGCGGGCGGCTACTTCGTCGCCTGGGCGGTCGTGGCGACCGCGATGAACGCCATCGGATTCGCCGTGCTGATCGGTCGCGCCCGGTCGCGGGGCCGCGTCGTCGCGGCGTGGTACTGGCTCGGCTTCCTGCTGCTGCTCGGCCCGATCGCGCTGTATCGCGTGGACGCGGTCACCGTCCCGCTCGCGATCATGGGTGGCCTCTGGCTCGCCGGCAGACCCTGGCTGGGCGGTGCCCTGCTCGCGGTGGCCACCTGGGTGAAGGTGTGGCCGGCCGCGCTGCTGGCCGCCGCATTCGTCGCCCTGCGTCGACGATGGGCGGTGTTCGGCGCGGCCGCGGGGGTCTCGGCGGTCGTCGCGCTCGCGGTCGTCGCGGCGGGGGGCCTGCCGAATCTGCTCGGGTTCGTCGGCGACCAGGCCGGCCGCGGGCTGCAGATCGAGGCTCCGGTGAGCGGCCTGTACCTGTGGCTGGCCGCCTTCGCGACGGCGGACGCCTGGATCTACTACGACCCCGACATGCTGACCTTCCAGGCCACCGGCCCGCAGGTGGACTCCGTCATCGCCGCGATGACGCCGCTGCTGCTGGTGGCGCTGCTGGCCATCCTCGCCGTCGGCGCGATCAAGGCGCGTCGCGGCGCCTCGTTCGCGGCGCTCCTGCCCGCGCTGTCGCTGTCGCTGGTGTGCGCGCTCATCGTCGTGAACAAGGTCGGATCGCCGCAGTTCTATCTGTGGATCATCGCCCCGCTCGTGATGGGGCTCGCGCTGGACCGCGCGCGCTGGTGGCGCATCGCGGTGCTCGGCCTGGTCGTCGCCGCCCTCACCCAGCTGGTCTACCCGATCGTGTACGCGGGCCTGATGCTGGTGCCGAATCCCGCGGTGGGCTCGGTCCTGGCGCTCACCGTCCGAAACATCGGCGTGATCGCCCTCTTCGTCTGGGCGCTGGTCAAGCTGAGCCGGGTGCGGACGCGGCCCCACGTCATCGCCCGGCGGGGGCTTCCCGCCTCGGCCCTGCCGACCGAATGAGAGGAATGCCATGCTCGTCGCCTTCTCCGTCGCACCCATCGGCACCGGCCGCGCCGACGGCTCCGTGCACGACGCCGTCGCCGCCGCGGTCGCCGTCGTCCGCAGCTCGGGGCTGCCGCATCGCACGACCGCGATGTTCACCGAGCTCGAGGGCGAGTGGAGCGAGGTGATGGATGTCGTCCGGCGCGCCACCGAGGCGGTGATGCCGTTCGGCTCGCGGGTGTCCCTGGTGCTGAAGGCCGACATCCGCCCCGGCTACACGGGTGAGCTGGAGGGCAAGGTGCGCCGGCTGGAAGAGGCGCTGGGTGAGCCGGATGACTGACCCGACGTCGCCGGGAACGGGCGCCCTGCGCGCGGTCACGGACTCGATCCACGACGCCCGGCCGCGACGCCCCGAAGACATCGACGACCCCGATGTGCCCGTCGCGGCCACCGTCGTGCTGCTGCGCGACAGCGCCCGCGGCCCGGAGGTGCTCATGATGCAGCGTCCCGACCGCGGGTCGTTCGCGGGCGCCTGGGTCTTCCCCGGAGGAAGGATCGAGCCGAGCGATGCGGTGGGCGCCGACGACTCCGAACCCGTCATCGCCCGACGGGCCGGAGTGCGCGAGACCTTCGAGGAGGTCGGGATCGCCCTGGACCCGCAGCATCTGGTTCCGATGTCCCGGTGGGACCCTCCGCCCGGGATCGCACTGCGGATCCGCACCTGGTTCTTCGCGGCGCACGCGGTCGAGACCCGGGTCGTCCCCTCCGCGGAGGAGGTCGTGTCGGCGCAGTGGCTCCCTCCGGAGGAGGTGCTGCAGCGGCATGCGCGCGGCGAGGTCATGCTGTATCCGCCCACCTGGGTGACGCTGCACGGTCTGTCGGGCCAGGACGACGCGGAGGCCGCGCTCGCGGTCGTCCGGATGCGCGGCGTGGAGGAGTTCCAGACGATCGCCGCGCAGACTCCCGGCGGCACGGTCCTGCTCTGGCACGGCGACGCCGAGTACGCGGAGTTCGGCGCGGGGGCGGCATCGGCACGTCACCGTCTGGAGACCGGATCGCTGCCCTGGCGCTACGTGCGCACCGACTGAGTCACGGCGCCGGCTCGTCGAGGAGGCGCCGCAGGTGCGCGCCCACGGCCGCGGTCTCGATGAGGAAGCCGTCGTGCCCGAAGTCGCTGACCAGCACCGCGGCCTCGTCGCCGTCCAGCGTCCGGGGGATGCCGCGCGCGATGCGATGCTGCCCTTCGACGGGGAACAGCCGATCGCTGTCGATGCCCAGCACCAGTGACACCGCGGCCACCTGGGCGAGAGCGTCCTCGACGCCGCCGCGGCCGCGCCCGATGTCGTGCGAGTCCATGGCGCCGACCAGGCAGACGTACGAGTTCGCATCGAAGCGGCGGGTGAACTTGTTGCCGTGGAAGTCGAGGTACGACTCCACCGCGAAGCGTCCGCCACCGCCGAGCGGACTCACCTCGGACTGCCAGGATCGCTGGAAGCGCTGGTTGAGCTCGGTGGTGCTGCGGTAGTTCAGCAGCGCCATGCGGCGCGCCAGCGCGAGGCCCCGGTGCGGCCCGTCCCCGTCGCCGGCGTCGTAGTACTCGCCGCCCTGGAAGCGCGGATCGATCCGGATCGCCTCCAGCTGCACCGAGTTGAGTGCGATCTGGTCGGCGGTGTTCACCGGCGGGGCCGAGAGCACCGCGAGGCGGGCGACGCGCTCCGGGTGCGAGACCGCCCACTCCAGTGCGTGCATGCCGCCCATCGACCCGCCGACCACGGCCGCCCACCGATCGATGCCGAGTGCATCGGCCAGTCGCACCTGCGCTGCGACCTGGTCCCGGATCGTGAGGTACGGGAATCGCGACGCCCACTCGTAGCCGTCCGGAGCGATGCTGGCGGGGCCGGTGGAGCCCTGGCATCCACCCAGGATGTTGGGGGCCACGACGAACCACCGGTCGGTGTCGATGGGGCCGCCCGGGGCCACCACATCCCCCCACCACCCTGAGGTGGGGTGGCCGGGTCCGGCGGGCCCGCGCACATGGCTGTCCCCGGTGAGCGCGTGGCAGATCAGGACCGCGTTGTCGTGGGCGGCGTTCAGCTCTCCCCAGGTCTCGAACGCGATCCGGATGCCGGGAAGCGCCTCGCCGCCCTCGGTCTCGAACGCGCCGAAGGATGCGAACCGCCGGTCGCCGGCCGGGTCGCCGTCGCGCCACGCGCCGGTGGCCGGAGGGCGGCCCAGCAGCAGACGGGCGTCCGCCTCGGTCACCGGGGCCGACGGCACCGTGTCCTCCGAGATCTGCCAGTCCATCAGACCATTGTCCCCGGCCCTGCGCCGGTGCGACGCCGTGTTACGCCGTCGGAGGCGGCGCGTAGCCTCCCGCCATGGATGTCATGGAGTGGCTGATGCAGGGTGATCCCGCCATCCGCTGGCAGGTGATGCGCGACCTCGCGGATGCGCCCCCGGACGCTGTGGCGGCGGAGCGCGCTCGCGTGGCGCACGAAGGCTGGGGCGCGCGACTGCTCGGGCTGCAGGATCCCGGCGGCCGCTGGGACGGCGGAACCTACCGTCCGGGCTGGGTCGACGACGACCGCCCGTTCTTCGACGCCTGGACGGCCACGCACTTCTGCCTGCAGGCGCTCATGGAGTTCGGGCTCGATCCGGCCTCGCCCGCGGCCCGACGCGCCGTCGAGCGGGTTCGTCGCGGCGTGCGCTGGGAGCACGAGGGCGAGCCGTACTTCGACGGCGAGGCGGAACCGTGCATCAACGGCACTGCGCTGGCGATCGCCGCATACTTCGGCGAGGGCGGCGATCCCATCGTGGACACGGTGCTGGACTGGCATCTTCCCGACGGCGGCTGGAACTGCTGGGCGGCGTACGGTGCGCGGGTGTCTTCGTTCCACTCCACGATCTGCGCGATCGAGGGACTGCTCGCATGGGAGCGCGCCGGGGGAGAGTCGGCCGCGGCGTCGGCGGCGCGCCGGGCGGGGGAGGACTACCTCCTGGAGCGGGGGCTGCTGAACCGCAGGTCGACGGGGCGGATCGCCGATCCGCGGTTCGCGATGGTGTCGTATCCGGTGCGCTGGTACTACGACGTGCTGCGCGGGCTCGACCACTTCCGCCTCGCAGACCGCCGCGACCCGCGCCTGGCCCCGGCGGTCGAGCTGCTGCGTGCGAAGCGACGCGAGGACGGCCGCTGGGTGCGCGAACTGCACCACGAGGGGCCGCAGCTGATCGAGGTGGACGGCCGCGAGGGGGATCCCAGCCGGTGGATCACCCTGCGCGCCCTGCGGGTGCTGCGCTGGTGGGATGCGGCCCTGCCGGATCAGCCGAAGTCGTAGGGGCCGTTGACGAGCACCTCGGGCGAGCCGACGGTGCCGCCGATCGCGCAGTCGATCGCCGCTCCCGCGCCGGCTCCGGTGGGCTCGTAGCCGACGGTGACGCGGAAGGTGCCGTCGCTCTGCGGCTGGACGGCATCGGTCGAGTAGGGGAGCCGCTGGTAGTCGGAGACGGGGAAGTACTCCGTGGCGATGCCGGCGCAGATCGACCATGCCCCGAGGGCGGTCAGCGGGTCGTCGGGGGAGGCCTCGCCCGCGGGGGCGGACGCCGTCGGGGTGGGGGTGGCGGTGGCGGTCTCAGTCACCGTGACCGTGACCGTCGGCGCAGGCTCCGGCTCGGGCGCGCAGGCGGTCACGGCGAAGGCGGCGAAGACGAGCGCCGTCGCGGCGCACAGGGCACGGAACGGCACACGGCCTCCCTCTCTCGATGTGGATCCAGCGTAGCGAGGGAGGCCGTGTCGTCCGGGTCAGGCGCGCGCGGCCTCCGAGACGCGGCGGGCTGCGGAGAGCGCCTGCTCCAGGTCGGCCTTGAGGTCCTCGACGTTCTCCAGGCCCACCGACAGGCGCACCAGGCCCGGCGTGACGCCGGCCGTCAGCTGCTGCTCCGGCGTGAGCTGGGAGTGCGTGGTGGACGCGGGGTGGATCACCAGCGAGCGCACATCGCCGATGTTGGCGAGGTGGCTGAACAGGCTCAGTGCGTCGACGAACGCCCGGCCCGCCTCGATGCCGCCCTTGAGCTCGAACGACAGGACGGCGCCCACGCCCTTGGGCGCGTACTCGTTCGCGGCGGCGTACCACGGCGAGGTCGGCAGGCCGGCGTAGCTGACCGACGCGATGTCGTCCTGGTCGTCGAGCCACTCCGCGATCTCCTGCGCGTTCTGCACGTGGCGCTCGATGCGCAGCGACAGGGTCTCGATGCCCTGGATGAGCAGCCAGGCGCTGTTGGGCGAGATCGCGGCGCCGATGTCGCGCAGCAGCTGCACGCGGGCCTTGATGATGTAGGCGAGTCCGTCGCCGACCGCCGTCGTGTAGCTGGCGCCGTGGTAGGACGGGTCGGGCTCGGTGAGGCCGGGGAACTTGTCGACGTGCTTGGACCACTCGAACTTCCCGCCGTCGACGATGACGCCCCCGATGGTGGTGCCGTGGCCGCCGAGGAACTTCGTCGCGGAGTGCACGACGATGTCGGCGCCGTGCTCGAACGGGCGGATGAGGTAGGGCGTGGCGATCGTGTTGTCGACGATGAGCGGAACGCCGTTCTCGTGTGCGATGTCGGCGACCGCGCGGATGTCGAGGATGTTGATCTTCGGGTTGCCGATCGTCTCGGCGAAGAACAGCTTCGTGTTCGGGCGCACCGCGGCACGCCACTGCTCGGGGTCGTCCTGGTTCTCGACGAAGGTGACCTCGATGCCGAGCTTGGCGAGGGTGTACTTGAACAGGTTGTACGTGCCGCCGTAGATCGAGCTCGACGAGACGAAGTGGTCGCCGGCCTCGGCGATGTTCAGGATCGCGAAGGTCGACGCGGCCTGACCGCTGGACAGCAGCAGCGCGCCGGTGCCGCCCTCGAGCGCGGCCAGACGCTGCTCGACGACATCCTGCGTCGGGTTCTGGATGCGGGTGTAGATGTTCCCGAACTCCGCCAGGGCGAACAGGTTCGCAGCGTGGCCGGTGTTGTCGAACACGTAGGACGTGGTCTGGTAGATCGGCGTCGCACGCGACTTCGTCACCGGGTCGGGCTGCGCGCCCGCGTGGATCTGGGTGGTCTCGAAGCGCCAGTTCTCGGAAGCGGACATTGGGGACTCCTGCACATCGGGGCCACGGCGGGTTCCGAAGCCATCAGCGACGGTACGGACCCGGCACGCCCTGCGACAACGCGCGGGAAATGTTACGTAACATCGGGAACCATGACCAGACGTGCTGTCGTGACCGGGGCGAGTTCGGGGATCGGGGCGGCGACGGCCCGTGCGCTGCGTGCGACCGGGTGGGATGTCGTCGCCGTCGCGCGCCGCGCCGATCGCCTGGCGGCACTCGAGGCGGAGACCGGCGCCACCGCCTTCGCGGCGGACCTCACCCGCCGCGAGGACGTCGAGGCGCTCGTTCAGTGGCTCGCCGATTCCGGTCCCGTGCATGCGCTGGTGCACGTGGCCGGAGGGGCCCGCGGCACCGAGCGCATTGAGGACGCCGATCCCGACGACTGGACCTGGATGTACGAGGTCAACGTGCTCTCGGCCCAGCTGGTCGCCGCGGGGCTGCTCCCGCAGCTTCGTGCCGCGGCGGCCGACGGCGGCCACGCCGACATGGTGTTCGTCACCTCGACGGCGGCGTTCACGCCGTACCCGGGCGGGGGCGGCTACAACGCCGCCAAGGCGGCCGAGGCGATGGTGCCGCACGTGCTGCGCCTGGAGCTGAACGGCGAGCCCATCCGCGTCGTCGAGATCGCGCCCGGCATGGTCTACACCGAGGAGTTCACCGTGAACCGCCTCGGCGGCGACGAAGCCGCCGCCGCGCGGGTGTACGACGGGGTGGAGAACCCGCTCACCGCCGATGACGTCGCCGACGTCATCGCGTACGCCGTGAACGCGCCGGCGCACGTCAACCTGGACCTTGTGACCATGCGCCCGGTGGCGCAGTCGGCACAGCACCTGCTGGCCCGCGGACCGCTGCGGCCGCGTCCGTACGAGGCGTAGGTGCGGTGATGGCGATGACCCTGCCCGAGCTGGCCGAGGCCGGGCTGCTCGATCCCGGCTGGGCGGGCGCGCTCGCGCCGGTGGCGCCGGACATCGCCGCCCTGGGCGACCGGCTGCGCGCCGAGAACGCGGCGGGCAGGCGTTACCTGCCGGCCGGCGACCGCGTGCTGCGGGCGTTCCAGCGGCCGCTCGACGACGTCAAGGTCCTCATCGTCGGCCAGGACCCGTATCCGACGCCCGGCCACCCCATCGGGCTGTGCTTCGCGGTCGACCGCGCGGTGCGTCCGCTGCCGCGCAGCCTCGTGAACATCTACCAGGAGCTGCACGACGACCTGGGCATCCCGCCGGCGGAGCACGGTGACCTGTCGGCCTGGAGCGACCAGGGTGTGATGCTGCTGAACCGGGTGCTGACCGTGCGGCCGGGGGCGCCGGCATCCCATCGGGGCTGGGGGTGGGAGAAGGTCACCGAGCATGCGATCCGCACGCTGACGGCGCGGGACCGGCCGCTCGTCGCGATCCTGTGGGGGAGGGACGCGGCGAACCTCCGTCCGCTGCTGGGAGCGACGCCGGTCATCGAGTCGCCGCATCCGTCGCCGCTGTCGGCGAGCCGGGGCTTCTTCGGGTCGCGCCCGTTCTCGCGTGCCGACGCGCTGCTGCAGCAGCAGGGGGCGGCCCCGGTCGACTGGCGGCTGCCGGCCTGAGGCGGTCTAGGCTCGACCCGTGGCGGACTCATTCACGTTCCGGATCCGGCCGGCCCAGGAGCGCGACATCCCCGACATCCGCGAGATCTACAACCACTACGTCACCAACTCGGCGGTCACCTTCGACGAGGAGGAGTCGAGTCTCTCCTTCTGGCGCGACAAGCTCGCCCGGCTCGCCAGGGCCGGGCTGCCGTGCCTGGTGGCCGAGTCGCCCTCGGGGCAGATCCTCGGGTACGCGCTCGCCCAGCCGTGGTCGGCCAAGGCGGCTTACCGCTTCACCGTCGAGGACTCCATCTACCTCGGCCAGGCGTCCACCGGCAAGGGCCTCGGGCGCGCGCTCCTGGAGGCGCTGATCGCCGCCTGCGAGGATGCGGGAGTCCGCGAGATCATCGCCGTCATCAGCGACCGGGGCGCGGAGGCGTCCGTCGCGCTCCACCGCCGCCTCGGCTTCGTGGAGATCGGCCGGATGGGTCGGGTCGGGTTCAAGTTCGGACGGTGGCTCGGCGTCATCAACATGCAGAAGAGCCTGCGTCGCAGTCGCGCACCGCATCGATGAGCCGCTGCCACGGACCCTCCACCTCGGGGTCCTGCAGCTGCGCGTCCCGCTGCACCGGCTGACCGTCCACCGGGCATCGCGCCAGGATCCGCCACACGAACATGTCGGCTCCCCGCGGCGCAGACGGCTCGGCGGCCGTCTCCCACGGGCAGTCGCCGATGAGCTCGACCCAGTGCGGCACGTCGTGGTCCGGGGGCTCGGCGCTCCACTGGCGGCGCAGGCCGGCGATGCCGCCGGTGCGGGTCACCGTCACCCGCACCGGCGGCTCAGGCTCGAGGGGTCGGGTCATCCTTCAGCACGCCGACCGCGGTCCACGCGGTGCGGACCGCGGCGGTCTCCTCCGCATGCTCACCGTACTCCGCTGCGGCCGTCGCGAGGGTCGCCTCCGCGAAGGCGGCGAAGTCCGCCTCGTGTGCGAGTGATCCGCCCGTGAGCGTGCGATACCAGATCAGGCCGGCCCGCTCCCACGCCCGGCCGCCGAGGGCGGAGGCGACGAGGTAGAACGCGTGGTTGGGGATGCCGGAGTTGATGTGCACGCCGCCGTCGTCGTCCTCGGTGACGACGAAGTCGCGCATGTGCGCAGGCTGCGGATCCCTCCCGAGCACATCGTCGTCGTACGCGGTGCCCGGGGCCCTCAGCGATCGCAGGGCGTCTCCCTCCACGGCGGCGGTGAACACGCCGGCGCCGATGAGCCACGACGCCTCATCGGCGGTCTGGTCCCGCGCATGCTGCTCGGTGAGCGCCCCGAACACGTCCGAGAGCGACTCGTTGAGCGCGCCCGACTGGCCGCGGTACACGAGTCCGGCGGCGTGCTCGGTGACGCCGTGGGTCAGCTCGTGGGCGACGACGCTGAGCGACCCGGTGAACCCGGCGAAGATCTCGCCGTCGCCGTCGCCGAAGACCATGCGCGAGCCGTTCCAGAACGCGTTGTCGTAGTCGCGGCCGTAATGCACCGTGGCCCGCAGCGGCATGCCCGCGTCGTCGATCGAGTTGCGCCCGTACGCCTGCGAGAACAGGTCGAAGGTGGTGCCCAGGCCGTCGAACGCCTCGTTGACGGCGGTGTCGGCGACCGGCGGGTCGTCTTCGCGGCGCACCGTGACACCCGGAAGCCGCGTGCGGCCCTGCGCGTCGGAGACGGTGCGATCGGGCGCCGGCGTGGCTTCGGCCACGAGCGTGTCGCCGTCGATGCTGAGGGTGAGCCGGGTGCGGGGGCGGTACGAGCGCGGCGCCAGCAGCGTGCGCTGCGCGGCGTCGGCCGCGTGCGTGAACCGGGGGTGGTCGCTCGCGGCGATGCGCGCCAGCAGGTAGGGCGGGACGATCGCGCGGGGAAGCACCATGCGTCCGAGCGTACGCGGGCGGTGCGACGCCGTCAGGGATCGATGACCGGGATCGACGCGAGCAGGTGCCGGGTGTAGTCGTGCTCCGGGTGCTCGAGCACCCGGTCGGTCGCTCCGCTCTCGACGATGCGGCCATCCTTCATGACAGCGACCGCGTCGCAGAGATTGCGGACCACGCCGATGTCGTGCGAGACGAGCACCAGCGTCATCCCCTCGTCCCGCCGCAGCGCGCGCAGCAGGTCGAGGATCTGCGCGCGCACGGTCACGTCGAGCGCCGAGAGGGGCTCGTCGCCGACCAGCACGCGAGGCCGATGGACGATCGCGCGGGCCAGCGCGATGCGCTGGCGCTGCCCGCCGGAGAACTCGTGCGGGTAGCGGTCCGTCATCTCCGCCTCCAGGCCCACCCACTCCAGCACCTCGCGCACCCGGGCCCGGCGGTCGCCGTCGATCCCGAGCGCCCACAGCGGCTCGCCGACGATCCGGCCGATGTTCATGCGGGGGTCCAGCGACGCGTACGGATCCTGGAAGACGATGCCGGTCGCCCGGCGCAGCCAGTGCAGCGACCGCGCCGAGGCGCGCGCGTCGACCGGGCGGCCGTCGAAGGACACGCTGCCGGAGGTCGGTGAGTCCAGCGCCAGCAGCAGGCGCACGAGGGTGGTCTTCCCCGAGCCGGATTCGCCGATGAGCCCCACCGCCTCTCCGTCGCCCACGGTCAGGTCGGCATCCTCCAGCGCAGTCGCGAAGCGCTGCCGCTCGAACAGCGACTCCTTCGGGAGGGGATGCCTCCGCGTCAGTCCCGTGGCCTGGATCAGTGCCGTCACGACGGTCCTCCGGTGCGCCAGAGCGTGGACTTCGCGTCGCGCAGGAGCGCCTGCGTGATCGTCGAGCGCGGCTGGGTGAGCAGGTCGCGCACGGGCGCGGACTCGACGACGCGGCCCTGCGCGAGCACGACGCCGTCGGTCGCGATCTGCGACAGCACGGCGAGGTCGTGCGTGATGAACACCAGCGACATCCCGGACTCCTCCACCAGCCCCCGCAGCAGCTCGAGGATCTCGGCCTGGATCGTGACGTCGAGCGCGGTGGTCGGCTCGTCGGCGATCAGCAGCTGGGGCCCGCAGGCCAGGGCGATGGCGATGCCCACCCGCTGACGCTGACCCCCCGACAGCTCGTGCGGGTAGCGCTTGACGATGCGCTGGGGGTCCGGGAGGAACACCCTGCGCGCCTCCGCCACTGCGCGCGCGGCGGCGGCGCGCCGGCCCAGGCCCTCGTGGATGCGCACCGATTCCGCGATCTGACGGCCGACGGTCCGGATGGGGTTGAGCGCGGTGCGCGGCTCCTGGAAGACGATCCCGATCTCGTCGCCGCGCAGCCGGGCGAGTTCGCGATCGGGACGGCCGATCAGCTCGCGGCCGTTCCAGGTGATGCTTCCCGAGGCCTCGGCGCCCTGAGGGAGAAGGCCCAGCACGGCGAGGGCCGTGAGGGACTTCCCCGACCCGGACTCGCCGATCAGGCCCACCCGGGCGCCGTCCGGCACGGCGAACGAGACGCCGTCGACCACGCGCCGGCCGTCCAGGTCGATGACGAGGTCCTGCACCACGAGGCTCATGCGCGCACCCCCGGGACGTGGCGGATCGCCTCGCGCGGCGGCGCCATCGGATCGCGGCCGCGCGACAGGGTCGGGTCGGTGGCGTCCCGCAGCGAGTCGCCGAGCAGGTTCAGACCGAGCACGGTGAGCGTGATCGCAAGGCCCGGCCAGACCACGGCGATCGGATGAACGGTGATCTGCCGTTGGAGCTCGGCCAGGAGCACTCCCCAGGACGGCTCGGTCACGGGCGCACCGAACCCGAGGTACGACAGGCCGGCCTCGGCGAGGACCGCGATCGCCATGCCCCAGGAGAGCTGGACGATGAACACCGGCGCGACGTTGGGCAGCAGATGCCGCCACAGATTCTGCGCCGGCGTGAGCCCCGAGGCGCGGCCGGCCAGGACGAAGTCGCTGTGCAGCACGCGTCGCAGCTCGGGGCGGGTCACCCTCGCGATGTTCACGCCGAACCCGATGCCGACCGACCAGATCACCACCCAGAGCGAGCCGCCCCACACCGCCGAGATCATCATGGCGATCAGCAGCACCGGGAACGCGATCAGGATGTCGACCAGGACCGCGGTGGATTCGCGGATCCAGCGAGCGGTGAGCGCGCCCAGCGCCGCCAGGGCGAGCCCGATCACGGTGGCGATCGCACCGGCGCCCACCGCGACCAGGACGGCGGTCTTCGATCCCGCCATGATCAGGCTCAGGATGTCGCGCCCGGTGCCGTCCGTGCCCAGCAGATGCGGCCACCCCGGCAGCGCCCACCGGTCGGCGACGTCGGTGCGCCGAGTGCTGAACGGCGTCCAGAACACCGACACCAGCGCGACCGCGGCGACCACCCCCACGACGATGAGGCCGAATCGCCCCGTCGACGACCGCCACAGCCGGCGCAGCCAGCGGCCGCGGCTCATGAGTGGACCTCCGACTGGCGCAGGCGCGGATCGATCGCGCGATGGACGAGGTCGACGACGAATCCGACGATGAGCACGAATCCGGTGAGCACGAGCAGCTCGCTCTGCACCTTCGGCAGGTCGCGATTGGCGACGTCCGTCACCAGCATCCGTCCGATCCCGGGCAGGCCGAACAGCTGCTCGATCACGACCGCGCCCACGATGATGCCGGCCACCTGCAGCCCGAGGACCGTGATGATCGACAGCCCCACGTTCGGCAGGCCGTGGCGCACCAGCGCCTGGTCGCGGGTGAGGCCCTTCGCGGCCGCGGTGCGCACGTAGTCCTGGCCGACCGCCTGCAGAGTCGCACTCCGGACGAATCTCAGCAGCACCGCGCCTTCCACGATGCCGATCGTGAGCGCCGGCAGCAGCAGGGCGCGCAGGGCGAGGGCCGGATCCTGCCAGCCGGCCCGGGGGAAGCCCTGGGCGGGCAGCCAGCCGAGCCACACGGCGAACACGACGACGAGCATCATGCCCGCCCACACGACCGGCACGGCCGCCAGCGTCTGCGCCGTGACATTCAGCGCCGTGCCGTCGGCGTGCCGGCGCCGCATGGCCGAGAGGACGCCGAAGGGGATGCTGAAGGCCAGTGCGATGACGAGGGAGAGGATGCCCAGCGGGACGGTCACCGTGGCCTTCTGGGCGATCTCGCCGGCGACGGACGAACCCGTCAGCAGGGAGGTCCCGAGGTCCGCCCGCACCACCCCGCCGATCCACGCCGCGTACTGCGCCGGAAGGGGCAGGTCCAGCCCCAGCTGATCGCGGATCGCCTGGATCTGTGCGGGCGTCGCGTTCATCCCCGCCACGAGCTGGGCGACGTCGCCGGGGAGGACGCGGAGGGTCAGGAAGATGAGCGCGCTGGCCACGAACAGCCCCACGATGAGCAGGGCGAGCCGGGTCAGGGCGTAGCGGATCACCCCTTGCTCTTGCTGAGCTCGGCGAGGTTGATGCGGGCGTTGACGTTGTCGGCCGGGAATCCGGTGATCGCGGTGCTGACCGCCTGGACGGACTGCCAGTTGTAGAGCCAGTCCGCGGCCATGTCCTCGGAGACGATCCGCGCGGCCTGGCGCAGGTACTCCGAGGCCTCGGCCTCGTCGAGCGCGGACAGCGACTGCTGGAACAGCTGCTGCACCTGGGGGTTGTCGTACGTGAAGTAGTAGTCCGGGTTCGCCCAGTTCTCGAAATCGCGGGCCTCGGCGTGGTCGACGAGGCTCAGCTGGTAGTCGTGGTTGACGTACACGTCGTTGATCCAGGTCGGGAAGTCGACCTGCTCCACCTTGAGGGTGATGCCGACCTGATCGAGGTCGGAGACGAGCAGCTGTGCGAAGATCGTCGGATAGCCGTTGTACACGGTGAGGGTCAGCGTGGTGCCGTCGGCGCCGGCGTCGGCGAGCAGCGTGGCGGCCGCGTCGGGATCGTACGGAGCGACGTCCGAGAGGTCCTCATAGCCGGGGTCCAGCGGCGGGATCGGACCGTACAGCGGCAGCCCGGAGCCGGCGGCCTCGATGAGCGCCTCGTGGTCGATCGCCTGCCGGATCGCCTGACGCACCTCCTTGTTCGCGAGGGGACCGCTCGTGGAGTTCATCGCCAGCACCCACTTGTCGGTGGCCTTGCCGAGCACGAGCGCGAAGTCTCCGGTGGCCTCGATCTGGTCCTTCAGGGTGGCGTCGAACCCGGTGAGCACGTCGAACTCGCCGGCGAGGGCGCCGGTGAGGGCGGCCTGGCTGTCGGGCACGTAGTCGAACACGACCTCCGCGACCTTCGCCTTCTCACCCCAGTACTCCTCGTATCGGGTGAAGGTGATCGAGTCGCCCTGCTTCCAGTTGTCCAGCACGAACGGACCGGTGCCGTTGGCGGCGGTCTTGTAGTCGATCGTGTCGTCCTTCTTGAAGATCAGGCCCGCCCGGCCGGACAGGTTCCACAGCAGGGAGGAGTCCGGTTCGGACAGTGTCACGACGACGTCCTGCCCGTCCGCGGCGACCCCGGCGACCCGTGCCAGCCGCGCCGAGTCCGCCCATGTCGCGTCGGCCTTGTGGGTCTGCAGCGACCACACCACGTCATCGACCGTCATGGCCGACCCGTCGTGGAAGGTGACGCCGTCCCGCACCGTGAACGTGTAGGTGAGACCGTCGGGTGAGACGGTGTAATCGGACGCGAGCGCCGGGACGATCTCCTGCTCCGGGGTGCGCGAGACCAGCCCCTGGTAGATGTTGTCGATGAGGATCTGATCCAGCGCCGCGCCCGCTGTGGTGCGGATGTCCAGGTTCCCGGGCTCGAGCACCAGCCGGATCGCCACCGACGCGTTCGCGTCGGGCGCACCGGTCGTCGTGGGCGCCACCGGAGTCTCACCCGTGCACGCGGTCAGCAGCAGCCCGGCCGAAGCCACGACCGCCGACACGGCAAGAGCGACACGAAGCCGTCCAGAACGACGCATGGAGATCCTCACTCTCTGGGGGAGATATACCAGCCTAGGGTCAACGGGTCCGTGCCAGCGCCGCCAGGCGCCGGCCGAGGTCCGCCGGAAGCTCCTCCTGGACGTTGTGCCCGGAGGGGACGGAGAGGACGGATGCCTGCGGCACCCGGGCGGCGAAGTCCGCGGCGTCGGCGTCGGTGACGTAGCCGCGCTCCCCGCGGATGAGCGTGATGGGGGCGCGCACGGCGGCGAGGTCCTCCCACCCGGTTCCGATCAGGAGGGCGCGCATCGCGTCCTGGGCGGCTCCCATCGCGTCGGCGGCCGCGGGGTCGGCCGCCATGGCGTTCGCGAGATGGGCGAAGTGGTGCTTCCACTCCACCCGGCCGTCCGGGCGGACGCGGGAGTTGAAGTAGACCCCGCGCGCCGCCGCCTCGGGCGATCCGCCCAGTCCGAACGCGAGGGCGCGCGCGACGAGCTCGTCGCGGTCGGCCCAGTCGGTCGGACCGGCGAAGAACTCCCGCAGCTGCGCCGCCCCGCCGTCGGGATCGATCCCCGGCGTGATGTCGATGACCACGAGTTCGCGGACGAGGTCCGGCCGAGCGGCCGCGAGCGCCGCCGCCGTCAGGCCCCCCAGCGAATGCCCGACCAGCAGCTGCGGGCGATCGGTCCAGGCATCTACGCCGGTCGCGACGTCCGGCGCGAGCGTGCGCGCGACGTAGGCCATGTCGTCGCGCCAGGACGAGTCGCCGTGTCCGGGCAGATCGATCGCGAGCGCGGGGAGCCCCAGGGCGAGGATCGTCGTGTCCCAGGTGTGGGCGTTGAGCCCCGCCCCGTGCAGGAAGGTCACGGCGGGGGAGTGCCCGCCGTAGCGCAGGGCGCTGAGCACCCGGCCGTCGGCCAGCTCCAGGCGCAGGCGCTCGCCGGGCGGGATCGGCACATCCAGGCCCGCCTCGGCCGCCTGGGCCGGGAGGAAGGAGAACTCGTCGGCCGGTTCGCTCACGTCGGCCATTGTCGCGCCTGTGGGCGCGACGCGCGAATCCGCCATAGCCTGGAGTCATGTCTGCCGAACGCCGTGTGCACCTGTCGCGCGCCGCCCGTCCCGCCTACGACGCCCTGGCGGCCTTCTCGAAGACGGTGCGGACGATCGCGGACGAGGCGGGGATCGACGCGCGACTGCGGGAGCTGGTGCTCGTGCACGCATCCCAGCTCAATGGCTGCTCGTACTGCGTGCGCATGCACGTCGGCCGCGCCGTCGAGGCCGGACTCGACGCCGATGTCATCGCGCAGCTGGCGGCCTGGCGCGATTCCGGCGTCTTCGACGACCGGGAGCGTGCCGCCCTGGAGTTGACCGAGGCGTTCACCTTCATCCACGAGGACGGGATTCCCGACGACGTGTACGACCACGTCGGCGGGATCCTCAGCGAGCAGGAGTACGTGGCCCTGAGCTGGCTGCTCGTGTCGATCAACGCGTTCAACCGCATCGCGATCGCCGGCCGCTACCCCGTCCCGCCCCGAGAGGCGGCGCGACAGGGGTGAACCAGGACGGCACCGGGCCCCTCGTCGCGGGGGCGGTGAACTTCCGCGATGTCGGCGGCCTTCCCGCCGGCGGCGCCCGCACCCGCAGCGGAGTGCTGTTCCGCTCCGGCAGTCTCGCCCGGCTCGAGCCCGGGGGAGTGGACGCGCTCCGGGCTCTGGGCGTGCGCCGCGTCATCGACCTGCGCGAGGACGACGAGGTCCTGCGCGATCCGAGCCGTGTCGCAGGCCTTCCCCTGCACACCACCCGCATCCCGCTGTTCCTCGGATCGGTCGCCTCGTTCTTCGAGGAGGACCGGAGCCTTCCCGAGATGTATGCGGCGCTCGTCGACGGGTCGGCCGACGCCATCGTGCAGGTCGTGCGGGGCATCGTCGAGGAGCAGCCGGTGCTCGTGCACTGCACGGTCGGAAAGGACCGCACGGGCGTGACCGTCGCGGTCACCCTGGCTGCCGCCGGTGTCGACACCGCGGCCGTCGTCGCCGACTACGCGCGCACGGAGTCGCTGCTCCCGCCGCGACGCAGCCGGGCGGCGCTGGAGTATCTGCGTGCGCGGCATCCCCACGCCGTCCACCTCGAGGACCTCGTCACCCGTTCCCCGGCGTCCGTGATGAACGCCCTGCTCGCCGACCTGCAGGCGCGCTACGGATCGGCCGCCGACTACCTGCGCGCGCACAGTCTCGCCGACGACGAGGTCGCCGAGCTGCGCCGCGTCCTCACCGACCGTATCGCTCAGTGAGAGAAGGTAAGGCAACCCTTCCCTCCGCGGTATACTGTTTCGCGTCATGAACCCCTCGGAGCACAACGCCCACGCCTGCCGGCGCTCGGGCCACGCGCGCGTGCAGCACCTCATCACCGCCGACGAGTCGTCGCTGGTCGAGCTCGAGACGCTGCTGGCCACGCTGCCGCTGTGCTCGACCGGGCGCGTGTTCGTGGAGGTGCCCGAGGCCTCGTGGATCTGCGACATCGAGGTCCCCGCCCGCATGGTCCTCACCTGGCTCGATCGCTCGGCCCGCACCGGTGCCCCGGGCACCGGTCACCCCTGTGCGCCGGGGGCAGCCCTGACCCGTGCGGTGACCGCCTGGGCCGACGAGATGCTGTGCGACGAGGCGGACTGCGCGGACGGCACCCGCATCCACCTGCTGGGCGGCTACCTGGGCACCGCCGACATCGCCGAGCACCTGACCGAGCGGCTGCGCATCCCCGCCGCGCGGATCGCGGCGCCGGAGCGCTTCGGACTGCTCACCTCCCGCTGAGCGGGCGGCGCGGCAGATAGCGCCCGTCCTCCAGGCCCGCCTCGATCTCGAAGCGGTTGCGCAGCGGGTCGCGTCCGGCGAGCAGGTACAGCAGCGGCATGAGGAATCCGTATCGCCGCCACTGCGCCTTGTGCACCGCCTCGTGGGCGAGCAGACGGTCGTCGACGGGGTCGTCGCCGGTGAGGAAGCAGCCGCCCACGCAGACCCCGCCGCGGGGATACAGGCGCTTGGGAAGTCCGCGGAAGATCCACAGCCCGTGCGACCGCTCGACCCGTCCGGTGCTCCACAGCAGTCCCCAGATCCAGCCGACCGTGCACCCGTACCAGTAGCCGACGAGGCTGATCGGCGAGTCCAGCAGGAACGCCGGGATCCATCTGTCCTGCGAGGTCACGCCAGCGCTCCGACGACGCGCAGGATGGCGCCGAGGTCATCGACGGCCGCTGCCGGGTTCGCCGGGGCGAAGCCGGTGATCGCGGCGCCCGCCAGCGGCACCGTGGCGCGCAGTCGCTGCAGGGCCGCCACCAGCTGCGGCACGTCGACGCCGAACGGGACCGGCGCGGTGACACCGCCCAGGGCGGCCGGGTCCAGCACGTCGAGGTCGACGTGGACGAACACCGCGGACGCGCCGGTCGCCGCCACCGCGTCGGCCAGCGCCGTCGGCTCGGCCAGCTGCGCCGCGGTGACCCGGGCGGCGAGGTCGGCCGCGCGGGCCGTCTCGGCGTCGTCGAGGGCCCGGGTGCCGGCCAGCACCACACGCGACGGCGGGATCGTGCCGGGCGGGAGCGAGAGGCCCTCGGGGCCGTCGCCGAGGACCGCGGACAGCGCCATTCCCGCGAAGGCGCCGGAGGGCGAGGTCTCGGGCGTGTTGAGGTCGGGGTGCGCGTCGAGCCAGACGACGGCGAGCCCGGACGTGCGGGCCGCGACCGCGCCGATCGCGGCGACCGAGACCCCGCAGTCCCCGCCCACGACCACGACGGGATCGGCGCGCCCGGCGAGCGCCTCGTCGAGCTGGGAGCGGATGCGCGTCAGCGCGCTGTAGCGGCGCACCCCGGTCTCCAGGGCTTCGCCGGCCTCCAGAGGCAGCTCGAGGGTGACGCACGCCGCACGCGGAAGGTCTCCGGCGATCGCCTGCGCTCCGTCGACGAGCATCATGGCCCGCGCGGACGGCGACCCCTGCCACTGCGGGGCGATCACGAACCGGGCCATGGGTTCATCCTTCCGCACTCGTGCGACGAGCGCCGCATCCTGGTGAGGAAGCGGCGCCCGTCGTGCGCGCTCAGTCCGCCGACGCGTCGATCGCGGCCTGCTCCTTCGTCGCCCCGACGGCGGGCGCGCCCGCCTTCAGCGCGGCCAGCCGGGCCTCGACCTCGGTCAGCTCGCCGAGGTCGTCGAGCGAGTTGAACTGCGCGTCGAGCGTCGAGGCGGCCAGCTCCTGCTTGCCCTGTGCGAGCGCCTCCTGGCGGCGCACCTTGTCCTCGAAGCGGCCGAGGTCGCTCGTGGGGTCCAGGACGTCGATCGACTTGACCGCGTCGTGCACCTTGTTCTGCGCCTCGGCGACCTTGGCCCGCGACAGCAGCTCGGAGCGCTTCGACTTCAGCTGCTCGAGCTTCTGCTTCATTCCGTTGAGGCCGTCCTTGAGCTTGTTGACCACCTCGTTCTGCGCGGCGATGGTCGGCTCGGCGCTCTTGGCCTCGTTCTCGGACGAGATCTGGCGCTGCAGGGCGATCTTGGCGAGATTGTCGAACTTGTCGGCATCCGCCGTGTTCCCGCCCGCGCGCAGCTCGTCGGCCTTGCGACTGGCGGCGAGGGCCTTCTGTCCCCACTCCGCGGCCGCCTGCACATCCTCCTGGTGGTCGCGCTCGAGCAGCCGCAGGTTCCCGATGGTCTCCGCGATGGCCGACTCTGCATCCGCGATGTTGTTGGTGTAGTCGCGGACCAGCTGGTCGAGCATCTTCTGGGGATCCTCCGCCTGGTCGAGCAGAGCGTTGATGTTGGCTCTCACGAGCGTCGAGATGCGCCCGAAGATGGACTGCTTTGCCATCGTGTGTTCCTTCCTTTCCGAAGTTCTCTCGGCGGCCTAGAAGCGGCCGCCTCCCCTGCGGCCGCGGGTTCCGCCGCCGCCGAAGCTGCCTGGGCTGCGGCCTCCGCCGCCGCCGAACATGCCCCCGCCCATCGAGGGTCCGCGGCGCCTGCTGCCGCCGCCGGCCCCGCCGCCGAGCATCGAGTTGATCACGATGCCGCCGAGCACGGCGCCGAGGATGTTTCCCCCGCCGCCTCCGCCGCCGCCGCCGAGCATCCCGCCCATGCCGCCGCCCTGGAAGGCGCCGACGTCGTTCTGGGCGAGCTGGATCGCCTGCCCGGCCAGCAGGTTGGCGCGCTGCGCGGAGGCGAGCGCCTGGGCGGGGTCGGATGCCTGCAGCTGACGGGCGTGCACGAGGGAGGCCCCCGCCTCGGCGAGACGGGTGCGTGCGTCCGCACCCACGGCGCCCCGCCGGGCGGTGATGTAGTCCTCCGCCGCCGAAACCTGCGCCTGGGCCTGCATCATGAGCTGGCCGAGCTGCTGCTGGGCGCGCTGCGCGGCCTGCTGCTGGTCGCGCACGCCCGCGATGAGCGTGTCGATCTGCGTGTTCGCGGCCTCGAGCGACTCGAGCACCTGCAGCGGCGCCAGCTGTGGGCCGGCGGTCGCCGCGGTCGCAGACGAGATCGCCTGCTGGGTCGACGCGATGACCGGTGCGAGCCGGCCGTCGGGGTCGGGCAGGGCGGACGCGGCTGCGACGTCCTGCTGCAGGTTGGCCACCAGCTCCTTGATGGAGCCCTCCGCCTTCGCGAGATCGTCGCCGAGCTTGGCGACGGCGTCGGTCAGCAGGCCCGCCTGGTCCACGGCCTCTTCGGCGGCGCGGATGCCGACGGCGGCCTGGCCGCCGTCGCCCGCGCCGATGGCCTGCTGCGCGGCGGCGAGCTGCTCGTCGGCGAAGGCCAGCCGCTGTCGCGCCTGGACGGGATTGTCGGCGATCGTGGCCAGCGCCGTGGGCGCATAGCGGGCGCCGAGGGCGGCGAGGGTTGCCTCGGCCTGCGCGATGCGCGGCTCGGTCGCCGCGCGCAGCTCCTGCACCTTCGCGAGCGCCTCCGGCGCGTTCTTCTCCAGCTTGCGCAGCTCGTCGAAGGCGGCCGCCTTCTCGTCGAGCATCGTGCTCGCCTCGCGACACAGCTGGACGATCTGCGCGTTCCAGGACCGCACCTCGTCCTCGGTGTCGGGGGTGGAGTCGTCGAGCTTCTGCTTGAGGTGGAACGCCTGGTTCAGGTTCTCCTTGGCGGATTCCAGCGCCGCAGCGAACTCGGTGGTCGCGGCGTCGCCGAACTGTGCGCGGGCGAAGCCCAGCTCCTCTTCGCTCGTCTTGATCGCATCGTCGGTCTCCACCAGCGCCGAGCCGGCCTGGCGCTCCAGGTCCTTCGTCGAGAGCTGCTCGACCGGGGGGTGAGCACCGCCGCCCCCGACGCGGGCCTTGCGGCGGCTGCGCACGACGAGCCAGATCACGAGGCCGATCACGGCCAGCACGACCACGACGATGAGGATGACCGAGATCGTGCCGCCGCCGGCGTCGCCGCTGCTGCCGCCGCCGGTTCCGCCGCCCGCAGCGTCGGCCAGGCCGTTCGCGGCGGCGTCGACGGCGCCGAGCCAGTTCTCCGCCTGCAGCTGCGGCTGGATGAGCTGCTGCTCGATCGTGCCGAGCTGATCGCCGGTGACCGGGCCCGCGCTGTCACCGGAGAGGTAGTACTGCCGGCCCTCGACCGCGACGGCGAGGAGGTACTGCGTCGGGCCGAGGCCGTTCGATTCGGCGACCTGGTTCGCCCACTGCTCGGAGCCGGCGGGGTTGGTGAAATCGTCGACGAAGACGACCCACAGGTCGAGGCCGGTCTGCGCCCGGAACTGCTCGAGGCGCTGCTGGGCGCGCGTCTCGTCCGCCGCGCTGAGTGCGCCGGCCTCGTCGAGCACGTAGCCCGATCCCAGGTCGACGGGGTCGGTCATCGGCGCGGCCAGCGCCGCCGTCGGACCCGCCGCCACGAGCGTCAGCAGCGCGATCGCCGCCGCCCAGCCTCTCCGCATTGCGCCCCCCTCGTCGTGCGTCCGATGTCCACTCTATTGATGGCGCGTCGCGCGGCGATAGGCCCCGCACTCGGTAGCGTGCTGCGTCGGGGGGAACGCCATGGACGACCGTTACGGGCACGATGTGCTCGCCGCAGGATGGCGGGAACGGATGACGCCGCGCATCGCGGAGGTGGAGGCATCCCGCGGTCTCGTCCTGGAGTTGGCCGCAGACGGCTTCGTCGGAGAGGTGATGCGGGCCGGGCCGCGCGAGCTGGAGCTGGAGGACCGCCACGGCCGGCGCCGGCTGTTCCCGCTGGACGCGGGATTCCTGCTCGAGGGCGAGCCGGTCCGGCTCCTGCCGCCGCGACCTGCGCCTGCCGCGCCGCGGCGTCGGCGCACGGCGTCCGGGTCGTTCGCGGTCGAGCAGGCGCGCGCCAGGGTCGCGCGAGCCGGGCGCATCTTCGTGGAGGGCCGCCACGACGCCGAGCTCGTCGAGAAGGTGTGGGGCGACGATCTTCGGGTCGAGGGCGTCGTCGTGGAGTATCTGCAGGGCGTCGACCTGCTGGATGCCGCGCTGCGCGAGGACCCGCCCTCGCCGTCGCGGCGGTGCGGGGTCCTCGTCGACCACCTCGTGCCGGGATCGAAGGAGTCGCGCATCGCCGCAGACGTGGCCGCCGGTCCGTTCGGCGCCCACGTCCTGATCGTGGGCCACCCGTTCGTGGACGTGTGGCAGTGCGTGACGCCGCGCGCCCTCGGCATCCCGCGCTGGCCGGACGTGCCGCGCGGCGTCGACTGGAAGACGGGCGTGTGCCGCGCGCTCGGCTGGCCGGCCCAGTCGCAGGCCGACATCGCGCGCGCCTGGCAGCGGGTGCTCGGGGCGGTGTCGGGCTATCGCGACCTCGAGCCGGCGCTGCTGGGCCGTGTCGAGCAGCTCATCGACTTCGTGACCGCGGAGTGACCGCGCCGCATCGGTAGCCTGGACGGATGTCTCAGCCGCCCGACGCGCCCCGCGCCTTCCGCGACGCGCCGGTGTCGTTCGTGCGTCGCAGCGGCCGGATGTCGGACGCCCAGGAGCGGGCGTTCGCGCAGCTGGCCCCCCGGTACCTGCTCGATGTCCCGCGCGATGCGGCCGCGACCTCGGTGCACCCCGACGCGCGGCTCGATCCCGCGGCCGAGTACGGGCGCACGGCGCCGCTGGTCGTCGAGGTCGGGTCGGGGCAGGGGCAGGCGATCGTGCACGCGGCGTCCACGCGCCCGGACGACGACTTCCTGGCCGTCGAGGTCTACCTCGCAGGGCTCGCGCGCACGATGCTCGAGGCCGATCGCGCCGGAGCGGGCAACCTCCGCCTCGTGGAGGCGAACGCGCCGGAGGTGCTCGGGCATCTGCTGCCGGAGGCATCCGTCCGCGAGCTCTGGGTCTTCTTCCCCGATCCCTGGCACAAGTCACGCCACCGCAAGCGGCGACTGGTCAAGCCGGGCTTCGGCGCGCTCGCCGCGCGCGCACTCGAGGACGGCGGGATGCTGCGGCTCGCCACCGACTGGGAGGACTACGCCCTGCAGATGCGCGACGTGCTCGACGCGGAGCCCGCCTTCGAGCGCGCGTTCCGCGGGGAGTGGGCGCCCCGCTTCGACGGCCGCGTCGTGACCGCCTTCGAGCGCAAGGGCGCCGCGGCGGGACGGGTGATCCGCGACCTCGCCTACCGGAGAAGGGACCGCCCGTGACCGCGCGTGCAGCGGTCCCGGTCGCGCGCCCGCTCGTGTCGATCGAGCTGGTGCCGGCGCTGCTGGTGTGCGCCGCCGCACCGGCGTTCTTCGTGCTGCTGGTTCCCTGGCTCGGCTGGCTGCTGCTCGCGGCCGGCCTCGTGATCGCCGCCGTCCTGCCCGGTCGCGCATCGCTGCTGCGCGATCTGTCGCTCATCGCGATCGGGCTGCTGATCGTGAGCTCGATCCCCCTTGCGGCGCAGCTGGACAACGCGGCGATGCTGCGCTTCACCCTCGCGCTCGGCGGCGCCGTCGTCGTCCCGTACGTCGTGTCCCGCTGGGTCTACCGCGATCGCGCGATCCGGTTCCCCTGGCGCGGCGGAGGGCGCTGGGGCCGGCTGCACTGGAGCTGGCTCGTGGCGGTCCTGGTCCTCGGCTGGCTGATCCTGCCCTTCTACTTCATCAGCTCGGGCGTGTATCAGAACTGGCCGGTCGTCGACACACCCGAACTCATCGCCCGGCTGTTCGTCGGCGTCGGCGCCGTCGGCATCTGGGACGAGCTGTTCTTCATCTGCACGTGCTTCGCGCTGCTGCGCCGCCACTTCCCGGACGCGCTGGCCAACGGCCTGCAGGCGATCGTCTTCGTGTCGTTCCTGTGGGAGCTGGGATACCGCGCATGGGGTCCGGTGCTGACGATCCCGTTCGCGCTGCTGCAGGGGTTCATCTTCATGAGGACGCACTCTCTTGCCTACGTCGTCACCGTGCACCTGCTGTTCGACGCCGTGGTCTTCGCGGTGCTGGTGCACGCGCACAACCCCGGGCTGCTCAGCGGTTTCTTCCTCATCTCGCCCTGAGCCGCCCTGCCATCGCCCAGGATCGGCCGGTAGACTCGCGCCCGGGTCCCCGACAGGATCCCCGGACGAGGGTTCAGTACCCGGTGTGCGACAAGACTGGCCATGGAGGCGAGTGCTGTGTCGTGGGTCGTTCTCATCGTGTCCGGTCTGCTCGAGGCGGTCTGGGCGACCGCGCTGGGCAGGTCCGAAGGCTTCACGAAGCTCTGGCCGAGCGTGGTGTTCGGCGTCTCCCTCGCCGCGAGCATGGCGGGCCTGGCCTGGGCCATGCGCGAGATCCCGACCGGGACCGCCTATGCGGTGTGGGTGGGCATCGGGGCGGCGCTGACGGTGGCCTACGCGATGCTCACCGGCGAGGAGCCGTTCTCCGTTGTGCGGGTGCTGCTCATCCTGGGGCTGGTCGGCTGCATCGTGGGCCTCAAGCTGGTGGGCGACCAGTAGGCCTCACGCGGTCGCACTCGGGGTCGGGGTCGGGGTGACCGCGGGCGCCGGTGCGAAAAGGCCCGGCCACAGCGACGCCGCGATGGGATAGCCGATGAACGCCACGATGTCGATCACCACGTGCGCGATCACCAGCGGCATGACCCGTCCCCAGCGGCGGTAGCACCAGCCGAAGACGATCCCCATCGCGACGTTCCCGACGATCGCCCCGAAACCCTGGTACGCGTGGTAGGCCCCGCGCAGCGCCGCGGTGGCGAGGATGATCGTCCAGGCGCCCCACCCCAGCCGCTTGAGGCGGTCGAAGAGGTAGCCGATGAAGATCACCTCTTCGGTCAGGCCCGCACGCAGCGCTGCCAGCAGCAGCGCGGGGATCGTCCACCAGGAGGGGTCGAGCGGCGCGGCATCGACCTGCACCGTGATCCCCAGCGCGCGTCCGGCCGCGTAGAGGGCGAGCCCGGGCACACCGATCACGAGGACCAGCAGGAGTCCCCGGCCGAGGTCGCCGGCGAACCGGCGGAAGTCGAGGCCGATGCGACGGAACGCCGACACGCCGGGCTCCCAGAGCAGGTAGATCGCCAGGGCGACCGGCGCGAGGGCGAACGCCTGGCCGAGGAACTGATAGAGGACGTCCCAGAATCCCGCGGCATCCGCCGACGGATTGAGGGATGTCTGCTGGTCGCCCAGCGACACCTCGCGCTGCAGCGCCTGGACCAGCGCGAGCACCGAGTACACGGCCGATCGGCCCACCGAGAGGGCCAGGACGATGCCGACTTCCCACCACAGGCGGGCGCGGCTCACAGCGGCGGGAGCGGGCACCTTGTCAGGATGACACACCGGCGCGGATTCGAGTTAAGGATATGTAACGTTTGCCCCAGGTGTTTTGTCACTTCCGCCGCGCGTGCTTAAGGTGTCTCGTATCCGTGTCCAGTGCTTTGCCTGCTGGACGCTCCACCCCTTGCACAGGAGGAAATGTGAAGATCTCACGTCTATTGGCGGGCGTGGGCGCTGTCGCCGTCGGAGGGCTCGTGCTCTCCGGATGTGGCAACCCGTACCAGTCGGAAGTCGTTGAAGGCACCGAGATCAACGTCGCCTACAACGAAGGCTTCATGGCGTTCAACTCGAACAGCAGCGCGGGCAACAACACCGCGAACTCGAACATCAAGTACATCACCGACTCCGCGTCGTCGTGGGCGTACTACGACAACACCCCCGAGCTGGTGCGCAACACCGACTTCGGCACCTTCGACAAGACCAGCGATGACCCACTGACGGTGAACTACAAGATCACCGCCGACGCGGTGTGGTCGGACGGCGTGCCGATCGACGAGGCCGACATGCTCATGCACTGGGCCGCGATGGGCGGTCTGGTGGAGGGCGGCTGGGCCCCGGCGGCGACCACCGGCTGGAACCTGATCAGCCAGACGCCGGAGATCGCCGAGAAGGAGATCACCCTGGTCTACGACCAGCAGTACGTGGACTGGGAGCTCATCCAGCCGCTGGGCGTCTCCGCACACGGCACCTACGCGCTGGCCTACCCGGACGAGTACGCCGACGTGCAGGCCGCGTGGGACACCTACAAGGGCTCGCAGAGCGACGACGACTTCACGAAGTACTCGGACGCGGCCAAGTCGTTCGCCGAGACGGCGAAGCAGAAGGTCATCGACGCGATCACCAACGGCGACACCGAGGTCCTCACCAAGCTCGCCACCGCGTGGAACGACGCCTACGTCTACACCACGATGCCGGAGAGCCCCGCGGCGTTCCTGACGGCCGGTCAGTACAACCTCCTGGAGACCAAGGAGGACGAGTACACCACCGTCGTCGCCAACCCGCTGTTCACGTGGGGCGAGTCGCCGAAGTACGAGAAGATCACGGTCCGCGCGATCGCCGACTCGACGACGGCACTCCAGGCCCTGCAGTCCGGTGAGCTCGACATCTGGTCGGGTCAGCCGACCGCCGACATCCTCGAGTTCGCGCAGAGCATCTCCAACGCCGAGGTGCAGCAGGGCATCCAGGCCTCGCACGAGCACGTCGACCTGACGGTCAACAACGGCGGTCCGTTCGACGCCGCGGCCTACGGCGACGACGAGGCGAAGGCTCTGGCGGTCCGCCAGGCGTTCCTGAAGACGATCCCGCGCCAGGAGATCGTCGACAAGATCATCCGCCCGCTGCAGTCCGACGCCGTCGTGCGCAACGCGAACCTGGTCAGCGCGGCCGACACGGTGCGCTACCCGATCCTCACCGAGGACAACGGCTCGGTCGAGTACACCGACGTCGACATCCAGGGCGCGATCGACCTGCTCGCGCAGGCCGGCGTCTCCACGCCGATCGAGGTCGGCTTCTGGTACCCGGAGGGCAACGTCCGCCGCGGTCAGGAGTTCGAGCTCATCGCGGCATCCGCTGCCAAGGCCGGCTTCCAGCTGGTCGACGAGAGCGAGCCGAACTGGGCGTTCACCGACCCGTCGCAGTTCCCGATCAACCCGCACGACGCGGTGATCTTCGCGTGGTCGCAGACCTCGCTGGCCGTGGGCGGATCCGACCAGATCTACGCCTGCTACGACGAGCCGTCGGCCAAGGGCGGCAACTACATGGGCTACTGCAACGAGGACGTGACCGACCTCCTGCACACGCTCAACGTGACCGCGGATGCCGACGAGCAGACCGACCTGCTGAACCAGGCCGAGCAGCTCATCTGGGCGGACGCCGTGACCATCCCGATCTTCCAGTTCCCCGGCCTCACGGTCGCGAGCGACCAGGTGACGGGTGTCAAGGCCATGCCGCTGAGCCCGGACTACTTCTGGAACTTCTGGGAGTGGGCACCGGCTGAGGCTGCGGCCGAGTGATCCATCGATCGGGCGGGCGGCGCGCCGCCCGCCCGATCGGCTCCAACCGGAAATGACTGTGGGTGCCGAGGCGAACCCTCGGCACCCACAGCCATGCCGGGGGCCGGCACACCCGCCGCTGCGCACAACCTCAGCGCCGCGAGGCCGGCTACGCAGTAGCCTGGGCTCGCGTGCATCGTCGCCCGCGAATGGAACCGCAATGACTTCAGCAGCCATCGACAGCCGGGGGATCCCGTGCTGACGTTCATCCTCAGACGCCTGGGCGCGACCGTGCTCGTGCTCATCGTCGCGTCGTTCATCGTCTACACCCTGAGCTCGATCGGCACCGATCCTCTCGCCGACCTCAAGCAGAGCAACGCCGCCAACCGCGAGGAGCGCATCCAGCAGCGCATCGAGCAGCTCAACCTGGACGTCCCGCCGGTCCTGCGCTACTTCGTGTGGCTCGGCGGCGCGGCCAAGTGCCTGGTCCTCCAGTGCGACCTGGGCATCTCGTTCAGCCGCAGCGATCAGCAGGTCACCGCCGCGGTCGCGTCCGCCGCCAACTCGACCATCCAGCTCGTCACCGCCGCGACCATCATCGCGATCATCGTCGGCCTGACCGTCGGCATCCTGACCGCGCTGCGGCAGTACAGCGGCTTCGACTACACGGTGACCTTCCTCACCTTCATCGTGTACTCCCTCCCCATCTTCTGGATCGCGGTGCTCCTGAAGGAGTTCGGCGCCATCCAGTTCAACGAGTTCCTCGCCGATCCCCAGATATCGCCCTGGGTGATCGTGCTGACCGGGCTGATCAGCGGCGTGGTCTTCATGAGCATGCTGGGCGGCACCTGGCGCAGACGCCTGATCACATTCGGGTCCGCGTTCGTCGCCGGCGCGGGGCTGCTGACCATCCTCGCCGTCACCGACTGGTTCGCCCACCCGACCGTCGGGATCATCGGCATCATCATCACCGGCGTGGCTGCCGCGATCGGCACGACGGCGATCTCGACAGGGCTGTCGAACCGCCGCGCGCTGCTGGCCTCGTTCATCGTCGTGGCGATCTGGGTGGCCGCCTGGTACCCGCTGCAGTACCTGTTCTTCTACGTGCCCGAGGGCTGGATGCTCATCCTCATGTACCTGGTGGCGATCGGCCTGGGGATCGCGGTCGGGTTCATCATGGGCGGCGACGACAAGAAGCAGGTGGCCCGCACGGCGGCGATCGTCAGCTTCATCACGTTCCTGGTGATCGTGGTCGACCGCGTGCTGCTGGTCTACCCGGACTACCTGCAGCGCATTCCGCAGAGCGGCGTGATCGCCACGATCGGATCGCAGACGCCGGGGCTCCGCGGCGACATGTGGTTCCAGATCCTCGACGGCTTCGCGCACCTGATCCTGCCCACGATCGCGCTGTCGCTGGTCTCGATCGCCGCCTACACGCGGTACGCGCGGTCGAGCCTGCTGGAGGTCATGAACCAGGACTACGTGCGCACCGCGCGGGCCAAGGGCCTGACCGAGCGGACGGTGATCGTCCGGCATGCGATGCGCAACGCGCTGATCCCGATCGCCACGATCGTCGCGTTCGACATCGGCGCGCTCATCGGCGGCGCGGTCATCACCGAGACGATCTTCGCCTGGAAGGGCATGGGATCGCTGTTCGTCGACGGACTGCGAAGAGGCGACGTCAACCTCGTCATGGGCTTCTTCGTCGTCACCGGCGTCCTGGCGGTCGTCTTCAACCTCATCGCGGACCTCATGTACTCCGCGCTCGACCCACGGATCCGGGTGAGCTGACATGACAACGACACCTCTCGCTCCCGCCGACGTCGCCGACGACCGCGGCTCAGAGCAGTCCATCGAGCAGCAGGCCGTCGCGGGCCTCAGCCAGGGCCAGCTGGTCCGCCGGCGGTTCTTCCGGCACCGCGGCGCCATGATCGCCCTCGTCGTGCTCGCGCTGGTGATGCTGCTGGCGTTCACCTCGGTGGGCACCGTCGTCGGGGGCACCGGCGCGCTGCAGGCCGACTCCACGGGCACGCTCTCGATCAACGGCTGGCGCATCCCGGGCTGGTGGCCGCTGGACTGGTACACGACGTATCCGATCGTCAACAACGGCCTTCCTACGCTGACGCTGTGGCCGTTCAGCCTCGGCGAGCACCCGTTCGGGCAGGACACTCTGGGCAAGGACGTGTTCGCCCAGGTGATGCGCGGGACCCAGCAGTCCATCACCGTCATGGTCCTCGTCGGCTGCGTCTCGCTCGTCGTCGGGGTGCTGCTGGGCGCCCTGTCGGGCTTCTACCGCGGCTGGATCGACTCGCTGATCATGCGCTTCACCGACGTCGTGATCATCATCCCGATCATCGTCATCGGCGCGATCTTCGGAAAGCTCTTCGGCGGGAACGCGATCGTGTTCGGCCTGTTCCTGGGCATCCTGAGCTGGACCGGACTCGCGCGACTTGTCCGCGGAGATTTCCTGGCGCTGCGAGAACGCGAGTTCGTCGATGCGGCGCGCGTCGCCGGGGCGAGCAACGGCCGGATCATCTTCCGGCACATCCTGCCCAACGCGGTCGGCATCATCATCGTCAACACGACGCTGCTGATGAGCGCGGCCGTGCTGACCGAGGCGGCCCTGAGCTTCCTCGGGTTCGGCATCACCTACCCCGATGTGTCGCTCGGGCAGATCATCTCGACCTATCAGGAGGCGTTCCGCACCCGTCCGTGGCTGTTCTGGTGGCCGGGTCTGTTCATCATCACCCTGGCGCTGTGCATCAACTTCATCGGCGACGGACTGCGCGACGCGTTCGACCCGCGCCAGCAGTCCAAGCTCAGCAAGCGCCGTGCCGCGCGCGCGGTCGGCGCGGTGCCCTCGGTGCAGGGCGTCATGATGGTGACCGGCCCGACCAGCGAGGACGACGAGGTCACGATGGACGAGTTCGGGGCGCTGCCCGAGCCGCCGGCCGATCCGAACGGGCGTCAGCCGTGAGCGGCGGCCAGAGCCAGGCTCACCAGCGCCGCGGCGAGCACGACCACGGTCACCGCGATGGTCCACACGTGCCAGGTCGTGACGGTTCCACCCGGCAGCGCCGGGCCGCCGTCGCGGCGGTAGCGCGCGAGCGCCGCGAGGGCCAGCGCGGTGGCGTCCCCGGACTCGGTGCCCACGGCATCCGACGGGCGTCGCGTGTCGCCGTCGCCCGGGGTGCCCGACACGTCCTCGCGCCTCATGCCGAGGGCGCGGCGCGCGGCCGGCGCCGGTGCCGCCCAGGCGCGCACGTGCCGGCCGTCGGCGGTGTGCACGGTGAGGGCGTAGCGCGAGTCGACGCTGTCGACGTCGCCCCACGGCACGCGGTGGCTGCGGAACACATTGCGGATGTCGATGAAGCCCTCGGTCATCCGCACGCTGGGCTGGATGTACACGGCGTACGACAGCCATGCGAAGGCGAGGATCGGCGCGCCCCATTCCAGGACGCCGGCGACCCCGTTCCAGACGGCGAGCGTGACGATGCCGACGCCGCACAGCACGATGGCCACCACGGCGAGGATGACACCGCCGCGGGGGCGGAAGACGACCGGATGGGGCACCCGCCCATCCTGACACGGGAGATGGATCGATGAGCGCGAACGAACGCCCGCACAGCGGTGCGGAGGCGACGAGCGCCGACACGACCGAGGGCCCGGTGCTCTCGGTCAGGGACCTCAGCGTCGAGTTCTGGGTCGGCGGCAAGTGGGCGGCTGCGGCCAAGCACGTCAGCTACGACCTGATGCCCGGCGAAGTCCTCGCCATCGTGGGGGAGTCCGGCTCCGGCAAGAGCACGAGCTCCATGGCGATCATGGGGCTGCTGCCCAAGAACGCCCGCATCACCGGAAGCGCGAAGCTGGCCGGTCGCGAGCTGATCGGCGCCCCCGAAGACGTGCTGCGCAAGGTGCGCGGCGAGGGGATCTCGGTCATCTTCCAGGAGCCGATGACGGCGCTGAACCCGGTCTACACGATCGGGTTCCAGATCTCCGAGACGCTGCTCACCCACCGGCCGGGCATGACCCGCAAGCAGGCCAAGGAGCGCGCCATCGAGCTGCTGGGCCTGGTCGAGATGCCCGATCCGGTCAAGGCGTACAACTCCTACCCGCACCAGCTGTCGGGCGGCCAGCGCCAGCGCGCGATGGTCGCGCAGTCGATCTGCCTCGACCCGCGGGTGCTCATCGCCGACGAGCCGACCACCGCGCTGGATGTCACGGTGCAGGCCGAGATCCTCGACCTCATGCGCAATCTCCGGCACAAGCTGGACTCTGCGATCATCCTCATCACGCACGACATGGGCGTGGTGGCCGACATGGCCGACGACGTCATGGTCATGAAGGACGGCGACGTCGTCGAGCACGGCCCGATCGAGCAGATCTACGGCGAGGCCAAGCACCCCTACACGCGGGCGCTCATGGCCTCGGTCCCGCACCTCGGCCTCGGCGAGGCCGGGGCCGACGACGAGGACCACCGTGCCGCCGAGACCGCGGCGCTCGTGCTCGAGAACGTGTCGATCGACTATCCCAAGCGCGGCCGCGTCCCGGCGTTCCGGGCCGTGTCGGACGCGTCGCTGACGATCCAGCCGGGCGAGGTCGTCGGACTCGTGGGCGAGTCGGGGTCGGGCAAGACCACCATCGCGCGGGCGATCGTGGGCCTCATCCCGATCGCGGAGGGCAGCCTTCGCGTGGCCGGTCAGGACATGGTCGGCGTGGACGCGAAGGACCTGCGTGCCGTGCGTCGCAAGCTCGGCATCGTGTTCCAGGACCCCGGCTCGTCACTGAACCCGCGCTGGCCGGTCGGCGAGTCCATCGGCGAGCCGCTCGAGCTGGCGGGCTGGAAGCCGAAGGACATCGGCAAGCGCGTCGAGGAGCTGCTGGACATGGTCGAGCTGCCCCGCGACTTCCGCAACCGCTACCCGCACGAGCTCTCCGGCGGCCAGCGTCAGCGCATCGGCATCGCCCGTGCGCTCGCCCTGGATCCGACCGTGCTCGTCGCCGACGAGCCCACGAGTGCGCTCGACGTGTCGGTCCAGGCGCGCGCGCTCGAGCTGCTTCAGCAGATCCAGGCCGAGAAGCAGTTCGCCACGCTGTTCGTCACGCACGACCTGGCCGTGGTCGACCTGCTCGCCGACCGCATCGCGGTGATGCAGCACGGCCGCATCGTGGAGCAGGGCACCAAGGAGCAGATCCTGCGCAACCCGAAGGACGACTACACCAAGCGGCTCATCGCCGCGGTGCCCGTGCCGGATCCGCGCGAGCAGCGGATCCGTCGCGAGGCGCGCGCGGCGCTGCTGGCCGAGCAGGCGGGCTGACGCCCAGGATCCGTGCTCTAGAATGGAACGCCTCCTTCTCAGGACGGCGCTCCCACTCTCAGCAAGGATCCCTTCATGGCGCGTGCCCTCCGTCCTGACCTCCGCAACGTCGCCATCGTCGCCCACGTCGACCACGGCAAGACGACGCTGGTGGACGCCATGCTGCGCCAGACCGGCGCGTTCGGCGAGCACTCCCACGTCGAGGAGCGCGCGATGGACTCCAACGACCTGGAGCGCGAGAAGGGCATCACGATCCTCGCCAAGAACACGGCGATCACCTACGACGGCGAGCACACCGATGTGCCGGTCACGATCAACGTCATCGACACACCGGGGCACGCCGACTTCGGCGGCGAGGTCGAGCGCGGGCTGTCGATGGTCGACGGGGTGGTGCTGCTGGTGGACGCCTCGGAGGGTCCCCTTCCGCAGACCCGCTTCGTGCTGCGCAAGGCGCTCGAGGCGAAGCTGCCGGTCATCCTGCTCGTCAACAAGACCGACCGCCCCGACGCCCGCATCGCCGAGGTGGAGGAGGAGGCGCACGACCTGCTGCTGGGCCTGGCCTCGGATCTGATCGACGACGTGCCCGACCTCGACGTCGACGCGCTGCTGGATGTGCCGGTGGTGTACGCGAGCGGACGGGCCGGAGCGGCATCCCGCACCCGCCCCGCCAACGGGCAGCTGCCCGACAACCCGGATCTGGAGCCGCTGTTCCAGGCGATCCTCGAGCACGTGCCGGCCCCGTCCTACGACGACGAGGCGCCGCTGCAGGCGTGGGTGACCAACCTCGACTCGTCGCCGTTCCTGGGCAGGCTGGCACTGCTGCGCGTCTTCAACGGCACGCTGCGCAAGGGTCAGACGGTCGCCTGGGTGCGCCACGACGGCTTGCCCGCGAACGTGCGCATCACCGAGCTGCTGAAGACCCGGGCCCTCGAGCGCTACCCGGCGGAGTCCGCCGGACCCGGAGACATCGTCGCCATCGCCGGGATCGACGAGATCACCATCGGCGAGACGATCGCCGACCCCGAGGACGTCCGGCCGCTGCCGGCCATCCACGTCGACGACCCGGCGATCTCGATGACGATCGGCACGAACACGTCGCCGCTGGCGGGCAAGGTCAAGGGGCACAAGCTCACCGCGCGCATGGTCAAGGACCGCCTCGATCGCGAGCTCGTCGGGAACGTGTCGCTCAAGGTCGTCGACATCGGCCGTCCCGACGCGTGGGAGGTGCAGGGACGCGGTGAGCTGGCCCTCGCCGTGCTCGTGGAGAACATGCGCCGGGAGGGCTTCGAGCTGACCGTGGGCAAGCCCCAGGTGGTCACCCGGAAGGGCCCGGCCGGTCAGGTGCAGGAGCCGTTCGAGCACCTCACCGTCGACGCGCCGGAGGAGCACCTCGGCTCGATCACCCAGCTGCTGGCGGCACGCAAGGGCCGCATGGAGTCGATGACCAACCACGGCACCGGCTGGGTGCGCATGGAGTTCGTCGTGCCCTCGCGCGGGCTCATCGGCTTCCGCACCGAGTTCCTCTCCGTCACGCGCGGCACCGGCATCGCCAATGCGATCTCGCACGGCTACGGCGACTGGGCCGGTCACATCGTCTCCCGCTCCACAGGATCGATCGTCGCCGACCGGGCCGGGGTGGCCACCCCGTTCGCGATGATGGCCCTGCAGGAGCGGATGAGCTTCTTCGTCCAGCCCACCGAAGAGGTGTACGAGGGCATGGTCGTGGGCGAGAACACCCGCGCCGACGACATGGACGTCAACATCACCAAGGAGAAGAAGCTCACCAACATGCGGTCCTCGACCGCGGACGAGCTGGAGCGCCTCACCCCGCCGCGGCAGCTGTCCCTGGAGGAGAGCCTGGAGTTCGCCCGCGAGGACGAGTGCGTCGAGGTGACCCCCGAGAAGGTGCGCATCCGCAAGGTGGTCCTCGACCAGACCGAGCGCGCCCGCGCCACCGCGCGCCTGAAGCGCCAGGACGCCGGCGCGTAGGCGACGGATCGTCGTTCAGAATAGGACGCATGCGTCCGGCCGATCGAACAGACGATGAGCCGCGGCGCGCCGCGCGCGCAGGCCTCGGCGTCGCCCTCGCCACGAGCGCCTACGGGGTGTCGTTCGGCGCGCTGGCGGTCGCGTCGGGGCTGGACATCTGGCAAACCTGCGTGCTGAGCCTCGTGATGTTCACCGGCGGCTCGCAGTTCGCTTTCGTCGGGGTCGTCGGCGCCGGGGGACTGGCGGCAGCGCCGGCGGCCGTGGCCTCGGCGGCGCTGCTGGGCATCCGCAACGTGGCCTACGGGATGCGGATGTCGCCGGTCATCGGCGCGGGCTTCTGGCGGCGGCTGAGCGCCGCGCAGTTCACGATCGACGAGTCGACAGCCGTCTCGCTCGCCCAGCTCACCGCACGCGGCCGCACCGTGGGCTTCTGGGTGACCGGCATCGCGATCTACGTCGGGTGGAACCTCACGACCCTCGCCGGGGCGCTCCTGGGCGACGTGCTCGGCGACCCCAAGGCGTACGGTCTGGATGCTGCGGCGGCAGCGGCCTTCCTCGCCCTGCTGTGGCCGCGGCTTCGTCGCCGCCAGGCGATCGCCGTGGGCGTGGCCGCAGCCGTGGTCGCCACCGTCCTCACGCCCGTGCTGATGCCCGGGCTGCCGGTCCTCGTGGCCGCGGTGGTGGCGATCGTGGTCGGCTGGTTCAACTGGCTGGGCACCTCCGACCGGCCGCCGCAGGAGCCCGACGACGTCGCCGAGAGGGTGGGGCTGCCGTGACCATGTGGAACGCCGTGCTGCTGGCATCCGTCATCTGCGTCGCCCTGAAGACGCTGGGCTATCTCGTGCCGCCCCGGGTGCTCGAGGCGCCTCGGCCCGCGCGCATCGCCGACCTGCTCACGGTGGCACTGCTGGCTGCGCTGGTCGCGGTGCAGACGCTCGCGGCGGGGCAGGCCGTCATCGTCGACGCGCGGGTGCCGGCGATCCTCGTGGCCGCAGGGCTGCTGCTGCTGCGGGCGCCATTCCTGGTCGTCGTCGCCGCCGCCGCGGTCGTCGCGGGGCTGCTGCGGCTGTGGGGCTGGGCGGCGTGAACACCCTTAGACTGCACGCGTGAGGCTGAGCTGGGCGCGCGTCGCCACCTGGGCGATCGCGTTCGTCGTGGGCGCGGCATACGGGACGGCCGGGACGATCGCGCACGCTTTCACGATCGGCCCGGTGCCGCTGGGGCTCGTGCTGGCCCTCATCGGCAGCGGCGCACTGCTCATCGCCGTGCGCGCCCTCACCGCCGACCGGATCGCGGCCCTCGCCGCCGGCGCCGGGCTGATCGTCGCCGTCCTCGTGTTCAGCGGGCAGGGCCCGGGCGGATCGGTCATCGTCCCCGAGGGCGAGCTCGCGATGCTCGGGCCGGTCAACCTCGGGGTCGTGTGGATGGTCGCGGTGCCGGTGCTCGCGGCCGCCGTGGTCCTCTGGCCCGAACGCCGCGCGGCCGACCACTGATCCAGCCGAACTAAGCTGGAGGCGTGACATATGTGATCGCCCTTCCCTGCGTGGACGTGAAAGACCGCGCCTGCGTCGATGAATGCCCGGTCGACTGCATCTACGAGGGCGACCGCATGCTGTACATCCACCCGGACGAGTGCGTCGACTGCGGTGCCTGCGAGCCGGTGTGCCCGGTCGAGGCGATCTTCTACGAGGACGACCTGCCCGACGAGTGGCAGGACTACTACAAGGCCAACGTCGAGTTCTTCGACGACATCGGCTCCCCGGGCGGCGCCGCCAAGGTCGGCGTGATCCACAAGGACCACGCGATCGTCGCCGCGCTGCCGCCGCAGGGGCAGTGACGTGGGGGTCGGCGAGCTCGACGACTACCCCTGGGACGCGGTCGCCCCGTACGCTGCGCGGGCCCGCCGGCATCCCGACGGCATCGTGGACCTCTCCATCGGCTCGCCGATCGACCCGACGCCGGAGGTCGTGCGGGATGCGCTCGCCGCGGCCACCGACGCGCACGCCTACCCGCAGACGGTCGGCACCCCCGCGCTGCGCGAGGCGATCGCGGCGTGGTACGCGCGGCGGCGCGGCGTGCCGGGGCTGAGCCCCGACCAGGTGCTTCCCACCATCGGCTCCAAGGAGTTCGTGGCGCTGCTTCCCACCCTCCTCGACCTCGGACCCGGCGACGTCGTCGTGCATCCGCGCGCCGCGTACCCCACGTATGAGGTCGGCGCCCGTGTGGCCGGGGCCGCCCCGTTCGCCGGCGACGACCCGGCCGAGTGGCCGGAGGGCACGCGGCTCGTGTGGGTCAACTCGCCGGGGAACCCCGACGGGAGGGTGCTGGATGCCGCGGCGCTCGGCGCTGCCCGCGCGCGCGCCCGCGAGCTCGGCGCGATCCTCGCGAGCGACGAGTGCTATGCGGAGCTCGGCTGGGACGCGCCGTGGGACGCCGAGGCGATCCCCTCGGTGCTCGATCCGCGGGTCACCGGCGGGGATCTGACCGGCATCCTGTCGGTGTACTCCCTCAGCAAGCAGTCGAACCTGGCGGGTTACCGGGCCGCGTTCGCCGCCGGGGATCAGGCCCTCATCGCGCGGCTGCTGACGGCGCGCAAGCACCTCGGGCTGATGCTGCCGGCGCCCGTCCAGCACGCCATGATCGCGGCCCTCGGCGACGATGCGCACGTCGCCGAGCAGCGCGAGCGCTATCGTGCCCGCCGCACCGTGCTGCGCCCGGCCCTGGAGGCCGCCGGCTTCCGCATCGACGGCAGCGAGGCGGGCCTTTACCTGTGGGCCACCGATGGGCAGGACGCGTGGTCCGGCATGGGCCGGCTCGCCGACCTCGGGATCCTCGCCGGACCGGGGGTGTTCTACGGGCCGTTCTTCCCCGAGCACGTGCGTCTCTCGCTCACCGCCGCCGACGAGCGGATCGCCGCCGCCGCCGATCGGCTGCGCGCCGCCGGATGAAGGATTCCTCCATCCGATCGCGCGGACCTTTGACGGTGGCAACAGTAGGCCGATGCGGCCATTAGGCTGTAGACGCGGCTGCCGGGCCGTGCGACACCCCCGATCAACAACGCGAGGAGGCGCCGTGGGCGACGCGGGAACGCAGGAAATGGCCACTCTTCACGTGGGCGGCCGCACCGCCGAGTTCCCCGTGCTGCCGGGCGCGGAAGGCGTTCCCAGCATCGACATCTCCACGCTGACGCGTCAGACCGGCCACACCGCGCTCGACTACGGCTTCGTGAACACGGCGTCCACCAAGTCGGCCATCACCTACATCGACGGCGACGAGGGGATCCTGCGCTACCGCGGCTACCCGATCGAGCAGCTCGCGAAGAACAGCACGTACCTCGAGGTGGCGTGGCTGCTGCTGTACGGAGAGCTGCCCTCGTCCGACGAGCTGGCCGAGTTCGACACCCGCATCCGCCGGCACACCCTGCTGCACGAAGACCTCAAGCGCTTCTTCTCCGCGCTGCCGCACACGGCGCACCCCATGTCGGTGCTGTCGTCGGCCGTGTCGGCGCTGTCGACGTACTACGAGCACGAGTCCGACCCGCACAGTCGCGAAGACGTCGAGCTCAACAACATCCGGATGCTGGCGAAGCTCCCGGTCATCGCGGCCTACGCCCACAAGAAGAGCATCGGGCAGGCGTTCCTGTATCCCGACAACACGCTGAGCTTCGTCGACAACTTCCTCAAGCTCAACTTCGGCGTTCTCAGTGAGGACTACGAGGTCAACCCGGTGATGTCGCGGGCGCTGGAGCGCCTGCTGATCCTGCACGAGGACCACGAGCAGAACGCCTCGACCTCGACGGTGCGCCTGGTCGGCTCCACCGGCGCGAACCAGTTCTCGTCGATCTCGGCGGGCATCAACGCCCTGTACGGCCCGCTGCACGGCGGCGCCAACGAGGCGGTGCTCGACATGCTCGCCCGCATCCGCGAGTCCGGCGAGAGCGTGCAGCGGTTCGTCGAGCGCGTCAAGAACAAGGAGGACGGCGTCAAGCTCATGGGCTTCGGGCACCGGGTCTACAAGAACTACGACCCCCGCGCGAAGCTCGTCAAGGAGTCCGCCGACGAGGTGCTGCGCGAGCTCGGGGTCCACGATCCGCTGCTCGACCTCGCCCAGGAGCTGGAGAGCGTCGCCCTGGAGGACGACTACTTCAAGGAGCGCCGCCTCTACCCGAACGTCGACTTCTACACCGGCGTCATCTACAAGGCGATGGGCTTTCCCACCCGCATGTTCACCGTGCTGTTCGCGATCGGACGGCTGCCCGGCTGGCTCGCGCACTGGCGCGAGATGCAGTACGACCCGCAGACCAAGATCGGCCGGCCGCAGCAGCTGTACGTCGGATCGGGAGAGCGCCCCTACCCCGGAGCGTGACCGGGCTCAGGCGTGCAGCGCCTCGTTGAGGGTGACGCCCACGCCGCTGCGGCGGATCGCCTCGACGGCACCGGTGAGGGAGTTGCGTCGGAACAGCAGCCCGTCCTGTCCGGACAGCTCGGCGGCCTTCACGACGGATCGCGACCCGTCGTGGCGCGCGGGCTCGTCGGCGAGGAGGACCTTCGTCCCCGCGGTGACGTAGAGTCCCGCCTCGACGATGCAGTCGTCGCCCAGCGAGATGCCGACGCCGGCGTTCGCGCCCAGCAGTGAGCGGGCCCCGATCGAGATCCGGTGCGTGCCGCCGCCGGAGAGGGTGCCCATGATCGATGCGCCGCCGCCGATGTCGGTGCCCTCGCCGACCACGACACCCTGCGAGATCCTGCCCTCCACCATCGAGGCGCCGAGGGTGCCGGCATTGAAGTTCACGAAGCCCTCGTGCATGACGGTCGTCCCCGGCGACAGATAGGCGCCCAGCCGCACGCGGTTCGCGTCGCCGATGCGCACACCCGGGGGCGTGACGTAGTCGACCAGGCGCGGGAACCTGTCGATGCTGTGGGCCTGGATGCCGTCGCGCAGCAGCTCGTGCCGCTGGCGGGTGAAGTCGTCCGGATGCATCGGCCCGGCGTTGGTCCAGGCGACCACCGGGAGGAAGCCGAAGATGCCGTCGAGGTTCGCCTCGTTCGGTCGCACGAGCAGATGCGACAGGGCCTGCAGGCGCAGGTAGACGTCCGCCGTCGATGCGGGAGCGGCATCCAGATCGACCTCGACGGTGACGACGTCCACGTCGACCAGGCGTCGCGGGTCGGGCACGGCGAGGCGCTCCAGGTTCTCGGGAGGGATCTCCGGGTCAAGGCCCAGCGGAAGCCGGCCGGCCCGCGGCTCGGGGAACCAGGCGTCCAGCACCGTGCCGTCCTGCGCGGTGGTGGCCAGGCCCACACCCCACACCCATCGCTCGTCTGCCATGAGTCCAGGGTATCGGGCGGTGCGCAATAGACTCGGGGGATGCCGGCGCTCGATCTGTCCCAGACCTCCGTCGACCTCACCCGCACGATCTGCGACATCCCGAGCGTGTCCGGCGACGAGGGGCACCTGGCCGACCTCATCCATGACGCGGTGTCCGCGCTGCCCCACCTCGACGTCCACCGCGACGGTGACACGATCGTCGCGCGCACCCACCTCGGACGCCCGCAGCGGGTCGCCATCGCCGGCCACATCGACACCGTTCCCGTCAACGCGAACCTCCCGGTGCGCGACCTCGTCGAAGACGGCGAGCCGTACCTGTGGGGGCGCGGCACCGTCGACATGAAGGCGGGCGTGGCCGTGCAGCTCAAGCTCGCCGCCGAGCTGACCGATCCCCGGGTCGACCTCACCTGGATGTGGTACGACCACGAGGAGGTGGATGCCGACCTCAACGGCCTCACCCGGCTCGCCCGGACGCGTCCCGACCTGTTCGCGGCGGACTTCGCGATCCTCGGCGAGCCCTCCAACGGCGCCGTCGAGGGCGGCTGCAACGGGAACCTGCGCGCCCTCGTGCGCACCCGCGGCGTCCGCGCGCACTCGGCGCGCGCATGGGTGGGCGAGAACGCCATCCACGCCGCCGCGCCGATCCTCGCGCGCCTGGCCGAATACCGCCCGCGCGAGGTCCCGGTGGAGGGTCTGGTCTACCGCGAGGGGCTGAACGCGGTCCGCATCGACGGCGGGATCGCGGGCAACGTCATCCCGGACCTCTGCGTCGTCGAGGTCAACCACCGCTTCGCTCCGAGCCGCACCGCCGAGCAGGCGACGCAGCACGTCCTGGACGTGTTCGACGGCTTCGACGTCGAGGTGATCGACCTCGCCCCCGGGGCGACGCCCGGCCTGGACGCACCGCTGGCCCGGGAGTTCCTCGCGGCCGTGGGCGCCGAGCCGCGCCCCAAGTACGGATGGACGGACGTCGCTCGCTTCAGCGCTCTGGGCGTGCCCGCCGTGAACTACGGCCCCGGCGACGCCTCGCTCGCCCACCACGACGACGAGCGCGTGCCGCTCGCACAGATCGAGGACGTCGAGCGGGGGCTTCGGACGTGGCTGGCCAGCCCCTGAGCCAGAGCGTCCGGACGCGCTGGAGCGCGCTTCCGGCGGCGGCGCGCATCGGCATCCTGTACCTCGCGGCCCGCGTCGTCACCACCATCTTCCTGGTGGCGGCGGCCGAGCTGTCCGGACCCGCGTCGCGGTTCGGCGCAGACGCCGGGATCGGCGATCTGATCCTGGCGTGGGACGCGCAGTGGTACTGGTACACCGCCGAGAACGGCTACCCGTCCACGCTTCCGCTCACCGACGAGGGTCTGGTCGCCGAGAACCAGTGGGCCTTCATGCCGATCTACGCCTATCTCGCGCGGCTGGTCGGACTGCCGTTCGGCTCGTGGGGGGTCGGCGCTCTGCTCGTGTCGCTCGTGGCGGGGTACTTCGCCTGCCTGGTCTTCTACCGCATGCTGCGCGGGCGTCAGGACGTGGGCACGGCGACCTGGGCGACCCTGTTCCTCGCGGCGGGGCCGCTGGCCGCGCTCTTCCAGGTGGGCTACGCCGAGTCGCTGTTCCTGCTGTGGCTGTTCCTGTCCCTGCGCTGCCTGCTCGAACGCCGATACGGCTGGCTCTATCTGCTCATTCCTCTGATGGGATATACCCGACCCGGCGTGCTCGCCTTCGCCCTGCTGCTGGCGCTGTACGGCATCTGGCGATGGTTCCGTCGCCGGGCCGAGCCGCTGCCCGCGCGCGAGATCGTGCACATCGTCGCCCTGGGCGTGCTGGCGCTGGCGGTCGGATTCTCATGGCAGCTGCTGGCGGGGGCCGTCACCGGCGATCCCGGCGCGTATCTGGCCACGGAGCTCGCCTGGCGGCGCAACTGGATCGCCGACGCGCAGCCGGTGTTCGTGCCGTTCGACGGGTTCGTGCAGGCTGCGCAGTTCTGGTTCACGGCGTGGAACCTCGATCCGGCGCTGGGAGTGGTCGCGATGGTCGTCTGCGTGCTGGCCGCTGCGGCGCTGCTGCTCTTCGAGCCGCACGTGCGGCGCCTGGGCGTCGAGCTGCGGCTGTGGGTGGCGAGCTACCTGGTGTATCTGCTCGCCGTGTTCTTCCCGCAGTCGAGCCTGTTCCGACTGCTCGTGCCCGTCTCGCCGCTGTGGGGGGCGGTGGCTATGCCGCGCTCACGACTGTGGCGGTCGGGCGTGCTGCTGCTGTGCCTGGCGGGCCAGTGGTGGTGGATCTACAACATGTATGCCCTCGCGAACACCTACTGGCAGATCCCGTGATCGGTCTGAAGTCCCGGCTGTCCCCGGGGGGACGATAGACTTGAGGGGCAGACCCCGACGAAAGGAAGCCGCGATGGCAGCCATGAAGCCGAGAACCGGAGACGGGCCGATGGAGGCCGTGAAGGAGGGGCGCCTGATCATCGTGCGCGTGCCGCTGGAGGGCGGCGGGCGACTCGTCGTCTCGGTCAACGATGCCGAGGCCAAGGAGCTCCACGACGCTCTCGGTGCGGTGGTGGACGCCGCGTAGCGACACCCCCCGTTCGGAACGGCCGTGCCCTCGGGCCCGGCCGTTTCCGCATTCCCGGCCGGATCGGGCTCAGCCGGGATCGGCCACGGTGGTCAGCTGCAGCAGGCCCTCACCGACGATCGACAGGGCGCCGAGCACGGCCGGGGAGTTCTGCGTCTCCTGGATGAGCGACCGGTAGGCGGTGGTGACCGGATCCCGCTGGACGGGGTCGGCGACGCGGCCGCCGCCCAGCACCCGGGGGACCAGCACGGTGCCGCCGGGTCGGACCAGGCGCAGGCCGTGCTCGACGTCCTCGAGGACGTTCTCGGGGTCGGCGTCGACGAAGACGATGTCGTAGGAGGCCTCGTTCATCCGGGGGAGCACATCCTGGGCGCGACCGGTGATGAAGCGGGTGCGCGCAGCCGGGATGCGCGCGTCGTGGAAGGACTGCCGTGCGACCCCGAGATGCTCGGGCTCCTTGTCGATGGTCGTCAGCACCGCGCGCGGAGCGCCACGCAGGAGCCAGAGGCCCGAGACGCCCGCGCCCGTGCCGATCTCGACGATGCTCGTCGCGGCGCCGACCGCCGCGATGACGGCCGACTGCGCGCCCACGGCGGGGCTGATCGGGGCGGCGCCGATCTCGAGCGCGTGGGCGCGGGCCCGAGCGATGTGGTCGGGCTCGACGACGGCCTCCTGCGCGAACCTCGCGTTCGCCTCGCGCTCGCTCATGTGCTCCTCCGGCTCTCCAGGCTAGTCGCGTTCCGAGCGGCTTCTCGCAGGGCGCGGCGGGTAATCTGAAAGGCATGTTCATGGGCATCACGTTCGAGAAGCTGCTGCTGATCGGCGTGCTGGCCGCGTTCCTGATCGGACCGGAGCGCCTGCCGCGTGCGGCCGAGGCGCTCACGCGATGGATCAAGCGCGGCAGGGACTACCTGCGCGGCGCGCAGAGCAGGCTCCGCGACGAGATGGGGCCGGAATTCGACGAGGTCGACTGGCGCAAGCTCGACCCGCGCAAGTACGACCCGCGTCGGATCATCCGCGAGGCGCTGCTGGACGACGCCCCGGTCGCCCCCGTCGCGGCGATGGCGGCGACAGCAGGCAGCGCGCCGGGCGCCGCCTCCGGCGGACCGCCGCCGGTCTCGAGGGTCGTGTTCACCGCCGACGACCCTCCGCCGTTCGACTCCGAGGCGACCTGACCGCTGTCAGTGGGGCGTGAACGGCAGTGCGCGCCCGGCGAGCCTGCGGCCGGCGGCGGCGACGGATGCCGCGAGCTCGGTGATCGCCCGCGCCGCCGGATCCTCGGGGTGCGCCGCGACGACCGGGGTGCCCGCATCGCCGTCGGCGCGCAGCGCAGGACTGAGCGGCACCGAGGCCAGCAGCGGCACGGCCTCGGCCTCGGTGGTGAGCGCGGCGGCCACCTCGGCCCCGCCTCCGCTGCCGAACAGGTCGAGGGCGGTGCCGTCGCGGAGCGTGAGCGCGGCCATGTTCTCGACGACCCCGAGGACGCGCTGTCCGGTCTGGCGGGCCACCAGCCCGCTGCGCACGGCGACGTCCGAGGCGGCGGCCTGTGGTGTGGTCACCACGATGACCTCGGCATGGGGGAGGAGCTGTCCCACCGAGATGGCGACGTCGCCGGTGCCCGGCGGCATGTCGATGAGCAGCACGTCCAGGTCGCCGAAGAACACGTCCGTGAGGAACTGCTGCACCGTGCGGTGCAGCATCGGCCCGCGCCAGGCGACCGCACCGCCGTCGCCTTCGCGCAGGAACATCCCGATCGAGATGGCCTTCACGTCGTAGCCCACCGGCGGCAGCATCAGGTCGTCGATCCGCGTCGGCTGCGGCGCGCGCCCGGCCTCGTCGACGAGCCCCAGCAGCCCGGGGATCGAGAAGCCGTGGACGTCGGCGTCGATCAGGCCCACGGCGAGCCCGCGGCGGGCGAGGGCGACGGCGAGATTGGCGGTGACCGTGGACTTGCCGACGCCGCCCTTGCCGCTGGTGACCGCGATCACGCGCGTGAGCGAGTCCGGGCCGAACGGCATGACCCGTGCCGGGCGGCCGGCACGCAGGCGCTCGGTGAGCGCCCGGCGCTCGGCGGGGGTCATCACGCCGACCTCGACCGCCACGTCGGTGATCCCGGGGACGGATGCCGCGGCATCCCGCACGTCCTGCTCGATCCGCCGGGCGGCCGGACAGCCGACGATGGTGAGCACGATGCCCACGCGCGCGGTGGTGCCGTCGACGGCGATGTCGCGCACCATGTCGAGGTCGCCGATCGGGCGGCGCAGCTCGGGATCGGAGACGGCGGAGACGGCCCTGCGGACGTCGTCGGCGGCCGTCACGAGGACGGGCGCGCCTCGGCATCCCGGTCGTCGAGCCGGTCGAGCAGCGCCTTCACCTCCTGACGGAACGACTCCCGGGTGAGCACCTCGTCGGCGAGGTCGGTCATCGCCATGCGCAGCGCGACGACCTCGCGGGCGAGGTATTCGGTGTCGGCGAGGTTGCGCTCGGCGCGCTGACGGTCCTGCTCGATCTGCACCCGGTCGCGGTCGTCCTGCCGGTTCTGCGCGAGCAGGATCAGCGGGGCGGCGTACGACGCCTGCAGCGAGAGCATGAGGGTGAGGAGGGTGAAGTTCGTGGCGGCCGGGTCGAACTGCAGTTCAGGCGGCATCGCGATGTTCCACGTCAGCCAGACGGTGACGAAGACCGTCATCCCGATGAGGAAGCCGGACGTGCCCATCGCCCGCGCGAAGGACTCCGAGAAGCGGCCGAAGCGGTCCCGGGACGGATGCGGCGCGCGCCCCAGGCGTCCGGAGCGTCCGCGGGGGGCGTCCAGGGGTACGCGGCGGTCCACGCGTGCCATCAGCGCCTCCCCGGAGTGCTCACCGGCGGGGCGCCCGCCTCCTCGTCGTCCTGCGAGCGCCAGTCCTCGGGCAGCAGGTAGTCGAGCACGTCATCGACCGACACCGCGCCGACCAGGCGGTGCGCCGGATCGACCACCGGCAGCGACACGAGATCGTAGCTGGCCAGCATCCGGGCGACCTCGGCGGCGGAGGCGGTCACCGGCACGGGGTCGATCGTGTCGTCGATGATCGCGCCGAGCCGTTCGTGCGGCGGGTAGCGCAGCATCCGCTGGAAGTGGACCGTGCCCAGCAGCCGTCCGGTCGGCGTCTCATACGGCGGCAGCGTCACGAACACCGCCGCCGCCAGCGCGGGGTGCAGCTCGTGGCGGCGGATGAGCGCGAGGGCCTCGGCCACCGTGGCGTCGGCGGACAGGACGATCGGCTCGGGGGTCATGAGACCGCCCGCGGTGTCGGGCCGGTACTGCAGCAGCGCCCTGACGTCCTCGGCCTCTTCCGGCTCCATGAGCTCGAGCAGCTCCTCGCGCTGGTCCTCGGGGATGTGGGCGAGCACATCGGCGGCGTCGTCGGGCTCCATGGCGTCCAGGATGTCGGCGGCCCGTTCGTCGTCGAGCGCGTCGAGGATGTGCACCTGCTCGTCCTCGGGCATCTCCTCGAGCGCGTCGGCGAGGCGCTCGTCGGGCAGCTCGGAGACGACCTGCAGCAGTCGCTCGGTCGGCAGGTCCAGGAGCGTGTTGGCGAGGTCGGCCGGACGCAGCTCCGAGTAGCTGGCCACGAGCTGCTCCGCCGACTGCGCCTCGCCGGGGGCGGAGCTCTCGCGCACCTCGTCCCAGTTCGCGAAGGTGGTCGGACCCTTCGCGAACGGCGACGCGCTGGTCTTCGGCTTGCGCAGGAAGAGCTGGCCCACATCCCAGTCGCCGAGCCGGTTGCGCTCGATCGCGACATCCTCGATCTGCGCCTCGCCCGATCCGTCGCGGAAGAACACCCGGCGTCCGACGAGCTCGGCGAGGATGCGCACCTCGCCGCCGCGCTGCTGGAAGCGGCGCACGTTGATCAGTCCCGTCGTGATCACCTGGCCCGCGGCGATCGAGGTGACCCGCCCGATCGAGAGGAACACCTGACGACGACCGGGGATCTCGCACACCAGACCCACCACCCGCGGAGGGTCGGACTTGCGGTAGACGACGACGACGTCCCGGACCTTGCCCAGGCGGTCGCCGGCGGGGTCGAAGACCGAACACCCCGCCAGGCGCGCGACGAATACCCTCTGCGTGCTCACGCATCCAGCGTAGACCCGAGCCTGCGCGGTGGCCCGGCGCCGCGTCCGGCGCCGGGCCCGTGGGAAGATGGGGAGGTGAGCATGCTGGGTGGCGCGCCCAAGGGGCGCGCGGACGCCGTCGGCGAGACCATCGCGCGCTACGGCGAGTACGAGGCCGCGCAGAAGGCGGTCTCGCGGCTCATCGCGGCCGACATCCCCGCGCGCGACATCGCGATCGTCGGCATCGGCCTGCGGTCGATCGAGCGCATCACCGGGAAGCTCGGCTACGCCACCGCGGCGCGCTCCGGCGCTGTGAACGGACTGCTCCTGGGCCTGCTGTTCTCGGTGTTCCTCGTGTTCGGGTCGCAGTCCGTGCCGATCCAGGCGTTCATCGGCGTGATGTTCGTGGGAATCGCCCTCGGGATGCTGCTGAGCATCCTCGCGTACTCGTTCGTGCGCCGCCGCCGCGACTTCGCCAGCTCGATGCAGGTCGTCGCCGACCACTACGACGTGACGGTCGCGGCCGCGACGATCCACAAGGCGCGGCAGGTGCTCGGAGTCGTCGGCGCGCCGCCGCCCGCCGCGCCCGCCACGCAGCCGGCGCAGCGCCCGGCGCCGAGCCCCGGCCCGCCGCCGGAGCCGCCGTCCGAGCCGCCCCGGTACGGCGAGCGGATCGCGCCCGCGACGCAGACGGATGCCGCGCCGGACGCCGTCGAGGATGCTCCGGAGCACGGTGACGAGACGTCCCCGGGCGCCGACCGGCCGCACGGCGACCCCAACGACTCCGCGCGCCCGTGACGGATCGCGAACTGACGGTCTCGGTCGCGCTCCCCAGAGGGGTCGTCGAGGTGGCGGCCGTGCTCGGGATGCCGGCGGATCCGTGGGCCGCCGTGGCGCTGGCGCACGGCGCGGGTGCCGGTCACACCCATCCCTTCCTGGTCGGCTTCGCCGGGGCGCTGCAGGCCGCCGGCGCGGCGGTGCTGCGATTCGACTTCCCCTACGTCGCGGCCGGTCGCCGCATGCCGGGGCCCGCTGCGCACGCGGTCGCGACCTGGGCGGCGGTGGCCGCCCGGCTGCGCGGCGAGGCGCCCGGGGTGCCCCTGTTCGCGGCCGGCAAGTCGTACGGCGGACGGATGGCGTCGATGGCGGCCGCCGAGGGCGCGATCGACCCGGCGGGCCTGGTGTACCTCGGCTATCCGCTGCATCCTCCCGGCCGCCCGGACCGCCCGCGGGTGGAGCACCTGCCCGCGATCACCGGGCCGCAGCTGTTCGTCGAGGGGACGAACGATCCGTTCGTCGATCCGCACGAGCAGCTGGAGGAGGCGGTGGCGTCGTGCCGGGATGCGACGCTCGTGTGGGTCGCCGGCGGCGGGCACTCCTTCGAGGTCGCCGGCAGGAAGCGCCCTCCGGCGCAGATCGGCGCCGAGCTGGTGCCGACGGTGGTGGATTGGATGCGGCAGCAGCCGGCGTGAGCGGGCCAGGGCTCCGCGTCAGCGCCCGGCGGCGTAGCCCTGCATGCCGCGCGGATTGGCCGCGGCCCACAGGACGCCGCGCTCCCGGTCGATCCCGACCGCCGAAAGCCGCCCCAGCAGCCAGTCGCCTGCCCGCATCACGTCGTGCCCGCGTGCGGCCAGCCCCGCGATGACGTCCTCTCCGAGGCGGTCCTCCACATAGGCGCCGGCGGGTGAGAAGGTACGCGGCCAGAACGAGTCCACGAGGGCGATCGAGTGCAGGGTCGGCGCGTCGATCGCCTCCTGCGGGCTCTGTCGGCCGACCAGCATGCGCAGGAGCATCGGCAGCTGCCACTGCTCCTGCTGATCGCCGCCTGGCGTGCCCAGGGCCATCATCGCCCGGCCGTCGCGCAGCACGAGGGTCGGGGTGAGGGTGGTCCGGGGGCGCGCGCCGGGGCGCAGGGCCGCCGGTGCCGACTCGTCGAGCCAGGTCATCTGCAGGCGGGTGCCCAGGCAGAATCCGAGCTCGGGGATCGTGGGGGAGGACTGCAGCCACCCGCCCGACGGCGTCACCGAGACGATGTTGCCCCACCGATCGACGACGTCGATGTGGCAGGTGTCGCCGCGCGTCTCGCCGCCGGCGGCGACCGTCGGCTCACCGGTGCCGACCCCGGGGGAGGCCAGGTCGTCGGCACGCAGCGGCGGGCGGAACGGCTCGCGGCCGGGGAGCCGGCCAGGGCGCCACTCGCGCGAGGCGGTGTCGCCGATCTCCGCGCGACGCTGCGCGGCGTACTCCTCGGTGAGCAGACCGTCGATCGCCGCCCCGTCTCCCAAGTACGCATCACGGTCGGCGAGCGCCAGCTTGATGGTCTCCAGCAGCGTATGCGCGCCGAGCTCGGTGGACGGATCCAGCCGGTCGTCGTCGAACCCGTCCAGGATGCGCAGGGCCTCCAGCAGCGCAGGGCCCTGGCACCACGGACCGGCTTTGGCGATCGTGTGCCCGCGGAAGGGCGCGGTGAGCGCCGGCTCGTACGTCGCCGTGAAGCCGGCGATGTCGGTGGCGGTGATGACGGCGGCGTGGTCGCCGCCGTGGGAGTGGCGGTGCGGTGCGGAGAGGAATCGGGATGCCGCGGGCCCGACCAGCTCGCGCAGGAACTCGGTGCGGGCGGCGTCGATCCGGCCGGCGCGATCCGCCGCCGACGATCCCGCGGCGACGAGCCGCTCCAGCACCGCGGCGTAGCGGGGATTGCGGACCAGCTCCCCGGGCTCGGGCACCCCGCCCTCCGGCAGCCAGAGGTCCGCCGAGGTCGTCCAGTGCTCGCGGAACAGCGGAGCTACCTTGCGCAGGGTGGCCGCGGTGGTCGGCAGCAGCGGCACGCCGTCGTGGGCGTACCCGATCGCGTACGACAGCACGTCGCCGAGTTCCATCGTGCCGTGGTCGCGCAGCAGGAGCAGCCAGGCATCCACCGCTCCCGGGATCGCGGCAGCGAGCCCCCCGGCGCCGGGCACGAGCTCCAGGCCCTCGCTGCGGTAGTGCTCGATGGTCGCCGCGGCCGGGGCCGGCCCCTGACCGGCCAGCACGATCGGCTCGCCCGGCGCATCCGCTGTCGCGAAGATCCCGACCAGGTCGCCGCCGGGACCGTTCAGGTGCGGCTCGGCCAGGTGCAGCACGAAGCCGCCGGCCACCACGGCGTCGAAGGCGTTGCCGCCGCGCTCGAGCACGGCCTGTGCCGATGCCGTGGCCAGCCAGTGCGTCGACGCGGCCATCCCGAATGTGCCGGTCAGCGTCGGACGCGTCGTGAAGCTCACTGGCCGGGCTTCAGGCGTGCGATCCAGGCCTCGACCTCGTCGGCGGTGCGGGGGATCGCGGCCGAGAGGTTCTCGACCCCGTCCTCGGTGACGAGCACATCGTCCTCGATGCGCACGCCGATGCCGCGGTACTCCTCGGGCACGGTGAGGTCGTCGATCTGGAAGTACAGGCCGGGCTCGATCGTGAACACCATGCCGGGCTCGATGACGCCGTCGTAGTACATCTCGCGCCGCGCCTGCGCGCAGTCGTGGACGTCGAGTCCGAGATGATGCGACGTGCCGTGCACCATGTACCGGCGGTGCTGGCCGCCGGTGTCGGCATCCAGCGCCTCCTCCGCCGTGACCGGCAGCAGCCCCCACTCGGCCGTGCGCCGCGCGATGACCGCCATGGCGGCCTCATGCACCTCACGGAAGCGGATGCCGGGGCGCACCACCGCGAAGGCGGCGTCCGCCGCTTCGCGCACCGTCTCGTACACCTTGCGCTGCACCTCGGTGAATCGGCCGCTGACCGGAATGGTGCGCGTGATGTCGGCGGTGTAGAGGCTCTCCAGCTCGACGCCCGCGTCCACCAGCATGAGGTCTCCGGGCACCACGGCGCCGTCGTTGCGCGTCCAGTGCAGGTAGCAGGCGTGCGGACCCGAAGCGGCGATCGTGTCGTAGCCCTCCCAGTTGCCGTCGGTGCGGGCGCGCCGGTGGAACACCGACTCGACGACCCGCTCGCCGCGGGGGTGGGCGATGATGGCCGGGAGCTCGCGCACGATGTCGTCGAAGCCCTGGGCGGTGATCGCGATCGCCTGCCGCAGCTGGTCGAGCTCGTACTCGTCCTTGACCAGGCGCAGCTCGGAGACGAACCGCGTGAGCTCGTCGTCCGCGCCCACCACCAGGTCGTCGTCGGTCGCCGCGAATCCGTCGATGTGCGCGGTGGCGACCCCGAGGTCGGCGGCGACGCCGGCCAGGGCCGGCCGCGGGCCGATCCAGAACTCGCCGATCGAGGCATCCCCGTAGAACTCGGTGGTCGTCCGATCCGCGCGCTCGCGGAAGTAGAGCGTCACGTCGTGCCCGTCCGCGGTGGGCTCGAACACCAGCATCGAGTCGGGCTCGGAGTCGGCGCCCCATCCGGTCAGGTGCGAGAACGCGGAGTGCGCGCGGAACGGGTAGTCGGTGTCGTTGCTGCGCTGTCTGAGGCCGCCCGCGGGCACGACGAGCCGTCTGCCGGGGAACGCCCGCGAGACCGCGTCACGCCGCCGCGCCGCGTACGGCGCCTGAGCCCGCGCCACGGGCAGGGTCTCGGGCCGGTCGGCCCAGCCCTGGGAGATCGTGTCGAGGAACCCCCGCGGGAACGGCTGGCGCCGATTGGTGCTGGAGGACTGCGCGGCCACCGTCGTGTTCTCGGTCTCGCTCATGCATCCAGTCTCGCACGCGGACCTGACCGCGGAATCAGCCCACCGGCTCCAGCTGGACGATGAGCGGGCGGTGGTCGCTGCCGCTGCCGTCCTTCGATTCCAGCACGAGGCTGCCGGTGGCCTCGTAGCCCTTCGCGACCATGACGTGATCGATCGGGGCGCCGAGCAGGCTCGGCAGGTCGGTGGGCCAGGTTCCGACCCCGCCGTTTCCGGTCGCCGCGGCGGCATCCGTGCACTGCCCCAGCGTTCCGCCCTCGGTGCCCAGCCCCGCCATGTTGTCCACGGTGGCGTTGAAGTCGCCGGCGAGGATCACGTGGTCGTCGATGCACTGGTCGGCCAGCCACTGCAGGTCGCCCCGCCAGCGGTCCATGTACTCGGGCCGGGGTGCGACCGCGTGCACGGCGACGACGATCGGGCCCTCACCGTCGATCGGCATGGCCACGGCGCTGGGGACCGTCGAGGTGTTGCTCGTGCCGTCCTTGGACGACTCGATCACGGAGTAGTCGCCGAGCTCGGGCGTGATGAGGATCGTCGTCGACAGCGCGTCCCATCCGGGGTAGAAGGCGTTGTGCACCCACATCGGGCGGCCGAGCTCGCGCATCGCGACGGCCACGGCGGTGCCCGTGTCCTCGGTGGTCTCCGGCAGCGCCACGATGTCGGCCCCGGTGGCCACCGCGGTGCGCGCGATCTCGTCCGGCGCCGTGGCCTCGCCGGCGGTGTTCCAGGTCATCACCCGCAGACTGGTCGCGGTCTGCTCCGGGAGCTGGTCGGCGCCGGTGCCGCGCAGCGCGACCACGGCGACGTTGGCGAGGGCGGCCACGATCGCGACGAGGGCGATGGATGCCGCGAATCCCCGCAGCGGGCGGGCCGTCAGAAGCAGCAGGGCGAGCACCGCCACGAGCGCGAACGCGAGCACCACGAACCCTCGCAGCGACACGATCTGGGCCAGCGGATAGGTGCGCTCGAGCCGGAAGAACTGGGGCCACGTGACGACGGCGGCGGCCACCGCGAACAGCACCGTCACAAGGATCCCGATCAGCCGCCACACGACGGCGAGCCTAGGACAGCAGCCTGGCAGATCGCCGCACGCAGGCGCCTCGGCGCGCCCGCAGGCTACGCTCGAAGTCATGGTGGAGCCGAGGGCCGAACGCGGATTCGAGGGCCCCGCCGACCTCCACCTGCACTCGCTGCGCTCGGACGGCACCGAGGCTCCCGCGCAGGTCATGATCGCGGCCCATCGCCACGGAATCCGGACGGCCGCCCTCACCGACCACGACACGACGTCGGGCTGGGCCGAGGCGGCCGACGCGGCGACGTCGCTGGGCATGACGTTCCTGCCCGGCATGGAGCTGTCGGCGAAGCACAAGTGGCGCAGCGTGCACCTGCTGGCGTACCTGATCGACCCGGACGATCCCGCGCTGCGCGCCGAGACCGACCGCATCCGCGCGTCGCGCCTGACCCGTGCGCGCACCATGGCCGATCGCATCTCGCGCGACTACGACCTCGTCTGGGACGACATCCTCGCGCACGCGACCGACGGTGCCACCGTGGGCCGCCCGCACATCGCCGACGCCCTGATCGCCAAGGGGCTCGTCGCCGATCGCGCCGAGGCGTTCGCACACATCCTGAGCCCGCGCGGCGACTACTACGTCGCCCTGTACGCGCCGGATCCGGTCGCCGCGGTGGATCTGATCGTGGGCGCCGGCGGCGTGCCGATCATCGCCCATCCCGCCGGGCGTGCCGGGCTGCTGCCGATGCCGCTCATCGAGCGCCTGCTCGACCACGGACTCGCGGGATTCGAACTCGGTCACCGCGAGAACCTCGACGCGGGCCGGCGGACCCTGGCGCGCATCGCGCGCGAGCGCGACCTCATCACGACGGGATCCAGCGACTACCACGGTCGCGGCAAGCCCAACATCCCGGGTGAGTTCACCACCTCCGACGAGATGGTCCAGCGCATCATCGACGCCGGCACCGGCTCCGCGCCGGTGTTCCCCTAGCGCCGGCCGCGCGCCGGTGTTCCCCTGGCGCCGGTGGTGCCCAGGACACGCGATGTCACCCGCAGGAGGGCGCTGCCGCGGCATCCGTCATGCTCTCGGGCACTTGCCCTGTTCTGGGCACATCCTCAGAGGTGTCGCCCCTGGGCCACGGCGGTGAGCACGGTCCGCTCCACGGACGGCCAGTCGAACATGACCCGCCGGTAGTCGAAGCGGAGCACGGTGAAGCCCATGAGGGTCAGTCGCGCATCGCCCTCGATGTCGCGGCGCCGCTGCCGCGGTTCGAGATGATGCCGGCCGTCGATCTGGATGACCAGCCGCCGCCCGACCAGCACATCGACGGGGTGCCCGTCGAGCCACACCTGCTGCCGCACCTCCAGGCCGGCGCGGCGAAGCCGGATCACGACATGCGTCTCCAGCCCCGAATCCGAGAGGCCTCCGGTCGCGTCGCTCAGCCGACGGGCGCGTGTGCTGCGCCACGGGACCTCCTGCAGCATCTCCTTCGTCAGTGAGGTGGTGCGCACGGCCGACTCCCACACCGTCAGCGCATCATCTGCCTTCAGGCATCGCGCCACCTGGAACAGCACGTTGACCAACGGCTCGCGGGGAGCATGCCGGGCGACCGGAGCGGGGCCGACGGCGCGGTGGATCCGCATCCCGTCGCGCAGGATGCGTCCCGCGTTCGGCGCCACCCACACGTGCGGCGCGGAGGCCTCCGGCACCCAGAGGCCGAGCCGGTGCGCTTCGCTGACGCAGGTGAGGCGCCCGCCGATCGCCAGCGCCCGGCGCGTCGGCGCCGCGGGCGAGAGCGTCGTCAGCCACGACCGGCGCACACGTGCGACGCCGCAGGACGCGACGGCCTCAGCGACGTCGCGCTTGGTGAATCCGTGCTCGTACGCCGTCGACGTGTGCGAGACATGGCCGATGCTGCGAAGCCAGGCGGCGAAGTGCTCTCCTCGGGGCATGCGCACAGTCTGCGCAGCCGGTGCGTGCCTCGGCCGTTCGCGGGCGCGCATCCGTGGAGAGCTCGCTGGCGCCCCGTCCTGTGCAGGGGACGCCGCTGCGCGGTGCCGGGGCAGGGGTGCCGGGGCAGGGGTGCCGGAAGCAGGGGGAGTGACCGAGAACAGGACGGATGCCTCGGCAACACCCTGTTCTGGGGCAGATCGCCGGTTCTCGGCACCCTCCGCCGGCTCAGGCGCCCTGGCTGGGGCTGCCGGAGGTGCGGCGCCGGCGCCGGCGGCGGCGCGCTGCGGCGGGCTTGCCGTCGTGGTGCTCCTTGCCGCGCCCGTCGTGCGTGCCGGTGCCGTCCGGAACATGGTCGGCCGCCGCGGAGGATGCCTCGCCGCCTGCCGCGGAAGGGGCATCCGCGCCCTCGGCGAAGCTCGCGCCCACGGGGGCGTTCGCACGCCGGCGACGCCGGCGACGGCGCGTCGTGCCCTCGCTCGTCCCCTCCTCGGCTGCATCGGCGGCACGGGCGGGACGCTGCGTGCGCACCGACTGCGTGCGCGGAGCGGTCACGATGCGGCCCTTCGTGCCGGCGGGGATGTCGAGATCCTCGTACAGGTGCGGGCTCGACGAGTAGGTCTCGACGGGCTCGGGCTGCCCGAAGTCCAGCGCGCGGTTGATCAGGGCCCACTTGTGCAGGTCGTCCCAGTCGACGAACGTCACCGCGATCCCCGTCTTGCCGGCACGCCCGGTGCGACCGGCACGGTGCAGGTACGCCTTCTCATCCTCGGGGATCGTGTGGTTGATGACGTGCGTGACATCGTCGACGTCGATGCCGCGCGCGGCCACGTCCGTGGCGATCAGGACGTCCTTCTTGCCCGACTTGAACGCCGCCATCGAGCGCTCCCGCGCCTCCTGGCTCATGTCGCCGTGCACGGCGGCCGCGTTGAAGCCGCGGTCGCCCAGCTCGTCGACGAGCCGCTGCGCGGCGCGCTTGGTGCGGGTGAAGATGACGGCCTTGGTGCCGCCCTCGGCCTGCAGGATCCGGGCGATGATCTCGTCCTTGTCCAGGGCGTGCGCGCGGTAGACGAGGTGGCGGATGTTCGCCTGGGTGAGGCCCTCATCCGGATCGGTGGCCCGGATGTGGATCGGGTTGGACATGAACCGGCGCGCGAGCGCGACGATCGGACCCGGCATGGTCGCCGAGAACAGCTGCGTGTGGCGCACGGCCGGCACCTTGGCGAAGATCTTCTCGATGTCGGGCAGGAATCCCAGGTCGAGCATCTTGTCGGCCTCGTCCAGCACGACCTCGGTCGCGTGGGAGAGGTCGAGCAGGCGCTGGTTGCTCAGGTCGATGAGACGGCCCGGCGTGCCGACCACGATCTGGGCGCCCGCCTTGAGCTGGTCGATCTGCCCCTCGTACGCCTTCCCGCCGTAGATCGCGACCACGCTCGTCGAACGGTTGGAGGTCAGCATGTCCATGTCCTCGTAGACCTGGACCGCCAGCTCGCGGGTGGGGACGACGATGAGGGCCTTGACCCCCGGGGCGGGATCGAGCCCGAGACGCTGGACGACGGGGATGCCGAAGCCGAACGTCTTCCCGGTGCCGGTCTTGGCCTGCCCGATGATGTCCTGCCCTGGCAGGCCCAGGGGAATGGTCTGCTCCTGGATGGGGAATGAGTCGACGATGCCCTTGGCGGCGAGTGCGTCGACGATGTCGGAATCGACGCCCAGATCGGCGAACGATGTCATAGCTGTGTCAGCCCGTCCGGCAGTGAGATGCTGCCCTGTCTCGGACGCCCTGCGCAGATCGCTGCGCGGGGCGGAGGATTGTCCACGCCGAAGGCTCATTCCACGGGCGCGGGGCCCCGATCCGGTGCCGGGGCGACAACCAGCCTACCGGACGACAACCGTGAGCTCGGTGAAACTAGGCTGGGTGCCGTGGTGAGGTGGTTCTGGGAGCGCCGGCGCGAGGGCCGCACCCTCCAGCTGCGCGCCCGCGGGGACTTCGGGGATGCCACCCGCGTCGCCTTCGAGGAGCTGGCCCCCGACGTCGACACGTTCCTCGGGCAGGCCGCCTACCTCCAGCTCGGCTACTTCGAGACCCTCAGCGAGCTCATCGCGTCGACGCCCGAGCTGAGCGAGAAGGAGGCGCTCTCGCGGGCCGCGGGGGCGGCGCTGACCAAGCACGAGGCGATCGTCGCGCTGATCCGCGAGCGCGACGGCGACCCCACCGCGATCATGCTCCCGTTCCGTGAGGAGCTGGACGCCTTCCGCCGCGCGACCCACGGCGTGCGCCCGCAGGAGACGATGCTCTCGGTGCACATCACCGCGGGCATGCTCGACGACTTCTACTACGCGCTGGCGGCCAGCTACGGCGACACCGGTCGCCGGGTGGCCGCGATCCTGCAGGGCGACGACGACCGGCAGGCGATCGTCGACCTGCTCGGCGCGATCATCGAGCGCGATGCGGAATGGCGCTCGCTGCTGGCGATGTGGGGCCGGCGCCTCGTAGGCGACACGCTGCTGATCGCCCGCTCGGCGCTGCGCGGGACGCCCGGCCCCGGCGATCTGGACGCCGAGGAGGAGAAGCAGGTCGAGCCGGTGTTCACCGAGCTCATGGGCGCACACGCCCGGCGCATGGATGCGCTCGGGCTCTCCGCCTGACGCGCGCAGCCGCGGTGGCGCTCAGACGATGCCGAGGCGGGCGCGCTCGCGCTCGTCGTGGTCGACCCGGATGCGGTCGAGCACCACGAGCGTCAGCCAGGTCACGATGATGGGCACGGTGAGCGAAGCGAGCCAGATCCAGCCGGTCTCCTCCAGGCCCATCCACGTGAGCAGCAGCCACACCGCGCCGCCCACGGCCGCTCCGAGCATGGGGCCCAGGGCGGCGCCGCGCAGCTGACGGCGCGGCAGCCCGAAGTGCAGGGCGGCGCCGACCGAGCCTCCCCAGATGAGCGCCAGGACGATCAGCATGTCAGGCGACGAATCCGACGCGACGCGCCTCCTCGGTGCCGATCTCGATGTAGGCGAGGCCGGCGGTGGGCACGATGTACGAGCTGCCGCGGTCGTCGGTGAACGTCAGGTGGGTGGCCGCGGAGTCGAGGGCCGAGGCGACGGACTTCTTGACATCGTCCGCGCTCTCGTTCGTCTCGAAGCTCAGTTCACGGCCGGTGTTGGCGATGCCGATGCGGATCTCCACGGGTCTGCCTTTCTCGGGTGAGGACGCTTCCCAAACTCTACGGCACCCGCCGCGGGCGGGCTTGCGTGAACGCCGAGGGCGAACGCGGTGTCGGCGACGTCGGCTAGCGTGACTCGGACGAGGGGGAGCGGATGGAGTGGGATGCCGGGCAGCGCGCCGTGCTCGCGCTGCCGTTCGATGCGTCCGGCGTGGTCGTCGGGGCGCCCGGAACGGGCAAGACCGAGGTGCTCGTGGAGCGGGTCCGACGCCTGGTGGCCGGCGGCATCGAGCCCGACGGCATCCTCGTGGTCACGCCCAGCCGGCAGACCGCGACCGCGCTGCGGGACCGGCTGGCCTTCGCCGTCCGCGCGGCGACGTCCGGGCCGCTCGCCCGTTCCGTGGCATCGTTCGCGTTCCAGCTGGTGCGCGCCGCCGCCGTCGCCGCGGGCGACGAGCCGCCGCAGCTGCTGACCGGAGGCGACGAAGACCAGATCCTGCAGGATCTGCTCGACGGAGACGCCGCCGACGAGGCCCTCGGGCGGCGGCGCTGGCCGGACTGGCTGAGCGCCGACGTCCGTGCGACCAGAGGGTTCCGCGGCGAGCTGCGGGCGTTCCTCGCGGAGTGCACGACGCTCGGCATCGAGCCGGCGAGGCTGGCCGCGCTGGGCGCGGCGCACCGGATGCCGGTCTGGGAGGCGCTGGCGTCCTTCTTCGGTGAGTACCTGCACGTGCGGGCCGACCTGCGTGGGGCGCACCGGGATGCCGCGGGGCTCGTGCGCGAGGCGCTGGGGATCGTCCGCACACGGGCGGACGCGGCCGCGCTCGGCCCGTTCGCCGACCTGCGCGCCGTGCTCGTCGACGATGCGCAGGAGCTCACCCTCGGCGCGGTGGAGCTGCTCGAGGCCTGCGCGGCGCGCGGCGTCGCGGTGCTCGCGTTCGGCGACCCCGACGTCGGCTCCGGGGCGTTCCGCGGCGCGACGCCCGAGAACTTCGCCCGGCTGGCGCACACGCTGGGTGCCGCGCCGCACGTGCTCGACACGCAGCACCGCGGCACGACCGCGCAGACCGATCTGGTGCGCGAGGTGACGCAGCGCATCGGCGCCGTGGGGCTCGTCGCGCATCGCCGTCCGCCGGCGGGCGCCGCCCCCGACGGGAGCGTGCGCGCCTTCGCGCTGCGGTCGGCGTCCGAGGAGTTCGACGCCGTGGCGCGGATGCTGCGGGAGCGGCACGTGCACGACGGCATCCCGTGGTCGCAGTGCGCCGTCATCGCCCACGACACCCGGCAGGTCGCAGCCTTCGAGGCGGAGCTCGCCGCGCGGGAGGTGCCCACCAGCGCCGTCGGGCCCGGCCGGCCGCTGGGCGCGCTGGCGCCCGTGCGTGACCTGCTGCTGCTCATCGAGCTGGCGGCGGCCGATCCCCCGTCGTGGGCGCCCGAGCAGATCGACGGGGCTCTGCAGGGCAGCGCCGGCGGAATGGACCCCATCGCGCTGCGGCGGCTGCGCACCGGACTGCGGCACGCCGCGCTGTCCGCAGCCGTCGAGGGCGGGACGGTGCCTTCGGGGCGCGACCTGCTCGCCTCGGCCCTGGCGCACCGGGCGGAGTTCGCGGTGCTCGACTCGCGCGAAGCACGCCGCGCGGCCCGGGTGGCCGGGACGATCGAGCTGCTGCGCGCGCAGCTCGAGCGCGGCGCCACCGTGCACGAGCTGCTGTGGACGGTGTGGGAGCGCAGCGGACTGGAGCGCGCCTGGGGAGCGGCGGCGGCGGGGACCGGTCCGCTCGCAGAGCAGGCGAACCGCGACCTCGATGCGGTCGTGGCGCTGTTCCAGGCGGCGAAGCGGTTCGTCGAGCGACGGGGCGAGGAGCTGGATGCCGGCGACGCGCTCGTGTTCGTGCGCGGCATCGCCGAGGCCGCCGTCGCGGAGGACCGGCTCGGCGCGCCCGAGCGCGGCGACGCGGTGCGCGTGCTGACGCCCGCCGCCGCGGTCGGCACCGAGTTCGACACGGTGATCGTCGCGGGCGTGCAGGAGTCGGTGTGGCCCAACACGCGTCTGCGCGGGAGCCTTCTGGAGACGTGGCGCCTCGCCGACGCGGCGGCGCGGGCCCCGGGGGATGCCGGTGCCCCCGGCATCCTGGACCGTCGCCGCGCGGCCATGCACGACGAGCTGCGCCTGTTCGCCCGGGCGCTGTCCCGCGCGCGGAGCCGGCTGGTCGTCACGGCGGTGGACGACGACGACACCGGACCGAGTGTGTTCTTCGAGTTCCTCCCCGAGCCCGAGCGGGCCCCCCGATCGATGGAGCATCCGCTCTCGCTGCGCGGACTGGTGGCGCAGCATCGCCGGGCACTCACCGATCCGCGTGCGTCGGCGCGCGAGCGCGCCGACGCGCCCGGTCAGCTCGCGCTCCTCGCGGCAGCCGGCGTTCCCGGGGCCGCACCCGCCGAGTGGTACGGCCTGCGGCGACCCACCACCGATGCCCCGCTGCGCGACCTCGACCGCGAGGCCGTGCGCGTGTCTCCGTCACGTCTGCACGCGGTCGAGGAGTGCGCCCTGAACTGGGTGATCGGGGATCTCGGCGGCGATGCCGGCAACGCCGTGGCCGGGCTCGGGACGATCATCCACGCCGCGCTCGAGCACAGCGAGGGTGCCGACGAGCAGGCGCTGTGGCAGGCGGTGGAGGCGCGCTGGGGCGAGCTGGAATTCGAGTCGGCGTGGCGCGATCGCGCCGAGCGCGCCCGCGCCCGCGACCTCGTGCGCCGCCTGCACCTCTACCTCGACCGGTTCGAGAAGCAGGGCGGGCGGCTGATCGGGGCCGAGCCGCACTTCGAGGTCCCGATCGAATACGACGGGGCCCACGAGCACGGCGTCGTGCTGAGCGGCTACATCGACCGGGTCGAGCTCACGCCCGAGGGCTCGGTGGTCATCGTCGACCTGAAGACCGGGAAGCACGAGCCCCAGAGCGACGCGGCGGTGGCCGACAATCCACAGCTGGCCGCCTACCAGCTCGCGTTCGAGTCGGGGGCGATCGCGCAGGTCGCCGGGCTCCCGCCCGGCGGGGCGAAGCTGCTCGTGCTGCGCCCCAGCAGCACCCGCAAGGACTACGTCACCCCCACCCAGGCCCCGTTCGACGAGGACCGTCGCGCCGCGTTCCTGGGGCGGGTGCGCGAGGCGGTCGACATCATGCGCGGCACGACGTTCACCGCGCCCTTCGAGCAGCACTGCCGCGACGATCACACGTACGGGCTGTGCCGCATCCACACCGTCAAGGCGGTGAGCGCGTCGTGACGGCCGCGCTGTCCGCCGCGGTCATCGCGGCGGCCCTCGGCCAGTTCCCGCCCACCGACGAGCAGACAGCCGTCATCGAGGCGCCGCTGGAGCCCGCCCTCGTGGTCGCCGGCGCCGGCAGCGGCAAGACCGAGACGATGGCGGCCCGCGTGGTGTGGCTGGTCGCGAACGGCATCGTGCGCCGCGACGAGGTGCTCGGGCTCACCTTCACGCGCAAGGCCGCCGGCGAACTCGCCGAGCGCATCCAGCAGCGCCTCCAGCGCCTCGCCGAGTTCGAGCGGCGAGGCCTTCTGCCGGCGCTGCCCGAGCTGCACGCGCAGGGACGACTGGCGGTCTTCTTCGAGCTGGAGCGGGAGAAGGATGCCGGCGGGCCCGCCGCCGCGATCGAGCAGCGGCGCCGGAGCGCGCTCGCCGGGCTCGGCGGAACCGCGGACAGCGCGGGTGCGGCGGGCGATCCGGACGCGCTGCTGCACCGCCCGACGGTGTCGACGTACAACAGCTTCGCCGACGGCGTGGTGCGCGAGCACGCCGTCCGGATCGGTCGCGACGCGGAGGCGGCCGTGCTCTCCGAGTCGAGCGCCTGGCTGCTCATGCGCCGCATCGTGCTCGCGTCCGACGACGAGCGTCTGGAGCAGCGCGCCGAGGCGCTCAGCAGCATCATCTCCGCAGCGCTGCGCATCGCCCGCGACGGCGTCGACAACCTCGTCGACCTCGACCGGCTCGCCGCGTTCGCCGGCCGGTTCGCCGACGTCTGCGCGCGCCCCTCCCAGCGCCGGGGCACCGAGGTGTACGCCGAGGTGCGCACCGCGGCGGAGAACGTCGCCGCCCTCGAGCTGCTCACGGACCTGGCCCGCGCGTACAGCGCCGAGAAGCGCCGTCTGGGCGTGATCGACTACGCCGACCAGGTCGCCGGAGCCCTCGAGGTCGCGCGCAGCCACCCGTCGGTGGTCGCCGAGCTGCGCGACCGGTACCGGGTCGTCCTTCTGGACGAGTATCAGGACACCTCCGTCGTGCAGACCGACCTGCTCGCCACCCTCTTCCGGGGCACTCCGGTGATGGCGGTCGGCGACCCGCATCAGGCGATCTACGGCTGGCGCGGTGCCAGCGCCGGCAACCTGGGCGGCTTCGCCGCCGCGTTCGGGGGCGATACGGGATGCCGCGAGTACTCGCTGCTGACCAGCTGGCGCAACAGCAGGCGGGTGCTCGATGCCGCGAACGCCGTGCTGGCGCCGCTGGCGGCGGGCGCGGCGGTGCCCGTGCAGCCGCTCCGCGCGCGGCCGAACGCACCCGCCGGCCAGGTCGAGGTGGGCTTCGACGCCGACATCGACGCGGAGGCCGATCGGGTCGCCGAGTGGTTCGCACGGGTGCGGGGCGAGAGACTCGCGGACGGTCGCAGCACGACGGGAGCGATCCTGTTCCGCAGCAAGAAGCACATGGTGCGCTTCGGAGAGGCGCTCGGGCGCCGCGGCGTCCCGCACCGCATCCTCGGGCTCGGCGGTCTGCTCACCACGCCCGAGGTGGTCGACGTCGTGGCGATGCTGCGCGTCATCAGCGATCCGGGAGCCGGCTCTGCTCTGATCAGGCTGCTCGCGGGGCCGCGGTGGGCGATCGGCCTGGCGGATCTGCGGGAGCTGTCGCGCCTGGCGCGGCGGATCGCCACCCACGATGCGGCGCTGCAGCCGCTGCCCGCCGAGGTCGTCGACCTCGTCCGCCAGTCCGGCGCCGACGACCAGGGCTCGCTGCTGGATGCGCTCGACTTCGTGCTCCGTCACGGACCCGAGCACGGCTGGCTGAGCGGGTTCACCGCCGCCGCGCGGGAGCGGCTGCGCGAGGCGGCCGCCGTGATCGACGGGCTGCGCCGCGCCTCCTCCCTGCCCGTTCCCGAGCTGGTGCGCCTCATCGAACGCGAGCTGCGTCTGGACATCGAGCTGGCGGCGAACGAGTCACGCGGACCCGCACGCACCGCCTCGGCCCAGCTTCGCGCCTTCGTCGACGAGCTGCACGCGTTCCTGGCGACGGACGAGTCCGGTTCGCTGCCGAGCCTTCTCGCCTGGCTCGACCACGCCGAGCGGCTCGACGAGTTCGCCCCGCGCACGGAGCCCCCCGAAGACGACGTCGTCCAGCTGCTCACGATCCACGGCGCGAAGGGGCTGGAGTGGGACGCCGTCGCCGTCGTGCGCCTGGTCTCCGACGAGCTGCCCACCCGTCAGCGCGACACCCGGGCGTGGCTCGGGTTCGGCGTGCTCCCCTACGAGTTCCGCGGTGACGCGCCCTGGCTGCCGCGGCTGCGCTGGGAGCGGACCGAGGCGCCGACCCAGCAGGATCTCAAGAAGTCGTTCGAGCAGTTCGTCGCCGCGAACAGGGCCCGCCACCTGGAGGAGGAGACCCGGCTCGCCTACGTCGCCGTCACCCGTGCCCGCGATCGGCTGCTGCTGACGGGGTCGAGCTGGTCGGGCACGAAGAAGCCGCGCGAGCGGTCACCGTTCCTCGACGCTGTCGCACACGCGCTCGAGATCCCCCTGGCGCACGACGAGCCCGGTGACGATCCCTACACGGGACGGCGGCGACTGCTCACCTGGCCGATGGATGCGCTCGGTGCCCGCCGCGACGTGGTCACCGACGCCGGATCCCGCGTGGACGCCGCGATGGAGGGCCCAGGGCCGGAGCCGGCGCCCGATCTCGCACTGCTGCTGCACGAGCGGGCCGCACAGCGCAGCCCGGCGCCCGCGGAAGCGCCGAAGCGGATCCCGGCGTCGCGCTACAAGGACTTCGTCGCCGACTATGCGGGAGCCGTCGCGCGCCTGAGCCGTCCGATGCCCGAGCGCCCGTACCCGCAGACGCGGCTGGGCACGCTCTTCCATGCCTGGGTTGAGGAGCGATCAGGGCTCAGCGGCCGCGGGGGCTCGATCGACGACGGTCTCTTCGAAGGCGACGACGAAACCTCGAGCGAGGCATCCGCCCGCGATTCCGAGCGTCTTGCCGCGTTGAAGGCGGCCTTCGAGAGGTCCGAGTGGGCGCGCCTGAAGCCGATCGCGGTCGAGACCGAGATCGACTTCACCGACACCGGACTGGACGGGCGCGAGCACATCGTGGTGTGCAAGCTCGACGCGGTGTACCGACGGGGGGACCGCATCGAGATCGTCGACTGGAAGACCGGGAGGCCGCCGCAGACGCCCGCAGAGCGTCGGGAGCGGATGCTCCAGCTGGAACTGTACCGGCGGGCCTACCACGCCAAGCACGGCGTGCCGCTGGAGCAGATCGACGTCGCGCTCTACTACGTCGGCGACGACCTCGTGCTGCGCGCGTGACCGGCTATTCGGAGGCGGCCCAGCGCCGCAGGGCCTCGCGGGAGGCGCGCTCGGCCTCCGCCGCGTCGGCCTCGGGGTCGGCCTCACTCGCGTCGTCGGGCTCGGCGGTGTGGGCGTCTGCCCAGGCCACGAGATCGATCGGGGCGGTGTCGGTGCCCGGTGCCGCGCCCGCCGACCCGCCGGCATCCTGTTCGACGTCGGGCTCGACGGGGTCGAACAGCCCCGCCAGCTCCGCGGGATCGTAGGCGTCCGTCTGCATCGAGGTGTCGACGCCGGGACTGGTCTCGGGCACCCGATCCAGCAGCGCCATGGCGTCGTCGAGGGGCTCGCGGGCGTCCTGAGGGACGAGGTTGTCATCGCCCACGCTGCGGGCCAGGTCCTCCAGGAGCGCGGCCGCGTCGTCGACGATCCCGTCCTCGTGCAGCGTGCTGCCGTGCACGAGCCACTGCACGAACTCCAGTTCGGCATAGAGCCGCGCACGCACCCGCAGCGCGGCGTCCGGTGCGCGGTGGGCGCTGTCGCCGTAGGCGGCGTACACGTCGTCGGCCGCCTCGGGGGCCGAGGCGAGCCAGCGCAGGTCGGTCGCCGGGTCGCCCACGCTCAGTCCGTGCCAGTCGAGCAGACCCGTCACCGCCGGTGCGGACCGGTCCCCGGAGTACGGCAGGTCCTGGAACAGGAACGAGGTGGCCGAGGCACCCCCGAGGATGACGGTGGACTCGAACCGCCACAGGTCGTCCGTCGCCAGAGCGCCTCGCCAGCGCGCCAGGAGCGCGGCCGGTACGCGCCCGGTCGCCTCCGCGCGATCCAGCAGCGCCGCCGTCTCGGTGCGGGTCTCCTCCGCGGTGCGCGCCGGAAGTCCCTCGTCGCGCACGACCGACACGGGAAGCGCGTGCACCGAGGCGACTGCGCGGCCGACCGATTCGGCCGCGCCCGGGCCCGCAGGCAGGTGCGCGGCTTCGATCTGGTAGCCGGGGAGGAGGTCTGTCACCAGCGCCGCCCGGTCGCCGAGGCGCGCCTCGCCGAGCAGCTCCGGTGCCCGGGCACCGAGCAGACCCCGGACGCCGGCGGTGAGCGCCCGCAGAGCCTTGGCCTCGGCAGCCAGCTCGCGCGCGGCCGCGTCATCGACCGGCGCGCGGACGACCACCGAGCGCCCGTCGTCCAGCCGGAGCACGGCAGCGTCGCAGCGCCCGGAGCCGCCGGCGGTGAGCGGCCCTGCGGCGACCACGCGCACCCGGGGCAGGGCCGACGTCGCGGCCGCGGCTAGAGTGAGGGGTGAGCGTGCCATGCCCCTCAGGGTAGGTCGGTCCCGTGCGGGCATCCCCGCGCCACGCCCGTCGAGAGAGGTTTCGATGACCGCGCACCCGCACCCTCCACGACCGGCCCAGCCGCCGCTGGCTCGGGGCGGGATCGACCGGGCGGCGCAGGAGCGCAGCGACGAGTCGCTGGCCGCAGCGCGCGCGGACGCGGACACCCGCGTGCTGATCGTGTGCGGCGATCGGGCGCCGCTGGGCGCCGGCGGCGATGCCCTGCACTTCGTCTCGCCGGCCGATGTGCCCGAGCCGGCGCACTGGGGCTTCCTGGGCAGGATCGACGCCGCTGCCGTGCTCTGCGCGGCGTTCCCCGCCGACGCGGACGCCCCGATCGAGGCCCCGGGGGGATGGGCGGGCCTTCGTGCGGTGGGGGGCGACCTCGACCCCGCGCATGCCGGCGTCCTGGTGCAGGCCGTCGCCCTCGGCCGGTGGCTCGTCGATGCGCCGCACTGCCCGGCCTGCGGCGCGCCGGCCGATGTGCGTGACGCGGGGTGGTCGCGCCGGTGCCCGGCGTGCGGACGTGAGCACTTCCCGCGCACCGACCCGGCCGTGATCGTCGCGGTGGGCAGTGAAGACGGCTCCCGCCTGCTGCTCGGCTCGAACGCCCTGTGGGGGCAGAACCGGTACTCCTGCTTCGCCGGGTTCGTCGAGGCGGGCGAGTCGCTGGAGGGCGCCGTGCAGCGCGAGATCGCGGAGGAGTCTGGTATCAGGGTGACGCACCTCCAGTACCGCGTCTCGCAGGCCTGGCCGTATCCGCGCTCCCTCATGGTGGGGTTCTGGGCGGTCGCCTCACGCGACGACGACGCCCGCCCCGACGGTGAGGAGATCGTGTCGGTGCGCTGGTTCTCGCGCGATGAACTCCAGGCGGCCTTCGACGGCCGCAGCGAGGTCGTGCTGCCGGGGGCGGCCTCGATCGCCCACACGCTGATCCGCGACTGGCTGGACGGGAACGACCGGTGACGGGTGTCGACCCGCTGGCGGGCCTGGACGAGCGGCAGCTGGAGGCCGTGACGACCCTGCGCGGACCTGTGTGCGTGCTGGCAGGCGCCGGCACCGGGAAGACCCGCGTCATCACGCACCGCATCGCGCACGGCGTCGACACCGGCGCGTACTCGCCCCGCCGCGTGATGGCGGTCGCCTTCACCACCAAGGCGGCGGGTGAGCTGCGCGGCCGCCTGCGCGCGCTGGGCGTGCAGGGTGTCGCCGCCCGCACGTTCCACGCTGCCGCGCTCGCGCAGCTGAACCACTTCTGGCCCGCGCTGACCGGCGATTCGGCGCCGTCCCTCATCGACGGCAAGGTACGGCTGCTCGCCCACGCCGCCGACGGGATCGGGCTGCGCCCCGACACCGCCACCCTCAGAGACGTCGCCGCCGGCATCGAGTGGCGCAAGGTCACGATGCGATCGATCGAGCAGTACGTCCGTGCGCGACCGGACGGGGTCGGTGGCCTGCCCGTCGAGCAGGTGGCCGATCTGCATCGCGCGTACGAACGGCTCAAGGACCAGCGTCGCGGACTGGACTTCGAGGATGTGCTGCTCGCCTGTGCGGGGATGCTCGAGGCCGAGCCGCATGTGGCGAAGGCGGTGCGGGAGCAGTACCGGCACTTCACGGTCGACGAATACCAGGATGTCTCGCCGCTGCAGCAGCGCCTCCTCGAGCTGTGGGTCGGCGATCGCGGCGAGCTGTGCGTGGTGGGCGACGCGAGCCAGACGATCTACTCGTTCGCCGGCGCCGACTCCCGGTTCCTCCTCGAGTTCGCCCACCGCCACCCGGACGGCACCGTGATCCGGCTCGAGCGCAACCACCGGTCGGACGCGGCGATCCTGGATGTCGCGAACGCGCTGATGCGCGGCCGGCCCGGCGCCCTCCAGCTCGTCTCGGCCCGGGGCGAGGCGACCTCGCCCCGCCCGGTGGTCACCGGCTACGAGGACGACGAGGCCGAGGCGGCGGGCATTGCGGCGCGCATCGCCGCGCAGCTGGCCGAGGGCGCGGCCGCCCGCGAAATCGCGGTGCTCTACCGGGCCCACGCGCAGTCGGGCGCCCTGCTGCAGGCGCTCGCCGACCACGGGGTGGCCGCCACGGTGCTCGGCGGAGCGCGCTTCTTCGACCTGCCGGAGGTGCGGCAGGCTGTCATGGCCCTGCGCGCGGCATCGGTGGCCCCGCTGGAGACGAGCTTCCTCGACACCGTCCGCGACGTGCTGCGTTCGCTCGGATACACCGACGATCCACCTCCCGCCGGGGGTGCGCTGCGCGACGCGTGGGAGGCGCGGACGGCGCTGCTGCGGCTGGCCGAGTCCGCGCCGCCGGGGACGAGCCTGCGCGGGTTCACCGATGCCCTGCTCGCGCGCGCACAGGACCAGCACGAGCCGGAGCTGGGCACCGTCACGCTCTCGACGCTGCACGCCGCAAAGGGGCTCGAGTGGCCACATGTGCACATCGCCGGTCTCGCCGAGGGCCTGCTGCCGATCTCGTACGCGACCACGTTCGAGCAGATCGACGAGGAGCGACGTCTCGCCTACGTCGGGATCACGCGGGCAGGGCGAACACTGTCGCTCTCCTGGTCACGCGGACGGGGGCGCGTCGCACGGAGTCCGTCGCGATTCCTCGCGGAGATCGGCAGCCGCACTCTGGATGCGGCGCATGGCTCCGCCACTGCCGCCGCGCCGCGCCGGACGTCAGGGTCGCCGAGTGCTCGCGCCGCAGGCCGTCCGTCGCCCGCGGGGCGCGGGGCCCCTCGCCGCGGATGAGGTGCGCGGCGAGCTGACCCGCCTCCGCCGCGAGCGCCGCCGGCACAGGGACCGGGTCGCGGCCCAGCAGCTGCGCGAGCAGCATCGGCCACGCCGCATCCGCATCCCGCCGGTGCGCCTCCAGGCACTGCAGGCATGCGGTCTCCCCGGCGACCACGAGCGGCCCGACGACCGCGCTGCGGCCCGAGAACACGATCGGAACGTGCGGCGCGTCGTCGCGCAGCGCTGCGCGAGCCCGCGGAGGAGGGAGGGCATGGTGCGCCACGAGCACGCGCGGCAGCGTCCGGTCCGCCGTCGCGGGCACCCGATCCGTGCCGTCGACGGTGGCGACGATCAGCCCGGCGGTGTCCAGGGCCTCGCAGACCCGCTCTGCGGCGGGGTCGCCGGCTGCCGCTTCGAGCACGACGCGCAGACGCGGCGACTCAGGCGGCTGCAGCACGGGGGCGAGCGTCTCCAGCAGGTCGTCGACGGCCTGGACCGAGCCCCCGCCGCGCTCCGCGAGCACCGCCAGGGCACGCCGGGGCAGCCCCTTCTGCAGGTCGTGGATCAGCCGCAGCTGCCACGGCGGCGGCCGGTCGATGCGGGCGCGATCGTCCGCGCCGAACTGCAGGGTGCGCTCGTCGCGCCACAGCGGTGGATGGGCGGGATCGATTCGGAGCACCGGCATGCGCCGATTCTCACGGACTCAGTCGGCTCGGGCGGGGGTTGTCCACAGCTGTGCGCGACCGGCGACCGCGGTCCGATCTGTGCAGGAGCGGGCCGCTACACCGGCCGCGGGTCCTGCGGACCCTCCGGCTCCTGGGGTCCGCCCTGCTCCGGCGCGTCGTCATCGGCGTCGTCGGCGCCCGCCTCGGACAGCAGCGCTTCGAGCGCCTCGTCGAGCGCGTCGCGCATCGGCTCGTCGCCGCGCGCCCTGGCCTCCAGGCGCGCGACCAGGCCCGACGGGTCGTCGATGTCGGAGGACTCGGGCATCAGGTCGGGGTAGTCCCACAGGCCGTCGCGTCCCTCGATGCCGACGGCGTCGGTCACGGCGCGCCACATCGCGGCCGCCTCCCGCTGACGACGAGGGCGCAGCTCCAGTCCGACGAGCGAGCCCAGCGCCTGCTCGGCCGGCCCGCCGACCGCCCGTCGGCGCCGTGCCGCTTCGGCGAGGCGGTCTGCGTGCGGCAGTCGGGCGGTGGCATCGGTCGTCACGACGTCGACCCAGCCCTCGATCGTGGCGAGGATGTTCTCCAGGCGCACGAGGGCGGCCTGCCCCGACTCGGAGCGCTGCAGCAGCTCACCGCTCATGAGCGCCTGCCGCAGCTCCTCGGGCTCGCTGGGGTCGAACCGCGAGGCGAGATCCTCCAGGCCGGCGTTGTCGACGAGGGTGCCGCGGGCGATCTCGGCCACCTGGGCGATGACGTGGACGCGCAGCCATTTGGCGTGCCGGAACAGCCGGGCGCGGGCAAGTTCGCGGGCCGCGATGTACAGGGCCGCCTCGTCGGCGTCCACCTCGAGTCCCTCGCCGAACGCGGCGAAGTTCTGCGGGAGGATCCCGGCGACTCCGGGCGGCATCACCGGGATGCCGACTTCGCCGGCGCCGACCACCTCGGTGGACAGCCGGCCGACGACCTGGCCGAGCTGTGCGGCGAACAGCGATCCGCCGATCCCGCGCATGAGGCGCCCGGCGCCCTGCACGACTCCCTGCAGCTCCTCCGGTGCCTGCTCGCTGAGCGTGCGGGTCAGCGCGTCGGCGATGCTCGTGGCCACCGGCTCGGCGAGCTCCTGCCAGACCGGAAGGGTCTGCTCGACCCATTGGCCGCGCGTCAGGGAGCGGGCAGGTTCGGCCAGCTCGGCGATCGCGGTGGCCTCGCTGACCCACAGCGCCGCGAGGCGGAACGCCTGATCCAGATCGGTCTGCTGGCCCGCAGTCACGCTGCGGCCGTCCTGATTGGCGATGTGCAGGGCTTGGCGCTGGGCGAGATCCCAGGAGATCCCGCCCTCCCCGGCGCCGGCGAACGCGCTCTGCAGGTGCTGCATGACGGTGGACATCATGGCCGGGTCGAAGGGCACGCCGGACAGCCGCGAGAGCTGGTCGGGATCGAGATTGGCACCCGATGCGCCGAACAGCTGCCTCATCAGCTCCTGGAACTCGTCTTCGGGGCTGCGGTCGTCGTCTGTCACGTCTAGCCGCCTTTCAGCCGGGTGCGTTCTACGCTAGTCGCACGATCCCGCGCTCTTCCCGGCCCAGCGCCCTCGTGCTTACGCCGGTCGCGAACGAATCCCGAAAGGCGGACCTGTGGCGCTGTTCGAAGAGTCCGTCCAGGTCGTGCCGGCACCGCGCAGACGCATGCCGCGGGGAACGGTTCTGGGCATCTGGGCGCTCGTGGTCGCACTGGCGGCGCTGCTGGCGATGACCTTCCTGCCCACGTCCTTCGTCATCCAGCGTCCGGGCCCGGTCTACAACACGCTCGGCGAAGCACGCGCGGCGGACGGCACGATGGTGCCGCTCATCTCGGTCGAGGGCGCGCAGACGTATCCCACCGACGGGGCGCTGGACCTGCTCACGGTCGAGACGGTCGGCAACCGCGAGCGGACCCCGTCCTGGCTCGAGCTCGCCACCGCATGGTTCGACCCCTCCCGCGCCGTGCTGCCGATCGACGCCGTCTTCCCGGACGGCCAGACCAGTGAGCAGCGCAGCGAGCAGAGCGCGTTCATGATGATCGACTCGCAGAAGGAGGCGACCGCCGCGGCGCTGATCGAACTCGGATACGAGGTCGACGCGCAGCTGCGCGTGTACGGCGTCATCGAGGACTCGGCGTCGGTCGGCATCCTCGAGGAGGGCGACGTGATCCTCGCGGCGGACGGTCAGGCGATCACCGACGTGGACCGCCTTCGCGAGATCATCCAGAGCCTCGAGGGCGGGCCGGTGCCGTTGACCATCGAGCGCGACGGCGTCGAGGAGTCTGTCCGCATCACGCCGCAGGAGGTGGCGGGCGACGACGGGGAGACGAGCTGGCTGATCGGGGTGACCCTCATCACCGACTACGACTTCCCGATCGACGTCGCCATCCAGCTCAACAACGTCGGCGGTCCGAGCGCGGGGATGATGTTCGCGCTGGGCATCATCGACGTGCTGACCCCGGGGGAGCTCAACGGGGGCGAGAGCGTGGCCGGCACCGGCACGATCACCGCCGACGGCGAGGTCGGCCCGATCGGCGGCATCCGGCAGAAGCTCTACGGCGCGCGCAGCGCAGGTGCCGAATGGTTCCTCGCGCCGCAGTCGAACTGCGACGAGGTGGTCGGGCACGTCCCCGACGGACTGCGGGTGTTCTCCGTGGGCGACCTCGACGACGCGCTCGCGGCACTGGACGCGATCGCGGGCGACGGCGACCTGGACGCGCTGCCCGCGTGCGAGTCCGTCGTGGCGGCGCGCTGAGGCTCGGCGTTCGTCCAGCGGCGCCTGCCTAGGATGGATGGGTGACCACGACCTCAGCGCCGACGCCGGCCACGCCCCGAAAGTCCCGCCGCGCCATCGCCATCACCCTGGTGGTGCTCGCCGCCCTGGTGATCGGGTTCTTCGTCTTCGCCAACCTCTACGCCGACTGGCTGTGGTTCACACAGCTCGGATACCAGACGGTGCTCACCACCCAGTGGCTGGCACGTGTGGTCATGTTCGCCGTGGGCTTCCTCGGCATGGCGGTCCCGGTGTGGATCGCGATCCAGCTCGCCTATCGCCTGCGTCCCGTGTACGCACGGCTGAGCTCTCAGCTGGACCGCTACCAGGAGGTCGTCGAGCCGCTGCGACGTCTGGCCATGTGGGGGATCCCGGTCTTCTTCGGATTCTTCGCCGGCTTCGCCGCGTCGGCGCAGTGGGAGACCACGTGGCTCTGGCTGAACGGCGTGAAGACCTCCGCGACCGACCCGCAGTTCGGACTGGACACCGGGTTCTACCTGTTCGGCATGCCGTTCTACAGCGCGCTGCTCGGGTTCGTCTCCGCGACGCTGCTGATCTGCCTGCTGATGACCGCGCTGGTCGCCTATCTGTACGGCTCGGTGCGGATCGGCCAGCGCGAGCTGCGCATCTCGAAGGCGGCGCGCATCCAGTTGGCCGTGATCGCGGGCCTCTACCTGCTGGTGCAGGCGGTCAGCATCTGGCTCGACCGCTACAAGACGATGGTCGAGCCCGGCGACATGATCACCGGCCCGGGGTTCACGGGCGTCAACGCCGTCATCCCGGGGCAGACCATCCTCGCGATCGCGGCCGCCATCGTGGCGGTGCTGTTCTTCGTGACGGCGTTCATCGGCCGCTGGCGCTACCCGCTGATCGCGACCGGGCTGCTCGTGGTCTCCGCGATCGTCCTGGGCGCCGTGTACCCGTGGATCATCAACACCGTCGAGGTCAAGCCCAATGAGCTCAGCCTCGAGCGCCCGTACTACCAGCGCAACATCGACGCGACCAAGATCGCGTACGGCATCGACGGGCTCGACAAGACGGAGTTCACGGCGGAGACGGACGCCGAGGCCGGGCAGCTGCAGCAGGACGCCCAGACCACGGCATCCATCCGCATCATGGACCCCGCGATCATCTCGCCGACCATCAAGCAGCTCGAGCAGTATCGCTCGTACTATCAGTTCCAGGACCCGCTCGACGTCGACCGCTACGAGATCGACGGCGAGTCGCAGGACACCGTCGTCTCGGTCCGCGAGCTGAACCTCGCCGAGCTCGGGGCCTCGGCGACCTGGCAGAACACGAGCGTGGTCTACACGCACGGCTACGGCATCGTCGCCGCCAAGGGCAACGCGCGGACCGCCGACGGCGAGCCGGTGTTCATCGAGCGCGGCATCCCCGCCCACGGCGTCCTGTCGGACGAGGGCTTCGAGCCGCGGGTCTACTTCGGCGAGCATTCGCCGGCGTATTCGATCGTGGGCGCTCCCGAGGGTGCGCCGCCTGTCGAGCTGGACTACCCGCGCGGCACCGACGGGGCGAGCGAGACCAAGTACACCTTCGACGGCGACGGCGGCCCGCGCATCGGCGACTTCTTCACGAAGCTCATCTACGCACTGAAGTTCCAGTCCGAGCAGATCCTGTTCTCCGACTACGTCAACTCCGAGTCGCAGATCCTGTACGACCGCCACCCGCTCACCCGCGTCAAGAAGGCGGCGCCGTACCTCGAACTGGACAGCGATCCGTACCCGAGCGTCGTGGACGGCCGGATCGTGTGGATCGTCGACGGCTACACCCTCGCCTCGACGTACCCGTACTCGACGACGGTGAGCCTGGACCAGGCGATCACCGACTCGAACAACACGCAGCCGCGCTTCGCGATCGACAACATCAACTACATCCGCAACTCCGTGAAGGCGACCGTGGACGCCTACTCGGGCGAGGTGACCCTCTACGCGTGGGACACCGAGGATCCGGTGCTGCAGACGTGGCAGAAGATCTACCCGGGCACCGTCGAGCCGATCAGCGAGATGTCCAGCGACCTGATGAGTCACGTGCGCTACCCGACCGACCTGTTCAAGGTGCAGCGGGCGATGCTGGGCGTGTACCACGTGGACGACGCCGCGTCGTTCTACCAGAGCGACAACCGCTGGGCCACGCCCAACGACCCGCAGGACACGACGCGATTCCAGCCGCCCTACTACCTGACGATGAAGATGCCCGGTCAGGTGGCGCCGACCTTCTCGATGTTCACGACGTTCATCCCGCAGGCCACCGGCGCCGGTGCCCGGAACGTGCTGATGGGCTACCTCGCCGTCGACGCCGACGCCGGCGCCGAGGCGGGGGTCAAGAAGGACGACTACGGAAAGCTCCGGATGCTGGTGATCGACGCGGACACGACGATTCCCGGCCCCGGCCAGGTGCAGAACACCTTCGACGCGAACCCCGAGGTCTCGTCGTTCAGCAACCTGCTGAACCAGAACCAGTCGCGGGTGCTCAACGGCAACCTGCTGACGCTGCCGGTCGGCGGGGGCCTGCTCTACGTGCAGCCGGTGTTCGTGCAGTCCTCCGGCGGCACGCAGCTGCCGATCCTGCAGAAGATCCTCGTCTCGTTCGGCAACAAGGTCGCCTTCGAGGACACGCTCAACGAGGGCCTGGACGCCCTGTTCGGCGGCGACTCGGGGGCCGAGGGCGGCGATGCCGGCGTTGAGCCCACCGAGCCCACCGAGCCCACCGAGCCGACCGATCCCACGCAGCCGACGGAGCCGACCGGGTCGGAGTACCAGCAGGCTCTGCAGGCCGCCCAGCAGGCGATGATCGACCGTCAGACGGCCCTGGAGGCCGGCGATTGGGCGGCGTACGGAGAGGCGGACAAGCGTCTGACGGACGCCGTGACGAAGCTGCTGGAGCTGGAGGCCGCACAGGAGGGCTGAGCGGTCAGGATGTCATGATCCACCACCAGATCAGCAGCAGCGTGACGCCGAACCCGGCGAGCTGATTGAGCCAGAGGAAGCGGCTCCACCCGCGGCTCGCCGTGTGCGCGGACTCGTCCGCGATGTCGCGGAACGGCCACACCGAGACCAGGTACGGCACGACCAGGAGAGCGGCCAGCGGTCCCGGCCACGCCGTCGCGAGCATCAGGACGCCCGCCGCCGCGTAGCCGACCAGGGCGAATCGCACGGTCCACCGCGCCCCGCGCGCGGTGGCGATCGACGCGATGCCCGCCTCCCTGTCGGCCGCGACGTCCTGCACGGCGCCGAAGGCGTGCGATGCGACGCCCCAGAGTGCGAACGCGAGCATGATCAGCCCCAGCTGCCAGGTCCAGACCGCGCCCGCCAGCACCAGGCCGTACACGGCGGGGGAGACGAAGTGGACGGCACTGGTGGCCGAGTCGGCGAACGGGACCTCTTTGAGTCGCAGCGGGGGCGCGCTGTAGAACACGACGAAGAACAGGCTCAGAGCCAGCACGAGCAGCGACAGCGGATCGCCGATGATCGCGAGGTACACGACGAAGGGAAGGCACGACAGCCCTGCAGCCCACAGCGTGGCGCGATGGAGGCGGCGATCCAGCACCGCGCCGTGCGCGCCGCCCTTGCGCGGGTTGCGCAGGTCGGACTCGTAGTCGAACACGTCGTTGATCCCGTACATGGCCAGGTTGTACGGCACGAGGAAGAACAGCGTGCCGATCACGAGCGGCAGATCGATCCCGCGCGCGGTCAGCAGATAGGCGGCCGCGAACGGATACGCCGTGTTGATCCAGCTCACCGGCCGGGACGCCACCAGCAGCTGCCGCAGCGCGCTGCGCGAGGCGTTCATGCTCGGCTCCCGCGGGTGAGCGCGAACACGGCGGGGACGAGGAAGCCGGCGCACAGCGGGTACATGAAGTCCTCGATGGGGGCCAGCCCGATGCGCACACCGATGAGGTGCTCCTCCGGGTAGGTGAACAGACCCGCGGCGATCATGACGTTGTCGAAGACGGCGGTGAGAGCGATGAGCACGAGTGCCGCCCCTGCGCTGGCCGCCATGCGCCGCCCGAAGTGCGGCCTCGTCGCGCTCAGCAGCGTCACCGTCAGGGTGACGGCCAGGAACGGGATGCCCAGCAGCAGATAGGTCACGGCTCCCTCCGGCGCCGGGCGCGCAGCCGCGCGAGGCCCTGAGCGGTCAGGAGCGCGAGATAGCACAGGAACACGAGGAAGACCGGCTCTTCGACCGGCAGGTGCGGGGCCAGATCCCAGCCGAGGTAGAAGGGGCTGTCGCCCTTGACGAACACCCCGGCGGCGATGCCGACGGCGTCCCATGCCAGCAAGAGCGCCGCCCCGGCTCCGACCGCGACGGCGCTGCGCACCGGCGACCGCCAGAACCCGAGGCGGAAGCGGGCGTCGATCAGCGCCAGGCATCCTGCGCCGGCCAGGATGGCGAGCAGGTACGCGCCCGGCACCTCACGCCTCCCGGCCGGGCGCAGCCGCCCGGTGCGGCTCGGGCAGCGGGCCGGCGGACAGGTCGCCGCGGACGCGCTTGGCGACCAGCTCGGCAGAGATCAGGCACATCGGCAGTCCGATGCCCGGCAGCACCGACGCCCCGGCGTAGAAGAGCCCTTCCACCCGAGCTGAGGCGTTGCGGGGGCGGAACACGGCGCTCTGGCGCAGCGTGTGGGCGAGCCCCAGGGCATTGCCGCGCCAGGCGTTCAGCTCGGCCGCGAAGTCGCCCGGCGCGATCGTGCGGCGCACCGTGACGCGAGCGGCCAGATCGGGGATGCCGCACCAGTGCGCCAGCTGGGCGATGACGGCGTCCGCCGCGCGTTCCACGAGGCGATCGCCTGTCCCGTCCACCCCGCCGCGCCCCAGCCCCGGCTCGGCGCTGACCGGCACGAGCACGAACAGATTCTCGCAGCCGTCCGGGGCGGCGGTCGGATCGGTCGCACTGGGCCGGCAGACGTACAGCGAGGCGGGGGCGGGGATGCCGCCGCCGCCGAAGATGCGCTCGAAGCCGCCCCGCCAGTCCTCGGTGAACAGGAGCGTGTGATGGGCCAGCTGCGGCAGCCGCCCCTGCACGCCCAGCAGCAGCAGCAGGGCTCCGGGGCTCGGGGTGCGCCGCTGCCACCACCGCTCGGGGAGGCTGCGCAGCTCCTCGGGAAGCAGTTCCGTCTCGGTGTGGTGCAGGTCCGCCGTCGACACGACGATGTCGGCCGCGACCTCCCGCCCGTCCGCCACGCGCACGCCGATCGCCCGACCGTCTGCGGTGAGGATCCTGTCGACCGGTGCGCTCGTCACGACACGCACCCCCTGCCGACGCGCCAGGCCGTGGATCGCGGCGATCAGCGTGCCGAAGCCGCCCTGCGGGTACAGCACGCCGGCGGTCAGGTCGAGATGGCTCATCAGGTGGTACAGGGCGGGGACCTCGTACGGCGAGCCGCCCAGGAACACCGCCGGGTACTGCAGCAGGCGGCGCAGCCGGGAATCCGTGAACCGCCGGTCGACGTGCCCGGCGAGCGACGTGGTCAGCAGGGCGGCAAGCCGAGGCATCCGTTTGAGGAGATCGGGATGCCGCAGGCCCGCGTAGCTGCCGTACGGGTCGTAGAGGAAGCGCGCGATCGACAGCTCGTATGCATCGGCCGCGGAGGCGAGGTAGCGCTCCAGGCGCGCGCCCGATCCCGGCTCGACCGACTCGAACAGGGCGACGGCGTCCTCACCCGGGCGCACGTCCATCGGCTCGGGATCGCCCTCGGTGTACACGCGGTACGCGGGATCGAGACGGACGAGGTCGAGCTGCTCGCCGGCGGTCGTCCCCAGCAGCCGGAAGAAGTGCTCGAACACCTCGGGCATGAGGTACCAGCTCGGGCCCGTGTCCCACCGGAAGCCGTCCCGCTCCCAGGTGCCCGCCCGGCCGCCGATCTCGTCGCGTCCTTCGACCACGGTCACGGCATGTCCGTCGGCTGCCAGCAGGGCGGCCGTGGCGAGGCCGGAGACGCCTGCGCCGATGACCACCGCGGCGCTCATGCGACGGCCCCGGCGTGCCGGCGCCGGGGCGGTCTGCCGAGAGCCGCGCGTGCGACGATCAGCGCCTTCCGCGCGTCGGGCACCCGCACGCGACCGGAGCCGGGGGGTGCGAGCCGGAGGCGCATGGCGAGCTCGGCGAACAGATCGTGCGCCGCGGTGACGGCGCGGCGGCAGTCGGCGGGAAGACGCGGGATCGCCGTCGCCGCGGCGTCGAGGTCGCGCTCGATGCGATCGAGCACGGCGTCGCGCTGGTCACCGCCGAGATAGTCGCGTCCCAGCGCCTGCAGATCGTGGTCGGCGTCGCGCAGGAAGTTGACGTCCTGGAAGGCCGCCCCGAGTCGGCGGGCGCCGTCGACGAGTCCGGCCGGGGGCGCCGTCGGCGCATCGCGCCCGGCATTGACGAAGATCTGCAGGCACATCAGCCCGACCACCTCGGCGGACCCGTAGACGTAGGCGTCGTGGGATGCCTGATCGTGACGGCGCACGGTGAGATCGTCGCGCATGGACCCGAAGAAGGGATCCAGATGCTGCGCGGCGATGCCGCATTCGCGCGCCGTGGCCGCGAACGCGTGCACCACGAGGTTCGCGCTGAACCCTCGCGCCACCGCGACGCGGGTCTCCGTCTCCAGGGCATCGAGCAGGTCGCGGATCGCCTCCGGCGAGAGCCCGGCCGCCGCCGCGGGCCCGTCGACGATCTCGTCCGCCACCCTGACCAGGGCGTAGAGGTTCCGCACGTGCGGGCGCACCCGCGCGCCGAGCAGCCGGCAGGCGAGACCGAACGACGTCGAGTAGCGCGAGACGACGACCGCGGCCGCATCGCGGGCTGTGCCGTCGTACAGGGCGATGCCCGTGGCACAGCCGCTCACGGCATCCGCTCCTCGATCATCGCGGCGACCTCGTGGATCAGAGCGGCGAGATCGTCGTTCACGCCGTGGGCGGCGGCGCGACATTCGGCGAGGAGCCGATGCGCCAGCTGCTCGACGTCGCGCCGGACCCCGCTGTCGGTGAGCGCCTCCTGCGCCTCGCGCAGCGCCACCGCGCCGGTCGGCGCCAGCGCCAGCGCACCCCCGATCGCCGGCCACTCGCAGATCTCCCTGGCTCGTGCGACCAGGGGCGTGTGCTTTCCGGCGGTGAGGTCGGCGCCGGACTCGCGTCCTGCCTGGTCGATGCTCCCGAACGCGCCGAGGAGGTCGTCGACCAGCTGGAACGCCAGACCCAGCCGCGCGCCGCAGCGATTCAGGGCGGCATCGACGTCGGCGTCCGCGCCGGCCAGGAGCGCACCGGCGCGCAGCGGGGCGCTGAAGGAGTACACCGCGGTCTTGTCGTGGCTGGTTGCCAGCGCCTCCTCCAGCGAGGGCGCCTGGGTGCGCAGGTCCTGTTCCACGTCGGCGAGCTCGCCGGCGGCCGACACCAGGACGGCCTGGTCGATCAGGTCGCGCAGCCGCTCCGCGAGGGGATCGGCCAGCGGCGCGCGGGCCAGCACCATATGCGTCTCGTGCAGCAGCACATCGCCGGCGAGCACGGCTGCGGCGCGACCCACGGCGGCCGCCTCGGCCGCATCCGCGCCGTCCGCCATGGCCCGCGCGCAGAACTCGCCGGCGACGTTGAGCATGCCACGGCGCACCGTGTCGTCGTCGATGAGGTCGTCGTGGATGACGAAGGCCGTGTGCAGCAGTTCGAACGCGGTCGCCGTCGGCAGCAGCGCGGGCGAGCTCGTTCCGCCGGCGGCGTGGAACGCGCGCAGCACCAGCCGCGGCCGCAGGCGCTTTCCGCCGCGCCCCGCGCGCGCGATCGCCTGCCCGAGGTCCGCGAGCGAGCCGCCGTGGCGAGCCATCCTCTCCGCCAGGCGGTCCAGCGCCGCGTCGATCGCCGCGTCCAGCGCCGCTTCGCGGTCGGCGGCGGTCACGACACCCGCCGGCGCTCGAGCGAGGGCGTGCGGAACAGGTCGAGCTGCTCGGCCTGGAGGACGAGCCAGGGGCTGAACGCCCACGGGGTCGAGGCCAGTGACGCGGCGAGGTCGCGCGGCCAGACCCACTCGGCGTCCGTGACCTCCAGCGGGTTGAGCACCGGATCGTCGTCGGTGCGCGCGATGTAGACCGGGCAGAGCTCGTGCTCGACGACTCCGCTCGCGTCGGTGGCGCGATACCGGAACACGGGAAGGGCGAGCTCTATGCGGTCGAGCGCGAGACCGAGCTCATAGTCGGCACGTCGCCGCACGGCGTGCAGCAGCGGCTCGGCCGGGCGCGGGTGCCCGCAGAAGGAGTTCGTCCACACGCCCGGCCAGGCCTGCTTGTCGAGGGCGCGCCGCGTCACGAGCACCCGGCCGTCCGCGCGCAGGACGTGACAGGAGAAAGCCAGATGCAGTGCCGTGTCCGGGCCGTGCACACTCGACTTGGGCGCGGTGCCGATCTCGTTGCCGTCCTCGTCCAGCAGGACGACCAGATCGCCGTCCGTCGTGGTTTCCGCCATGCGACCCCCTCATTTTGCTAGACAGGCTAGCAATCGTGTGGCCCCCGACGATACCCGGAGGAGGCGAAGGTGTCGATCGGCTTGAGCGGAACGGGAGCTTCCTGCTATGCGGGGCGCGGCGCGTCCGGGCCCGGAGACGACTCTGGCCGGCAATCCGAGGATTGCCGGCCAGACCTGGTTGCGGGGGCAGGATTTGAACCTACGACCTCTGGGTTATGAGCCCAGCGAGCTACCGAGCTGCTCCACCCCGCGGCACGTGTCCAGTCTAACATGCCGGTGCAGCCGCCCGGCACGGCGGGCGCCCGGCTTGCCCGGCGTGCGTCGTACGGCGAGGATGAACGCATGGCCGGCGCGATGGACACCCCGAAGCAGGGGGACCGCGATCGCGACGAGACTCCGGCCGAGCGGTACGACCGCAATTGGAACGAGGTGCTGCAGGAGCTGCGTGTCCTGCAGACCGGCACCCAGATCCTCACGGGCTTCCTGCTCGCCCTCGCGTTCCAGCCCGCCTTCGCGCAGCTCGACGAAGGGCAGAAGCTGTTCTACCTCGTGCTGGTGGTCCTGTCCGCGCTGAGCTCGATCATCGCGCTCTCGCCGGTCGCCGTGCATCGCACGCTGTTCCGTCAGGGCGCCAAGCGCACGGTCGTGGGCTTCGGTCACATCGCCCTCATCACGGCGCTGGTGACCGTGTCGCTGCTGGTGGTGGGCGTCGTCGCGTTCGTGTTCCTCGTGGTCGTGGACACGACGGCATCCATCGTGTCGGGCGCCGTCCTCGGGCTGCTGATCCTGGTGGTCTGGCTCGTGATCCCGGCGATCATCCGCGCCTCCCGGCAGGAGAGCCGCGAGGGCGGACAGGGCCGGAAGAAGGAGGGGTCATGACCGCGACCGCCGTCGCCATCGCCCAGTTCGCGCCCACGGCGCGAGCCGAGGCGAACCTGCAGCACATCGAGGAGCTGGTCTCGCGGGCAGCCGCCCGGGGTGCAGACCTCGTGCTCTTCCCCGAGTACTCCAGCTACTTCGTCGACCCGTTCGACGAGTCGCTCGCCCGCAATGCGCAGGACATCGACGGACCGTTCGTGTCGGGCCTCGTGGAGCTGGCGTCGACACACGATGTGCACCTGGTCGCCGGGCTGCTCGAGCGGGGTCTGGACGGACGCCGGGTGCGCAACACGGTCGTCGCCGTCGACGCCACGGGGGTGCTGGCGAGCTACCGCAAGCTGCATCTGTACGACGCGTTCGGCCAGCGCGAGTCGGACTGGGTCGAGCCGGGCGAGCCGGGGGCCCCGCAGACGTTCGAGCTGGGCGGTCTCGTGTTCGGACTGATGACCTGCTACGACCTGCGCTTCCCGGAGGTGGCGCGGCTGCTGGCGGACGCCGGCGTCGATGTGGCCCTCGTCGCGGCGGAGTGGGTCCGCGGACCGCTCAAGGAGCACCACTGGCGCACGCTCCTGCACGCGCGCGCCATCGAGAACACGATGTACGTCGCCGCAGCCGACCACCCGCCGCCGCTCGGCATCGGCAACTCGATGGTCGTGGATCCGGCCGGGGTCGAGATCGCCGCGATCGGAACGGCGACCGACGTCGCGGTCGCGTGGCTCGAGAAGGAGGCCGTCGACCGCGTGCGCCGCGTCAACCCGGCTCTGGCCCTGCGGCGCTTCCACGTCGCGCCGAACTGAGCCGGGCCGCCGCCTCTTCGAGCACCTCGACCCGCTTGCACGCGGCGAAGCGGACGAGCGTCGCATACTCGGCGCGACGCTCGGGCGTGGCGAACGCGGTCAGGGGGATCGCGACCACGCCCGCGGTCGCCGGCAGCGCACGGCAGAACTCTGCGGCGTCGCGGGCTCCCAGGGGCGCGGCGTCGGCGACCGTGAAGTACGAGCCGGACGGCGTCGACACGTCGAAGCCCGCCCCGCGGAGGCCGGCTCCGAGCAGGTCGGCCTTGGTCTTCATGGTTGCCGCGACGCCCGCGAAGAACGCATCCGGAAGGCCCAGCCCGAGCGCGATGGCGGGCTGGAACGGCGAGCCGTTGACATAGGTGAGGAACTGCTTGACGGTCAGCACGGCGGTGATCAGCTCGGCCGGGCCCGAGATCCACCCGATCTTCCACCCGGTGGTCGAGAACGTCTTCCCGGCCGACGACACCGTGAGCGTGCGCTCCCGCGCGCCGGGCAGCGTCGCGACCGGCACGTGCGGCACGAACGACAGGTGCTCGTACACCTCGTCGGTGAGGATCAGGGCGTCGTGCCGGTGCGCCAGGTCGACGATCGTCTGCAGCACCTGTTGGCCGAGCACCGCTCCGGTCGGATTGTGCGGATTGTTCACCAGGATCAGCCGGGTGCGGTCGGTGACCGCCTCGGCCAGCTCGTCGAGGTCGGGCTGGAAGTAGGGTCGCCGCAGCGGGACCGTCACGAGCGTCGCACCGGAGAGGGCGACGCAGGCCGCGTACGAGTCGTAGTGCGGTTCGAACATGACGACCTCGTCGGCGGGGCCGTCCACGAGCGCCAGCAGCGCGGCGGCGAGCGCCTCCGTCGCGCCCGCCGTCACCAGGATCTCGCGCTCCGGGTCGAGCGCCAGGGCATAGAAGCGCCGCTGATGCGCTGAGATCGCCTCGAGCAGAGCCGGGATGCCGCGGCCCGGCGGATACTGGTTCGCCCCGTTCGCGATCGCCGCGCGCGCAGCCTCCAGCACCTCGGCCGGGCCGTCCTCGTCGGGGAAGCCCTGCCCGAGGTTGATGGCGCCCGTGCGCGCCGCGAGGGCGCTCATCTCTGCGAAAATGGTCGGAGCCACCGCCCCTTCCGCGGAGAGGAGCCCGGCGCCCCGGGCCGTGCGGCGCCACGCACCCGTCACATCCTGCATCAGGTCAGAGTATCCGCATAGGCCGGTCCCATCCGCGGCATAAGAAATCCACAGGATCACCGCGCAGTCTGAAGGGGCTTGGCAGAAGGAGCACACCACCATGAGCGAGATCAACGGCGACCGCGCCGAAGGCACCACCCCGGCGCAGCCCGTGAACGAGCCGGCGACGCCGCCTCGGCCGGCACCTCCCGTCCCGCCCGCGGCCGCGGCGACTCCGCCCGTGCCGCCCGCGCCCCGGCCGCCGTACGGTCCCCCCGCCGGCTACACGGCGCACCCCGTCCAGCCGCCGCGTCCTTCCTACGGGCAGTACGCGGGGCAGGCGCCCGCCGGCAGCGCCTTCGGCGCCGCCGCGGCGCCCGCGACGCACCCCACCCAGCCGACGCTGCCGCTGGACGGCGCGGGCGCACCCCCCGCGCCCCCGGCGTCGAAGCGCAGGGGCGGGGCCGGCATCATCGCGGGCGCCGTGGTCGTCGCCCTCCTGGTCGGCGGCGCCGCCGGCCTCGGCGGCGCCTACGTCGGCAATCAGCTGTGGCCCGCGCCGGCGGCGACCGGACAGGCCGCGCCGCAGACGGTGACGGTCAACAACCCCGACAAGGTCAACGCGACGACGGCGATCGCGGCGAAGGTGGTCCCCAGCGTCGTCACGATCTCCGCCTCGTCGGGCAGCTCCGGCGGAACCGGGTCGGGCGTGATCCTCAGCGCCGACGGCTACGTCGTCACCAACACGCACGTGGTGACCCTCGACGGCGCGACCGGCGACGCCGACCTGCGCGTGACCACCTCGGACGGCCATGTCCACGACGCCGCACTCGTGGGCACCGACCCGATCTACGACCTCGCGGTCATCAAGATCGAGGGCGCGTCCGGGCTCACCCCGATCGAGTTCGCCGACTCCTCGGCGCTCAACGTCGGCGATCAGACCGTCGCCGTCGGTTCGCCCCTGGGCCTGTCCAACAGCGTGACGACGGGGATCGTGAGCGCGCTGAACCGCTCGATCGAGATCGCCTCGTCGGCGGCGCCCGACTCGGGCGAGGGCGACGAGGGCGACGAGGGCCAGGACGGCCCGGGCGGCCCGTTCTTCTTCGACTTCGGCCAGGGCCCGCGTCAGGGCTCCGGCGGCGAGTCGATCAAGATCGCCGTGATCCAGACCGACGCGGCCATCAACCCCGGCAACTCCGGCGGCGCGCTCGTCGACTCCGAGGGCAGGCTCATCGGCGTCAACGTCGCCATCGCCACCGCGGGCGGCGGCGGTGGCGAGGCCGGCAACATCGGCGTCGGCTTCGCGATCCCGTCGAGCATCGCCGAGCGCGTGGCGAACGAGATCATCGAGACCGGTTCGGCCACCCATGGGCTGCTCGGGGCCAGTGTGATGTCCGCCGCGTACGTGGAGGGCTCCACGATCACCGGCGCCTACATCGACTCCGTCGTCGCCGGCGGCGCCGCCGAGCAGGGCGGCCTGAAGGAGGGCGACATCGTCACCGCCTTCAACGGCGTGCCGGTCACCGACTCGGTCGATCTCACCGCACAGGTGCGGGCGGCCGCCGCCGGCAGCAAGGCGACCGTCACCTACGTGCGCGACGGCGACACCTACTCGACCGACGTGACCCTCGGCGAGCTGCAGTAGGACCCGAACACCACCCCGCGAGCCGCGCCTTCGGGCGATAGGCTCGCGGGGTGGCGTCCTTCTCGTTCGCGGCGGGCAACGCGCGCAAGCTCGCCCGCATCCCGCTGTACGCCCTGGGACGCATCGCGACCGCGATCATCCCCCGCCGGCGCGGGGCGTGGGTCTTCGGGTGCGGCATCGGCGTCGCCGACGGTGCGCTCGCACTCTGGCAGGTCGCCGAGCGCGACGACGCGGTGTGGCTGACCGGGTCGCGCGAGGAGAATCAGGACGCCGCAGAAGCCGGCATCCCCACCCTGCGCCGGCACTCTCTGCGCGGCTTCTGGGCCACCGCACGCGCGCAGGTGATCGTCGTGACCCACGGCTTCGGCGACGTGAACCGCTATGCGGTCAGCGGCGCGTTCGTGGTGCAGCTGTGGCACGGCATCCCGCTCAAGCGGATCGGGCTCGACTCGCCGGAGACGGTGCGGCCGCCGGCGACGCTGGCGCGCGTGCCCGGCGTGCGCCGTCTCATCGCCCGACTGTATCGGGGCGCGGCGCGACGCATCGGGCTGCTGCCGGCGGCATCCCATCTCGTGCGAGGGCGCCTGGAGTCCGCGTTCGGGCTGCCCGACGAGCGCGTGCCGGTCACCGGGGAGCCGCGCGTCGACGTGCTCTCGCAGGGTGACCCGGACCGGCGCCGTTCCGCCGCGCGCGCGCTGGTCGAGAGCCGCGTCGGAGCGATCGGGGCTGCGCGGCTGTGGCTGTACGCACCGACCTGGCGCGACGGCGCGACCGATCCCGCTGTTCCCACCGTCCGGCAGTGGCGGACTCTGATCGGCGTCCTCGAGGACGCCGATGCCATTCTGCTCGTGCGCTCCCATCCGCTCGGTGCGGGGGAGTACCGCCCGCCCGGCCGCACCGACCGCGTGCGCGCTCTGGGCAGCGACATCCTGCGGGACGTCACCCCGGCCCTGCCGGGACTGGACGTCCTCATCACCGACTACTCGTCCCTCGTCTACGACGCCGGTCTCGTGCCGCTGCCGGTCGTCTTCCTCGCGCCCGACGTCGACGACTACGCGCGCACCCGCGGCTTCTACGGGACGTATGCGGAGGTGGCGGGCGACGATGTCGCCGCAACGTGGGACGAGGCGGCGGCGCAGCTGGCGAGCATGGCCGACCCGCAGGTGCGCGCGGCGCGCGTGGCGCGCTCGGAGGCGCTCAGCGCGCGCGTGCACGCCTACCGCGACGGCGGCAGCAGCGCGCGGGTGCACCGGGCGGTCATCGCAGCGATCGGGGGAGCGGCATGACGACGGCGACGGTGATCCCCGGCCCTGAGCCCGCGCTCGAGCTGCGCGGCACAGGCCCGCGGCCGGCGGCGATCGAGCTGCGCGGCGCCCGCGCGAGCGTGCGGGCGGCGTCTCTGACCGGACGCGGCCGGACGTGGCGCGCGGTGCTGCCGCTGCAGGTGTCGCGCTGGGGCGGGCCGGTGCTGCCGCTTCCGGCGGGCGAGTACGAACTGGTCGGGGCCGCGGCATCCCTTCCCCTCACCCAGCTGGGGACGCTGCGGGTGTCGCTGGAGGGCGCGACGGTGCGCATCGGCCCGCCGGTGGATCCGGCTTACGATTCGGGCGAGGCGCAGGCCGCGCTGGAGCGTCGCTATGCGACCCGCCCCGGCGGACTCGAAGAGGCGGCGTTCTTCGAGAGCTTCTACGGCCGCAATGCCAGCTGCAACCCGCTCGCCATCGACCGGCGGCTGGCCGAGCTGCGCCCCGATCTGGTGCGCTACTGGAGCGTCGTCGACCTCTCGGTGCAGGTGCCCGACGGGGCGATCCCGGTGGTGGAGGGGAGTCCGGAGTGGTGGCGTGCCCGCGGGGCCGCGCGGCTGATCGTGGTCAACGACTGGCTGCGTCGCCGTTTCGAGCGTCGCCCCGGTCAGCGGGTGCTGCAGACCTGGCACGGCACCCCGCTGAAGCGTCTCGCGCTGCACCGCCCCGGGTTCGATGCGCGGCGCTCGCTGGCGGTGCTGCGCGAGGCGCGGCGCTGGAACGTCCTGCTGGCGCAGAACCCGTACGCGGCGCGCATCCTGCGCGGGGCCTACCGCTTCCGGTCGCGTCCGATCTGGGTGGAGGGCCATCCGCGCAACGACGTGCTGGTCAGCGGCGACGGATCCGCGACGCGCCAGGCCCTCGGCATCGGCGCGCGTGAGCGCGTGCTGCTGTACGCGCCCACGTGGCGCGACGATCGCGCGCAGATGGTGGATTTCCTCGATCCCGCGGCCCTGGCCGCGCAGACCGACGCCGTGGTGCTGGTGCGCGGTCACTCGCGCACCCTGCTTCCGGGTCGGGATGCCGCAGGCCCCCGCGTCATCGACGTCACCGCCTACCCGGACATGGCGCAGCTGCTGCTGGTGGCCGATGCGCTGATCACGGACTACTCGTCGGTGATGTTCGACTACAGCGTCACCGGCAAGCCCATGTACTTCCTCGTGCCCGACCTCGAGCACTATCGCGGCCGGCTGCGCGGCTTCTACTTCGACCTCGGCCGCAGCGCCCCGGGACCGCTGGTGCGCACCCAGCAGGAGCTCGTCGACGCGATCCAGGACGACTCCGCCGCGTACGCGGACCGGTATGAGAGCTGGCGGGCGGTGTTCAACGCGCGCGACGACGGCCGTGCGGCCGAGCGCGTCGTGGCGCGCCTGCTGGACCAGCGGATGGTCTAGTCACGGCAGCGGCGTGTTGCGGCCGCCCAGGCGGGACGTGTCGACCGCGTGGCGCGCCCCGCGCAGCACACCGCTGAGGAACCCGAGGCCCCACGAGATGTGCATCGTGGGCAGCACCGCGAGGGTCCACAGCCGGTCGCCCCAGTCGCCGCCGCGCACCGCCTGGACCACGACCACGGCGGCGTACGCGACGATCGGAAGGTAGATCACGGATGCCGCCGCGGCCCACCATCCGGTGAGCACCCCGGTCGCCTGCAGCACGGCGGTGATCGCCGCCAGCGCGATGAGCACGACCAGTGCGGGCGGCGCGAAGAAGCGCAGCGCGTTGCGGCGCCCGTATCGGCGTACGAGCTCGCCCCGCCAGGTGCCCGTGGCGAAGAACTGGCGGGCCAGCCGCGTCCAGCTCTCGCGCGGCCAGTACGTCACCGCGAGCGCGGGATCGAACCACACCCGGTACCCCGCGCGCCGGATGCGCAGGTTCAGCTCCCAGTCCTCGCCGCGCCGGATGGTCTCGTCGAACCCGCCGACCTCCTCGACCACCGCGCGGCGCATGACGCCGAGGTAAGCGGACTCGGCGGGGCCCTCCTCGCCGCCGGCGTGGTACGAGGCGCCGCCCAGGCCGATGGGGGAGTTGTAGGCCCGCGCCACCGCACGCTGGAAGGCCGAGCGGCCGTCGGCGCGCATGACCCCGCCGACGTTCGCCGCCCGCGCCCGGTCGAGGGTCTCCAGCGCCCGGCGCGTGTAGCCCGGGGTGAGCTCGGAATGCGCATCCACGCGCACCACGGTCGGGAAGCGGGACGCGCCGATCGCGAGGTTGAGCCCGACCGGGATGTCGGCACGGGGATTGGCGACCAGGACGATGCGCGGGTCGGCTGCGGCCAGGCGTGCGGCGACCTCGTCGGTGCCATCGGTGGAGGGGCCCAGTGCCAGCACGAGCTCGGTCGGTCCGTCGAGTTCCTGGGCGAGCACGGTCTCCACGGCACGCTCCAGATAGGCGCGCTCGTTGAGCACCGGCATCACGAACGAGACGCCGGCATCCCGTGGAGGCACCGGGGCGTCCCTGGCTCCGGTTCCCTCGACGTGCATCCGTCGATCATCCCACGCGTCGCTCGCCGGTCAGGACCGTCGCCGCATCCGGGTCGGGCGGCGTGAACCGGCCGGCGGTGGATCTCCCGAGGCTAGTGGTCGCCGGATGGCTGTGCCCTCGCCTCCGGATCCTCCGCCGGCGCGACCTGCTCGACCGGAATCGCGATCGACGCGATCCCGTCGCCGAGCAGGCCGAGCTCGCCGATCCCCGGCGACGCGTCCGCGAGCCGGTCGGCCGGCGACGTCGGCCGCAGCGGCTCACCCGGGAGTGCGGCCCACGCCGAGGGCTCCTGCGGACGCTGCGTGAAAAGTCCCATGGCCCCATTGTCTCCCGGAGCGGGCCGGCCCGGGGCTCAGTCGACGGTCGTCGCCGCGGTCAGCACCGCGTAGGCCACCTGGCGACCGGCGATGTCGCTGTGACCGGAGATGAACCGGTCGCCGTCGAGCGACGAGACCCGCCCCGGCTGGAACACGTACTCGCCGCCGACGTCGAGCAGAGTGCCGAACGGGAGCGATGCCGGTGTCTTCAGGGCGCCGTTGCGGCCGATGCCGCCGTACTTGTCGTTCGCGTCGCCCAGGCCCACACCCACCTGCCGTGCGATGCGGGACGCCACCGGGTAGGCGAGGCCCACCGCCTTGTCGTTGCGGGTGAAGGTCACCACGATCGGCCCGGCCACCCTGCCCGGCACGCGGGCGAACACCCCGTCGGCCTGCGCGCCATCCCAGCCCTGCGCCATGCCGTAGTGGCTGTACGCAGCCTGCAGCAGGCACATCGACGAGACCGGCGCGTTCGTGGCGTCGGCCGCGGCGGTCACCGCCCGTCCGCCGAACGAGTGACCCACCAGGTGAAGTCGCACACCCGGCGTCGTCGCGTGCAGCTGCTCCAGCAGCTTCGCGATGCCCTTCGCGCCCACCACGCCGGCGCGCTCCTTCATCGTGTAGTAGGTCGTGATGTTGACGATGCTGCGCGCGGCGCCCAGCAGCCCGGAGAGACTGAAGCCCGCCGCGCCGCCCTCCTCCTCGCCGAATTCGAACGCACCCAGACCGGCGGCGCCGCCCGCCTCCTCGGGCGCGCCGGAGAGCGCGGGTCCGCCGCCCGCGGCGGCGAAGAGGGTCTCGGCATCCGCGGTCTTCAGCGCCTCCGGTGCCGAGTCGGGGTCGGCGTCGTCCACTGCGCCGGCGGGAAGGTCCGTGCGCAGGAGGTCGACGAATTCGGCACGCACGCTCGCCGAGGTCTCCAGGCTCGGGATGAGCGCGATCAGCGCGTCGCGGCGGGACGGCTGCTCCACCTGCTGCTCGATGAGCTCGCGCAGCTCGTCCGCCTCGTCGCCGATCCCCGCACCCGCACCCTGACCCTCATGGTCGGGCGGCGCCCACAGGATCGACGGCCAGATCAGGCCCACGACGACGAAGCGACGGCCCTTCGCGCGCGCCACCTTGCCGCGCACGCCCTCCAGGGACGACATGATGTCCCGGTACAGGGCACGGGCCGTCGCGGTGTCGTTGTTCCACCCGTGGGTGAGGACGATGACATCGGTCGCCTTCTCACCGTCGAAGAGCTCGCGCGCGTCATCGACCTGCTGCGGATTCGTGAGCCTGCCCTTCTTGTCGAACTCGACCTCTGTGTACGGCAGGACCATTTCAGCCACCTCGTCAGACCGCCTGGATCGCGCGCATCGCGTCGACCAGTCCGGCACCCTGGAAGACGCGCTCGCGACCGAGGTCGCTCGCGGAGTCCATGAGGATGCGCTTGACGTCGTCCGGGCGCCCGATGAACTCCCTGTGGACGGAGAGGAAGGACGCCACCACTCCTGATACATGAGGCGCCGACATCGACGTCCCGGAGTCCTCCACGTAGGTGATGACCGGCTTCGCGCCGCGGCGAGGGGGAAGGGCGCCGCGGGCCTTCTCGAGCAGCTCCCCGGCGCCGGCGCTGACCACCCGTTCGCCGGGTGCGACGAGATCGGGCTTGAGCCGGCCGTCGCCGGTCGGCCCCTTGGAGGAGAAGTACGAGACGCCCGTCGTGTGGGGCTTGACCGAGGTGGAGCCGACGGTGATGGCCCGTGCGGCGTTGCCGGGATCGTTGATGGTCATGCCGAACCCCAGTCGCATCTCGCGACGCGACGGGTCCAGAGCGGCGCCGTAGCCGGTGTTTCCGGCCGACGCCACCACGCACACGCCGTTGGCCACCAGCCGGTCCACCTCGCGGCACACCGGCGACAGGCCGGTCGCGAACCACGACGGGTCGAACGGGTAGCCCAGCGACAGATTGACGCCGTGGACCATGAGCTCGCGCCCGTCGCGGTTGAGCTCCTGGATGTACTCGAGCGCGGCCAGCAGCGAGGCGACGTCGCCGGTGCGGTCGTCGCGCAGCACCTTCAGGGGCAGGATCTTCGCCTTCGGCGCCATCCCGCGGATCCGCGGCAGCTCCACCCGCTCGACGCCGGTGTCGCCCTGGGCCGTGCGGTACCAGGTCGCCGCCCAGATCTTCCGGCGCGAGGTCGCGGTCTGGCCGCCCGCGATGATGCCCGCGACATGGGTGCCGTGGCCGTTCGGGTCGCGCAGGGCGTCCGAGTCGGCCGTGCCGGGCACGAAGCTGCGCGGATGGAGACCGCGCGGCAGGTCGAGGGTCTCGTACGTCGCGAAGTGCGGATGCGCGGCATCCAGTCCGGTGTCCAGGACCGCCCACACGATGCCGTCGCCGGTCGCGTCGAACGAGCGCACCGCTGCATCCGCCTTCACGGTGATGACGCTGCGGTGGATGGTGGCGCGGACCTCGAAGTTCGGCCAGATCCGGTTGATGAAGCTTCGCGGCGCGGTCTTGGCCTCGTCGCGCCCGGCCCGCACGCGGCCGCCCAGCCCGCTGTCGCGGTCGACGATCGTGAGGATCTCGTCGCGGGTCAGCGACGCCATGAGATACCCGCCGGTGCGCCACATGGTGGATCCGGGTGCCGCGATCAGCACCATCCCGGCGAGCTCGGCGAACAGGCCCTCCAGGTCGACGCCGCTGTCGGTGCGCACCTCGATGACCACGCCGATGCGCTCGTCCTCACGGGCGACCGCCATGCGCTCGGCGAGGGGCCTGGTGATCACCGAGTCGGTGACCAGCGACACCGTGCTGGGCATCCCGGGAAGCGGGAACGCCGGCGCCTCCGCAACAGGCGGCTCGAGGGGCGGCGCGGCCGACTCCGGCGCCTCGAACTCGCGCGGCAGCTCGGCAGGATCGACCTCGGCCATGCCTCCTCGATTTCTCTCCCCGAGGCCGAGGGTACCGGAAGCGAAGGCCCGTCACGCGGGGTCTTCGCGGCGCCTGATGATGACGCCGACGGCGCGGCGGCCGGCGACGGCGATCGCGCCGCCTGCGCGCCGGATCCCGCCGGCTGCGAGCGACTCGAGCGGCAGGGATCCCGGCCGGGGCTCGAGGTCGGCCGGAAGCGCGAGCGGAGGGATGCCGAAGGCACGCCGCGAGGTGACGATCACCCGTCGCGCGAGGATGTGATTGCCGGCGCCGCCGACGGCGGCGCCGATGCCGAAGGGCAGCGCCTTCCCGAGCCACGAGGCGCCCGCCTTGGCCGCGAAGTGCTTGATGAACACGGACTTGAGCCGGTCGACGAGCGGCCCGACCGCAGCGCGCGGCAGCGTCTTGGTGATCAGCTCGCCCCAGAACGCGGGCCGGCCTGCCGCTCGGCCGGCGGCTTCGCCCGCGAGCTGGGCGATGAGCTCTGTGCCCTCGCGGCCGAGCATCAGCGTGAGCACGAGTGCCCGGGCGCGATCGGGGTCGTCCACGGGGATGCCGTGCACCTCGGCCAGCGACTGGGCGAACAGCGCCGTGGACTCCAGGAATCCGGCCGTCTCCACGCCGGAAAGGGCCAGGGTCACCCCGGTGGTGATACCCGGGACCACCGCTGTCGCCCCGACAGCGGCCCCGCCGGTGGTCACCGCCGTGAGGTAGCGTCGCTCCAGCATCCGCACGATCGCATCCGTCGACACCTGCGGATGCCGGCGGCGGATGCTGCGCAGGTGCGCGACGACGATCGGCCGCTGGATCGCCATCACGCGGTCGAGGGCCCGGATCGTGCGCGGATGCTCCGGCGACCCGGCAGGCGGCAGCCCGCCCTCCCACGGCGAGTCGTCGGAGAGCGAGTGGATCCTGTGCACCTTCGCTGCCATCGGGACCAGCCTAAGCGGGCGCTCGGCGTGCTCAGACGTACTGATTCGCGCGCTCGAGGTCTTCGGCGAAGTCGACCTCGACGGCGTAGAGATCCGAGATGTCCAGAGGCTGCAGCCGGATGCCGTCCTCGATGATCGCGAGCTCGAGTCCGCGCTCGAAGTAGTCCTGGTCGTCGACCCGCTGGAGCTGGCGCATGAAGGCGCGCTTCTCGGCGCTGGAGATGTAGTTGATCCCCACGGCCTCGCCGATGCCGTCTCGCACGGTCTTGGACAGCTCCTTGATCCACCCGTCCTCGGTGACGGTGTACTTGACCTCTTCGTCACTCACCTTCGCGGTGTTGACGGTGACGAAGGAACGGTCGGCATCGATGAGGGGGATCGCCCGGCCGAGCACACGCGGGTCGAAGACCACGTCGCCGTTCATCCACAGCACGCCGCCGCGGCCGGTCGTGCCCAGCGCCCGCAGCAGGCTCTTGGAGGTGTTCGTCTGGTCGTAGCGATCGTTGTAGACGTAGTGGACACGGGGGAACGCTTCGACGATCGTCTCTGCGCGGTAGCCGACGACGGTGGTGATGCGGGCGCCGGTTCCGAACGCCGCGCGGATGTTGTCGTGCTGCTGACGCATGATGCTGCGGCCGTCGCCGAGCTCGGTGAGGGGCTTGGGCAGGCTGCGCCCCAGCCGCGAGCCCATGCCGGCGGCGAGAATGACGGTCTGAAGGGTCATTGCGCTCCTGGAGTGTGGGGACGTCACGGTGATTCCACCGCGATGACACTCCTTCGTGCCCGCCTCATCGTAGCGAAGACGGCTGGGAGCGGGCAGGGGATGTGCAACCGCCTTGTCGCGCCGTGACCTGGGAATATCCTGAGTGCGTGACGACGTCGGACTCCGTCCAGGGGCCGATGGGTCGGGATTGGTACGTTGGACCGATGACCGCTTCGATGCCTGCCGCGCAGGATCCGGATGAGGGTGCCGTCGCCGCCGGTGACGCGGCGGTCGAGGCCGCCCCGCGACCGGTCGCGCCCCTGCCGGCGAGCAAGACCGGCGGGAAGAAGCGCCCCGGAAAGAAGGGCGGCACGAAGAAGCGCCCGGCGGCCACGCAGCCGGAGCCGGCGGAGATCTCCGAACCAGGACCTCCGCCGCCCCTGCCGGTGGAGGTCCTCGAGGCCGACGGCGAGACGATCCTGGTGCCGCCCAAGCCGCCCCTGCCTGCGCGCCACGAGCCGGAGCCCGCCGCGTCTGCGACCGCGCCCGAGGTCGCATCGCCGGCGCCCGACCTTTCCGAGCCTGAGCCTGAGCCTGCGCCTGAACCCGAGCCTGAGCCGGAGCCCGAGCCGGCCGATCACCGGCCCGAGCCCGAGCGGGTCGTCGCGGTGGTCGACGCGGTGGGGGAGATCCCGCAGGCATCCACTCCCGCTGTCGAGCTCCGCGGAATCGTGAAGGCCTTCGGCGACACACGCGCCGTAGACGGCATCGACCTCACCGTCCCGGCAGGCTCGTTCTACGGCGTCGTGGGGCCCAACGGCGCCGGCAAGACGACCACGCTCTCGATGGTCGCCGGCCTGCTGCGCCCGACGCGCGGCACGATCCGCGTCGCGGGGATCGACGCCGCGGCCGACCCGGTGGCGGCGAAGCGGGTCATGGGCGTGCTGCCCGATCGTCTGCGCACCTTCGACCGGCTCACCGGGCGTCAGCTGCTGTACTACTACGGGATCCTGCGCGGACTGCGCCCCGACGTGGTCGAGTCCCGCACCGCGGACCTGGCGCGCGCGTTCGACCTCACCGATTCGCTGGGGCGCGTCGTGTCGGACTACTCGGCCGGGATGACCAAGAAGATCATGCTGGCGGGAGCGCTCATCCACTCCCCGCGCCTGCTCGTCCTGGACGAGCCCTTCGAGGCGGTCGACCCGGTCTCCAGCGCGGTCATCCTCGACATCCTCGGTGCCTACGTGGCGCACGGCGGGACGGTCATGCTCTCGAGCCACGGCATGGAGCTCGTCGAGCGGGTCTGCACCCGCGTGGCGGTGCTGGTCGCCGGGCAGGTCCTCGCCGAAGGCACCGTCGACGAGGTGCGCGGCGAGCTCACCCTCGAGCAGAGGTTCATCGAGCTCTCCGGCGGCCTGGGGGACGTGGAGGGGCTGGAATGGCTGCACACGTTCTCCGACTGAGGCTCGCCCTCTTCGTCGGCGCCCTGCGCGCAGACCGGCGGACGGTGGTCCGCACGGTGATCGGATTCGTCGCGCTCACGGCCGCGACGACCGCCGCGTGCATCGGGGTGGTGTCGATGGGCGGGACCGAGCCGGGCACGGCGCGGGCCGTCGTGGTGCTCGGAGGCGCCGCCGTGACCCTCGCGTTCGCTCTGGCGCCCCTGATCGGGGGTGCGGAGGACCAGCTCGATCCTCGTCGATTCGCCGTGTTCGGCCTGCCCGAGCGGCCGCTCGCGTGGACCCTCGTGGTCGCCGGTGTGCTCAGCGCGCCGACGCTCGCTCTCATCGCGGTCGGCGTGTGCACGACGATCCTGTGGGCGCAGCACGGCGTGACACCGGTCGTGGGCGCCGTCTCGGCCCTGCTCGCCGCCCTCACCTGCGTCCTTCTCGTGCGCACCGGCATGGCGGTGGCTGCGCTGTTCCTCCGCGAGCGGCGCACGCGCGAGCTGTCCGGCCTGTTCGTGCTGACGATCGTCGTGGTGGTCGTGCCGGCCGTCGTGTTCTTCGCGTCGCTGGAATGGCGCGGCACCGTGCCGGGTCAGCTCGAGCAGGCGGTCACCGTCCTCGCGTACACGCCGTTCGGGGCGGCCTGGGCACTTCCGGCGGCGATCGCCGGCGGCGCAGGTCAGGTGTGGCTGATCGCCCTCGTGGCCGTCGCCACCGTCGTGCTCCTCGCGGTCGCCTGGCTCGTCCTCGTCCATCGCCTGCTGCGGACCACCGAGCGGCCGCTGCCCGAGCGCGCAGGGCTGGGGTGGTTCGCGGTCGCGCCCGGCACCCCCGGCGGCGCGATCGCCGCGCGCAGTCTGGTGTACTGGCGGCGCGATCGCCGCTACCTCGTCAATGCGGCGGTGATCCCGGTCGCGGCGCTCATCTCGGTGGTCCCACCCCTGGTCGCCGGCGTCTCGCCCGCGACGGTGGCGCTGCTGCCGGTCCCGATCGTGGCGCTGTTCTTCGGCTGGCTGCCGCACAACGACGTCGCCTACGACTCGACCGCGATCTGGATGCACATCGCCAGCGGCACCCGCGGCATCGCCGACCGGGTCGGTCGGCTCGTGCCCGTCGTGCTCATCGCCGTGCCGCTGCTGGCCGTCCTCATCCCCGTCACTGTGGCGCTGCACGGCCGCTGGGCGATCCTGCCCGCGCTGACCGGGGTCGCCGCCGTGCTGTTCCTGTGCGGCCTGGGGCTGTCCAGCATCTCCTCGGTGGTCGCGCCCTATGCCGTCTCCCGACCCGGCGACAGCCCGTTCCAGCAGCCCCAGCACGCGTCGGCGGGCATCGCGGCCCAGGCGACGGTGCTCATCGGGGCCGTGGTCCTGAGCACCCCGACGCTCCTGCTGGCACTCCAGGCGGTCATGACCGGCGACGTGCGTCTGGGCTACGCCGCACTGTGGTCCGGCGTCGCCGTCGGCGTGGTCGTGCTCGCGGTGGGTCTGGGCATCGGGTCGTCGCTGTTCCGGCGCCGCGGATCGCGTCTCATGGAGTTCGCCGAAGCCGCCTGAGGGCCCCCGAGGCGCGGCTAGACTGGGCCGCTATGAGCACTCCTGCAGGCACCCCCGACGATGGCGGACTCGCCCTGCTCGATCAGGAGCTCGAAGAGCTCATCCGCGAGGAGAACATCGAGCCGGGCGATCACGAGCGCTTCTCGCACTACGTGAAGAAGGACAAGATCCTCGAGTCCGCCCTGACGGGAAAGCCCGTGCGTGCCCTCTGCGGCAAGAAGTGGACCCCGGGTCGCGACCCGGAGAAGTTCCCGGTCTGCCCCACCTGCAAGGAGATCTACGAGGGTCTGCGGACCTGATCACCGGTACACGGTGGGGATCGCCGGGTCGGAACGGCTGAGCGCGAGCGCGCGCACCGGCAGCTCCTCGCGGACATCGGCGTGGTGCCGCCGGGCCGCCGCCACTCCGGCGGTGCCCTCGTACGCCGCGTCGATCGCGCCGTCCGCCACGAACACGGCCTGCAGCGCCCGCCCCTCCGGGTGATCCGCGGCGGTCTGCACCGCCTCGAAGCCGTCCGACACGACGATGAGCTCGCTGGTGGCGGTTCCGCGCTGCAGGGTGCGGAAGGCCGCCTTGCGTCCGCCCTTGGAGGTCTTGTCGGCGGATGCCTTCGCCACGCTCACCCACGATCCGTCGGCGTCCTGCCGGGCCACCAGCTTGTAGACCATTCCGGAGGTCGGCGTCCCTGAGCCGGTGACCACGGAGGTGCCGACGCCGTAGGAGTCGACGGGCGAGGCGGCAAGGGCCGCGATCGCGTACTCGTCCAGGTCGCTGGTCACGGTGATCTTCGTGTCCGCGGCGCCGAGCTCGTCCAGCTGCTCGCGGACCGCGGCGGCCACGACCGGCAGGTCACCCGAGTCGATCCGCACCCCGCCCAGGCTCGTTCCGGCGACCTCGATCGCGGTGCGCACTCCCTGCCGGATGTCGTAGGTGTCCACGAGCAGGGTGGTTCCGAGACCCAGCGCCTCGATCTGCGCGCGGAACGCGTCCTCCTCCGAGTCGTGGAGGAGGGTCCACGAGTGCGCGGCCGTGCCCATGGTGGGGATGCCCCATGCGCGGCCCGCCTCCAGATTGCTCGTCGCATCGAATCCGGCGATGTAGGCGGCGCGCGCCGCCGCGACGGCGGACTGCTCGCCGGCCCGGCGCGACCCCATCTCGGCGAGCGGCCGGTCTCCGGCGGCGATGCTCATGCGCGCGGCCGCCGTGGCGACGGCGGAGTCGTGGTTGAGCACGCTCAGCGCGATCGTCTCGAGGACCACCGCCTCCGCGAAGGTGCCCTCCACCGTGAGCACCGGGGAGCCCGGGAAGTACAGCTCGCCCTCGCGGTAGCCGATGATCGACCCGCCGAACCGGTAGTCCTCCAGGTAGGCGACGGTCGCGGCATCCACCACCTTCTCGTCCCGCAGGAACCGCAGCTCGTCCTCGCCGAAGCGGAACTCGCGCAGCAGGCTCAGCAGCCGCCCGGTCCCGGCGACGACGCCGAACCGGCGCCCGCCGGACAGGCGCCGCGCGAACAGCTCGAAAACGCAGCGGCGCTGCGCCGTGCCGTCCCTGAGGGCGGCGTCGAGCATCGTCAGCTCGTAGCGGTCGGTGAGGAGGGCAGTGGACGCACTCATGCGGGTCAGCATAGGGGAGCGGGCGCCTGGCGTAGGCTGGTGCATCGTGACCCTTCGGCAGGCTCAGGGCGGCGCCCATCGGCAGGCTCAGGGCGGCGCCCATCGGCATGCTCAGGGCGGCGGCCAGGACCGCGACATCGCCGACGCGCCGATCGGCATCTTCGACTCGGGGGTCGGCGGCCTCACGGTGGCCAGGGCGATCACCGACCAGCTCCCGCGGGAGTCCCTGCTGTACATCGGCGACACCGCCCATTCGCCGTACGGACCCAAGCCCATCGCCGACGTGCGCCGCTATGCCCTCGAGGTGCTCGACACCCTCGTCGATCAGGGCGTGAAGATGCTCGTGATCGCCTGCAACACGGCCTCGGCGGCGATGCTGCGCGATGCCCGCGAGCGCTACGACGTGCCGGTGGTCGAGGTCATCGGTCCCGCTGTGCGCACCGCGATGTCGACCACGCGCAACGGCCGCATCGGCGTGATCGGCACCGCCGGCACCATCGGCTCGGGCGCCTACCAGGACATGCTCGGGGTGAACGAGCGGCTCACGGTCCTCACCGCGGCGTGCCCGTCGTTCGTCGGGTTCGTCGAGGCCGGCGTCACCGACTCGCCGGAGCTGCTCGCCGCCGCCGAGGAGTACCTCGCGCCGCTGCGCCACGCGGGTGTCGACACGCTGGTGCTCGGCTGCACGCACTACCCGTTCCTCAAGGGGGCCATCAGCTACGTCATGGGACCGGAGGTGTCGCTGGTCTCCAGCGACACCGAGACCGCCAACGACGTCTACCGGCAGCTCGTCTCGCGCGATCTGCTGGCGGGGCCGGATGCCGCCCCCTCCCACGTCTACGAGGCCACCGGCGATTCGGCGGACGAGTTCCTGCGCCTCGCGCACCGCCTGATGGGCCGAGAGGTGTCTGCCGTGCGGCTCGTGCAGACCGGCGCCATAGACATCCCCGGACACGCTCGCTGAACCGAAGGAGACTCATGAGCGAACCACTGCGCGCCGACGGTCGCACCGCCGACCAGCTGCGGCCCATCACGATCGAGCGGGGCTGGAGCGCCCACGCGGAGGGTTCTGCGCTGATCTCGTTCGGGGCGACCAGGGTGCTGTGCACGGCGTCGTTCACCAACGGCGTGCCCCGCTGGCTCACCGGCAAGGGCAGGGGCTGGGTGACCGCCGAGTACGCGATGCTCCCGCGGGCGACGAACGACCGCAGCGACCGAGAGTCCGTGAAGGGGCGCATCGGCGGCCGCACGCATGAGATCTCGCGGCTCATCGGACGCGCGCTGCGAGCGGTCGTCGACACGAAGGGCCTGGGCGAGAACACGATCGTCATCGACTGCGATGTGCTGCAGGCCGATGGGGGAACCCGCACCGCCGCGATCACCGGCGCCTACGTCGCCCTGGCGGACGCGATCGAATGGGGCCGCGAGAAGCGCTTCATCGGCCAGAAGGCGCGCGTCCTGCTGGACTCGGTCGCCGCTGTATCCGTGGGGATCGTCGACGGCGAACCCATGCTCGACCTGGCATATGTCGAGGACGTGCGCGCCGAGACCGACATGAACGTCGTCGTGACCGGCCGCGGGCTGTTCGTCGAGGTGCAGGGCACCGCCGAGGGGGCCCCGTTCGACAAGCGCGAGCTGGATGCGATGCTCGACCTCGGCGTGAACGGGTGCGCGCAGCTGCGCGACCTGCAGGCGTCGGCGCTGGCGGAGAGCGCTCCGTGAGCGACCGGCGGATCGTGCTGGCCACCCACAATCCGCACAAGGTGGCGGAGTATCGCAGCATCGTCGGGGTCACGCGGCCCGACCTCGAGGTGGTCGGGTACGACGGGCCCGAGCCGATCGAGGACGGCGTGACCTTCGCCGAGAACGCGCTGATCAAGGCGCGCGCCGCGGCCGCCCACACGGGCCTCGCGGCCATCGCCGACGACTCGGGCATCTGCGTGGACGTGCTCGGCGGCGCGCCGGGGGTCTTCTCGGCGTACTGGGCCGGTCACGCCAAGGACGCCACGGCCAACCTCGAACTCCTGCTCGACCAGCTCGCCGACATCCCGGATCCGCATCGCACGGCGCACTTCGTGACGACGATCGCCCTCGTGGCCGGTGACGAGGAGCACGTCGTGGAGGGGCGCTGGCCGGGAAGGCTCGCCCACGCGCCATCCGGGACCGGCGGGTTCGGCTACGACCCGATCTTCATCCCGGACGGCCAGGAGCCCGGCTCCGAGCGCCCGGTGGGCGAGTGGACGGCCGAGGAGAAGAACGCCGACTCGCACCGCGCCCGTGCCTTCGCCGCGCTCGCGCCGCTGCTGAGCAGGCTCTAGCGCGGCACCACCGGCAGCAGCAGCCCGGCCTTGCGCTGCGGGTCCCACTCGAGCAGCCAGCGCGCGCGGGGGGTGGTGCGGTACAGACCGGGCGCCGCGCCGGACAGCGGATTGCGCGGCGAGAGCTGGCGTCCGCTGATGTGCAGCCGCAGCTCCTCGCCGGCGCGGAACAGCGTCGCCGACGGTCCGAACTCCACGCCCACCTGCGTCGGCCCGGCCGGGTTCAGGGCCGCCCGGCGCCAGCCGGTGGTCACCAGGTCGCGGCCGAAGCCGTACGATCCCTCGAACGGCACGAAGCGCCCGTCGGCCCACTTCGAGATGCCTGCGAACACGTGCGCGTCGCCGCCTGGCCGGGCGCGCATCCACAGCCGCAGCATGGCGTCCCCGGTGATCTCGGTGTCCTCGTCGAACACCCACCGGAAGGTCGCGGCACGGCGGCGGGGGTTCAGCTCGAGCCCGCCGGGCGTCTGCGGCGACTGCGCCGAGAGCAGGCCGTCCGGGGCGAGCCAGAGCACGCGCTCCTCGGCCTGCGGCAGCGGCCAGTCCGGCTCCTCCCGCACCTCGGCGATCAGGTCCCCGCGCTCGCGCACCTCGAGCCGCACGCGGGGGATCTCTCGCTGCGCCCCCTTGAGGTGCCGCTCCAGGAATGCGAGCTGCGCGGCCTTCGCCTCGTCGCCGTAGAAGACCGCCCACTTGCCGCCCCGGTGCGTGTACAGGTGCCGGTCGGCCGAGGCGACGCCGCGGAACGCGCGCATCGAGCCGCGGGAGTGCAGGTTGTTGTCCGAGAAGCTCCCGCACACGAGCATCGGCACGCGGATGCCGCCGAGCTCGGGATGCAGCGCCCGCCAGAACGGCCCGTCGTCGGGATGCCGGCGCACTTCGACGCCCAGGTCGGGCTCCATCCGCGTCGCACGGCGCACGAGCGTGGTCCACAGCCGGGAGAAGCCGATCTCGGGCACGCCGCCCGGGTAGAAGAAGTCGTGATACGGGTCGGTGAAGCCCTCCCACGGGACGATGGCCCGCAGGTGCGGCGGGGCCGCGACGGCCGCGCGGTACTGCGAGATGGCCAGGTACGAGACCCCGAGCATCCCGACGTTCCCGTCGCACCAGGGCTGGGCCGCGACCCACTCGATCACGTCGTGGATGTCGTCGCCCTCCTGTTCCGACAGCAGCGATCCGACGCCGTCCGAGCGGCCCGCTCCGCGCAGGTCGAGGTTGACGACGGCGAATCCGTGCGGCACCCAGAAGGCGGGGTCCGGCGCCTCCCAGCCGGTCTCGGCCGAGATCCGGACGGGGCCGGGCTGCCGCATGATCCGGTACTGCGGGTTGAGCCGGGCGCGCCCCCGGCCGCTCCGGTGCGGCAGGTCGTCCTTGCCGTACGGATGGGCGCACACGATCGCCGGCACCGGCGTGCCGTCGGCCGGCCGGTAGGCGTTCGCGCGCAGGATCGTGCCGTCGCGCACGGCGATCTCGGCATCCTCGTCCTTGCGCACGTCGGCCGGGACAGGCACCACCTCCACCCGCGGCCGGAGGATCCCGCGCAGGCGCCCGCGGGCGTAGCGGGCGGCGCCACCGCGACGCCATGGCCGGTCGAGGGATGCCATGTTCCGACGGTACCGGGAATCAGGATCATTCCCGACAGCCCGGCCATCGGCCCGGTCCGCCAGGGCCCGGCCTAGCCTGGGGGCATGCACGATCATGCACCGGACGCCGCGGGCATCCGCGGCGCGAGCAATCGCCGACTGCTGGCGATCTCGCTGGGCATCACGGCGATCGTCATGGTCGTGCAGATCGTGGGCGCCGTCCTCAGCGGATCGCTCGCGCTGCTGGCGGACGCGGTGCACATGTTCACCGACGGGGCGGCGCTGGTGATCGCCCTGGTGGCGAGCATCGTCGCCGCCCGCCCCGCCAACGACCGCCGCACGTTCGGCTACCAGCGCGCCGAGGTGTTCGGTGCGCTGGTCAACGGGGTGATCCTGCTGGTGCTCGCGGTGGGCATCGCGGTGGAGGGGGTGCGGCGACTGGCCGATCCCGGTCCGGAGGAGGTCGCCGGCACCCTCATGCTGGTGGTCGCCGTCATCGGGTTCGTGGCCAACGCCGCCGCGCTGTGGCTGCTCAGCGCGGCGCAGAAGCGCAGCATCAACGTGCGCGGCGCCTACGTCGAGGTGCTCGGCGATCTGCTGGGGTCGGCGGCCGTGATCGTCGCGGCGATCGTGATCGTGACGACCGGCTGGACGGCGGCGGATGCCGTGGCATCCCTGTTCATCGCGGCCATGATCGTGCCGCGCGCGATCGCCCTGCTGCGGGAGGTGGTCTCGGTGCTGGCCGAGTCGGCGCCGCGGGGGATGCACGTGCAGGAGATCCGCGAGCACCTGCTGCGCGCGACCGGCGTCGTCGACGTCCACGACGTGCACGTGTGGCAGCTGACCCGCGGCGCGCCTGTGTTCACGGCCCACGTCGTGGTCGAGGACGAGGTGCTGCGCGACGGCGGATCGGGTGCGCTGCTCAGCGAGCTGCAGGGATGCCTGGCCGATCACTTCGACGTCGAGCACTCGACGTTCCAGCTCGAGCCCGCGGGGCACGCCGAGCACGAGCCGCACGCCTGATCAGGTCACACCTCCCGCACGACCTCCGCCGGAGACTTGTCGGGTCGCAGGCCGCGCCAGCGCGCCTGACGGAGGATGCCGCCGGGCGTCCACTCCGCGAACGCCACCTCGCCGACCAGCTCGGGGCGCACCCACAGCGCGTCCGACGCATCGGCGCGCGGCACCTCGACGAACGGCTGCTCGTCGGTGCGCAGCGGAGTCAGCAGCTGCTCGAGCCGGGCGAGGGCCGACTCGCTGAACCCCGACCCCACCCGCCCGACGTACTCGAGCCCGTCGTCACCGGGAACGCCCAGCAGCAGCGAGCCGATCGAGCCTGTGCGGCCGCCCCGGCCCGGGCGGATGCCGCCGATCACGACCTCCTGGGTGCGGGCGTGCTTGACCTTCAGCCATGACTCCGACCGGGCACCCGGGCGGTAGGTCGAGGAGGGGTCCTTGACGACCACGCCTTCCAGGCCGAACCGGTGGCTGGCCTGGAGCGCGGCATCCACGTCGTCGAAGACCGGGGGCACCACGAACGCCGGATTCGCGTTCGCGGCGAGCCGCTCGAGCGCCCCGCGGCGCTCGGCGAGCGGGGCGTCCGGCTCGTCCGGGAGGATCGCGTCGAAGAGGTGATAGCGCACCGGCGTGCGGGTGACCTCGCGCTCGATCTCCCCGCGCTTGGTGAGGTGCATGCGGTTCTGCAGGCGAGTGAAGCTCGGCCGCCCCTGTCGATCGAGCGCCACGATCTCGCCGTCGAGCACGACGGGCCGGTCGCCGAGTCCCGGATCGGTGGTCAGCTCGGGGTACCGGGCGGTGATGTCGGTGCCGCTGCGGGCGAACAGCCGCAGCCGGGCGCCGTCCCAGACGCCGAGGGCGCGCACGCCGTCCCACTTGATCTCGGCCCACGCGCCGCCGTGGTGCCCCGCCCATCGGCGCGCCGCCGCCCGGGCCATGCCCGGGGTCGACGCGGTCGCGAGCATCGGCCGGGGCCGGGCCGTGGCCGCCGGGGGGTCCTGCGGTCTCGGCGCGGTCGGAGCGGGGCCGTCGGACGGCGTGGGCGCGGCGGCGACGCCGTCGGGCTGTGGGTGGCCCTCGGCATCCGTCTTCATGCGATGCAGCAGCCACTGGGACTTCTCGCCCGACCCGCCCCCCGGAGCCTCACCGGTGCGGATGAGCGCGAGCCGCACCCGACCGAGCGGCCCGCCCGGCCGGCCCTCGGCGGTGAAGATGACCTCGTCGTCGCGCCACTTCTCGAGGTCGTAGCGGCCGTCGTCCCAGATCGTCACCGTGCCGGCGCCGTACTCGCCGCGCGGGATCGTGCCCTCGAACGTGCCGTACTCGAGCGGGTGGTCCTCGGTCTTGATGGCGAGGCTGTTCTTCGTGGTCGTCGCGGGAACCCCGCGCGGCACCGCCCAGCTCACGAACACGCCGTCGTGCTCGAGGCGGAGGTCCCAGTGCAGCGCGGTGGCGTGGTGCTCCTGGATCACGAACCGCGGCCGGTCGCCGGCGGCCACCGCGCCCAGCGCGTTCGACGGCACCGGCTCGGGGGTGCGCCCGGCGGTGCGCTTGGCGATGTACGCGGCCAGCGGCCCCTCGTCGGCCTCGCGGCCGCCGGCGTGGAAGCCGAGCGCGGCCATCGGGTCGCTGCCGCGCTCCAGCACCTCCTCGAAGCGCAGCTGCCGCAGCTGCGGGTCGTCGAGCTCGTCCCACGTGCGCGGTGCGGCCACGGTGGGCTGCATCCGCCCCCGCAGCGAGAACGGGGCGATCGTGGTCTTTGCGGGACTGTTCTGACTCCAGTCGATGAGGACCCTGCCCTCCCGCTCCGACTTCTTCATGCTGCTGACGACGAGGTCGGGGTGGTCGGACTCGATCGACCGGGCCAGCTCACGCGCCAGCGCGGACGCGGCCTCGCTGGTCTGACCGGGGGGAAGGGCGGCGTACAGGTGGATGCCTTTGGACCCGCTGGTCACGGGCATCGGGTCAAGGCCCATCCCGCGCAGGATGTCGCGGGCCCACCGCGCCACCTGGGCGCACTCGGCCAGCCCCGTCCCCGGGCCCGGGTCGAGGTCGAGCACGAGGCGGTCTGCGGGGCCGCGGGTGTCGTCGGGGGCGAAGCGCCACTGCGGCACGTGCAGCTCGAGGCTCGCCACCTGCGCCAGGTAGACGAGGGTGGGCACATCGCCCACGAGGGGGTAGTGCTTCGTGCCGGTGGAATGCTCGATCGGCACGCGCTGCACCCACGAGGGCGCGCCGCGCTCGAGATCCTTCGCGAAGAACACCATGCCGGGCTCCTCCTCGGTGCCCACGCCGTCGGGCCATCGCTTGCGGGTCACCGGCCGGCCGATCACGTGCGGGATCAGCAGCGGGGCGATGCGCGTGTAATAGTCGATCACCTCGCCTTTGGTGGTGCCGGTGGCCGGGTAGAGCACCTTGTCGAGATTCGTCAGGCGCAGGCGCCGCCCGCCGATCCGCACGAGCTGCTCGGCGGAGGACTCGGAGCGCGCAGAGGCATCCGGCATCCTCCCATCCTGCCGGGTATCACGCGTCCTCGTCGTGTCCTCCTTCCCACAGCGGCGGAGTGCGTCCGCCGGGAGAGCAGGGTCGCCATGTCCGGTCGGATCGGCAGGGAGCGCATCGCCGGGGCGGCACGCGCCGGCATCACGGACGCCGCCGAGAACGCGGCCATCGTCGACGCGGTGATCGCCCGGCAGCGTGCGGACGACGGTCTGCGCGAGGCGGTGACCGAGAAGATCGGCAAGGCGATGGAGCGGGATGCCCTGCGCGTCCCCGCCTTCGTGCTGCCGCATCGCAGCGCCTGGGCCGCCGCGCACGGACTCAGCGCCGACGACTATCAGCGCCGGTTCGACGAGCTCGCTCGGAAGGGGTACCGGCTCGTCGACGTCAGCGGCTGGTGGGACGGCGGGCAGCAGCGGTTCGCGGCGATCTGGGAGACTGCCGGCGGGCCGCCCTGGCAGGCCCGCCACGGCATCCCCCTCGGCGACTACCAGGGCATCTTCGACGCTCTGGCCGCCGACGGGTTCCGCCCCGTGCGGCTCTCGTTCTACACGACGCCGTCCGGTCCGCACGTCGCCGGGATCTGGCACGGCGGGCCCGCGCCGACCTGGACGGCACGGCACGGGCTGTCGGGCTCGGACTTCCAGCGCGAGTTCGACGCGCGCAAGGCCGAGGGCTACCGTCTCGTGGACATCTCCGGCTACGAGCACGACGGGAAGGCCCGCTACGCCGGCGTCTGGGAGAAGTCCGGACAGGGCCGGTGGGCGGTGCGGCACGGCGCCTCGCCCGGCGACTACCAGAACGCGTTCACCCGGTACGCGAACGAGGGGCTGACGCTGCGCAAGGTCACCGGCTTCGCCGTGGGCGCAGACATCCGCTACTGCGCCATCTGGGAGCAGCGACCGGTGCCGGCCTGGACCGGGCGGCATGGCGTGGCCGTCGCCGACTGGCAGCGGGTCTTCGACGAGCACTACTACCAGGGCTACCGGCCGCGTCAGGTCGCGGGCTTCGCCGTGCCCGGCGGCGTGCAGCTGGCGGGTGTGTTCGAGAACGCCGACTACTCGTGGCAGACGCTGCAGCGGGTCGATCAGCTCATCGACGCCTTCATGACCGCGCACAGCGTGCCGGGGCTCTCGTTCGCGATCTCCGACGGCGGCCGGCTCGTGTACGCCAGGGCGCGCGGGTGGGCCGACCGGGACGCGAAGACGCCGCTGGAGGTGAAGCACCGGATGCGCGTGGCCAGCGTGAGCAAGCCGTTCACGTCGGCCGCGGTGATGAAGCTCGTGCAGGACGGGACGATCGCGCTGACCGACACGGTGTTCGGTACCGCCGGGCGCCTGGGAACGCTGTACGGCACGAAGAGCTACGGGGCGGACGAGCTGGCGATCACCGTCGACCACCTGCTCACCCACACGTCCGGCTTCCAGAACACGCCGACCGATCCGATGTTCGACGAGACCTCGCGCGACCACGCGAGCCTCATCGGCTGGGTGCTCGACAACCGCAATCCGGTCACGACGCCCGGTTCTGCCTACATGTACCTGAACTTCGGCTACTGCCTGCTGGGCCGCATCATCGAGCAGGTGACCGGCACCGGGTACGCGGACCACGTGCTCCGGACGATCGCGGCGCCGGCCGGCATCCGCTCCTTCGCGATCGCCGGCGACACCGCCGCCGACCGCGCGAGCGATGAGGTCGTGTACTACGGGCAGAGCGGGGAGAACCCGTACACCATGAAGGTGGGGCGCATGGACGCGCACGGCGGCTGGATCGCCGCTGCTCCGGACGTGCTGCGCTTCCTGCGGCTCGTGGACGGCCGCGACGGCTCCGACATCCTCACCGCGTCGACGGTGACGACGATGACGACCGGCACTGCGGCCAACAGCGGGTACGCGCGCGGATGGACGGTCGACGGAGCGGGCAATTGGGATCACAACGGGTCGCTCCCCGGCACCTTCGCCGTGCTGCGGCGTCGCGCCGACGGCACCGGCGACGCCGTGCTCATGAACACGCGGTCGGCCGCGTCGAGCTTCGTCGGGGACGTCTACCGGCTCCTCGGCGACATCCGCACTGCGCTCGGCACCGCCCTGCCGGACATCGACCTGTTCTGAGCACGACCGCCCGGCCGGGCGCAAGGGCTGGCCCGGCGTCGCGGCTGTGGTGTTCACTGGGACCATGAGGGCTATCTGGAAGGGCGCGCTCACCTTCGGGCTGGTCAATGTCCCGGTGAAGGTGTACTCGGCCACAGAAGACCATGACGTGCCGCTGCATCAGGTGCACGCCAAGGACGGCGGCCGCATCCGCTACCAGCGCATCTGCGAGATCGACGGCGAGGTCGTGCCGTATCAGGACATCGACAAGGCGTACGACGACGGCGAGCGCACGGTCGTGCTCACCAAGGAGGATCTCGCCTCGCTGCCCGCCGAGCGCAGCCGAGAGATCGAGGTGGTGGAGTTCGTCCCCACCGACCAGGTCGACCTGCTGACGCTCGACCGGGCCTACTACCTCGAGCCGGATTCCGCGTCACCCAAGGCGTATGTGCTGCTGCGCAAGACGCTCGAGCAGAGCGACCGCACCGCGATCGTGCGCTTCTCGCTGCGGCAGAAGACGCGGCTGGCGGCGCTGCGGGTGCGCGGCGATGTGCTCGTGCTGCAGACGCTGCTGTGGTCGGACGAGGTGCGCGAGGCCGCGTTCCCGGCGCTCGACGAGCCGGTGCGGATCTCGGCGAAAGAGCTCGAGCTGTCTTCGGCCCTCGTCGACAGCTTCTCGAAGGACTTCGACCCCGACGAGTTCGCCGACGAGTACCAGCAGGAGCTGCGCACGCTCATCGAGGCGAAGCTCGAGAAGGGCGACGCCCTCGACACGGCCGACACGTTCGGCGAGCGCGAGGAGGAGGCCGAGGGCGGCGAGGTCATCGACCTCATGGAGGCGCTGCGGGCCAGTGTCGAGCGCACCCGCGCGTCGCGCGATGGTTCGGGCGGTGCGAAGAAGACGAAGAAGGATGCCGGGGGCAAGCCCGCCGCCAGGAAGAAGAAGTCCGCTTAGCCCCGGGCGCCGTCGGCGCCGTCGTCACGGCGCTCGAAGACGTCCTGGTCGAGGACCAGCGCCTGGGCCTCGGCGGCATCCGTGTCGATGTCCTCGCCGGCGGCCGCGGCCCTCTTCGCCTTGCGACGCTCGCTCAGGTAGTGCCACAGCGTGACCAGGGCCGTGCCGCCGACGGCGATGAGGAGGATGACGTCGATGTATTCGGCCACCAGGTCTCCGACCACCGGGATGAAGCCGATGACGTACCCGGCCATGGTGAGGCCGAAGCCCCAGATGACCGCGCCGATGAAGTTGTACAGCGAGTAGCGCTTCCACGGCATGTGCCCGACCCCGGCGGCCACCGGCGCGAAGGTGCGCACGATGGGGACGAACCGGGCGAGGATGACGGTCAGCCCGCCGTACTTCTCGAAGAACGCGTTCGTGCGCTCGACGTTCTTGCGGCTGAACAGTCCCGATTCCTTGCGCTCGAAGACCGCCGGGCCGCCCTTGTGGCCGATGTAGTAGCCGACCTCTCCGCCGATGAACGCGGCGACGCCGATCAGCAGCGCCACCCACCACACGCTGAGACCGAACACGCCGTTCGGTGCGGCGGGGGTCGAATGCGAGAGCAGCCCTGAGATGATGAGCAGGGTGTCGCCGGGGAGCAGGAAGCCGATCAGCAGCCCGGTCTCGGCGAAGACGATGAAGCAGACCACCAGCAGCGCCCAGGGGCCCGCGGCCGCGATGATCGTCTCGGGATCGAGCCAGGGGATGAGGGCTGCGTGGTGCACAGGGGTCCCGTCGGTCGTGGTCAGCGGCGTTCAGCGGCGAGAGTCGCCGCCCGTGCGGAAGGTGGGACTTGAACCCACACGCCCGTAGGCACAGGAACCTAAATCCTGCGTGTCTGCCAGTTTCACCACTCCCGCGAGTGCGCCCCAGTCTATCCGCGGGCCTGGGCGCAGGCTGTGGGGAAGGCCCGTGTCTTTTGCCCCGGGCAGCCCCACTGTGGATAACTCTCCGGCCGTGTACAGCGGGCTTGCGATCATGCTGGGGTGCCCCCCGTCAGCGCCGCGCCCTCCGTCCTGGTCGCCGAGCGCGTGCGCGAGCGGCTCCGCGCCGAGCAGGCCGACCCGGCGCGCCACCCTGAGCTTGCCGCGCAGATCGCGCACGCCGAGGTGCGCCGCCACAACGACTTCGCGCTGGCGCGCGGGCTCGCGCCGGTGGAGGACGAGCACCGCTGCGTGCGCGAGGTGCTCGCCGCCGTCTCCGGCTACGGCCCCCTGCAGCCGTACCTCGACGATCCGACGGTCGAGGAGCTGTGGATCAACGCCCCGGACCGCATCTTCGTGGCTCGCGAGGGAGTCTCCGAGCGCACGCCGCTCCAGCTGACCGACGGCGTCGTGCGCGACCTCGTCGAGCGGATGCTGCACTCGACCGGTCGCCGGGTGGACCTGAGCCAGCCCTTCGTCGACGCGTCGCTTCCCGACGGATCACGCCTGCACGTCATCATCCCCGACATCACCCGCCGGCACTGGTCGGTGAACATCCGCAAGCACCTGCCGCAGTACCGCGATCTGGATGCCCTCGTCGGTGCCGGATCGCTGAGCGCCCGCGCCGCCGACCTCCTCCGCGACGCCATGCGCACCCGCCGCAGCGTGCTCGTCTCAGGCGCCACCCAGGCGGGCAAGACGACCCTCCTCGGGGCGCTCATCGCGGCCTGCCCGCCGGAGCACCGGATCATCACGGTGGAGGAGACCTTCGAGCTGTCCGTGGACGCTCCGGACATCGTCGGGCTGCAGGGTCGTCAGCCTTCCCTGGAGGGGACGGGCGAGGTGAGCCTCCGGCGCCTCGTGAAGGAGGCGCTGCGCATGCGACCCGATCGGCTCGTGGTCGGCGAGGTCCGCGACGCGGAGGCGCTGGATCTGCTGCTCGCGCTCAACACCGGCGTGCCCGGCGCCGCCACCATCCACGCCAACTCCGCCGCCGAGGCGCTCGGAAAGCTCGCGGCGCTGCCGCTGCTGGCGGGTCGCAACATCGGCGCCGACTTCGTGCTGCCGGCCGTGGCCGGCTGCGTCGACCTTGTGGCGCACTGCGAGATGGATGCCGCGGGCCGGCGCCGCGTCGTCGAGATCGTCGCCCCGACCGGCCGTGTCATCGATGGCGCCATCGAGGTGGAGCCGCTGCTGCCGGACGGCGGCCGCACGTGACCACCGTGTGGGGCGTGGCCCTGGCCGCCGGGGTGCTGCTCATGCTGTCGCCCTGGCTGTGGCCGCTTCGACCGGCCGCGGCGACGGCACCGCCGACGGGTGGTCTCGCCCGCCTGCTCGAAGAGGCCGGGTTCGCACATGTCCGCCCTCGGGCGCTCCTGGCGGTGTCGGCGCTGCTCGCGGTGGTCGCGGCATCCATCGCCCTCCTCGTCGTCGCACTTCCTGCCCTCGCCGTCGTCGCCGGGCTCGCGGGCGGCGCGGCGCCCTTCGCCTGGCTGCGGACGCGACGTCGCGTGCTGCGCCGATCGCGACGGGGACTGTGGCCCGACGTCTGCGACCTGCTCATCGCCTCGGTGCGGGCGGGCATGCCGCTGCCCGATGCCGTCGCGAGCCTCGCCACCAGCGCGCCGCCCGCGCTGCGTCCGGCCTTCGAGGCGTTCGCCCGCGACCTGGCGGCATCCGGTCACTTCGAGTCCAGCGCGCTGCGCCTGAAGGCGGCCCTCTCCGACCCCGTCGCCGACCGCATCATCGAGACGCTGCGGATGGCTCGGCAGGTCGGCGGCACCGAGCTCACCCCCGTGCTCCGCGCGCTGGCCTCGTCGGTGCGCGCGGACGCGGCCCTGCGTGCGGAGGTCGAGGCGCGACAGTCGTGGATCCGGGGTGCCGCCGTGCTCGGCGCTGTGGCCCCGTGGGTCATCCTCGCGCTGCTGGCGCTGCGCCCCGAGGGCGCCCGGGCCTATGCGAGCCCGGAGGGCATCGTGCTCGTCCTCGGCGGAGCGCTGCTGTCGTTCGTCGCGTTCCGGCTGATGCTGCGGATCGGTCGCCTTCCCGAGCCCCGGCGGTGGTTCGCGTGAGCGGCGCTCTCACCGATGCCGCTGCGGCAGTCCTTCTCGGCGCGGCGTTCGGCATCGGCGTGTGCCTGCTGCTCGCGGTCACGCCCCGGTGGGGTGCGGTGTCGCTGTCGCGCCGCATCGCGCCGTATGTGCGTGAGGTCGCCGACCCCCGCGGCGTCACCCCGTGGGCCGGCGCGTCGTTCGGCCTCGACGTCGCATGGTCCACCGTGCGCGTGCGCCTGGGCCGGCTGCTGGGCGGAGCCGAGGGGGTCGCCCGCCGGCTCGCACAGGCCGGGTGGACGATGGATGCCGCGGCGTTCCGCGGCCGGCAGCTCGCCTGGACGCTCACGGGGATCGCCGCCGGGGGAGTCGTCGTCGTGGCGCTCGCGCTGGTGGGCCGACTGACTCCCGCCGCCGCGGTCCTGCCCGCGGTGCTCGGGGCTGCCGGAATCGTGCTGTGCGATCTGCGGCTGACCGCCGCCGCGCGCGCCCGGGCGCGGCGCGTCGAGGAGGAGCTGCCGACCGTCCTGGAGTTCCTCGCGCTGTGCCTGGCCGCCGGCGAAGGGCTGCTCGACAGCCTGCGCCGGGTCGGCGACGCCGGCTCAGCCGACGTCGCCGGGGAGCTGCGCGGCGTCACCGTCGACGTCGGCACCGGCACGCCGCTCGCCGAAGCGCTCGTCGCGATGGCGCGGCGACTGCAGGTTGCTTCGCTGTCGCGGTCAGTCGACCACATCGTGGCCGCGATCGAGCGCGGCGCGCCGCTCGCGCACGTGCTGCAGGCGCAGGCCGGCGACGCGCGCGAGGACGCGAAGCGCGCGCTGATCGAGCAGGCCGGGCGCAAGGAGATCGTGATGCTCCTGCCTCTGGTGTTCCTCATCCTCCCGCTCTCGGTGATCTTCGCGATCTTCCCGGGCGTGTTCATGCTCCGGCTCGGCATCGGCTGAGTCGCAGGAATCGATGGAAGGAGTCGCTGTGACCCCGATGAAGAGAAGGTGGATGCCGCGCGCTCTGCGCGACGCGATCGCCGCCCTGCACGACGACGAGCGCGGCGACGTGCCCGGCTGGGTGCTGGTGACCTTGATGACCGCCGGGCTCGTGGTCGTGATCTGGGCTCTGGCTGGGCCCGCGCTGGCGTCGCTGTTCGAGCAGGCGATCGCGCGCGTCTCGGGTTTCTGAGCCGATGCGGTCCGGCCGGTGGGCCCGCGGCATCCCTCGGCTGCTCGGCGGTCCGCAGGACGACTCGGGAAGCAGCCCCGTGGAGTTCGTACTCGTGGGCGCGCTGCTGACGCTCCTGACCCTCGGAGTGCTGCAGCTGGGCCTGGCCGTCTATGTGCGCAACGTCGTGCACGACGCCGCGGTGGAGGGCGCCTTCCACGCAGCGCTCGCCGACACGTCCGCGGAGCAGGGCGCGCAGCGGACGGCGCAGATCATCGCCCGCACGGTGGGCGCGGACTTCGCGCAGGACGTGCGGGCGCGCGAGACGACGAGTCTCGGGCACCCCGCCGTGGAGGTCACCGTCACCACGACGCTGCCGCTGGTCGGTCTGTTGGGCGCCCCGGCTGCGCTGGAGGTGACCGCGCATGCTCCGCTGGAGTCGCTGGGCTGAACTGCGGCGGCGCCTGCGGGCAGCCACGGCCGGCCAGGAGGGCTCGGCGGCGCTCGAGTTCATCGCGGTGGGGATCGTGCTGCTGGTGCCGCTCGTGTACCTCGTCGTCGCGCTGGGTGCGATCCAGGGGCAGGCGATGGGCGCGGAAGCCGGCGCCCGGCATCTCGCGCGAGCGGTCGCGACCGCGGCGGATGCCGGCACCGCGACCGATCGCGCCGACGCGGTCCTGAGCGCCGTCGTGACGGAGTACGGAATGGATGCGGACGCGGTCGAACTCAGCCTGCGCTGTCGCCCTGCGAGGGCGCAGTGCCCGTCCGCGGGCGCGATGCTGGTGGTCACCATCCGTACCCGGGTCACGCTGCCGCTGGTCCCTGCGGTCCTCGGCCTGGAGCGGATCGCCAGTGTGCCGGTGGAGGCGTCCTCCGCGCAGAAGGTCTCGCGATTCTGGGGGAGCGGATGAGGGCGCCGCGGCGCCGCCTCGCCGGGATGCCGCGCGACGAGGACGGCAGCATCCTGCTGCTCACGATCGGCTACGCGCTGCTGGCGCTCGCGGCGATTCTCGTCTGCGTGAGCGCGACGTCGCTGTACCTCGAGCAGAAGCGTCTCGACGGTCTCGCCGATGCGGCGTCATTGGCCGGCGCGGACGGGTTCACGCTGACGCTCGACGCCGGCGCGGTGCGGGCCGAGTTGCGCGACGGCGCCGTGCACGAACAGGCCCAGGCCCTCGTGGACGAGGTCGGAGCCGATGCCGCACTGGTCTGGGCGGGCACGCCCGACGGCGTGTCGGCTCGGGTCACGCTGCGGACGCAGTGGCATCCGCCCCTGTTCTCCCTTTTCGTGCCCGACGGGGTCACCCTGGAATCGACCGCCACCAGCCGCACCGCTCTGCGCTGAGGCAGGCCGGGCATCGACCGCGCGGGGGAAACGTTAGTCTGAAGTGTCATGCTCGAGCTCGATCTGTCTGCCGATATCGCCGCCCTGAAGTCCACGTTCAACGAGATCCAGGCGGTGGTCGACGTCCCCGCGCTGGAGGAAGAGATCGCGCGGCTGAGCGAGCAGGCGGGCGCCCCCGACCTGTGGGACGACCCGGAGCAGGCGCAGAAGGTCACGAGCGCCCTGAGCCACCGGCAGTCCGAACTCGCTCGTGTCACGGCGGTCGCGCAGCGCCTCGACGACCTCGAGGTGCTGGTGGAGCTCGCCAACGAGATGGACGATGAGGAGTCGGCCGCCGAGGCGCGCACCGAGCTGGCGGCGCTGGGCGACGTCATCTCGCAGCTCGAGGTGCAGACCCTGCTCGACGGCGAGTACGACGACCGGGCGGCGGTCGTCACGATCCGCTCGGGCGCGGGAGGCGACGACGCCACCGACTTCGCCGAGATGCTGCTGCGCATGTACCTGCGCTGGGCCGAGCGTCACAAGTACCCCGTCAAGGTGATGGACACCTCCTACGCCGAGGGTGCGGGCATCAAGTCCGCCACCTTCGAGGTCGACGCGCCCTACGCCTACGGAACGCTGTCTGTGGAGGCGGGCACCCACCGTCTGGCCCGCATCAGCCCCTTCGGATCGGCCGACAAGCGCCAGACGAGCTTCGCTGCCGTCGAGGTCATCCCCGTCATGGAGGAGGCGCAGGAGGTCGAGATCCCCGAGACCGACATCCGCGTCGACGTCTTCCGCTCGTCCGGCCCCGGCGGGCAGTCGGTCAACACGACCGACTCGGCCGTGCGGATCACGCACATCCCCACCGGCATCGTCGTCTCGATGCAGAACGAGAAGAGCCAGATCCAGAACCGCGCCGCCGCCATGCGGGTGCTGCAGACGCGACTGCTGCTGCTCAAGCGCGAAGAGGAGGCGGCGAAGAAGAAGGAGCTGGCCGGCACCATCACCGCGAGCTGGGGCGACCAGATGCGGTCGTACTTCCTGTACGGGCAGCAGCTGGTCAAGGACCTGCGCACCGGCTACGAGGTCGGCAACCCCGCCCCGGTGTTCGACGGCGAGATCGACGGGTTCATCGCCGCCGGCATCCGCTGGCGCAAGCGCAAGGACGAGGACTGACCGCTCGCGTTCCACGGCGATGCGAGTCAGCCCGCTCGCTGCACGCGTGCGCGTGAACGAGCGGGCTGATCCGACGTCGGCCGGATGCGGTCAGCCGACGCTGAACGTCTTGGTCGCAAGGATCGTGTCGTCGAAGCTGATCAGCTCGGTCACCTCGACCGTGACATCCGATGTGCCGTCGAGCACGTAGGCCCACTGCACGTCGAGCGAGACCCCGGGCTTCACGTCCTTGAGTGCGTTGTCCAGGTCGAAGTCGTCGCTCAGGAGAATCGCGTTCTCGAGCTCGACGCCGTCCTGGAATGCCTTCGGAGAGACGGCGAACATGAAGTTGGCGTCGTCGGCGCTGTTGTTCGTGAACGTGAAGGTCACCACGAGCGCCGCCTTGCCCTCGTAATCCTCCGTCTGTGCCGACTCGCCGATGACGACGGCGAAGTCGCTCGCGGCCGCAGGCTCTTCAGGCCCGCCCTCCGGCTCCGAGATCGAGGAGTCGGTGTCGGTGTCGGGGATCAGCCCGGCCTCGCTGAACGCCGCGTTGGCGGCGTTCGCCATCAGGGTGAAGAACACGACGAAGCCGACGACCGTTCCCACGATCGCGAGCACGAGTCCCGTGATCGCGGGCCACTTCGCGCCCTTCAGGAAGACGGCGACCAGGGAGAGGATGAACCCGATCGGCAGCAGGATCCAGCCCACGATGAGAGCACCCGGGATGCAGGCGAAGATGAACCCGATGGCGCTCACCACGAGCGCGATGATGCCGACGGCCGAAGGCTTCGTCTTCGGGGCGGCGACAGCGGTTGCGGCAGCGGGCGCTGCGAACGCGGCGGCCGGCGGAGCAGCCGTGAGGGTGGCACCCGGCGAACCGGCGGCGGACTGGGCGACCTCACCGCCGCCGGCCTGCGCTGCGTCCGCGAAGTGGTCTGTCCACTGCGTGCCATCCCACCAGCGCTGACGGCCAGATCCGTCGTCGTACCAACCTGCAGGCGTGCTCATATGCATGCTCCCCCGATGTCGTTGCTGAATGTGAGAACGTCGAATCCGTCCCACCTTGGTCATGCTATCGATCAGATCGGACGTCGCCGGCGCGGTCGGCGGCCGATGCGCCGGGCGCCCGTGTGTTGAGCGCATTCAGGCCGGCATCCGCCTAGGCTGGCACAGCCATGATCCGGTTCGAAAACGTCACCAAGCGGTATCGCGGCACCGCCCGACCCGCTCTCAGCGACGTCGACTTCGAGGTGCAGCGCGGAGAGTTCGTCTTCCTCGTCGGGGCCTCCGGCTCCGGCAAGTCGACCTGCCTGCGCCTCATCCTCCGCGAAGACGTCCCCACCGCCGGTCGGGTGGTGGTGCTCGGGCGCGATCTGCGTACGCTGTCGCACGGCAAGGTGCCCTACTTCCGGCGCCACATCGGCGCGGTGTTCCAGGACTTCCGGCTGCTGCCGACCAAGACCGTCTTCCAGAACGTCGCCTTCACGCTGCAGGTGATCGGATCCTCGCGCGGCTTCGTACAGCAGGCCGTCCCCGAGGTGCTCGCCCTGGTGGGGCTGGAGGGCAAGGAGAAGCGGATGCCGCACGAGCTGTCCGGCGGCGAGCAGCAGCGCGTCGCGATCGCCCGCGCGCTGGTCAACCGGCCGCAGGTGCTGCTGGCCGACGAGCCCACGGGCAACCTCGACCCGGCGACCTCCGTCGACATCATGCAGCTGCTGGCGCGCATCAACGCCGGCGGCACGACGATCCTCATGGCCACGCACGAGGCGGGCTTCGTCAACCAGATGCAGCGCCGCGTGATCGAGCTGCGCGACGGGGAGCTCGTGCGCGACGAGCGCCACGGCGGATACGGCGACACCTCCAGCATCCCCACCCTCGCCCCCGAGCCCGAGCGCGGCGCGGCAGCGGTCGCCGCGCTCACCGCGGTCCTCGAGGCCCGGCGCGAGGCGGCGGCGCCGCCGGCGGAGGAGCCGGCAGAACCGGCCGCGGAGCCGGCCGCCGAGCCCGCCCCGGCGACGCGACCGGTGGCGCTTCCCACCCGGGAGATCGACCTGGAGGAGCTGGGCGTCGCCGATCGGCTGGGACTTGCCGACCCCGAGGACGAAGACGAAGTGGGGCCGACGGCATGAGGTTCGGACTGATCTGGTCCGAGGCGTTCTCGGGCCTGCGGCGCAACGCCTCGATGGTGATCTCGGTCGTCCTGGTCACGTTCGTCTCACTCACCTTCGTGGGCGCCGCCATGCTCATGCAGATGCAGATCGGCACGATGCGCGCGTTCTGGCAGGACCGCGCGCAGGTGCAGATCTACCTGTGCGCCTCGGGCTCGACGGCGGCCACGTGCACCGCCGGCGCCGCCACCGACGAGCAGATCCAGGCGGTCGAGGCCAAGCTCGAGAGCCCGGCGCTGTCGCCGCTCATCAAGGAGATCCGCTTCCAGACCTCGGAGGAGGCCTATCAGGATCTCGTCGACCTCCTCGGCGAGGACGAGGCGAGCTTCCTGACCCCCGAGCAGGTCAGCGCCACCTTCTGGGTGCGTCTGGTCGACCCCACCGAGGCGGACGCGATCGTGGAGGCGTTCGCCGGCGCGGAGGGCATCGAGGAGGTGAGAGACCAGCTCGAGCTGCTCGACCCGCTCTTCTCGGCCCTCACGGTCGCGACCTACATCGCGGTGGGAATCGCCGCGCTCATGCTCATCGCGGCCGTGCTCCTGATCGCCACCACGATCCGCCTCTCGGCCTTCGCGCGCCGCAGGGAGATCGGCATCATGCGGCTGGTGGGGGCATCCAATCGCTTCATCCAGACCCCCTTCATCCTGGAGGGCGTCTTCGCCGCGCTCATCGGCGCGATCCTGGCCAGCCTCGCCGTGCTCGCCGGGGTGCGGTTCGGGGTCGAGGGCTATCTGCAGTCGCGGGTCGCCTTCGTCACGACGTGGGTGGGCATGTCGGAGGCCGCCGTCGTCGTGCCGGTGCTGCTGGCCATCGGGGGAGTGCTGGCCGCCCTGTCGGCCGGGTTCGCGATCCGTCGCTGGCTGCGGGCCTGAGCCCGCGGACCGGTAGACTGACACGCCGCCCCTCGACCGGAGCGGGCCGGTCGAGCAGTCATCAGGAGTCGCAATGCCCAGGGAGCGCGGGGAGAAGGTCGTCGCGACCAATCGTCGCGCGCGCCACGACTACACGATCGAGAAGACGTACGAGGCGGGGCTGGTGCTCACCGGCACCGAGGTGAAGTCGCTGCGGCAGGGTCGCGCGAACCTCTCCGATGGCTACGCCTACATCGACGGCGGCGAGGCCTTCCTCGACGCCGTCCACATCCCGGAGTACTCGCAGGGCCACTGGACCAACCACTCCGCCAAGCGGACCCGCAAGCTGCTGCTGCACAAGGACGAGATCATCAAGCTCTCGCACGCCGTCTCCGCCGGCGGCTACACCCTCGTCCCCCTCCGGCTGTACTTCTCGGACGGACGGGCGAAGGTCGAGATCGCGGTCGCCAAGGGTCGCCGCGAGTACGAGAAGCGACAGGCCATCCGCGAACGTGAGGACAAGCGCGAGGCCGAGCGGGCGATGCGCACGCGCAACCGCCTCGGCGAGTAGTCAGCGGGCCTGCGTCTGCGCGACGTGCGCGGCATCCGTGAAGGCGGTCTTCGGCACGAACAGCAGCAGGATCGCGGCCGCGAGCGCGGTGACCCCGCACACCACCCAGACGGTGACGTAGCCCGAGAACGATCCCGCGGTGCCTCCGGTCTGCGCGGCGCCGGTCGCCCCGTGCAGGAGCGCGATGCCGAACACGCACGACGCGATCGCGCCGCCCACCGTCTTCACCGAGTTGGTCAGCCCGGTCGCCACGCCGGTCTGCGAGGCCGGCGCCGCGGACGCGGCCGCTGCCGGCAGCGCAGCCACCAGCGCCCCCGACCCGATGCCCACGATCACCATGTTGACGATGACCTGCAGGTAGGTGGCATGCAGCGGCAGGAACAGCAGGAACCCGACACCGACGAGCACCGCGGCCCCGACCAGCGCGATGCGCGGCGAGACCCTCCGGGCGATCGGCGAGAACGACAGGGCGCCGGCGATCATCGCGATGAGGTAGACGCCGATGATCAGCGAGGTCGCGAAGCCCGCCGTCCCCAGCCCGTACCCGTACACCTCCGGGTCGGTGCGGGCGAAGGTGGAAAGCGGCGCCTGGGCGCCCAGCACGCTCACGCCGAACAGGCCCGCCGTGAGGAACACCGGCCCCAGCGCCGGGGAGCGGAACATCCGGACGTCGATGACGGGGTCGTCGACGCGCAGCTCCCAGAGCACGAAGGGGACGACCAGCAGGATGCCGAGCAGCACCACCGCCCACGCCCACACATCGACCGGTCCGTTGATGCGCAGCAGACTCAGTCCGCCGGTGAAGGCGATCAGCGCGATCGAGATGAGCACCAGCCCGACCGTGTCCAGGCGGCCGCCGGTGGGCTCGGGAGACTCCTTGACTCCGAACAGGATGACGAAGAAGCACACGACCACCAGCAGCGCCGGGATCAGCAGCACGATCCACAGCGGCAGGCTGTCGATGAGCGCTCCGCCGGCGAGGGCGCCCGCGATCGCCCCGGTCTCCAGGGCCGCGACGAGGAATCCCGCCGCCCGCGCCGTGATCGTCGAGCGCCCCTCCATCCGACGCGAGCGCGACCAGATCAGCGCGATCTCCAGCGGCAGCCACACGACGTAGAAGCCCATGAGTGCCCAGGCGACCAGGAACACCAGGAACGAGTCGGTGAACGGCAGCGCGAGAGCCGCAGCGCCGGTGAGGGCCGTGGACACCAGCAGCATGCGCTTGTGCCCGATCATGTCGCCGAGCTTCGCGAACGCCGGCACGACCAGGGCCGACAGCATCAGCTGGGTGCCCTCCAGCCAGTTCACATCGGCATCGGGGACGTCCAGATGGCGCGCGATGTCGGTGAACATCGGCGTGTAGTAGCCCTGGAGCACACCGCTGGTGAACTCGACGAAAGCCAGGAATCCGACGACGCCGGCCAGCGTGCCCAGCGTGACGCGTGCGCTCATGCGGCCTCCTTGCCGCTCAGGCCCTCGATCAGGGCGCGGTGGAAGCGCTCGCCGCGCTCCAGACTCCCGATCTCCACGCGCTCGTCGACCCCGTGGATCGAGGCGCGCTGCGCGCGCGACATCTCCAGCGGCGCGAAGCGGTACACCCGCGGCCAGAGTCGGTGGAAGTGCCGCGAGTCGGTGGCCTGCATCATGACGTACGGCACGGCGGCCGCACCGGGATACGCGACGGCGACGGCGTCGGCGATCGCCGTGAACGCCGGGTCGTCGACCGGAGACTCCGGCGATGGGTCGTCGCCCTCGACCACGGTGACCTCCACCTGCCGGTCGGCGATGCGCCGGCGGATGCGGCGGACCGTGCCGGCCACGGTCTCCCCGACCGCGATGCGCAGGTTGACGGTGGCGCTCGCCTGCGACGGCAGGACGTTCGCGGCCGTGCCGCCCGACTGCATCGTGGCGGCGACGGTGGTGCGCACGAACGCCGCGGGCTCGCCGCCGGCGGCGGCGAGGATGCGGGCGGTGAGCGGGGGAGAGGCGGCCAGGAGCCGATACCCGGTGCGTGCGAGCCCGCTCGCCCGCTCGGCGAAGCGGGCGAGCATCGCGGAGACCGTCGGCGGCGTCCGCGGCCGGAACGAGCCCGGCCCGAGGCGGTCGAGGGCGCGCGCGATGCGCCGCACGGCGGTGTAGGACGGAGGTGCCGAGGCATGGCCCCCCGTGCCGCGGGCGGAGAGCCGCACCGTCAGGATGCCCTTCTCGGCGACGCCGACCATGGCCACGGGGCCGCGGACGAACGGCAGCGGATCCTCGACGATCGCACCGCCCTCGTCCAGCACGAGCCATGGTGAGATCCCGCGGTTGTGGAGGGCGGCCGCCATCGTGCGCGCCGCGTCTCCGAAGGTCTCCTCGTTGCCGCCCAGTGCCACATACACGTCGCGCTGCGGGGCGAAGCCCGCCGAGAGGAGATTCTCCACCGCATCGAGGATCACCACGAGGGGGCCTTTGTCGTCGAGCGCTCCCCGTCCGTGGACCCAGCCGTCCTCGATCCGGCCGGAGAAAGGCGGATGGGTCCACGGGTCGGACTCGTCCACGGGAACCACGTCGTAGTGCGCCATCAGCACGAGCGGATCGGCTCCGGTGCGCCCGCGCCACCGGAACAGGAGGCCGAGATCCGTGTGACGCTCGAGGTCGAGCCGCTCGTGCACGAGGGGGTACAGCTCGGCGAGCAGGGCGACGAACTCGTCGAACGGCGCCATCCCGCGCTCGTCGAGCTCGGCCGAGACGGTCGGCAGCGCGATCATGCGGGACAGCCGGACGGCGATGTCGGGGCGGGCGACGGCAGCGGTCATCGCGCCGCGAACCGTGCCTCGACCGCCGAGGCGACGACGATCTCCTCCGGCTGGAGCTGAACCGCGGGGCTCGCGCCGCCGCTGTCGGCGGCGAACGCGCGCGCGGACTTCACCATCATCGCCTCCGGTCGCGAGCCGCCGCCGGAGTCGTGCGTGAGCAGCCCGACGTCGGCGACCTCCAGTGCGCTCACGGTCTGCAGGCTGAGAGCGGCGGCGTACGCACCCGCCCGCTGCACGGCGACCTGCACCGCGTCGGTCGCGACCTCGCGTTCCACGCGAGCCCGGGTCTCGGGCGTGAGCTGCCAGTCGACCCAGCCCAGCTGCACGCCCTCGCGCTCGGCGACGTCGCCTGCCCACGAGGACAGCACCGCGAAGTCGGTGAACGTGGCCGTGACCTCGACCGACGCGTGGTGCACCGGGGCGAGGCGCCGTCCATCAGGACCCCAGGGGCGCTCGCTCCACACGGAGACGCTCCGGCTGCTCCAGTCGCTCAGCGCGCCGGACTGCTTGCGGGCGACGAGGTCGTCGCGCACGGGTTCGGTCAGCGCCGCGATGCGCTCGACGACCGCGTCGCGCTCGGGCCCCTCGGCGACCACGCTGAGGTGCGCGACGGCGCGCTCGGGCAGGATCCGGACCTTGTGCTCGCCGCGCACGGTGATGACCACTTCGCTCATGTGCGAGAGCCTAATGGGGCGGGGAATGCTCCAGTGACGGCGGAGCGTTGTACACTGTGATGCTCGGATGTCTGCGAAGACCCGGGCTGGAAAACTCCACAGTGTGACAGCGGTCCCTCCCTGAGAGGACCACGGGGCTGATCGGTTTCGACAGCGCCTGTGAATCCACGAGAAGCGGGCCGAGGATGCAGGGTTATCTCGTGAACGCCCCCTGCAAACCAATAGTTGCCGATGCAAAGCGCAACGACTTCGCCCTCGCTGCATAAGCGAGCCCGATAGTCCGTCAGGCCGTGGCTGATTCCGACACGGATCCTGGCGTCATCTAGGAATCTCGCTGTGTGACGGCGTCTGGACGTCACACGGGACTCTTCCCAGACTGGGCCTGTCGACTTAGGTGTCTGTGACAAAGGTCGGGGCCGAGCAGAACGCTCGCACAGACTGCGCCCGGAGAAGGCGTGGAGACTCAGCGCTGGACGGGGGTTCGATTCCCCCCAGCTCCACCAACCGCTGTCGCGACGAAGCCCGGCTCGCGCGGAAACGCGTCGAGCCGGGCTTCGTGCATTCCGGCGCGAATGCCCTAGGTTGTCACCCATGGCAACTGGGGAGTCATCCAAGCAGACCGTCAGCAGATCGCAAGGCAGGCGCATCGCCCTGACCGCGCTCGTGATCGTCGTCTGGCTCGTCGTGCTCGCGGTCGGCGGCCGGATGTTCAGCCAGCTGAACGAACTGGGCACCAATGATCGGGTGCAGTTCCTCCCGGCGAGCGCCGAGTCCACCGAGGTCGATCACGTCCAGGCCGCCTTCCGTGCGGAGGGCTATTCGTCCGCCGTCGCGGTCTTCACCTTCGACCAGCCGCTCTCCGAGCGGGACGGCGCGCTCATGAAGCGCGCCGTCGAGCTGCTGCCGCCCATCGACGGGGTCTCCCTGTTCCGCTCCACCCCGTTCGTCATCTCCGAGGACGGCCTCGCCGCGGTCACCGTGATCCCGGTCGAGTCCGCCGGTGCCGTGGACGAATCGGTCGACCAGCTGCGGGCGGCTCTGGCGACCGCCATCCCGGCCGCGACGGGCGTCTACATCACCGGCGGCGCGGGATTCGCCTCCGACATCATCTCCGCGTTCGCCGGCATCGACGGACTGCTCCTGCTCGTCGCACTGTGTGCTGTGCTGCTGATCCTCGTGATCGTCTACCGGTCGCCGCTGCTGCCCCTCATCGTGCTGGTCACCAGCCTGTCGGCGTTGTGCGGCGCCGTGCTCGTCGTGGCGCAGCTGGCCCGATCCGGAGCGGTGCTGCTGGCCGGCCAGACCCAGGGCATCCTGCTCATCCTCGTCGTCGGGGCGACGACCAACTACGCGCTGCTGTACGTCTCTCGCTATCGCGAGGCCCTTGTCGTGCACGATTCCCGATGGGATGCGACCTGGGACGCGCTGCGCCGCTCGTGGCAGCCCATCCTCGCGTCGGGCCTGACCGTCATCGCCGCACTGATGGTGCTGCTGGCCAGCCGGCTCGACTCGAACCGCACCCTCGGCCCCATCGCGTCGATCGGCATCGTGTTCGCCCTGCTGGCCTCGTTCACGCTGTTGCCGGCACTGCTGCTGTGGGCCGGCCGGGTCGCCTTCTGGCCCCGCAGGATCCCCGTGGCGGCCGCGCGCGCGGAAGACCCCCTCGAAGGCCCCGGACTATGGCCGAAGCTGGCGCGCACGGTCGCCGCCCGGCACCGCGCCGTGTGGGTGATCGCGACCGTGGCGCTGGCGGTCATGTCGGTCGGGCTCACCCAGCTGAAGGCCGACGGATCGCCCTCCAGCGAATACGTGATGGGCCAGTCCCAGGCCCGCGACGGGCTCATCGTCCTCAGCGAGCACTTCCCGGCCGGCGCGGGGACCCCGGCGGTCATCGTCACGGACACGGAGCGGATGCTGGAGGCCACCGGCGTGATCCTCGGGGTGGAGGGCGTGGACAGCGTCCGGGTGGTCACCCTCGGCGGCCCCACCCCGATCACGCCGGAAGGGGTGCAGCCGTTCGCGCCGGGTGCCGGCATCCCGTATGCGCCGCTCGTGGTCGACGACCAGGTGCTGCTCGAGGTGACCCTCACCTCGGCTGCCGACTCCCTGGAGGCGGAGCGGACCGTGGTCGAGCTGCGCCGGGTGCTGGACGACCTGGGCACGGACATCCTCGTGGGCGGCCCGACGGCCGTCGATCTGGACGCGAACGCCGCAGCCGTGGTCGACCGTGCGACGATCATCCCGCTGGTGCTGGTCGCGGTGACCCTCATCCTCATGCTGCTGCTGCGCGCCATCGTCGCGCCGATCGTGGTGATCGCGAGTGTCGCCCTCTCGTTCGCGGCAGCGCTCGGGGTGTCGGCCCTGGTCTTCAACCTCGTGTTCGGCTTCTCGGGCGCCGATCCCACGGTCCCGCTGTTCGCCTTCGTGTTCCTGATAGCCCTCGGCGTGGACTACAACATCTTCCTCATGACGCGGGCGCGCGAGGAGTCGCTGCAGCACGGCCCGCGTGCCGGCATCCTGCGCGCCCTCGTGCTCACCGGCGGCGTCATCACCTCAGCGGGGATCGTGCTGGCGGCCACGTTCGCGGCTCTGGGCGTGCTGCCGCTGCTGTTCATGGCGCAGATCGCGTTCATCGTGGCGTTCGGCGTGCTCCTGGACACCTTCGTCGTGCGGACCCTCCTGGTGCCGGCGCTGGCCTACGATCTGGGCGGCCGCGTCTGGTGGCCCAGCAGGCTCTCCGCCCGGCCTGCGGCGCAGGATGCCCGCAAGGAGCGCGCGCTTTCAGCCCACCGCGCCTGAACGAATCCTGATTTTCTCCTTGCGTGTCGCTGACAGTTCCTGTAGACATTCCCCCACAGAGCATTTCGCTTGATGCTCGCCCGCGGTGGGTATGGGGCCCTCCGGCGGTTCACAACTGGGGATGGTGGCGTCTCGTCCACCGAGAAGGCGGTTGCAGTGTCTGCGACGTATGTATCCGAAAAGGGTTCCTGGGGACGACGTCTGACGGTGGCGATCATCGCTGTCGCATCTCTGGTCGTCACGCTTCTGCTGGCCCCGCCTCCGCCTCCGGCGGCGGCGGACGTGACCGACGAGACTCCGTCGTTCACACTCAACCAGAACGACCTGGAGTTCATCCTCCGTCAGATCCAGATCTCCGAGGCGCATGCCGCCGACGTGCTGAATCCGTCGAACTATGAGCTGCTGTGCACCGATCAGGGCGACGCCGCGCAGAACTGCGTGTCCGACGAGGCGCGTCCGAAGGGCGTGCGCACCGTCGACGGCTCGTTCAACAACCTGCGCGTCCAGCAGGTCGACTACGGCGCATCCGACGTCCCCTTCCCGCGTCTGCTCGACGCCGAGTGGCGCCAGGCCGAGCCTGAGGATCTGGCGCTCGGGTTCGACGAGAACACCCCCGCACAGACCGAGATGTGCGACCCCGGGACCACGTGCTACGAGCAGGTGCAGGGCAACGTCTACGACTCGCAGCCGCGCTTGATCAGCAACCTCATCGTCGACCAGACGATGGACAACCCGGCGATCGTCAACCAGTGGGAGGCCGGCACCGCCATCACCGTCCCCGGCACCAACCGCGTGACGATCCCGAACACGGCGCCCGACGAGGAGCTCTCCGCCCCCTTCAACACCTTCTTCGGCTTCTTCGGCCAGTTCTTCGACCACGGCCTCGACCTCGTCAGGAAGGGCGGCAACGGCACGATGATCGTTCCGCTCGCCGAGGACGACCCGCTGTTCTGCCCGCCCGGCGGCCAGAAGGAGAACGACGCCGGCGTGCTCGTGCCCTGCGACCCGGCCGGCAACTACATCACGCTCTCGCGGGCGACGCGCCTGGACGGCGACGAGCCCGAGCACGAGAACCTCACGACGCCGTTCATCGACCAGAACCAGACCTACAGCTCGCACCCGTCGATGCAGGTCTTCCTGCGCGAGTACGAGCTCGTGGGCGGCGTGCCGCGGACGACGGGCCGCCTCATCGAGGGAGAGAACGGCGGCATGGCCAAGTGGCGCGACGTGAAGCGTCAGGCGCGCGAGGTGCTCGGCATCGAGCTGACGGATGCCGACCTGCTCGACGTTCCGCTGCTGCTGACCGACCTCTACGGCAACTTCGTGCCGGCCGAGAACGGCTTCCCGCAGATCCTCGCGGGAGACCCCGCCGACCCGCGGCGCGTCCCCGGGTCGCTGGCGGGCAACGGCACCGATGTCCCGGATGACGCGCTGGGCACCGGTCACGCGTTCCTCGATGACATCGCGCACGGGTCCACCCCCGTGCTGCTGAACGGCGAGCTGCTGCCGCGCTTCAACGAGGACGGCACGCCCGTGCTCGACGAGAACAACCAGCCTGTGCTCACCGGCTACGACAACGCGCTGCTCGACGAGCACTTCATCGCCGGCGACGGTCGCGTGAACGAGAACGTCGGCCTGACCGCCGTGCACGCGGTCTTCCACGCCGAGCACAACCGGATGGTGGGCGTGATCGAGCAGCTGCTCAACGGCACGCATCCCGACCAGGAGCTGCTGGAAGCGCAGGACTCCGACGCGCGCGGCGGCATGGCCGAGTTCGCGAAGGCGTTCCGCGGCGAGCCGCACAACTACATCTCGCACAAGCCCGAGGAGACCCTGCCGCAGCCGCAGGCCGACGACTGGCACTACGAGGAGCGCCTCTTCCAGGCGGCCAAGTTCGCCACCGAGATGCAGTACCAGCACCTCGTGTTCGAGGAGTTCGCCCGCAAGATCGCCCCCACCATCGACGGAGTGGTCTTCAACGAGAACAGCTACGACGCGAACCGCAACCCCAGCATCACCGCCGAGTTCGCCCACGTCGTCTACCGCTTCGGGCACTCGATGATGACCGAGACGATCGGCCGTGAGCCGGTCGTCGGCGGCGACCAGACGCTGCGGGACGTGCCGCTGCTGGACGGCTTCCTCAACCCCCGCCTGTTCGACGAGGGCGGAACCCTCTCGGTCCAGGAGGCCGCGGGTGCCTGGGTCAACGGCATGACCGCCCGGGTGGGCAGCCAGATCGACGAGCACGTCGTCGACGTCCTGCGCAACAACCTGCTCGGCCTGCCGCTCGACCTGCCGACGCTGAACCTGCTGCGCGGCCGTGACGTCGGTGTGCCCCCGCTGCAGGAGGCACGGCGCCAGTTCTGGCTCGAAAGCGGTGAGGCATCGCTGAGGCCGTACGACAACTGGGAGGAGTTCGGTCGCTCGCTGAAGAACGGCAACAACTTCGGCCGAGGCGGCGAGAGCGCATCGCTGGTGAACTTCGTCGCCGCGTACGGCAAGCACCAGACGATCCTCGAGGCGGACACGCTGGAGGCGAAGCGCAATGCCGCGGCACTGCTGGTGAACGGGGCGCCCCTGGGCGAGGAGTTCGTGTTGCGCCTGTGGGGACCCGACCGGTACACCACGGCGAAGGCGATCGCCGAGCGCCACTTCAACGCACCGGTGCCGGTCGTCTACATCTCGGCGGGCCTGGCGTTCGCCGACGCGCTGGCCGGCGGTGTGCTCGCCTCGCAGACCGGCGGGCCGATCCTGCTGACCGGCCCGCAGGACACCGGTGAGCTGCCCCTGGCCACCTACCAGGCGCTCACCACGCTTCAGCCGGAGCGCATCGTCGTCCTGGGCGGACCGGCCTCGGTCGGACCGAAGACCGTGGCGACGCTGAACCAGATGTTCCCGACCGATCCTCCCGTCACGCGCATCGGCGGTGCCGACCGCTTCGAGGTCGCCGCGAACATCGCGGCGCAGCTCGAGCCCGGCGGTCGTGTGTTCATCTCCAACGGCCTGGTCTTCCCGGACGCGCTGTCCGGCGGCGCCGTGGCCGCGCGCGACGGCTCGGCGAGCCTGCTCGTCCGGCCGAACGGGATTCCGACGGCCACGGCCGCGGCGCTCGAGGATCTCAACCCCACGGAGATCGTCATCCTCGGTGGCACCGGCTCGGTCTCCGCCGCGGTCGCGGCGCAGCTGAGCCAGTACACAAGCGGCCCGGTGACCCGGGTCAGCGGCACCGACCGGTACGACGTGTCGATCAAGGTGTCGCAGCGGTTCTTCGACGGACCCCTCGACCGGATCTACCTGGCGACCGGGCAGACCTTCCCGGACGCCCTGGCCGGCACCCCCGGTGCGGGCATCGCGGGCGCTCCGGTGCTGCTGGTCGGTCCGGCCGGGATCACGCCGCAGCTGCGTGCGGAGATCGAACGCCTGTCGCCCGGACGGATCTTCATCATGGGCGGCCCGGGTTCGGTCAGCAACGCGGTGGAGGAGGGCCTCGCGGAGTTCGCTCCCGAACCGCTGAGCGCGCCGGAGGACCGGCTCGACTTCATGCGCAGCACGGGTGCGTACGCGAACGTGGGCGGCAAGACCGTCACCGGCCTCGAGGACGTCGACTTCTGGGTCGGCGGACTCGCGGAGCGGATCAACACCTTCGGCGGCATGCTCGGATCCACGTTCACCTACGTGTTCGAGAAGCAGCTCGAAGACCTGCAGTTCGGCGACCGGTTCTACTACCTGTTCCGCAACGAGGGCGAGCAGCTGTTCGCGGCGCTCGAGGGCAACACGTTCTCCGACATGATCCAGCGCAACACGATGGCCTCGCACCTGCCGGCCGACATCTTCGCGCTGCAGGACCCGGTCCTGGACATCGCGGAGCAGGCGGCGCTGCCCGAGGGCGAGCGTGAGCCGGGGCTCACGCGGCTCGCCGACGGCACCTGGTCGTGGAACGGCGACGAGCATGTCGAGATGCACGGCACGCCGGGCGACGACAGTCTGCGCGGCGACGAGGGCGACGACGCCATCTGGGGCTACGCGGGCAACGACCGCATCGAGGGCGGCGCGGGCGTCGACTCCCTCGTGGGCGGCCCCGGTGACGACATCATCACCGACTCCCACGGCGACGACAACATCAAGGGGATGCAGGGCAACGACTTCATCCACTCCGGTCCTGGGCTCGACCTGGTGATCGGCGGCCTCGGCGACGACTTCCTGGTCAACGGCGCGGATGAGGGCAACGTCTTCTTCGCCGGGATGGGCGACGACATCGTGCTCGGCACGACCGGTCGCTTCCTGGCGGTCATCGGCGGCGAGCACGACGACTGGATCGAGGGCGGCCCGCACGCCGACCTCCTGCAGGGCGACAACGCCGACCAGTTCCAGAACGACGTGCTCGGCGGACACGATGTGGTCGCCGGCCGGCTCGGCAACGACGACGTCGAGGGCGAGGGCGGCGATGACATCCTCATCGGCCACCTGGGCGGCACCGACCGCAACCACGGCGGCCTCGGCTGGGACTGGCTGACCTACTACGGGCAGACGCAGGGCGTCACCTCGGACTGGGCGTTCAACCGATTCTTCGAGCCGAACAACCCGCTGCCGTCGCGGTTCGACCTGCTGGAGGCACTCTCCGGCGGAGCGGGCGACGACGTCCTGCGGGGCCCGCTGACCGAGGCCGATGACCTGTCGCCGAGCGACATCGAGGTGAGCAAGGCGACCGAGGCGTCGCTGGAGCGCATCGACGGACTCGTCGACATGCTGCGGCCGGTGGTCGAGGTGGGCGGCGTGGAGTACGCCCTGGGCGACTTCTCGCTCCCGTTCCTGCGCGGAGCGCCGGAGTCCGACTCCGACGGTGTGCACATGATCATCATCGGCGGGCCGGGAAGCGACGTGGTCGAGGGACGGCTCGGCAACGACTACCTCGACGGCGACGCGATGCTCCGGGTCCAGCTCGAGGCGGCCGGTGTGCGGTACGACTCCGCGCTCCAGCTGATGCCGCTGGTGCGCTCGGGGGAGATCAACCCCGGCGACATCGACATCGTGCGCGAGATCGTCTACGACGACGACCCGAACGCGATCGACACGGCGGAGTACAACAACCCGTTCGCGGCGTACACGATCACGCCGCTGGGTCCGCTCGGCTCCGGCTACTGGCGCGTCGAGCACACGCAGGTGCAGGAGGCCGAGGAGAGCGACGGCATCGACATCATCCGCGGCTTCGAGCGGCTGCAGTTCACGGACGGCTGCGCGCAGCTGGCCGAGGACGGCATGAGCTGGGAGTCCTGCCTGCCGACGGCTGAGGTCACGATGACGCCGACCACTCCGACGGAGGGCGAGGCGGTCACGGCCCAGCTGTGGGCACCGGGCGAGGTCGGCTCGACTCCGTTCGACACCTCCGCGGTCACCAACCTGCGCTACACCTGGTGGTCGGGTGAGGGCGACAGCCCGGACAACATCGGGGAGTGGGAGGAGCTGCTCAACCCGCTCGGCTCGGCCTCGGCCACCTACGTGCCCACGCAGGAGGCGGTCGGCCAGTACCTGATGGTGACGGCCAGCTACACCGACAGCGACGGATTCTTCCGGGCGGCATCGTCCGCGGTGTCCGAGCAGCCGGTGGCGGATGTCCCGCATCCGGGTTCGCTGGCACCGTTGGCGCACGCCATTCCGCTGGTGCCGGGTAGCTCGATCGCCGCCGGCGTGCCGACGGACCCGGACGGCGGGATCCAGGAGGACAGCACCCTCGCCTACCAGTGGTCGTGGAGTGATGCCGCCGTGGCGCCGGACGTGAACGACGACGCCGCATGGACCGACTATCCGGAGGGGGCGGTGGTGGAGCCGGGCTCCAGCTACGCACCGACGACGGATGACCTCGGTCGCTGGATCCGCGTCACGATCACCTACACCGATGGAGGAGGAACGACGGAGTCCGTCTCCGCGAGGACCACGTTGATGGTCACTGCGAACTAGGAAGGCGCTCCGCAGCCGTCGCCGACCCCCCAGCGGCCACGGCTTGAAGGGACCGGGCTCCCGCACATCGTGCGGGAGCCCGGTTCTGTCTGCACCGGCGGCTCAGCCGAAGGGAACCGCTGACACGATGGTGATCTCCTGCGCGCCGGAGGGTGCGGTGTACGAGACGGTGTCGCCGACGTTGCGCCCCGTGATCGCGGCCCCGAGCGGCGAGGTCGGCGAATACAGGTCCATCTCGAGGTCGGGGTCGAGCGCGGCCAGGTCGCGGCTGCCGAGCAGGAACGTCGTCTCGGAGCCGTCGGCCGCGAAGCGCACCGTCACGACCATCCCCGGCTCGACGAGCCCGTCGTCGGGCATGCGGCCGACCTGGGCGTTGCGCAGCAGTGTGCGCAGCTGCAGGGCGCGGGCGGCATCCGACTGGTCTCCCGCCGCGGCCCGTCGCTCAAGCTCGGCGACCTCATCCTCGAGCCGCGCGCGAGCGGCTTCTGTCATCCACACCGCATCCGTCGCCATGACCGCAACCTTCCTTCGACCCGCGCCATCCTGCGAATGCGGGAACAACCACCTTAGCCCGCAGGCGGCCACTCCACGAGGACGAGCCCCTGCTTGGTGTCGGCGAAGGTGACCCAGCCGTCGCCGAACAGGTAGGTCCAGCCGTAGCCCTCGTCGTCTGGTGCGACGGCGGTGTCCGGGTCCTCGGTGATGTAGACGCCGTTCGATCCCTCTTCGCTGAGCCAGCCTTCCTGCAGCAGGGCGCTGCGCAGCTGCGTCGACTGATCTCCGCTGAGAGGCGCCCACCCGAACATCTGCACGTGGTCGCTGGCCACAGACATGTCGCCCCAGGTACAGGTGATGCCGCCGGGGATCTCGGTGGCCCCGACGCGGAACACCTCTTCGCGGAACGACCAGTTCGCCTCCTCGAAGGCTGCGACGACGTCGTCGGGGATGATCGTGTCGCACGTCGGGTCGGCCTGCGGCTCGGGTGCCTCCTCCGCCGTCGGCGCCGGTTCGGGAGCGGACGGCTCCGTGCTGGGCGCCTGCGAGGTCGGTTCGGGCTCAGGCTCCGCTCCGGCGCAGCCGGCGAGCGCGGTCGCTGCGGCGACCGCGATGGCGAGGCCGGCGAGCGTGCGGGGGAGGCGGGGGAGGGTCATCGCATCTCTTCCAGGGTGTCGGGGGGAGCGGTGCGCACAAGCTCGAGGAACGTGTCGTGCAGGATGCCGTTGGTCGCCAGCGCCGAACGGGCGGTGATCGTCGGCTCTCCAGCGAAGGAGGTGAGGCGGCCGCCCGCCTCGGCGATGATCGGCACGTGCGCGGCGATGTCGTACTCGCGGACGCCGAACTCGGCGACGAACTCGAGGCGGCCTTCGGCCAGCAGCATGTACGGCCAGGCGTCGCCGTAGCCGCGGTCGCGCCAGACGCGGCGGGTCAGGCGCAGGAGCGCGTCGAGGCGGCCCGCCTCGTCCCACTGGGCGACGCTCTGGAAGCTGACGCTCGCGCGCTCGAGGGCGTCGACGGCGGAGACCCGGATCGCGCGGGGCTTCCCCGACGCGTCGTTCGTCCACGCGCCGAGGCCGGTCGCGCCCCACCATCGCCGGCCGATCGCGGGCTGACTGACGACGCCGACCTGCGGGACGCCGTCGACGGCGAGCGCGATGAGGGTCGCCCACATGGGGATGCCCTTGAGGTAATTGTGCGTGCCGTCGATGGGGTCGATGATCCACTGACGGCGGGTGTCGCCCGAGGTGCCGTACTCCTCGCCGAGGATCCCGTCCTGCGCTCGCTCGGCGATCAGGATGTCGCGGATCGCCCGTTCGGTGGCGAGGTCCGCCTCGGTGACGAAGGTCGCATCGGGCTTGGCGCTCACATCGAGGTCGTCGGCCTCGAACCGAGCCATGGAGACGGCATCCGCCGCATCGGCGAGCCGCAGCGCGAGGGTGAGATCGCTCCTCGGATCGCGGAATGCGGGCGCGCCGGAGTCGCCGGTGGACGAGGGGGAGGTCACCCGTTCAGGATAGCCGTCGACGCCCGCGTTCGATTGGCGAGGGGGAGGACCGTGATGCTATCGTTGACCCTCGGCCCGCCACCGTGCTGCGAGCCATGCGCCTCTAGCTCAATCGGCAGAGCAACTGACTCTTAATCAGTGGGTTCTGGGTTCGAGTCCCAGGGGGCGCACCCCAGAGAAGCCCCGGTGTGCCGGGGCTTCTCTCGTTCCTCGGAACGGAAGTCACTCACACGTCCTTGCGCGCACCAAGTTCTGCGCCCGCCAGATGATTTCCTGCAGGGTGAACGGTGCGACGTCGTACGTGTCGCACCTGCGCCCGATCCGGGCTGTCCACGCCGAATCCGACGGCACCGGATACACATGCCCGACGTTCGCGTAGTGATGCGCCCCCAGCGCCGTGCCGCCGAAGGCTCGAACCGCCCCGGCGACTTGACGAGCGGCAGCCGCTTTCCTACTCTTGGCAAGACCTGAATCAGATTTCAGGTTTATGCACCCAACAGTCCTTCGAAGGTGAAAGGCACGCACATGCGCGTTACGAAGAAGTTGCTCATGGGATCCGTGGTCGCCACGGCCGCCCTCGTTCTGGCGGCGTGCGCGCCGTCGACGGAGGCCGGCGGGGACGCCACACCGGCCGGGCCCGCGGAGGTGACGGTCGGCGTGATCACCAGCGAGTCGGGCGCGCTCGCCGGCTACGGCAAGCAGTACCTGGAAGGCTTCAAGGCGGGTCTGGACTACGCCACCGACGGCACGAACGAGGTCGACGGCATCGCCATCGACGTCGTGTACAAGGACGACGGCGGCGACCCGGACAAGGCCGTGACCGCCGCCAAGGAGCTCATCGGCGACGGCGTGAACATCCTCGCCGGCACCGCCTCCTCCGGCGTGGCGCTGGCCCTGGCCGAGCAGGCCGCGCAGAACAAGGTCCTCTACATCTCCGGACCGGCTGCGGCCGACGCCCTCACCGGCATCAACGGGTACACCTTCCGCTCCGGCCGCCAGAGCGCGCAGGACGTGGCCACCGCGGGCACGTTCCTGGACGACCTCGACGGCAAGAAGGTCACGGTCTTCGCCCAGAACACCGCTTTCGGTCAGGGCAACGAGGCTGCCGTCAAGGCGATCCTGGGGGCCAAGGGTGCGACCGTCGACTCGATCCTCGTCGCTGAGAATGTGACCGAGTTCACTCCGTTCGCCACGCAGCTGCTCGACGGCGACCCCGACCTGGTGTTCGTCGCGTGGGCCGGTGCCACCTCCGGTGCGATGTGGCAGGCGCTGCTCCAGCAGCAGGTGCTCGACACGATCCCCGTGGTCACCGGTCTCGGCGACGCTGCCACCTTCGGCGCGTACGGCGAGGCATCCGAGAAGATCCAGTTCCTCAACCACTACTTCCCGGGCGCCAACGACCACGATGTGAACGCGACGATGATCGACCTCGTCACCGCCGCCGGCGGCACGCCCGACCTGTTCACCCCGGATGGCTTCAACGCGGCGCTCATGATCGTCCACGCGATCCAGGAGGGCAAGGGCGACGTGGACGCGATGATCGCGGCACTCGAGGGCTACTCGTTCGAGGGCCCGAAGGGCACCACGACGGTCCGCGCGAGCGACCACGCCCTCATCCAGGAGATGTACCAGGCCAAGCTCGTCGCGGACGGCGACACGTACGTGCCCGAGCTGATCGCCGCGGTCCCGGCCGATGAGGTCGCCCCGGCCGAGGCGGAGTAGGACCCCGCACCGATGAGCACCTCTGTCCCGCCCGCGCTGGCCGTGCACGATCTCGGCCTGCAGATCGGCGGAGCCACCATCCTCGAAGGCGTCGACCTCGCGGTCGCACCCGGCTCCATGGTCGGTGTGATCGGGCCCAACGGCGCCGGGAAGACGACGCTGTTCAACGTGATCTCCGGTGTGCTGCGGCCCACCGCCGGCCGCGTCGAGCTGGGTGGCGCCGACATCACGGGCCTTTCCATCCCGCGTCGGACGCGGGCGGGACTGGGGCGCACCTTCCAGACATCCCACCTCTTCCCGAAGCTGACCGTGCTCGAGAACGTCCGCCTGGCCGCTCAGGCCGCCCGCGGCGGCAGCTACTCGCTGATCCGGTTCCCGCGCCGCAGCGATGCGGACACCCAGCTGGCGGTCGAGAAGCTCACCGAGGTCGGGCTCGGCCACCGTCTCGACGCGCCGGCGGGCGACATCTCGCACGGCGACAAGCGCAAGCTCGAGATCGCGGTGCTGCTGGCCACCGACGCGGAGGTCCTGCTCCTGGACGAGCCGATGGCCGGCGTCGCCTCGGGCGATGTGCCGGGGCTCGTCGAGATCATCCGGCGCATGCACCGCGAGAAGGGTCGCACGGTGCTGATGGTCGAGCACCACATGGAGGTGCTCCTGGGCCTGGTGGAGAAGGTCGCGGTCATGCACTTCGGAAAGATCATCGCGTTCGACACGCCGGCCGTCGTCATGGCGGACCCGGTCGTGCAGAGCGCCTACCTGGGGACCGCCGCATGACCGACAGTCCGATCCTGACCGTCGAGGGTCTGCGCTGCGTGATCGCGGGCCAGCAGGTCGTCGAAGACGTGACGTTCTCGGTGCCCGCGACCGGCATCACGGCCGTGCTCGGCCGCAACGGCGTCGGCAAGACCTCGACGCTGCGCGGCATCCTCGGCCTCATCAGCCGCAGGGGCGCCGTGACGCTGGCCGGAGAGCGCATCGACTCCCTGCCCACCCACAAGGTCGTCCAGCGCGGCGTCGGATACGTGCCGGAAGACCGCGAGGTCTTCGCCCGGCTCACCGTCGCCGAGAACCTCGCCCTCGCCGAACGGCAGCGGCATCCCCGCCGCGAGCTGGTCGCCGAGCTGTTCCCCGACCTCGTCGCCCGTCGCGACCAGATGGCCGGCACGCTGTCGGGCGGCCAGCAGCAGATGGTCTCGGTGGCCCGCGCGCTGCTCAACGACAACAAGGTGCTGCTGGTCGACGAGCCCACCAAGGGCCTCGCGCCCAAGATCGTCGCCGAGGTCGCCGACGCGCTCGCCGAGGCGGCCAAGACCGTGCCGATCCTGCTCGTCGAGCAGAACCTCGACGTGGTGCGCCGGCTTGCCGGCGACGCGGTCGTCATCGCCGGCGGGCGGGTCGTCCACACCGGCCGTGCTCTCGACATCCTCGGCGACGAGGAGCTGACCCAGCGCCTTCTCGGCGTGCACGTCGACGACGCGGATGCCGCTCCCGCGGCCGACATCGAAGGGACCCGCGCATGAGCGGCATCGTCCTGGTCCTGGTGACCGGCGTGGGCCTGGGCGCCCTCTACTTCCTGGTGGCCTCCGGCCTGAGCCTGATCTACGGCCTCATGCACGTGCTGAATTTCGCGCACGGTGTGTTCCTGACCCTGTCCGCCTTCGTCGGCTGGGAGCTGGCGCAGCGCCTGGACGTCGCATCCTGGGGCGGCTTCGCTCTCTCGGTCCTCGTGGGAGGCGCCGTGGGCGCCCTGTTCGCCACGGTCACCGAACTCGTGCTCATCCGGCCGCTGTACGAGCGGCACATCGAGCAGGTGCTGGTCACCGTCGGGCTCGCGCTGGCCGCCGTCGCCCTGTTCGAGGGGATCTGGGGCACCGACGCCATCACGGTCGCCGGTCCTCCGTGGCTGAAGGGCACGACGCAGGTGCTGGGCGCCAACATCCCGAACATCTACTGGCTGCTGATGCTGTGCGCGGCCGTGGTGCTGGCGGCGATCGTGCTGTTCCTGCGCCGGACGCGATACGGGATGATCATCCGCGCCGGAGTGGAGAACCGCGCGATGGTGACCGCGCTCGGCATCGACGTGCGCCGGTCCTTCACGCTCGTGTTCGCGATCGGCGGCGCGGCGGCCGGCATCGGCGGTGTGCTGGCCATGCACTGGTACACCTTCGTCTCGGCGCACATGGGCAGCACCCTGCTCATCTTCGCCTTCATCGTCACGATCATCGGCGGCCTGGGGTCGCTGACCGGCGCCGCCATCGCCTCGGTGCTGGTGGCGGTGCTGCAGCAGTTCGCCAACACCTATCTGGGCGGCACGGGCGACCTCATCGTCGTCGTGCTGCTGGCGGTCGTGCTGCTGGTGCGCCCGCGTGGCCTCATGGGGAGGACGCTATGACCCGCGCCGCCGCGCGCCCCACCTGGCGCGCCTTCGTGCCCGCCGCGATCGGGGTCGCCCTCGTCGTCATCATGGCGATCCTGCCGCTGCTGAACATCACGCTGCCCGGGATCCTCCCCGGTCCGACCTACACGCCGGGCAGCCTCGCCCTGCTGAGCCTGTGCATGGTGTTCGCCGCGCTCGCGCTCTCGTACAACATGCTCCTGGGCTCGGGCGGGATGCTCTCGTTCGGGCACGCGCTCTACTTCGGGGCCGGCGCCTACGGACTCGGCATCATCCTCGAGTACTCGGGCGTGCCGCTGTGGCCGGGCGTGTTCATCGCCCTCATCGGGGGCCTGGTGATCGCGATGGTGACCGGGGCCGTGTCGATGCGGGTCTCCGGCATCCCGTTCGCCATGGTGACCCTCGCGTTCGCGCAGGCCGGCTCGCTCCTGGTGACCCGCAACGCGCAGATCACCGGCGGCGAAGAGGGCCTGAGCCTGAACACCGAGAACGTGCCCGACTTCCTCGTCGGCGTGGTCAACACCCGCAACCTGTACTGGCTGTGCCTGGCGGTGCTGGTCGTCGTCTACCTCGTCGCCCTGTGGGTGGATCGCTCGTCGCTCGGCCATGTCGCGCACGCCGCGGCGGAGAACGACCTGCGCGTGCGCGTGCTCGGGCTGCGCCCGTACGTGGCCAAGCTCATCCTCTTCGTCATCGCGGGCGCGATGGCGTGCCTGGCGGGCATCTCGTACTTCCTGCTGCAGTCGGGCACGGTGCCGCGGGCGGTCTCGGCCGACCTCACGATCACGGTGCTGGTCATGGTCGTGCTCGGTGGCGTCGGATTCCGCTGGGGTGCCATCGTGGGAGGCATGCTCTACACGCTGCTGGACCAGCGGCTCACGGTGCTCGCGGGCTCCGAGGCGATCGCGTCGCTGCCCGACGTGCTGCGGGTGCCGCTGTCCGAGCCGCTGTTCCTGCTGGGCGCCCTGTTCATCCTGGTCGTCATGTTCCTTCCCGGCGGGATCGCCGGCACCGTCGACGGCTGGCTGCGCCGTCGCCGGGGCCGCAGCGCCCGCGCCGCGCTGAGCGAGCTGGGAGACGCCGACGACGCGATGACGGCGGAGGCCGCGCGCGAGGAGGTGGGGGCCTGATGGTGGATGCCGGCGGCGAGCCGCTCTGGGAGCTGCCCGGCGAGCCGGTGGCGGACGGCCCGCACACGGTCGGCCGCTGGCTCGCCGACCGCGCCGCGACCTCCCCGGGGCGCATCGCGATCGACGACCGGGGCGTGGTGATCACCTACCGCGACCTCGAGGCGCGGGCGCTCGAGCTGTCGCTGGGGCTGCGTCGCGCGGGCTACGGCCCGGGCGACCGCATCGCCACCGTCTCGGGCAACTCCATCGACCACGTCGTCGCCTTCTTCGCCTGCGCCAAGGCGGGGGTCGCGTTCGCACCGCTGTCGTGGCGTCTCACCGCCCGCGAGCTGTCCGAGGCGCTCGTGCGTGCCGATGCCGCGCTGCTGCTCGTGGAAGACGAGTACGCGGGCCTGGCCGGAGACGCCCGGCGACGCACGCCCGGTGCTCCGCCCGTCGCCGAGCTGGGCACGACCGGGATCGAGGCGGCCGTGCCTGCGCGCGCGGGCCGCCCCGCGCCGCGGCGCGGCGTCCGCGACGACGATCCGCTGCTGGTGATCTTCACCTCGGGCAGCGAGGCCGCCCCCAAGGGCGTGGTCCTGACCCATGCCAACTGCTTCTGGAACAACCTCGCCCTCGCCGGGGCCCTGCAGCTGACCCCCGACGACGTGGTTCTCGCGATGCTCCCGCAGTTCCACGTCGCGGCGTGGAACGTGCAGCCGCTGCTGGCCTGGTGGGTCGGGGCGACGGTCGTCCTGGAGCGATCGTTCCAGCCCACGCGTGTGCTGCAGCTGCTGCAGGAGCGTCGGGTCACGGCCATGATGGGCGTGCCCACGCAGTACCGCCTGCTCGCCGACGACCCGCGCTTCGCCACCGCGGACCTGTCCCGGCTGCGCATCGCACTCGTCGGCGGCGCCACCATGCCGCCCGCCCTGTTCGAGGAGTGGTCGGCGCGCGGCGTGCCGCTGACTCAGGGCTACGGCCTCACCGAGGCGGCGCCGAACGTGCTCGTGCTCCCGCCGGACGAGGCGGCCGATCACCCCGGGGCGGTCGGGCGACCGTATCCGCACGTCGACGTCTGCCTCGTCGACCCCGAGAGCGGCCTGGCGCTCGAGGGGGCGGCCACCGGCGAGCTGTGGATCCGCGGACCGAGCGTGTTCGCGGGGTACCTCGGCGACCCCGACGCGACCGCGCGCGCCACGTCGGGGGAGTGGCTGCGCTCGGGCGACCTCGCCGCCCGCGACGACGGCGGCGTGTACCGGATCGTCGACCGGCTCAAGGACATCTACATCTCGGGGGGCGAGAACGTCGCACCCGCCGAGGTCGAGGCCGCGCTGTGCCTGCACCCGCTCGTGCGCGAGGCGGCCGTCGTGGCGGTGCCCGACCGGGTGTGGGGTGAACGCGGCGTGGCCTTCGCTGCTCCGGTCGAAGGCGCGGTGCTCTCCGAGGACGAGGTGCTCGCACACGCCCGCACGGTGCTCGCCGCGTTCAAGGTGCCGGTGCGCGTGGAGATCGTCGATGCGCTTCCCCGTTCCACCATCGAGAAGCTCGCGCGCCCACGGCTGCGCGAACGGGCGCTGGCGCTCGTGAAGGGAGAGTCGGCATGACCACGGAGGATTCGCTCGCACTCGAGGAGGGGCCCTCGATCTCGCCGCAGACGGGCCGTCCGCTCACCAAGCGCGGCGAGGCGACCCGCCGCAAGCTCCTCGAGGCGGCAGAGCTCGTCTTCGCCGATCAGGGCTACCACGAGGCATCCATCGTCAAGATCACCGAGCGCGCCGGCATTGGCCTGGGCACCTTCTATCTGTACTTCGACAGCAAGCAGGCGATCTTCGAAGCGCTCGTGGTCGACCTGAACCGCCGGGTGCGGCACGCCATGGCCGAGGAGATGGCCGGGGCCGGCAACCGGCTCGAGGCCGAGCGCCGAGGCTTCGAGGGCTTCTTCCGCTTCACCGCGGAGCACCCGGCCCTCTACCGCGTCGTGCGCGAAGCGGAGTTCGTCTCGCCCGAGATGCTGCGCCTGCACTACACCCGCATCGTGGAGGGCTACGAGGCGGGGCTGCGGGCGGCCCAGACCGCCGGCGACGTCGACCCGGCGCTGGATCCCGCCGTCAGCGCCTGGGCGCTCATGGGCATGGGTGAGCTCATCGGCATGCGGTTCCTGCTGTGGGAGCGGGATGCCGCGGGCGCGCCGCCGACGCGGCTGCCCGCGGAGATCTTCGAAGCGATGATGCGCTTCATCGACAACGCGCTGGCCGTGCGGCCGGAGAGGGATGCATGATGGCCGATCAGGATCTGAGCGGGAAGCGTGCGCTGGTCACCGGCGGGGGCAGCGGGATCGGGCTCGCGTGCGTGCGCGAGTTCGCCGGCCGGGGCGCCCACGTGATCGTCGCCGACATCTCGCGCGAGGCCGCCGAGACCGTCGCCGCGGAGGTGGGCGGACGGGCGTGGGTCGTCGACCTGTCCGACACCGCCGCGCAGGAGGAGCTGACCCTCGACGTCGACATCCTCGTGAACAACGCGGGCATCCAGCGGGTGTCGCCGATCCCGGAGTTCGACCCGGAGGTGTTCCGGTTCATGCAGCGGCTGATGGTGGAGTCGCCCTTCCTGCTCACCCGTGCCGCGCTTCCGGCGATGTACGAGAAGGGCTGGGGACGGGTCATCAACATCTCGAGCGCCCACGGGCTGCGCGCCAGCGCGTACAAGGTCGCGTATGTGACGGCCAAGCACGCCATGGAGGGACTGTCGAAGGTCACCGCTCTGGAGGGCGGCCCCCACGGGGTCACGAGCAACTGCATCAACCCGGCCTACGTGCGCACGCCGCTGGTGGAGAAGCAGATCGCCGACCAGGCCGCGGTGCACGGCATCCCGGAGAGCGAGGTGGTCGAGAAGGTCATGCTCACCGAGAGCGCGATCAAGCGCCTCGTCGAGGCAGACGAGGTCGCCTCGCTCGCCGGCTGGCTCGCCTCGGACGCGGCCGGGATGGTCACCGGCGCGTCGTACACGATCGACGGCGGGTGGACGGCGCGGTGACACTGACATCCCGGCGGCACACCGTCGCCGTCCCCGTCGCCGGCGGCGATCTCGAGGTCGGCGTATGGGAGCCCGCGGTCCGCCCGGAGGCGACGCCCACGGTGCTGCTGGTGCACGGGGTCACCTCGTCGCACCTGGCGTGGCAGCAGGTGGCCGCAGCGCTTCCCGAGGTGCGGCTCATCGCCCCCGATCTGCGCGGCCGCGGGCGCAGCCGCGACCTGGCGGGCCCGGCAGGCCTCTCCGCGCATGCGGCGGATCTCGCCGCCGTGCTCGACCGGTTCGGCGTGGATCGCGTGCTCGTGGCGGGTCACTCCATGGGCGCGTTCGTGGCCGTGGCGTTCGCACGCCTGCACCCAGAGCGCGCGGGCCGACTCGTGCTCGTCGACGGCGGACTGCCGCTGGACGTGCCCGCCGGGCTCGACCCCGACACGATGGTGGCGCACATTCTCGGACCCACCGCCGCACGGCTGTCGATGCGCTTCGCCGACGCCGCCGAGTACCTCGACTTCTGGCGGTCGCATCCCGCGTTCGCGCACGACTGGAGCAGCGAGCTCGAGGCGTATCTGACCTACGACCTGGTCCCGGGTGCGGACGGCTCGCTCCAGCCGGCGACCACCTATCAGTCGGTCATCGACGACACGATCGACATGAACACGACGACGGCGGTGACCGACGCGCTGGACGCGCTGGCCGTGCCCACTCGGCTCCTCACGGTGCCGCGCGGCCTGCAGGACGAGGAGCCCGGCCTGTACAGCGCTGAGCGCCTTCGCGCGCTGCTGGCGCGGCATCCCGGCATCGTTCACGAGCGGGTGGACGGGTTCAACCACTACACGATCGTGATGTCGGATGCCGGGGCGCGCCGCGTCGCCGACGTGATCGAGCAGGAGCTGGCCGCATCCGCCTAGCGGGCCGCGGCGATGCGCGTGGTCAGCTGGTGCGCGTGGGCGAGAAGGATGCGGCCGAGCTCAGCCTGGCGCTCGGGCCCGAAGCGGAATTCCACACCCGTGAGGCTGAGGGCCCACTGCGGCTGGCCCTCGCGGTCGAACACCGCGGCGCCCATCCCGTAGCTGCCGGACACGATCAGCCCCGGGTTGACCGAGTATCCGCGCGCCTTCGTCTCCGCCAGGCGCAGCCGCAGCCGGCGCTCGCCGTGCGCGGCGCCCCAGCGCTCGGGGAGCTCGGGATGCCGCTCCAGATATGCGTCCATATCGTGGGGCTGCAGGAACGCCAGGATCGCGAGACCCGCCGACGCGACGCCGAGCGGGAAGCGCACGCCTTCGGCGAGCACGAACGAGCGGATCGGGAACGATCCCTCCTCACGCAGCAGGCAGACGGTCTCATCGCCGCGGCGCACCGAGAAGAAGGCGCTCTCCTCGGTGCGCACGGCCAGCGAGCGCACGATGTCCCGTGCCTGCGCCGTGACGTCGTACCGGGCCGCGGCCACACTGCCCATGAGGAAGAGTTCGGGCCCCGGCATCCATCGCCCGGTGCCCTCGTCCTGATCGACCAGGCCCTCGCTGCGCAGGGCGCTGAGCAGCCGGTGCGCGGTCGGACGCGTGAGCCCGGCGCGGCGCGAGAGCTCGGCCACCGTCGCCCCGGCCTCGCCGGCGGCCGTCACCAGCCGCAGCAGCCGCGCCGCGCGGGCGACCGCCTGCGTGCCCGGCACCGTGCCTGTTGCACGAGTGTCCACGATATGGACGCTACGCGCTCGTCGCTCCACATCGCAAGCGCCGGCGTGCGCAGGCCGGCGCGAAGGAGCACCATGGAACTGCGCACAACGTCCCACACGAAGGAGTGGAAGTGATCGACAAGACGTACGGTTCTGCGGCGGAGGCGGTGGCCGACATCCCCGACGGAGCGAGTCTCGCCGTCGGCGGGTTCGGACTGTCGGGCAACCCGATGAAGCTCATCGAGGCGCTGCACGCGCAGGGGACGGGCGATCTGTCGATCGTGTCGAACAACTGCGGGGTCGACGACTGGGGGCTCGGGATCCTCCTCAACGACCGGCGCATCCGGAAGATGACGTCGTCGTACGTGGGCGAGAACAAGGAGTTCGAACGGCAGTTCCTCTCCGGCGAGCTCGAGCTCGAGCTGACGCCGCAGGGGACCCTCGCCGAGAAGCTGCGCGCGGGCGGTTCGGGCATCGCCGCGTTCTTCACGCAGACCGGCGTGGGCACACAGGTCGCCGAGGGCGGGCTGCCGCGCCGGTACGACGGCAGCGGCGGCGTCGCCGTCGCGTCGCCCCCGAAGGACGTGCGCACGTTCGCGCCGGGCGGGACCGAGCGCGAGTACGTGCTGGAGGAGGCGATCGTCACCGACTACGCCCTCGTGCACGCGAAGCGCGCCGACCGGCACGGCAACCTCGTCTTCAACAAGGCGGCCCGCAACTTCAACCCGCTCGCGGCGATGGCAGGCCGCATCTGCATCGTGCAGGTCGAGGAGCTCGTCCAGCCGGGGGAGATCGACCCGGACGCCGTGCACCTGCCGGGCGTCTACGTGCACCGCATCGTGCATGTCGGCCCCGACATCGAGAAGCGCATCGAGCGCCGCACGGTCCAGGCCGCGGACGTGTCGACGAGCTCAGGAACCGGAGAGAAGTGATGGGACTGACCCGCAACGAGATGGCCGCGCGCGCGGCGAAGGAACTGGCCGACGGAGCCTACGTCAACCTCGGGATCGGGCTGCCGACCCTGGTGCCCAACTTCGTCCCCGAGGGCGTGACCGTCGTCCTGCAGTCGGAGAACGGCATCCTCGGCGTCGGGCCCTATCCGACCGAGGAGAACGTCGACCCGGATCTGATCAACGCCGGGAAGGAGACGGTCACGACACTGCCGGGCACCGCGTTCTTCGACTCCGCGACGAGCTTCGGGATGATCCGCGGCGGCAAGATCGACGCCGCGATCCTCGGTGCCATGCAGGTCTCCAAGGACGGCGACCTGGCGAACTGGATGATCCCCGGGAAGATGGTCAAGGGTCCCGGCGGGGCGATGGACCTCGTGCACGGCGCCGGCCGGCTCATCGTGCTCATGGAGCACGTCGCCAAGGACGGATCGGCCAAGATCGTGAACGAATGCTCGCTGCCGCTGACCGGCAGGGGCGTCGTCGACCGCATCATCACCGACCTCGCCGTCATCGACGTCACCGATCAGGGCCTCGTGCTGGTCGAACTCGCTCCGGGGGTGACCGTGGCCGAGGTCGTCGCCGCCACCGAGCCCGAACTGATCATCTCGGACGACCTGAAGGAGGTCGCATGAACACCGACGACATCGTCATCGTCGCCGCCGCCCGCACCCCGCAGGGACGGCTGAAGGGGCAGCTGGCCGCGCTGACCTCGGTCCAGCTGGGCAGCGCCGCGATCGCGGGCGCCCTCGAGAAGGGCGGCATCCCGGCCGACGCCGTCGACGCCGTGCTCGTCGGCCAGGTGCTGGCGGCCGGGGCGGGGCAGAACGCCGCCCGCCAGGCCGCGGTCGGCGCCGGCGTGCCCTGGAACGTCCACTCCGCCTCCGTGAACAAGGTGTGCCTGTCGGGGCTGACCGCCGTGATCGACGCCGCGCGCATGATCCGGGTCGGCGACGCCTCGGTCGTCGTGGCGGCGGGCATGGAATCGATGACGCGCGCGCCGCACCTGCTCATGGGCTCGCGCGACGGATGGGCGTACGGCTCGGTCGAAGTGCTCGACCACATGGCCTACGACGGCCTCACCGACGCCTACGACGCCGAGAGCATGGGGCTTTCCACCGAGCGCCTCAACGGCCGCTTCGAGGTGACCCGCGAGGACCAGGATGCCGTGGCGGCGCGGTCGCACCAGCGCGCCGCGGCAGCATGGGATGCGGGCGTCTTCGACGCCGAGATCGTGCCCGTCTCCATCCCGCAGCGGCGGGGGGAGCCGGTCGTCGTCAACCGCGACGAGGGCATCCGTCCCGAGACCACGGTCGACACGCTCGCCGCGCTGCGCCCGGCGTTCGCCGAGGGCGGGTCGATCACCGCAGGCAACTCCTCGCAGATCTCGGACGGGGCCTCGGCGGTGGTCGTGACCACGCGCGCGCACGCCGACGAGCAGGGCTGGCCGGTCCTGGCCGTCGTGGGCGCCTCGGGTCAGGTGGCGGGCCCGGACAACTCGCTGCACGCGCAGCCGGCTCAGGCGATCGCGAAGGCTCTCGACAAGCAGGGGCTGCAGGCATCCGATCTCGACGTGGTCGAGATCAACGAGGCGTTCGGCGCCGTCGTCGCCCGCTCGCAGCGCGAGCTCGGCCTCTCGGACGACGTCGTCAACCCGCACGGCGGCGGCATCGCGATCGGGCACCCGATCGGCGCGTCGGGGAACCGGCTCGTCGTGCACGCCGTGCACGAGCTGGTCCGTCGCGGCACCGGGACGGCGGCGGTCGCCCTCTGCGGCGGCGGCGGTCAGGGCGAGGCGCTGATCCTCACGCGCTGACCCGGGGGACCGGTACGGTCGGAGGGTGACGATCCATCCTGTGACCGAGGCGGACCGCGACCAGTGGCTGCCGCTGTGGCACGCCTACCTCGAGTTCTACGAGTCCGAGCTGGAAGACGGCGTCACCGACGCCGTCTTCCAGCGGCTCGTCGCGGGGGACGGCGTGCACGGTGCGCTGGCGCGCGACGACGAGGGCCGGGTCATCGGCCTCGTGCACTGGCTGTTCCACCCGTCGACCTGGAGCCTGGAGCCGTACTGCTACCTGGAGGACCTCTTCGTCGTGCCGGGCGTCCGCGGCGGCGGCACCGGTCGCGCGCTGATCGCCCACGTGGCCGAGGCTGCGACGGCCGCCGGGGCGAGCAAGCTGTACTGGCTGACGCAGTCGACCAACGACACCGCGCGCCGGCTGTACGACAAGGTCGCCGCCGACACGGGCTTCGTGCACTACGAGGTCACGCTGGCCTGAGCGGTGTCAGTGCCGGAGTCGCTTCTTGAGCAGCTTCGTCTCCCTGCCTGCAACGGGGGAGTCCTGCGGCACGAGGTGCCCGGTCGAGGCGCGTCGGGTGTCGACGATCGCGCCGACGGCGAGCAGGAGCGTGATCGCCCAGCTCACCCAGGCCAGTGCTGTGCGCCAGGTGAAGCGCTCGCCTTCCCGCAGAGCGCGAAGCAGCGTCAGGCCGCTCAAGACGGCGCTGATGATGCCTGTGCCGAAGAGGTACTTGCGCATCCTCACACGCTACCCGGTGCGCCGCCCGCAGGGGACCCCGCCCGGCCGGGGCGGCGGAGCGCGATAGCCTGAGAACGCGAAGACGATACCCCGCGAGGAGTGCAGCGTGTCTCGAGCCGACCTGGTCGTGGTGGCGAACCGACTTCCCGTGGACCGTGACGACGACGGGGGGTGGCGCACCTCCCCCGGAGGCCTTGTCACCGCCCTCGAGCCGGTCGTCCGGCGCACCCGCGGAGCATGGGTGGGCTGGCCCGGTCGCGCCGATCTGCAGATCGATCCGTTCACCGTGGACGGCATCGATCTCGTGCCGATCGCGCTCTCCGCCGACGAGGTCGCCAGCTACTACGAAGGCTTCTCGAACGACACGATCTGGCCCCTGTACCACGACGTCATCTCGGCGCCGCGGTACCGGCGGGTGTGGTGGGACGCCTACGTCCGCGTGAACCGGCGCTTCGCGGAGGCGGCCGCATCCTCGGCGGCGCCGGGCGCGACGGTGTGGGTGCACGATTACCAGCTGCAGCTGGTGCCGTCGCTGCTGCGCGAGGCGCGCCCCGACCTGACGATCGGCTACTTCCACCACATTCCGTTCCCGGCATACGGTCTGTACTCGCAGCTCCCGTGGCGACGCCAGGTCCTGGAGGGACTGCTCGGCGCCGACGTCATCGGCTTCCAGCGGGTCGCTGATGCCGGCAACTTCGCCGCGTGCGTGCGACGGCTGCTGCACTATGAGACGAAGGCGTCCGGCATCCGCGTGCCGACCGCGGACGGCGGGTCGCGCACGACACTGGCGCGCGCCTTCCCGATCTCGATCGACGCGGCCGCCTACATCGAGCTCGCCCAGCGCCCCGAGGTGCAGGCGCGGGCGCGCGAGATCCGCGAGAGCATGGGCAGTCCTCGCACGGTGCTGCTCGGCGTCGACCGGCTCGACTACACCAAGGGCATCCGGCACCGGCTGAAGGCCTACGGCGAGCTGCTGAGCGAAGGTCGGCTGCAGGTCGAGGACGTGACTCTCGTGCAGGTTGCAAGCCCCAGCCGGGAGCGGGTGGATGCCTACGTCCAGCTGCGCGACGAGATCGAGCAGACGGTCTCGCGCATCAACGGCGACTTCGACACGCTCGGGCACACCGCCATCCGCTACCTGCATCAGACGCACCCGCGCGAGGAGATGGTCGCGCTGTACCTCGCCGCCGACGTCATGCTCGTGACGGCCCTGCGCGACGGGATGAATCTCGTCGCGAAGGAGTACGTGGCCAGCCGCATCGACAACCGGGGCGTGCTGATCCTCAGCGAGTTCGCCGGAGCCGCCGACGAGCTCGGCATGGCGCTGCGGGTCAACCCGCACGACATCGACGCCCTCAAGCAGGCGCTCATGCGCGCGATCGAGATGCCCGGCGCCGAGCAGGGCAGACGCATGCGGGCGCTGCGCCGCCGGGTCGTCGACAACGACATCGATCTGTGGTCGCGGTCGTTCCTGGACGCGCTGGAGGCGGCGCGGCGGCACAAGGAGGACGCATGACGCTGTCCACCGCGGAGCAGATCGCCACCGAGCTGGACCGCATCGCCGGGGCCGACCGGCTGCTGGTCGCGTGCGACTTCGACGGGACCCTGGCGCCGCTGGCGGACGACCCGATGGCGGTCCGGATGCATCCCGCCGCCCGCGCGGCGGTCGACGAGCTGACGCGGCTGCCCGATGTGCAGGTGGCGCTCGTCTCCGGCCGCAGCCTCGTCGATCTCGAGATCATCGCCGAGCACCGCGAGGACTCTCCGCTGATGCTGGCCGGCTCGCACGGCGCCGAGTACTGGTACCCCGGCGAGGGCGCCATCGAGCCGCTCGACGCCGACGACGACACGGCGCTGCGCGACCGCCTGCGCGCGACGGCGACGGAGGCGACCGCGCAGCTGGACGGAGTGTGGATCGAGCCGAAGACCTTCGGGTTCGGCGTCCACACGCGACGGGCCACGCCCGCCGACGGCGCCGCGGCGAACGAGCTCGTCGACGCCATCGTCCGCGAGCACGCGGCGCACTGGCGACGTCGGACAGGGCATAACATCGTGGAGTACTCCTTCCGCCACGAGGGGAAGGACACCGCCGTCGCGAGCCTGCGCGAGACCGTGGGCGCCACCTGCGTCCTGTTCGCCGGCGACGACATCACCGACGAGGATGCGCTGCGCAGCCTCGGACCCGACGACCTCGGCGTCCGCGTCGGCGACCGGCGCACGGCCGCACAGCTGACGGTGCCCGACATCCCCGCCTTCGCCGCACTGCTGCGCGACCTCGCCCGAAGGCACGCCGCGCTGCGCGGCGCCCCCGCCGCCGAATCCCGCACCACCGCCCAGGAATAGACTTCGAGAATGCCCGAGACGCCTCGCCAGCCCGACACCGCCATCGACATCAAGCCCCGCAGCCGTGTCGTCACCGACGGCATCGAGGCCACGACCTCGCGGGGCATGCTCCGCGGCGTCGGGATGGGCGACGCCGACTGGGACAAGCCCCAGATCGGCATCGCGTCGAGCTGGAACGAGATCACGCCCTGCAACCTGAGCCTGGACCGCCTCGCCCAGGGAGCCAAGGAGGGCGTGCACGCCGGCGGCGGCTACCCGCTGCAGTTCGGCACGATCTCGGTCTCGGACGGCATCTCGATGGGCCACGAGGGCATGCACTTCTCGCTGGTGTCGCGGGAGGTCATCGCCGACTCGGTCGAGACGGTCGTCATGGCCGAACGCCTCGACGGCACCGTGCTGCTGGCCGGCTGCGACAAGTCGATCCCCGGGATGCTCATGGCTTCGGCGCGGCTCGACCTCGCCGGCGTCTTCCTCTACGCCGGGTCCATCGCCCCCGGCTGGGTCAAGCTCAGCGACGGCACCGAGAAGGAGATCACCATCATCGACTCCTTCGAGGGCGTCGGCGCGTGCCTGGCGGGTCGCATGAGCGAGGCCGACCTCAAGCGCATCGAGTGCTCCTTCGCGCCGGGCGAGGGCGCGTGCGGAGGCATGTACACGGCCAACACGATGGCCTCCGTCGCCGAGGCGCTGGGCCTGAGCCTTCCCGGCTCCGCCGCGCCGCCGTCGGCGGACCGCCGGCGCGACTACTTCGCCCGCCGTTCCGGCGAGGCCGTCGTGAACCTGCTGCGCCAGGGCATCACGACCCGCGACATCCTCACCCGGGAGGCGTTCGAGAATGCGATCGCGCTCGCCATGGCGCTCGGCGGCTCGACCAACGTCGTGCTGCATCTGCTCGCCATCGCGAACGAGGCCGAGGTCGAACTGGGCCTGGACGACTTCAACCGGATCGGCGACCGCGTGCCGCACATCGGCGACATGAAGCCGTTCGGAAAGTACGTCATGAACGACGTCGACCGCCACGGCGGGATCCCCGTGATCATGAAGGGGATGCTGGAGGCGGGACTGCTCCACGGCGACGCGCTGACGGTCACGGGCAAGACGCTCGCCGAGAACCTGGAAGAGCTGAACCCGGATCCGATCGACGGCGAGGTCATCCGCCGCATCGACGACCCGATCCACAAGACCGGCGGCATCACCGTGCTCATCGGGTCGATGGCGCCCGAGGGCGCCGTGGTCAAGTCGGCCGGCTTCGACGCCGACGTCTTCGAGGGCCCGGCCCGGGTCTTCGAGCGCGAGCGCGCCGCGATGGACGCGCTCGAGGCCGGCCAGATCGCCCCCGGCGACGTCGTCGTCATCCGCTACGAGGGCCCGAAGGGCGGCCCGGGGATGCGTGAGATGCTCGCCATCACCGCCGCCATCAAGGGCGCTGGGCTCGGGAAAGATGTACTACTGTTGACGGACGGTCGATTCTCCGGCGGCACAACCGGCCTGTGCATCGGCCACATTGCACCCGAGGCGGTGGACGCAGGTCCCATCGCGTTCGTGCGCGATGGTGATCTGATACGGGTCGATATCGCAGCTCGCACTCTCGATCTACTCGTCGATGAGGCAGAGCTGAGCTCCCGCCGCTCCGGCTGGCAGCCGCTTCCCCCGCGCTATACCCGTGGCGTCCTTGCCAAGTACTCCAAGCTCGTGCGCTCCGCCGCGGAGGGCGCGGTCACGGGGTAGTCCGGCATCCGCTTCATCCGTCATCGACACGAGGAACCCAACATGTCCGCCGAAACCGCTCAGGCCGTGCCCCGGCCACCTGGTCGCACTGCGTCCGCGCCCGTGCTCTCCGGAGCGCAGGCGGTCGTCCGCTCGCTCGAGCTGCTGGGCGTCACCGATGTCTTCGGGCTGCCCGGGGGAGCCATCCTCCCGGTGTACGACCCGCTGATGGACACCTCGGACATCCGCCACGTCCTGGTGCGGCACGAGCAGGGCGCCGGTCACGCCGCTGAAGGCTATGCCGCGGCATCCGGCCGCATCGGCGTCGCGATCGCGACCTCCGGGCCTGGCGCCACGAACCTCGTCACCGCCATCGCCGACGCCTACATGGACTCGGTGCCGATCGTGTGCATCACCGGGCAGGTGTTCTCGAACCTCATGGGAACGGACGCCTTCCAGGAGGCCGACATCGTCGGCATCACGATGCCGATCACGAAGCACTCGTTCCTCGTCAAGCGGGCCGAGGACATCCCCGTCGCGATCGCGTCCGCGTTCGAGATCGCCGGGACCGGCCGACCCGGCCCGGTGCTGGTGGACATCACCAAGGACGCGCAGCAGGCCGAGGTGCCGTTCGTCTGGCCGCCCAAGCTCGACCTGCCCGGCTACCGCCCGGTGACCAAGGCCCACGGCAAGCAGATCCAGGCGGCGGCGCAGCTTCTCGCGCACGCGAGCAAGCCGGTGCTGTACGTGGGCGGGGGCGTCATCCGCGCCCAGGCGTCGGCCGAGCTGCGCACCCTCGCCGAGACCACCGGCGCGCCGGTGGTGACCACTCTGATGGCGCGCGGCGCGTTCCCCGACTCGCACCAGCAGCACCTGGGCATGCCCGGCATGCACGGCACGGTCCCGGCGGTGCTGGCGCTGCAGGAGGCCGACGTCATCGTCTCCCTCGGCGCCCGCTTCGACGACCGCGTGACGGGCAAGGCGGCGCTGTTCGCCCCGCACGCGAAGATCGTGCACGTCGACATCGACCCCGCCGAGATCTCGAAGATCCGTGTCGCCGACGTGCCCATCGTGGGGGACCTGCGCGATGTGCTGGTCGACCTGGAGTCGGCGTTCCGCGCAGCGACCCAGGACGGCAGGCCCGACATCGCGGAGTGGTGGTCGTTCCTCGACGGCCTGCGCGACGAGTTCCCGCTCGGCTACACGCCGACCACCGACGGACTGCTGTCGCCGCAGTACGTGATCCAGCGGATCGGCGAGCTGACCGGGCCCGAGGCGATCTACGCCGCCGGTGTCGGCCAGCACCAGATGTGGGCGGCGCAGTTCATCGCCTACGAGCGGCCCAACTCGTGGCTCAACTCCGGGGGCGCGGGCACCATGGGCTATGCCGTGCCGGCGGCGATGGGTGCGAAGGTCGCCGAGCCGGACCGCGTGGTCTGGGCGATCGACGGCGACGGCTGCTTCCAGATGACCAACCAGGAGCTGGCGACCTGCGCCATCAACGGCATCCCCATCAAGGTCGCGATCATCAACAACTCCTCGCTGGGCATGGTGCGCCAGTGGCAGAACCTCTTCTACGACGGGCGCTACTCGCACACCGACCTCAACACGGGAGCGGGCACCGTCCGCATCCCCGACTTCGTCAAGCTCGCCGAGGCGTACGGCTGCCTGGCGATCCGCGTCGAGAAGGAGGAGGACGTGGATGCCGCGATCACGACCGCGCTGGAGACCGACGACCGTCCCGTCGTCATCGACTTCGTCGTGAGCGCCGACGCCATGGTGTGGCCGATGGTTCCGCAGGGCGTGAGCAACAGCTACATCCAGTACGCGCGCGACCACGCGCCGGCCTTCGAGCAGGAGGACTGACATGCCCAGTCACGTGCTGAGCCTCCTGGTGGAGAACAAGCCGGGCCTGCTGACCCGCGTCGCGGGGCTGTTCGCCCGGCGCGGCTTCAACATCGAATCGCTCGCCGTCGGCGTCACGGAGGTGCCGGGCCTGTCCCGCATCACCGTCGTCGTCGACGTCGAGGCGCTGCCGCTGGAGCAGGTCACCAAGCAGCTGAACAAGCTCGTCAACGTCATCAAGATCGTCGAGCTCGACCCTGCCGCCTCGGTGCAGCGCGACCACGTGCTGGTGAAGGTGCGGGCCGACAACAGCTCCCGCTCCAACATCATCGAGGTCGTCAACCTCTTCCGCGCCTCGATCGTCGACTACGCGCCGGATGCGCTCGTGATCGAGGTGACCGGCGACCGTGGGAAGGTGGATGCGTTCCTGCGCGCGGTCGAGCCGTTCGGCATCAAGGAGCTCGCGCAATCGGGCATGCTCGCCATCGGCCGCGGCGGCAAGAGCATCACCGAGCGCGTGCTGCGCAACTGACCCTCGACAACCTCGGGGACCGGACCCGGTCGCCCGCCATCTTCCAGACAAGGAGAATCACCCATGGCCGAGATCTTCTACGACGACGATGCCGACCTGAGCCTCATCCAGGGCAAGAAGGTCGCGATCGTCGGCTACGGCTCGCAGGGCCACGCCCACGCGCAGAACCTGCGTGACTCCGGCGTCGAGGTCGTCGTCGCGCTGCGCGACGGCTCGAAGTCGATCGCGAAGGCGACCGAAGAGGGCTTCGAGGTGAAGTCCGTGGCCGACGCCGCGCAGTGGGCCGACCTGATCATGATCCTCGCGCCCGACCAGCACCAGCGGAAGATCTACGCGGAGGACATCGCGCCGCACCTCACGCCCGGGAAGACCCTCGCGTTCGCGCACGGCTTCAACATCCGCTTCGGCTACATCCAGGCGCCGGAGGGCGTCGACGTCATCCTCGTCGCGCCCAAGGCTCCGGGGCACACGGTGCGCCGCGAGTTCGTGGCCGGCCGCGGCATCCCGGACATCATCGCGGTGGAGCAGGATGCCTCGGGTCAGGCGTGGGACGTCGCGAAGTCGTACGCCAAGGCCATCGGCGGCACGCGGGCAGGCGTCATCAAGACGACCTTCACCGAGGAGACCGAGACCGACCTGTTCGGCGAGCAGTCGGTGCTGTGCGGCGGTGTCTCGCAGCTGATCCAGTACGGCTTCGAGACGCTCGTCGAGGCGGGCTACCAGCCGCAGATCGCCTACTTCGAGGTCCTGCACGAGCTCAAGCTCATCGTCGACCTCATGTGGGAGGGCGGCATCGCCAAGCAGCGCTGGAGCGTGTCCGACACGGCCGAGTACGGCGACTACGTCTCGGGCCCGCGGGTGATCGACCCGCACGTCAAGGAGAATATGAAGGGCGTGCTGGCCGACATCCAGTCCGGCGCGTTCGCCCAGCGCTTCATCGACGACCAGGAAGGCGGCGGCAAGGAGTTCTACGCCCTGCGCGAGAAGGCGGCCCAGCACCAGATCGAGGAGGTCGGCAAGGAGCTGCGCGCCCTGTTCGCCTGGAAGCAGCAGGACGAGGACTACGTGGAGGGTTCCGCCGCGCGCTGACCCACGGCGCGCAAGCGGCCGGTTCCCAGAGCAGGCCAAGTGACCCAGAACAGGTGGGATGCCGAGCATCCACCCTGTTCTGGGTCACTTCACCTGCTTCCGGCACCTTCCGTCCCGTAGCCTTGTCGCGCGGCGCCATCCGCACCAGAGGACCTTCCCATGAACCCAGAGCAGGTCGACGGGAACGAACTCGTCGACAGCATCCAGTCGCTGCTCGACGACAATGACTTCCCCGGGATCGTCGACGCGGTCGCTCCCGCATCCGCTCCCGCATCCGCTGAGCAGCTGTCCTCCCTGCTGAAGCGGCTGCCGCTGAAGGCGCGGGCCATCGTCTATCGCCTGCTCCCCAAAGGCCCGGCCGTCGAGGTCTTCGAGCTGCTCTCCCCGCGCATGCAGAGCGATCTCATCCGTGGGCTGCAGGATGCCGAAGTCGCCGCGATCTTCGCCGATCTCGACCCGGACGACCGCGTCTGGCTGCTCGATGAGCTCCCCGCATCCCTCGCGCCGCGCCTGCTGTCCGGACTGTCGCAGAAGGAGCGGCAGCTCACCGCAGAGGTCCTCGGCTATCCGAAGGGATCCGTGGGCCGGCGCATGACCCCGGAGTATGTGTCGACGCGTTCCGACTCGACCGCGGGAGACGCCCTGGCCCGGGTCCGTGCACGCCTCGATGACGCGGAATCGGTGTACACCCTGCCTGTGCTCGACGATTCGCGTCGTGTGGTGGGCATTGCGACCCTGCGTGATCTGCTGCGAGCGGAGCTCGGCGATCGCGTCTCCGACATCATGCGGCACCCGGATGTCGCGACCGCCTACCAGACCGCCGAGGCGGCCGCGCGTAAGTGCGCGGGGCTCGGCCACCTCGCGCTTCCGATCGTCGACAGCGAATCCCGATTGGTCGGGGTGCTCACGATCGATGACGCTGCCAGGATCCTCGAGTTCGAGGACACGGAGGATGCTGCCCGCCAGGGCGGCGTCGAGCCGCTGCGTCGCCCGTACCTCGCCACGTCGATACGCGCGCTGGCGAGCTCCCGGATCGTCTGGCTCCTGGTCCTGGCCATAGGGGCGACGCTGACCGTCCAGGTCCTCTCGGTCTTCGAAGCGACGCTCGAGCAGCTGGCGGTGCTTGCGCTGTTCGTCCCGCTGCTGATCGGCATCGGCGGCAACACCGGCAACCAGGCGGCGACCACCATCACCCGAGCGCTCGCGCTCGGTGACCTGCGGCCCCGTGACACGTGGAAGGTCCTCGTGCGCGAGCTGGGTGTCGGTGTCACCCTCGGATCGCTGCTGGGAGCTCTCGGCGGCGCGATCACCGCATTGATCTACGGTCAGGCGATCGGTCTGGTCATCGGCCTGACGCTCGTCGCCGTCTGCTCGATGGCCGCAGCCATCGGCGGAATCATGCCGATGACCGCGCGCGCCCTCCGCGTCGATCCGGCGGTGTTCTCCAACCCCTTCATCAGCACCTTCGTCGACGCGGCCGGGCTGATCGTGTACTTCCTGATCGCCGGAACGGTTCTGGGTCTGTCCTTGTGACACAGCGAGGGGTGCGACGCTCCCGGCGGCTACGCTGAGTGCGTGGAACAGGAACGGGACGAAGCCCTCAGCTGGGCGGGCGACGACGACCCCACGCTCGCCGAGACCGCTGACGTGGATGCCGACACCTCAGCGGCCGGCGCAGAGCCCGTCGTGCTCCCGGAGGGGTTCACGGCGGTCGGTCCCGGCGCCGAGCGCGTCGGTCGCGCCGACCGCGAGGCGGCCGCCGTCGCACCGGGCGAGCCGCAGCCGATGGGCGGCGCCGCACTCATCGGCCTGGGAGTGCTTGGCGGGGTCTATCTGCTCTTCACCATCGGGTGGATCGTGGGCGGGCTGCGACTGGCAGGCGTCGCGCAGTTCCTCGTCAGCCCGGTGATCTACCAGTTCGCCCTGTGGCTCGCGGTGCTCGCGGCGCCGCTGTGGTTCGGCACCACGTACCTCCTCACCCGCGACGCGAAGACGTGGGTGCGCATCGTGTGGCTGGTCGCCGGCGCGGCGCTGCTGGTGCCGTGGCCGTTCGTCATGGTCGGGGCGGTGGGACAGTGAGCCAGGTGACACCGGATGCCGCGGCATCCCCGTCCGCTCCGCGTCGGATGCCGACCTGGGTCGTCGTCGCGATCGCGGCCCTGTTCGGCCTGTTCTACGCCTACGCGGTGTGGAATGCCGTGGCATTCCTGGTCACCCAGGCTGGGGGCCCGCTCGGGTTGAACGGGTACGGCTGGTTCGTGCTGATCCTGCCGGTGCTCTTCCCCCTCGTCGCCTTCGCCGTCGCCTTCCGGCTCGGCTGGCGCCGCCGGGCGTGGGAGTTCGCGCTCGTGATGCTCGCGGGGCTGGGCCTGGTCGCCGTGTTCTGGCTCGATGTCGTCGCCTACGCGGCAGCATACGGAGCGTCGCTGCTCGGCTGACGTCACGCGTTCGGCGTCCGGTGCCGCCCGCCGCTAGGCTGGACGGCGGCGCCCCGACGACGTGCGGCGCAGCATCCCGTTTCCGCAGTCGCGTCCGCGACGTACCGAAGGTCTGCATCCGTGTCCAAGCCCGTCGTCCTGATCGCAGAACAGCTCTCACCCGCCACGATCGACGCGCTCGGTCCGGACTTCGACATCCGCACCGTCGACGGCACCGACCGCCCGGCCCTGCTCGAGGCCCTCGGCGAAGCCAACGCGGTGCTGATCCGCTCGGCGACGAAGATCGACGCCGAGGCGCTCGCCGCAGCCCCCCACCTGAAGGTGGTCGCCCGCGCCGGCGTGGGTCTCGACAACGTCGACATCAAGGCCGCCACGGCCGCGGGCGTCATGGTGGTCAATGCGCCCACCTCGAACATCATCTCGGCGGCCGAGCTGACCATCGGCCACATCCTGAGCCTGGCCCGGCACATCCCGGCGGCGGACGCCTCCCTGGCGAAGGGGGAGTGGAAGCGCAGCGCGTACACCGGCATGGAGCTGTTCGAGAAGACGGTCGGGATCTTCGGCGTCGGCCGCATCGGCGGGCTCATCGCCGAGCGGCTCAAGGCGTTCGGAGTGCGGGTGGTCGGCTACGACCCCTACGTGACGCCGGCGCGGGCGCAGCAGCTGGGCGTCGAGCTGCTGGGCTTCGACGAGGTGCTCGCGCAGTCGGATTTCGTCTCGGTGCACATGCCGAAGACGCCTGAGACCACCGGCATGATCGGCGCCGCGCAGCTGCGGGCCATGAAGCCCACCGCCTACGTCGTCAACGTCGCCCGCGGCGGCCTCATCGACGAGGACGCACTGTACGAGGCGCTGACCACCGGCGAGATCGCCGGCGCCGCACTGGACGTGTTCACCACCGAGCCGCCCGCCGAGGGCGGGTCGGCGCAGCGCCTCCTGGGGCTGCCGAACGTCGTCGTCACCCCGCACCTGGGCGCCTCCACCGACGAGGCGCAGGAGAAGGCGGGCATCTCGGTCGCCCGCTCGGTCAAGCTGGCACTCGAAGGCGACCTCGTGCCCGATGCGGTCAACGTCGCCGGCGGCGTCATCGACCCGTTCGTGCGCCCCGGCATCGCCCTGGTCGAAAAGCTCGGTCAGTTCTTCACCGGGCTGGCGCAGGGGGCGCTCACGAGCCTGGACGTCGAGGTGCGCGGCGAGCTGGCCGCGTACGACGTGAGCGTCTACCGGCTGGCGGCGCTCAAGGGCATCTTCACCAACATCGTCAGCGAGAACGTCTCGTACGTGAACGCGCCCCTGTTCGCCGACCAGCGCGGCATCGAGACGCGGCTGATCGTCGAAGCCGAGAGCCCGCTGTACCGAAACCTCACGGTGCTGCGCGGCACGCTCTCGGACGGGACGGTGCTCACCGTCGCCGGCACTCTGGCAGGCACGCGCATGGTGCCCAAGGTCGTCGGCATCAACGGCTACGAGATCGAGGTGCCGTTCGAGCGCTACCACGTCGTCATGCGCTACGCCGACCGGCCCGGCATCGTGGGGATCTACGGGAAGTTCCTCGGCGACGCGGGGATCAACATCGTGGGGCTGCAGGTCGCGCATCCCGATGCGGGCGGCCGGGCGCTGTCGGTGCTCACCGTCGACTCGGCGGTGCCGGACGACATCCTCACTGCGATGCGGGATGCCGTCGGCGGCGATCTGTTCCGTCAGATCGAGATCACCGAGCCGTAGCGTCAGCGCACCGCCCGCTCCACCAGCGCGACCAGCGCGCTGAGGTCGTCGCCGGTGGGGACGGGTCCTGGCACGCCGGCCTCGAGCGCGTTGTTGAAGTAGAGCCCGTCGCTGACCAGCAGCACGAGATCGAGGGCGGCCCGGTCGCGCACATGGGGGCGGATCGCCTCCTCCCACAGCTCGCGGGTGCGCCGCAGCGCGGCGCCCGCCGGCGCCGACCCGCCCTGCGCCATGCGAGACGCCGCGATGATCGCGCGATCGAGCGGGTCGCCGTGCATGACGCTCGTGCGCAGCATGTAGGCGACGGCGCCCTCCGGGGCGGACCGCATCCGCTCGACGTCCTCCTCGACGAGCACGCGGAGCCGCTCGAGGAGTCCGGCCTCGAGCGCTTCCTTCGAGGCGAAGTGGTAGAGCAGCCCGCCCTTGGAGACGCCTGCTGCGCGGGCGATCGCGTCCATCGTCGCGGCGCGCTCGCCCTCGTCGATGAGGAGCTGCTCGAACGCGTCGAGCACGCGCTCACGGGCCAGGGGAGGACGGCTCACGCTTCGATCGTAGGGGGTGCGGGATGTCGGGGCATCCTGTTACTATACCGGCTGGACGGTACAGCACATGAGCACGCAGACGAGGATCCCAGAGCAGGTCGACGCCCCCGCACGGGCGGGATGGCGCGGCTGGGCGGGCCTTGCCGTGCTCATGCTGCCCGCGCTGCTGGTCTCGGTGGACAACACCGTGCTGAGCTTCGCCCTGCCGCAGATCGCGCTCGACCTGGGGCCGACCAGTGCCGAGCAGCTGTGGATCATCGACGCGTACCCGCTCGTGCTGGCGGCTCTGCTGGTGACGATGGGGATGCTGGGCGACCGGTTCGGCCGGCGGCGGATGCTGCTGGTCGGCGCGACCGGATTCGCCCTCGTGTCGGTGCTCGCCGCCTTCGCGCCCACCGCCGGAGTGCTCATCGGCGCCCGCGCGCTGCTCGGGGTCTTCGGGGCCATGCTCATGCCGTCGACCCTGTCGCTGCTGCGCACCGTGTTCCCCGACCGCGACCAGCGTCGGCTCGCCGTCGCAGTGTGGGCGACGGCATTCTCGGCGGGTGCCGCCCTCGGCCCGATCGTCGGCGGCTTCCTGCTCGAGCACTTCGCGTGGGGATCGGTGTTCCTCATGGCGGTGCCCGTGCTCATCCCGCTGCTCGTGCTGGCGCCGATCCTGCTGCCCGAGAGCCGCGACCCGAACCCGGGTCGCATCGACCCCATCAGCATCCTGCTGTCGCTGGCGACCATGGTGCCCATCGTCTACGGCATCAAGGAGCTGGCCGTCGCCGGGTTCACGCCTCTCGTGGGCGCGCTGTTCGCCGCCGGGCTCCTGCTGGGCCTGATCTTCGTGCGGCGCCAGCTGAGACTTCCCGTCCCCATGCTCGACATGCGGCTGTTCCGCCGCGGGACGTTCACCGGCGCGCTGCTGGTGAACCTGCTGAGCGTGGTCGCACTCGTGGGCTACATCTTCTTCGTCGCCCAGCACCTTCAGCTGGTCGTCGGCCTGACCCCGATGGAAGCGGGCTGGGCGCTGGTGCCGGGCCTTTCCGCCATGATCGTCGCCGGGCTGGTCGTCGTCCCGATCGCGCGCCGGGTCCCCGCTCGCATCCTCATCCCGGCGGCGCTCGTCTTCTCGGTCGCCGGGTACGTCGCCATCGCGTTCGGCGGCGAGAGCGTGGCCGCGGTGGTGGCCTCGTTCGTCGTGCTGGGCGTGGGCATCGGCATGGCCGAGACCGTGTCGAACGAGCTCATCCTGACGACCGCGCCGCCGGAGAAGGCGGGGGCTGCCAGCGCCGTCTCCGAGACGGCGTACGAGCTGGGCGCCGTGCTGGGCACGGCCATCCTCGGCGGCATCATCACCGCGCTGTATCGCGCGAACCTCGTGCTGCCCGACGGGCTGCCTCCCGCAGCCGCCGGCGCCGCCCGTGAGACGCTCGCGGGTGCGGTCAACGCCGCAGACGAGATCGGCGGCGACCTCGGTGCGCAGCTGGTGGCGGCGGCATCCCACGCGTTCGACTCCGGAGTCGTCGTGACGGCGCTCATCGGGGCGGGTCTGGTCGTGCTCGCGGGGGTCATCGCGGCCGCTAGCCTGGGAGAGTCCCGCCCGAAGTCCTAGGAGTGCATCGATGGAGCGAGCATCGTCGCGTGTCGTGAAGCTGGCCGTCATCCCCGGCGACGGCATCGGCCCCGAGGTCGTCGCCGAGGCCGAGAAGGTGCTCGACGCGGTCACCGACGGCTCCGGCATCCGGTTCGAGAAGACGCGATTCTCGCTCGGCGCCGCACGCTACCTCGCAACCGGCGACACCCTCACCGACGACGACCTCGATGCGATCCGGGCGCACGACGCGATCCTGCTCGGCGCGGTCGGGGGAGTGCCGGGCGACCCGAGGTTGAAGGACGCCAACATCGAGCGCGGCCTGCTGCTGAGACTGCGGTTCGAGCTCGACCACTACGTGAATCTCCGGCCCGCGAAGCTGTACCCGGGCGCACCCGGCCCTCTCGCCGACCCGGGCGAGGTCGACTTCGTCGTCGTGCGCGAGGGCACCGAGGGCCCCTATGTCGGCAACGGCGGGGCCATCCGCCGGGGCACGCCGCACGAGATCGCCAATGAGACGAGCGTCAACACGGCCTACGGCGTCGAGCGGGTCGTGCGGTACGCCTTCGGGCTGGCCGAACGCCGCGGCCGCAGGCTGACTCTCGTGCACAAGACCAACGTGCTCGTGCACGCGGGCGGGATGTGGCGGCGGATCGTCGACGAAGTGGCTCGGGAGCACCCCGACGTGGCCGTAGACTATCTGCACGTCGACGCGGCCACCATCTTCCTGGTCACCAACCCCGGCCGCTTCGATGTGATCGTCACCGACAACCTGTTCGGCGACATCCTCACAGACCTGGCCGGCGCCGTCACCGGTGGCATCGGACTCGCAGCCTCCGGCAACATCAACCCGGACGGCGCCTTCCCCTCGATGTTCGAGCCCGTGCACGGTTCGGCGCCCGACATCGCGGGACAGCAGAAGGCCGATCCCACGGCCGCGATCCTGTCCGTCGCGCTCCTGCTCGATCATCTCGGGCGGCGCGACGAGTCCGTCCGCGTCACCCGCGCGGTGGAGGCGGATGTCGCGGCCCGCGGCTCCGCCGCCCGCACCACCGCCGAGGTGGGCGACGCGATCGTCGCGCGCTTGCAGGCGTAACCTAGGGATACGAGGATGTCCTCGTATCCTCCGACGTTCAAGGACGCGACATGAGTCTCACCTACGACCCCGACACCGGACTCGCCCCGCTCGAGTTCGCCGTCACGAAGAACCTCGCCGCCAAGTCGCCCGCCGAGCGTGCGGAGCTGCTGGCCAAGCCCGCGTTCGGCACGACCTTCACCGATCACATGGTGCACATCTGCTGGTCGCTGGAGCACGGCTGGCACCGCCCGAGCGTCCTGCCCTACGGCAAGCTGTCGCTCGATCCCGCCGCCGCGGTGCTGCACTACGGCCAGGAGATCTTCGAGGGCATCAAGGCGTACCGGCACGCGGACGGCTCCATCCACACGTTCCGTCCCGACCAGAACGGCCGGCGCCTGCAGCGGTCCGCGCGGCGCCTCGCCCTCCCGGAGCTGCCGGTCGAGCACTTCATCCAGTCGCTGCGCGAGATCATCGCCGTCGACGGCGAGTGGGTCCCCTCCGGCGACGACCAGAGCCTCTACCTGCGGCCGTTCATGTTCGCCCGGGAGGCCTTCCTCGGTGTGCGGCCCGCGCACAAGGTCGCGTACTACGTCATCGCATCGCCGGTCGGCGCCTACTTCAAGGGGGGCGCCAAGCCGGTGTCGATCTGGCTCAGCGAGGAGTACTCGCGCGCCGGGAAGGGCGGCACCGGTGCCGCCAAAACCGGCGGGAACTACGCGGCGAGCCTCCTGCCGCAGGCCGAGGCGTACGAGGAGGGCTGCGACCAGGTTGTCTTCCTCGACCAGGACCGCAACGTGGAAGAGCTCGGCGGCATGAACGTCGTGTTCGTCTACAAGGACGGCACCATCGTCACGCCGCAGTCCGACTCGATCCTCGAGGGCATCACGCGCGACTCGCTGCTGCAGCTGGCCATCGATCGCGGCCACAAGGTCGTCGGTCGCGCCATCTCCATCGACGAGTGGCGTCAGGGTGTCGCCTCCGGCGACATCGTCGAGGTGTTCGCCTGCGGCACCGCCGCGGTCGTCGCCCCGATCGGCGAGCTCAAGGGCCGCGACTTCATCGACGAGCAGCCGCTGGGGTCGCTGGCGCTGTCGCTGCGCGAGGAGCTCACCGACATCCAGTACGGCCGGCGCGAGGACAGGCACGGCTGGATGCTGCGGCTCGACGCGTAGCGTGACGCCAGCGCCTAGGCTGAGCGGGTGAGAATCGCGCGCTTCAGCCACCAGGACGCCATCCGCTACGGCATCGTCGACGGCACCGAGCTCGTCGTGCTCGCCGGCGACCCGATGTTCGCCGGCTTCGAGACCACGGGCGAGCGCGTGCCGCTGGGCGACGCGGCGCTGCTGGCGCCGGTGATCCCGCGGTCGAAGGTCGTGTGCGTGGGCAAGAACTATCACGACCACGCCGCCGAGATGGGCGGCGCAGCCCCTGCCGAGCCCCTGCTGTTCCTCAAGCCCAACACGTCGGTGATCGGTCCGGGGGACACGATCGTGCGTCCGCCCCAGTCGCAGGAGACGCACTTCGAGGGCGAGCTGGCGGCCGTGATCGGCCGCATCGCCAAGAACGTCTCCGCCGACGACGCGCTCGACTACGTCTTCGGCTACACCATCGCCAACGATGTCACAGCCCGCGACCTGCAGCGCAGCGACGGGCAGTGGTCGCGCGCGAAGGGGTTCGACACGTTCTGCCCGCTCGGTCCCGCGATCGAGACCGAGTTCGACCTCGTTGCGGCGCGCCTGCAGACGCGCCGCAACGGCGAGGTCGCGCAGGACGCCCCGCTCACCGACATGATCCACTCGGTCGCCGACATCATCGCGTACGCGTCGGCGGTGTTCACGCTGCTTCCCGGCGACGTCATCCTCACCGGCACGCCCGCGGGCGTGGGGCCGTTCACGGCGGGCGACACACTGGAAGTCGAGATCACCGGCCTGGGGACGCTGCGCAACCCCACCCGCGACGCGTAGGTGCGCGGCACCGCCCGCGCGCGTAGATTCGTGCGATGACCACGATCCCGCAAGCGTCGCAGCTCGCTCCCGCCGCCGTCGCGCGCGTGCAGCGCCGCACCGTCTGGGTGCTCTCGCTCGGGCAGATCCTCGGCGGTCTCGCCTTCGGCGCGACGGTCTCGCTCGGCGCGATCCTGGCGGCGGAGCTCTCGGGCGACGACGCCTTCTCCGGGCTCGCCGCCGCCGGGGTCACGCTGGGCACGGCGGTGCTCGCCGTTCCGCTCGCAGCGCTCGCGCAGCGATGGGGTCGGCGCCTGGCCCTCACGATCGGCATGGCGATCGCCCTGGTCGGCGTGGCGTTCGTGGTCGTCGCCGTCGCGATCGGCTCGTTCCCGCTGCTGCTGGTGGCGTTCGGTCTCATCGGGTCCGGCCAGGCGGCCAATCTGCAGACGCGCTTCGCGGCGGCCGATCTGTCCACCGACGCCACCCGCGGGCGCGATCTGTCGGTCGTCGTCTGGGCCACCACGATCGGCGCGGTGCTCGGGCCCAACCTGGTCGGCCCGGGGGAGGTGCTCGGTCAGCTCTTCGGCATGCCCGACCTCACCGGCCCGTACCTGTTCACGATCGTGGCGCAGATCCTCGCGATCGCGCTGTATCTGGCCGCACTGCGGCCCGATCCGCTCCTGCTCGCGCAGCGCGTCGTCTCGGCGGCGGGCGGAAGCGGCACCGCGATCGCGCGCGCCGACCGCCCCATGGCCGCGCGGTTCGCGATCTTCGCGATCGCGGCAGCCCACGGTGTGATGGTGTCGGTCATGGCGATGACGCCGGTGCACCTGCTGCATCATGGCGAGACACTGTCGATCATCGGGCTCACGATCAGCCTGCACATCGCCGGCATGTTCGCCCTCTCGCCGGTGTTCGGCATCCTCGCCGACCGCGTCGGGCGGGTGGCGACCGTGCTGCTCGGACAGGTGCTGCTGGCGGCGGCTCTGATCACGGCGTCGTTCGGTCAGGAGTCCACCGTCGCGGTGACCGTGGGCCTCGTGCTGCTGGGTCTCGGCTGGAGCGCCGCCACCGTCGCGGGCTCGACCCTGCTGACCGAGGCGTCGTCCGAGCAGCGGCGCACCCGCCGGCAGGGCCTGAGCGACCTGTTGATGAGCCTCGTGGGCGCGATCGGGGCGATCCTCGCCGGCGTCGTGCTCGGCTGGATCGGGTATGGCGGCCTCGCGCTCCTGGCCGGGATCGCCGTGGTCGCGGTCGTCGCGCTCGCGCCGCTGGGGCGTCGGCCGGCGACCCGGGACTGATCACCGCATCAGAGCAGCGCGGCGCGCGGGCGCAGTGCGCGCACCGCATCGTCGACGTCGTCGGCGTCGTTGAAGAGGTGGAATGCCACCCGCGCACGCCCCGCCCGGCCCGATGCGACGATCCCGGCAGCCGACAGGCGCGCGAGATCGTCTCCGTCGGGATCGTCCCAGGTGACGATGGCGCTCTCGCGCACCGGGGTCGGAAGCTCGAGCCCCTGACGGAACTCACGTGCCAGCGCCGTCGCGTGCTCATGGAGCGCGGATGCCTCCAGCCCGGCGAAGATCTCGAGCGCCGGCGCCGCGCCGACGAACGCCTGCCACGCCGGCGACACGTCGAACCGCGACGCATCCGGGGCGAGGGCGATGTCATGGCCGTAGCAGGACGACCACGGGTCGGCGCCGGCGTACCAGCCCGCGTGGACGGGGCGCAGCGCCTGCTGGAAGTCCTGGCTGACGGCGAGGAACGCCACGCCGCGCGGGGCGCACAGCCACTTGTACGCGTGGCAGACCAGCGCGTCGAACCGCGTCGCATCGACCGGAAGCCACCCCACCGCCTGGGTCGCATCGCAGAGCAGGCGTGCGCCGTGTGCGCGCGCCGCCGCGACGAGAGCGTCGACATCCGCCACGTCGCCGGTCGCCGACTGCACGAGCGAGAAGGCGACGAGTGCGGTCTGCGTCGTCACCGCCTCAGCCAGCGCGGCGAGGGGAGCGGTGCGCACGTCGTGCCCGGCGTGCAGGAACGGCAGCATCACCGAGGAGAAGTCGCCCTCGGGGCATAGGACCACCGCGCCCGGCGGGAGGGCCGCGGCGATCAGCGACACGAGCACCGAGGTCTGCGAGCCGATCGCGACGCGGCCGGTGTCGACGCCGACGAGGCGGGCGAACGCCGCGCGGGAACGCTCGACGGCGTCGCAGTAGCCGGCGATGTCGGGCCGGCCGGCCGCGGATTCCTCCGCGTCGCGGACCATCGCATCGCGCGCGGCGCGGGGCGGCAGTCCGGTCGTGCAGGCGGCGAGGTAGCCCCGGCCGCCCGCGAACGCGTCACGTCCGAGCGCGGTCGTGACGGTGTGCGGTCTCGTCATGGTGGGCATGCCGTCCAGGCTGGCCGAGGCTGTTCCATTGGTCCAGAGCAGGTTGTCTATCGAACCCATGCGTGCGCGTTATGATTACGTCCATGACGCAGCCGGCGCTGGACGATCCCGACCTCGATGTGCAGGCGCTCCGGGTGGTCAAGGCCGTCGGCGACGAGGGATCGATCACCGGCGCCGCCGCGGCCCTCGGGTACAGTCAGCCCGCGATCAGTCAGCTGCTCAAGCGCCTCGAGCTGCGGCTCGGCGTGCCGCTGGTCGAGCGGGTGGGTCGCTCGGTGCGGCTCACCGACGCCGGGCGCGTGCTGGCCCGCCACGCGCCCGCGGTCACGACGGCGCTCGACGCGGCCGCCGGAGAGCTCGCCGAGCTGCGCGGGCTGCGCAGCGGCGTCGTCCGCCTGGCCGGATTCCCGTCGGCGTCGCCCACCGTGATCCCGCACCTGCTCGCCGATCTCGCCGACCGGCATCCCGGAGTCTCGGTGACCTATGTCGAGGCCGAGCCGCCGGAAGCGGTGCAGGCGGTCCGCGAGGATCGCGTCGACATCGCCCTCACCTTCAGCTATCCGGGGGACCGGAACGACCCCCACGGCGCGAGCGCGCGCGGGCTCGCCGTCCACGCGATCGGCCGCGACGATCTGCTCGCCGTGCTTCCCGAGGGGCATCGGGCCGCGGCATCCGAGTCGGTCGATGTCGGCGCGCTGGCAGGCGAGAGCTGGATCGCCGGCTGTCCGCGCTGCCGCGGGCACCTGATGGAGCTGTGCGGGCGCGCCGGGTTCGAGCCGATGATCGCCTTCGAGACCGACAACGTGCTGGCCGTGCACGGGCTCGTGGCCCAGGGGATCGGCGTGGCCACCCTGCCGCGGCTGGCCGTGGCATCCCTCTCACCGCTGCACGGCGTGGTCGCCCGGCCGCTTCCCGACACGGAGCGGCGCACGCTGCACGTCGTCATGGCCCACGGCGCTGAGCGGGTTCCCGCGGTGCGCACGACTCTCGCTGCGCTCGAGCGGGCGCTGGCCGCGGTGTCCGCTGCCGCGGCGGACTAAAATCGAACGGATGCCTGCCTCACCCGATCCCCGCACCACGACCGCGACCGGCGCCGACGTGCGCGTGCGGTTCTGCCCGTCGCCCACCGGCCTCCCGCACGTCGGCATGGTCCGCACCGCCCTGTACAACTGGGCGTACGCGCGCCACACCGGCGGGAAGCTCGTCTTCCGGGTCGAAGACACCGACGCCGCGCGCGACAGCGAGGAGAGCTACCGGCAGCTGGTCGACGCGCTCACCTGGCTGAAGATCGACTGGGACGAGGGCGTGGAGGTCGGCGGACCGCACGCGCCGTACCGGCAGTCGGAGCGGATGGATGTCTACGCCGACGTGCTCGACAGGCTCAAGGCCACCGGTGCCGTCTACGAGTCGTACTCGACCGCCGAGGAGATCGACGCGCGCAACGAGGCGGCGGGCCGGCCCAAGCAGCTCGGCTACGACAACCACGACCGTCACCTCACCGATGAGCAGAAGGCCGCGTTCCGTGCCGAGGGGCGCGAGCCCGCCTGGCGCCTGCGGGTGCCGGACGAGGACATCACGTACGTCGACCTCATCCGCGGCGAGGTCACCTTTCCAGCCGGATCCTTCCCGGACTTCGTCGTCGTGCGCGCCGGCGGGCGGCCGCTGTACACGTTCACGAACCCGGTCGACGACGCGCTCATGGGCATCACGCACGTCATCCGCGGCGAGGACATCATGCCCTCGACCGCGCGCCAGCTCGTGCTGTACGCCGCGCTCATCGACGCCGGGGTCACCACCTTCGTGCCGCGTTTCGCGCACATGCCGCTGGTGCTGGGGGAGACCGGCACCAAGAAGCTCTCCAAGCGCGACCCGAAGGCCGACCTGTTCCTGCAGCGCGAGAAGGGGTTCATCCACGAGGGACTCCTGAACTACCTGGCGCTGCTCGGCTGGTCGATCGCGCCCGATCGCGATGTCTTCACGCTCGACGAGTTCGTCGCCGCGTTCGACATCGCCGACGTGAACCCCAACCCGGCGCGGTTCGACCAGAAGAAGGCCGAGTCGATAAACGGCGACCACATCCGGATGCTCGAGCCCGCCGACTTCGCCGAGCGCATCGTGCCGTATCTCGCGGCAGCCGGTGTCATCGGCGAACAGCCGACGGCCGTCGAGTCAGCGCTGATCGCGAAGGCGGCGCCGCTCGTGCAGGAGCGGGTGCAGCTGCTGGGCGAGGTGCCCGGGATGCTGGGCTTCCTGTTCGCCGACGAGGTCGAGTACGCCGAGGATGCGCTCAGATCACTGCCCGACGACGCCGGTCAGGTGCTCGTCGCGTCGGTCGGCGCCCTGGAGCTCGTGCCCGAGGCGGAGTTCACGGCCGCCGCCGTGCAGGAGGCGCTGTCGACCGCGCTGATCGAGGGTCTCGGCCTCAAGCCCCGGGTCGCTTATGGTCCGGCGCGGGTCGCGGTGAGCGGGCGCCGCGTGTCGCCGCCGCTGTTCGAGTCGATGGAGCTGCTGGGCAAGGCCGAGTCGATCCGCCGGCTCGGCGCCCTGGTCCAGCACCTCGGCCTCTCGTAGCCCCGGCCGCCGAGCCAGCGGCGCAGCCGCCCGTCCCGGTCGTCGAGCGCGCGGCGCAGCCGCCCGTCCCGGTCGTCGAGCGCGCGGCGCAGCCGCCTCTCCCGGTCGTTGAGCGAGCGGCCCGGCCGTCCTTCCCGGTCGTTGAGCGAGCGGCGCCGCCGCCGGTCCCGGGGGTCGAGTGCGCGGCCCGGCCGCCTCTCCCGGTCGTTGAGCGAGCGGCGCCGCCGCGAGACGAAACGCACGCCCACCGATTCGCGGGCCCTCGCCGCGTGGTCTAGACTGGACCTTCGGTACGGCTTCGGCCGACACCCCGTGGGGTATGGTGTAATTGGCAACACGGCTGATTCTGGTTCAGTTGTTCTTGGTTCGAGTCCAGGTACCCCAGCCACAGACCCGGCCGCCTCGAAGGCTGGAACGAGCGCTACAGTTCGTCCATGAGGTGTCCTGGGGTCCTCGTCCTCGCGGTGCTGCTGCTGGCCGGCTGTACGGCCGACCCTGCGCCGCCCACGCCGACGATGTCGACCCCTGTTCCAGCGGCGGAAGGATGCCCCGCGGGAACGACTCTGCGCAACGAGCTCTGCCTCGCCGACGGCGCTGTCGCGGAGGCGCTCAGCGACATCGTCCACGCGCAGTTCGCCGACGCACAGCTGAACGCGGTCGTCGCCGGCGTCTGGCACGACGGTGAGCCGGTGCTCGTCGGGGCGCTCGGCGAGTCGATGACCGGCGTGCCGGCAACCGCCGACATGCACCACCTCCTCGGGAACCTGTCGACGCCGATGTTCACGACTGTGGTCCTGCAGCAGGTCGAGGCCGGCGCGCTGTCGCTCGACGATCCCCTCTCCACCTGGTTCCCGGACCTGCCCGCGGCCGACCAGGTCACGATCGACATGCTGCTGCACCACACCAGCGGCTACCGGCACTACACCGAGATCCCGGCGTTCCTCGATCGGCTGTGGGCGGACCCGTTCCAGCACTGGGAGATCCAGGACCTCGTCGACATCGGCGTCGCCGGGGGACCCGTCTTCACCCCGGGCACCGACTGGCTGTTCTCGGACACCAACACGCTCATCCTCCAAGAGGTGATCGAGGAGGTGACCGGGCGCCCGGCCGGCGAGCTGCTGAAGGAAGACATCTTCGACGTCCTCGGCATGGCTGACTCGACCGCCGCCTTCGACGCGAACTGGCCGTCTCCCGTGCTCCACGGGTACAGCGACGAACGCGGCGTCTGGGAGGACGTCACCCACTGGAGTCCCACCTGGACGTACACGGCGGGCGGCGTGGGTGCCGACCAGGAGGACGTGCGCGTGTTCCTGGATGCTCTCGGCGAGGGCTCGCTGCTGAGCCCCGAGCTGCATGCGCTGCAATTCGCACCCAGCACCGCGGGCCTCGGTCCGTGGACCGATGAGCAGTACTGGGCCATGGGCTTCCTCCAGCTGGATGGCTGGGTGTTCCTCAACCCGGGCCTGTCCGGCTACTACGGCGCCGGCGGCACCATCCCGGAGGAGGGCTGGACGATGGTCGTCTACACGACCGCGAGCGAGACCGGCGATCAGTCGCAGCCGACGGCGACCGACATCTTCCGGCAGTTCACGGCCGTCGTCACGCCGGAGCACTCGCTCGCCCGATAGCCACCGCGGTCGCTGCCGGGCTACGCGAGCATCATGAACAGCTTCTCGAGCTCGTCGGTGGTCAGTCCTTCTTCCGCGGCGGCCGACTCGGGATCGGCGAGACAGTCCTTCATCGCGGTGGAGACGATCGCGAAGCCGGCACGGTCGAGCGCGGAAGAGACGGCGGAGAGCTGCGTGACGACGTCGCGGCAGGGTCTGCCATCCTCGACGGCGGCGATCACCGCATCGAGCTGGCCGCGGGCCCGACGGAGCCGGTTGAGGATCCGGCGCTGAGCCTCGGCGTCAGTGGTGATCATGTTCCCTCCTTCGCGCGCAGGGATGCGGCATCCCGGTTCTCATCCGCGCGCCCTCTGCTCGGCGACCTTGGCATGCACCTCGTCCATGTCCAGGCCCTTCACGGCGGTGATGACCTGCTCCAGCGCGGGCGCGGGCAGAGCGCCCGGCTGCGCGAAGACGAGGACGCCCTCGCGGAACGCCATGAGGGTCGGGATCGACGTGATCTGGAACCCCGCGGCGAGCTCCCGCTCGGCTTCGGTGTCGACCTTCGCGAACGTGACATCGGCGTGGGTCTCGGACGCCTTCTCGTAGACGGGGGCGAAGCTGCGGCAGGGACCGCACCACGCGGCCCAGAAGTCGATCAGGACGATGTCGTTGTCTTCGATCGTCGACGAGAAGGTGTCTTTGGTGATGTCAAGGGTGGCCATGGGTCCATTCTATACCCCTGGGGGTTTATCGGGACGCTCAGGCGGCGACCGCGCCCGCCGGCGCGGTCGCCGGCGTCGAGCCCGGTGCCTGCAGCCAGCCCAGGTACGAGCCCTCGAGTTCGATGACCTCGAACCCGGCGCGGCGCAGCGCGCTCGCGGCGACCGAGTTCCGTGCGCCGCTGCGGCAGTAGGCGACGATCGTGCCGCCGTCGGGCAGCTGATCGGTGTGCCACAGGACACGGCCGGCGCTGAGCTGGACGGCCCCCGGGATGTGTCCTTCGGCGTACTCCGTCCTGTTGCGCACATCCAGGAGCAGGTCGTGCTCGAACCGGTCGAGCTCGGTCGGTGCGAGCGTCGGCGGAATGGTCAGCTCGAGGCCCTCCAGCGACCGGATGAAGCCGTCGACGGTGTCGATGCCCACGCGGACGAGATGGTCGCGCAGCTCGGCGGCGACCTCACGGTCGTCTGCCAGGAGCACGAGGGGGCGGGCCTCGGTGTCGGGGTCGCACGCCCATGAGGCATACGTCGCGGCCTTCCGGATGCCGGGCACGTTCAGTGAGCGCGGCACGGTGCCGCTGTGCACCTCGGTGTGGTGGCGGGTGTCGACGAAGATGACGTCGTCGGCGGCGAGGCGCGGGCGCAGGCCTGCAGCGGTGTACTCGATCAGCTCGCGCTGGGGCAGAAGCGCCGGGCCGAGCTTGTTCTGCTCCTTCATGCGGCCGAAGTACGCGTGGGCGTCGGGCTGCCCGCTGAGCAGCTCGTCGACGAAGCCCCGCTCGTCGTCCTCGCGCAGGTACGGGGCCCACCAGGAGAACGTGCGCTCGTACCCGACGGTCGTGGCCGCGACCGCGCCGAGAGCCTTGCCGCACGCGCTTCCCGAACCGTGCGCCGGCAGGAGCTGCACGTAGTCGGGCAGGGTCAGGAGCTTCTCGCGCAGGCTCCGGAACAGGTCGCGTGCGCCGTCGAACCGGGTATCGACGCCGCCGGCGGCCTCGTCGAGCAGGTCGGGGCGGCCCAGATCCCCGACGAACACGAAGTCTCCGGTGAGCATGAACCCGGGTTCGGATGCCTGGGCGCCGTCGGTCACCAGGAACGACAGATGCTCGGGGGTGTGACCGGGCGTGTGCACGGCCCTCAGCACGACGTTGCCGAGCACGATCTCATGGCCGTCCTTCATCCGCACCGCTGCGTCGAAGGCGGCACCGTATGTCCAGTCGGGCCCGCCTTCGTCGGAGACATGCATCCGGGCGCCTGTGGCGGCGGCAAGCTCCCGCGTGCCCGAGAGGTAGTCGGCGTGGATGTGCGTCTCGGTGACGACGGCGATCGTCATCCCGTTCCTGCGGGCGAGTTCGAGATACACAGCGATGTCGCGGCGCGGGTCGACCACGATCGCCTCGCCGGTCGCCTGGCAGCCGATGAAGTAGCTGGCCTGGGCGAGATCCTCGTCATAGATGCGTTCCAGCAGCACGTCAGCTCCCCGCCGTGGTCGATCGTCCGAACAGACGCGAGAAGAAGCCGCCGCGGGCCTGGCGGGCTGCCTCGATCTCGCTCGTGGGGTGGCTTCCGTCGCACCACTGCGCCGCGGGAACGGTCAGCCTGACGGCGGTGACGTGCTGACCGCATCCGGTCCACGTCGTCTTCCGGCACACGCGACACCGGATCGGCTGGCACATGCTCTCTCCTTCCATGATACCCCTAGGGGTATAGCGACAAGAAACACTATACCCCAGGGGGTTTCATGTCGGGTGCGTGCCGGGCTACACGATGCCCGGGACACGGTAGCGCCGTCGATACACACCGGGGCTCACCCCGGTGGTGCGCTTGAACAGCCGACTGAAGAATGCTGCGTCCTCGTAGCCGACGTGCCTGCCGACGGCTTCCACAGAGTCTTCGGTCCGCTCCAGACGGCGCTTCGCTTCGTCGATGCGGATTCGCTGCACGTAGGCGAGCGGACTGAGGCCCGTGGCGTGCGCGAAGCGCCGTTTGAAGGTCCGCACGGCCAGGCCCGAACGCGCCGCCAGCTGCTCGACGGGCCGTGCCACCGAGTAGTTGCTGCGCAGCCAGTCCTGCGCGTCTGCGATGACGGCGTCGCCGTGGTCGCGCCGCCCCTCGAACAGCGTGTACGGGGCGAGGCCGTCCTGATGCCACTGCAGTGCGAACATCCGAGCCGCCTCCTGCGCCACACTCGCGCCGACGAGCCGGCTGATCAGGTAGATCACGAGGTCATGCCAGGTCGTCGATGCGCCTGATGTGATGAGCTCGTCGTGGTCACCGGCGACCACGAGCGCGCGTTCGGGGTGGATGCGCACCCGGGGAAAGGACGCACGCAGGCGTGACGCGTAGTCGTAGTGGACCGTCACGTCGCGGTCGTCGAACAGACCGGTCTCGGCCAGTGCGAAGATCCCCGAACACGCCGAGCACAGCAGAGCGCCCCGATCGTGCATGCGGGAAGCCCACTCGACCAGCTGGGGATGGCGGCCGGTCTGCCAGCCCTCCGGGTCGAGCAGTATGGACGGCACCACGACGATGTCGGTCGTCTGGATGTCGGCGACGCTGCGCGCGACGGGCACGGGCACGCCGCTCACACCGAGCAGAGATCCCGCGGCCTCGCCGACGATCTCGGTGCGAAACGGCGGCGCTGCCGCGGAGCCCGCAATGCCCATCAGCCCGAGTGAATTCAGCACGTCGTACACGCCGAACATGGTTGCGACGCCGGTCTCCGGGAGAGCCACGATGCTGACGCGGAGCGAAGGATCGGCCACGGTGCACCTCCTGCAGTGATCATCGTGGCACGAATGGACAGAACGAGGGTCGAGTTGCCACTGCCTTTCGCAGCGTGCTCTGTCGAGCATGGAGTCATCCGAATAATTCGACAGAAAGTGATCACATGACGAAGACCATCGACCAGACAGAGCTCCAGGCGTTCACGCTGCGAGCGATCGACGACCTGGGTGCCGGGTACCTGGGCGTGATGGTGAGCCTGGGCTCTCGCCTCGGCCTCTACCGCGCGCTGGCAGGTGCCGGTCCGGTGACGTCGCACGAGCTCGCCGAACGCACGGGCACGGCGGAGCGATACGTGCGGGACTGGCTGCACTCGCAGGCAGCCGCCGGGTACCTCACCTACCACCCGACGAGCGGATCCTTCGAGTTGAGCGACGAGCACGCGATGGTGCTCGCCGACGAGACGAGCCCGGTCTATCTCCCGCCGGCGTGGAATGTGCCCGCTGCGATGTGGGCAGGGGAGTCGAAGGCGCTGCGCGCCTTCACAACCGGCGAGGGCATCGCGTGGGGCGACCACGACCCCCGCCTCGCCCACGGGTCGGCCGCGTTCTACCGCAACGGCTATCGTGCGAGTCTGGTGTCGCAATGGCTGCCTGCTCTCGACGGGGTGGTCGGCGCCCTCGAGCGCGGCATCGCCGTCGCCGATGTCGGAGCGGGCCATGGACACACGACGGTCCTCATGGCCGAGGCGTTCCCGAACTCGCGCTTCTACGGCTTCGACAGCCACGCGCCCTCGATCGCCGAGGCGACCCGGAACGCGCGGGAGGCGGGGGTCTCGGAGCGGGTGGAGTTCGAGGAGGCGGATGCCGCCTCCTACAGCCCGCGGGGGTTCGGCCTGATCTGCTTCTTCGACGCGCTGCACGACATGGGGGACCCGGTCGGCGTCCTGCGGCATGCCGTGGATGCGCTCGCCCCGGACGGAACCGTGCTGCTGGTCGAGCCGTATGCGGCCGACCGGCTGGAGGACAACCTGACCGGCGTGACGCAGATGTACTACGCGGCATCCAGCATGATCTGCACCGCGCACTCCCTCGCTGACGGCGGCGAGCTCGTCCTGGGCGCCCAGGCGGGCGAGGCGCGTCTGCGCGCGGTGCTGCACCGGGCCGGGCTGGACCAGGTCCGGGTCGTCGCCGAGACGCCGTTCAATCTCATCATCGAAGCCAGGCGGTGAGGCTCGCCGCCTCATGCGCATGGCAGGTGCCTCGGCTGACATCAGCCGGGGCACCCCCCGCGCTTCAGTTGCCGGGTTCGATCCCGTTCTGCCGCGCGTGGAGCGCGCGGATCTCCTCGCTGAGCTCGGGTGCGGGCCCCGCGACCGCAACGGCGGGAGCGACCGTGGTGATGGGAAGAGCGGCGACCGGGCCTTCGCCGAGTCCCCACTCGCGGCGCCACTCGGTCAGCTGTCGGCTGCTGGCACCGTAGACGATCCGGCCCAGACCCACCCACGCGTGGGCGGCGGCGCACATCGGGCAGTGCTCGCCCGACGTGTAGACCGTGGCCTGTGCGCGCTGCTGCGGCGTGAGGTGGACCGCCGCCCAGCGCGCGATCTCGAACTCCGGATGCCGGGTCTGGTCGCCGCCGGCGGTGCGGTTGCGATCGGCGTACAGCTCTCGCCCGTCGGCGTCGACGAGCACCGATCCGAAGGGTTCGTCGCCTGCCTCGAGGGCTTCGCGGGCGAGGTCGATGCAGCGGCGCAGGTGGCTGAGGTCGTCGGCGGTGAGCGTGGCGGAGGTCATGTCGACACTCAACCATGAAGCGGATGTGCGTGTGCGCGTACCGCATGGCATGATCGCCACGGGTGAGGTCGGACGGGAGATTCATGCTTCGGATAGGTCGTGCGGTCGTGCGTGTCGATGATCTCGGCGGCGCGCTCGCCTTCTACGAGCGGGCTTTCGGCTTCGGCGTGCTGTTCGATCGGGAGCTGTTCCCAGGCTTTCGTTCGGTCCACGTCGGTCCCGGTAGCGCCGGTGAGCCCGGGCTCTGGCTGTTCCCGGTCGAGAGCGCTCGGCCCGATCAGGAGCCGGCGCTCGTCCTGTTCACCGACTCGTTCGACACCGATACGGAGCGCGCCCGCAACGCGGGTGCCCGGGTGCACGCCGAGACAGCCGGCGAGCCGGGGTCTCGGAGTGTGAATCTTCTCGACCCCTGGGGCAATGTCATCGTGCTCGCGGAGGTCTGAAGCTCCGGCGGCCGTGACTCACGTGGTCAGCTCCGCCAGGCACTCCAGGCCGAGCGCCCGGTATTCGGGGTTGTCGTCGCTGCCGTCGAGCAGAAGGAGCGTCACCGCGGC
>NZ_JBIQHX010000038.1:0-12204 GCF_044508325.1 Microbacterium sp. | reverse complement strand
CCCTACCTCTGAACAACCCCGACCGAGCCGCTTACACAGAGAACTTGACAAGCCCTGTGGTAGCGCCGAGCCCACGACTCCAAGTAAGCCCGTTGCGGATCGCTCGGCGTCGCGATACCTCGCCGAACCCGGTCAGACGATCTTTGGGCTACCCATCATGCTCAGCTTGACCGTAACGACAGTCTCGCCTGAGCCGACCCGGACCGTACCGACCCCCGACTTGCCCTGGCTCGTCCGCAGTTCAACGTGGTGGTTGCCGGGAGCGACATCTACAGCGAGCTTGCCGCCCAGACCGCGGAGGCTCCCATACGGCTGGCCGTCAACGAAGACCTCCAGGCCAATTGCGCTGTTACCCAGTCCTGGTCGATGGAACACCAGGGTTGCTGTGCCCGCCGGTGCCGCCACTCCGCACCGCGGACAGTTGGGCGCCGAATCTGAAACCTCAGCCCCGCACTCACGGCACGCCACTAGAGCCATAATTCCCCAATCCGAGATCCATCGTCTTGAGGCTGATGCTAGCGGAAGGGGCGGTCCAAACTGCAACCAGATCATCGCCACCGCGAAGGCCATCGGTCAGGCGATACGGGCCGGAACGTGGGCATCGAGGACGAGCACGCGAGAGTGCGCGCGCTGTATCAGCAGTTCCTGGCGTCTGGGTTCACCGATGTCCAGGTGTGGGAGGACCCGAAGGCACCGGTTCGAGCTACATCATGGGCGATGAGCTCGCGATGGCCGGCGCGACCGGTGGGTACTCCGTTACGATCTGGGTCGCCTCCCACAAGCCGACTCTACATGCCCGCTCTTCTCGCTAGCGTTCGCAGAGCGCACTAAGGTGCGGCTCGAGCGTGCGGCGTGGGAACCGCGCGCATGGCTGGCGGCGCAGTCCAACGACGAGCTCGCACGTGAACTCCACAGCTACGACCACATCGTGCGGACTCGGAGCGGACTGGGCATCGCGGATGATGTGGTGTCTGGCGTGATTGACTGACCGAATGGCAGCGTGGCTTCGCCTGTGATCGGCGCCCAGCGACCCTGCTAAGGTGGAGTCCCCGCAAGGGGACCGAGGGTTCAAATCCCTCCGTCTCCGCCACATAAATCCATGGTCAAGACCTATTTCTACGCGCGTCTGCCACGAAGTATGCCATCTCTGCCATGTCGGCCACATCCGCTAGTTCGAGCAATACGCGAAGCTTCAATCGCGATCGCCGAGCGATTTGCTCACCATCGAGCTCGCGACCGTTGCCCTTGAACGCGCCGCGTTTGGAGACCGGCAGCGCGAATCCCTCGGTCTCTCACCGCAGGGTGGCATCATCCTGATTGGGACGGTGCCTCGTGGCACAGAACCCGCGGATTCATGCGGTTCTGGCTCGTCTCCGTTGCCATCAGCGCGAATTCAAATCCCTCCGTCTCCGCATCGCGAGTTCGCCGACAAACCGTCCGCACCCCGCTGATCGACGCGCCACGGAAGCGGCGCGTGATTAATCCCCCGAGCTGCTCCGTACGCGTTCGACGCCTACCTCGCTGAGCAGGCTGTCGATGACCCGCACGGCATCCTCTCCAGCGACCCGCAAGCCGACGCGTGGGGCATGGAGCCACACGCGGCCATGAGCGTCGCCACATCGAGCGTGGCGAAGCCGCAGAGCCGACGACGAGGACGAGCTTCGCTGCGTTCTCGGCTACCTCGGGCGGGCGCAGGAGTTCGTAGAGCTGCTGGCTGCTGACGGCCGTGGACTGGTCTATCTCATCGGATGCCCCCGTGACTTAGGGAAAACCCTGACGCGAACGCGCGTGACCAGTGGCTACGGTCTGGAGGGCGTGCGCGTGCACGCGTGCGAAGGGAGACCGGATGCGTCGTGCACTGGCCGCGGTGGCCGCTGTCGTGCTGTTCGTCATGGGGATGCCGGGGACAGCCGGGGCCGCGACGGAGTCCGACGGGTTCGTGCGCTACGCGCTGCCCGCGCACGCCACCGCGGCGGAGCTGTTGGTGGAGGTCGAAAGTCCCGGCCTCAGCGCGGCGGACGTCGTGATCGAGGTCGATGGCGCCGAGCGCATTCCCGTCGCCACCCCGCTCGGCGTCACACTCGTGGTGCCCGCGAGCGGCGCCGCGCAGGAGGTCGCGGTGGCGGTCCGGGTGGCGTCCACTCCGGACATCGCCCTCACCGTCATCGATGCCGACGGCACGATTCTGCACTCTCAGCACGAGCGCATCACCGTCACCGCCGATCCGGGCGGCGGAACACCGACTCCGGATCCGGGTGCATCCGCGACGCCCGTTCCCAGCGCATCCGCGACTCCGGGCCTGACGGCCGGCGGCCCGGCGGGGGGAGGTGACGAGGGCGGTGCGCTGGCGACCACCGGGTCGGATGCCGGCATGGCCGGATGGACCGCCCTCGTCGCCGCATTGGCCCTTGCGCTCGGCGTCGCGCTCGTCGCCCGCCGCACGGTACGTGGCGTCGGAGCCGCCGCCGTCGGGGCCGCCGCCATCGGGGAGAGGAGCAGTCGATGATGCACCGCTTCCGGCCTTCGCGCCGCCTTCTCGCCGCCCTGACCACCGTGGCCCTCACCGTCGGCCTCGGGGTCGCCGCGACCGTCCCCGCCTACGCAGCCGATGACCCGTTCACCGATGCCGCGCCTGCGATCCTGCCCGCGGTGCCGGCGACGATCGCCGCTGTCGACTCCGTCGCCGGGCGGGGGGACGCACTGACCGCGGACACCGACATCGTCATCGATCTGACGTCGTCGAGCGGCACCGCCTCGCCGGCGGCGGCGCACTCGGCCCTCGTCCGGCTGTCGGTGTTCCAGCCGGCCGAACCCATCGATGTCGTCGTGGCGGGTGCTCCCGCCCTCACCGTCGCGAAAGCCGCGTCGGCATCGACGACGCTGCTCGTTCCGCTGAGCGATGGCACGTTCACCGCGCGTGCGACCGGCGATGCCGATCTGCGCGTGGAGGTGCTCGCCCTCTTCGACGGCGACACCGCGACGCCCGGGCAGACGGTGGCGCTCGCAGCGCCGGTGATGCGCGCCGAGCTCGACGCGGCCACGCTCCGCGACGGCACGATCGCCGTCGGCCTCACCGGGCTCGGCGGGGTGCCGGGCTCCGGCATCCGCGCCGCCCATGTGACCGCGACGGTCGTCGCCGAGTCCGCCACTGACGTGGTGCTCGACGGACAGCGCCTGTCGGTGCCGGCGGGAACGACGATGATCACCACCGTCGTCACGCCCTCGCCCGCCGGTGACATCGACCTGGATGCCACGGGTGCCGCGCACGTGCGCATCGACGTGCGCGGGTACGTCGCCGAAGCCGAGGAGTACCTGCACAACCCCGGGGCTGACGGGCCCGCCCCCCACCCGGGCATCCGCACGGGAACCGTGATGCGCGACCTCAACCGTGACGGCGCCTATTGGCCCGCAGAGGCCGCGGCGTCCACGTCCACCACCGTCACCGATGCCCGGCCGGAGCCGATCGAGCCCCGCACGGCGCCCGGCGCGGCGTACGTGCTCGCACTCGTGGAGGCGACCCCTGCCGTCGACCTCACCCTGCTCGAGCTGGGCAGCGCCTACTCCGGCCGGGCGCGCGGCATGGTCGTCGACGACGCCGCCGGTGCGCAGTCTCAGCTCGCCCTCATCCTCACCGACGATCCGGTGCTGACGCTCCGCCGCGGCGAGAGCTCGGTCACGATCCTCGAGCTGGGCGCGATCCTCGGACCCGACGCCCCTGCGGCGCCTGCGCCCACGATCACCGTGACGAGCCCGGCGACCGACTCGGTGGATGCCTCCGCCCACCTGTGGATCGAGTTCGCCGGCACCGCGGGCCCCGCCGACATCGCGCCGCAGCGCATCGAGGTCTGGCGTGGGGACACCCCGCTGGGAACCGCCGCGGCGCGGATCGACGGTGACACCATCCAGTGGAGGTTCTCCACGGCCGTGCCGGAGTCTGGGCGCTGGGAGTTCGACTTCGTGCTCGTGGGCCGCAGCGGCGAGCGCGTCACGGCCACCTGGGCGGGCGAGATCATCCTGCCGGCGCCCGACGATGTCGTGACGACACCGGAGACCGTCGTGATCGGCGATGCGCAGCATCCCGTCCGCACGCTCGCCGTCTCCGCCGACAGCGTGCTGTTCGCCACCGATCCGGGTATCGCGCCCGGGCAGGTGATCGTCTCCGACGTGAGCGAAGGCGCGCCCGAGGGATTCCTGCGCCGTGTCGTCGCCGTCGAGGCGACGGACGAAGGCTGGCTCGTGACCACGTCTCCGGCCACGCTCGAGGACGTCTTCCTGCAGGTCGACTTCGCTCTCGACCCCGACGCACCGCCCACCGAGATCGAGACGATCGTCCACATGGATGAGCCGGAGCAGGTGCCGGACGGCGTGGTCACGACCTCCGAGTGGCGTCAGGTTCCGCTCGACGAGCTCGACATCGCGCCCTTCCCGGGCGACCCCATCGAGCCCGAGGGCGAAGAGGTCATCCCCGAGCCGCACCCGACGCCTGCGGCCATGGCGTCGCGCATGATCGCGCCGATGGCCGACAACACCACGAAGGGCGGTCTGTCTGCGGGGTGGACCTTCGAGGAGGAGTTCGAGGACACGATCGCCGGCTTCGACTTCGCGACCTCGATCTCGGGTGCGCTCAAGGCGTCGCTCACGGTGACCATCAAGGCCGAGATCAAGTGGTGGGGCTTCATCCCCTACCCGTCGCTGACCGAGTTCACCGCCCTGGCCGAGACGGACGTCAAGGTCGAAGGCAGCATCACGCTCACCGGCAAGGCCTCCTGGAGCCCGCCGGCGTGGAACCCGAAGCTCGGCACGATCACGCTCGCCCCGCCGATCACCTTCGCGCTCGGGCCGATCCCGGTGGTGATCACAGGGACGATCGACATCGGCTTCAAAGCTCAGGTGAAGGTGTATGCCGAGGTCGAACTGACCGTGGAGTCGGGCTTCCAACGGAAGCAGAAGCACGGGGTCAGCTACAAGGACGGCAAGAACGTCCCGGTCGACTCCCGGCCGAAGATCACCGAGAAGCCCTTCAAACCCGAGGCCGCCCTCGGCATCACCGGTGCGTTCGAAGCGAGCGCGGGCCCGTCGGTCAGCCTCAAACTCAAGCTGTGGGACACGATCGGCACCTCGATCGGGGTCAGCATGGAGCTCGGCGTCTCGATGGAGACCACGTCGGAGGCTTCGAAACCGCTTCCGGTCGTCGAGGTGAAGGTGTTCCTCAAGAGCACGCAGCAGCTGAAGTTCGTGCTGGAGGTCCCCATCATCGGGTACGAGCTGGTCAACACCGCTCTGCTGAGCAACACCCTCGCGTGGACGATCTGGGAGTGGGAGTACGACTTCGCCGACCTGTTCCCCGATCCGGAGGAGACCGGGTTCCCGACGGACCCGTACCCCGGACCGATGCCGAAACCGGGTTTCCCGACGCATGACTGGCCGGGCTGGCCGGGGCCGGTGCTGGACCACCCCGGTGGAGAGCCCATGGAGCTGCTTCTGACGGGCACGAGCTGCGCGGTGTGGCTGGGCGAGGGCGACGATGCCGTCGAGGGGTGGCACGCGAGCTTCCAAGTGAGCCTCGCGGATGGTTCGCCGGATCGTGAAGTGTTCCCCGCGGGGATGACGTTCACATTGGAGCTCAGCGGAGGGGCGAGCCTGCCGTGGGACTACGAGGCTCACCACGCCATGGAGTGGCAGGCCGACGAGGAGCGGACGTACATGGATCTGAAACTGATCGAGCCGCTGCCCACCTGGATGGGGATCTCCATCTCGGAAGTGACCTTGCAGTCGGGTGAGGCGGCGACGTTCACGGTCACGCACATCCCCGGCGGCGGGTCCGTGACGCCTGCGAGCCTGACGATGGACGAGTTCCAGCCGCCCTGCGGGTAGCCCTCGGCTACCTTGCCGTCTCGGGGTCCTCCTGCTGGGCCGTGCTGTGGCGGCGGGGGCCGATCCCTTCCGCGAGATAGGCGAGGCGATGCAGTGTCTCCGCGTTGCGCCAGAGCAGGAGCAGGTCGATGAGAGGACTCACGAGCACCGCGGGCCCGCTCACCGCCTCCTCCTGGATCTTCACGAGGCATCCATCGCCCTGGGGCTTCACGTCGATCGTCACCCGCGCCTCACCGAGAGGCCAGCCTCGCGCGGTGAGCACCGCACGGCGGGGCGGGTCCCACTCGGTGCAGCTGGTGCTGTCGTTGATCAGCAAAGGCCATACGCCGACCGAGTGGTGCAGACGCGAGCCGGGCTGCGGCCACGAGCGGTCGACCTCACGCATCCGCGACGCACCGACGACCCAGGCCGGGTAGAGCCAGCCATCGCCGATCACGTCGAAGACGGCTTCCGGACCACACTGTATTCTGCGGACGTTCCTGGCCATGGGAGCTCCTCGTCGATGGGCCGCGTACGCGGGATGCCGGTTGGTCGCTGCTGTCCACTGAAGTGGCAGGGCGCCGGGAGTGAAAGGGCTTGACACCACCTGCTCCGGCACGTCGTGGCGCGCACGTGACCGCGCGGGGCGCGGCCGATACCCTTGCGCCATGACTCGCGCCACCGGACGGGCCCGCTCGCGGGGTTGACAAGATGGGCCCTCGCGCTGGATCCCGCAGGACCGGCGTCCTGCGCCTGTCCCTCGCGATCGGCGGGGCCGCGCTCGTGGGGCTGGGCGTGCTCGCGATCATCGCCGCCGTCGAAGGCGCCGATGGCCTGACCCGCATTCTCGGCGTTCTCGGGCGCATCTGGGAGATGACCTTCACCGTCGCACTCATCCCGATCCTGGGCGCGCTGTCACTGGTCTGCGCGGCGGTCCGCTCGCTCGGCGCCTGGGTGTTCGCGGCGCTGACCGCCCTCGCCCTGGGCACCGCGGCGTTGATCGCCCTTCTCCGCATCGCGGGACTGGTGGAGGTCTTCCTGCCCCTGGCCAACTGGCTGCCCGGGACGATCCTGGTCGCGATCTGGGGATGGGTGGCCGCGCGGGCGGCGGTGCGCGAGGAGTGGCTGGCACCGGCGGCCCGTCGAGTGGCGGGGGCATTGCTGATCGCCCAGATCACGCTCCTCGCCCTCGCCTCCGGCGCGGTGCTCGTCGCCGGGACGGGCTCGCCCGCCGTCAACATCTCCGCTGGTGCTGCGAGCGGCGGCATCTGGATCACCGTGGGAGTCATGTGGCTCGCCGGTGCCGCCCGATGGGGCCAGGGGGTGCGCGTGTGACCGGCTCCACATCATCGGCACGAGCGTGGATCGGGACGATCGTGTTCCTTCTGCTCGCACCGGGCGTCGTCGCGGGGCTCGTCCCGTGGCTCATCACCGGCTGGCGCCCGCACGACTGGGGCGGGCTGGCATGGCTGATCCTGCCTGTCGCGTGGCTCGTGATCGCCTCGGGCGCCGCGTTCCTCCTGTACGCCTTCGAGCTGTTCGCCGCGCACGGCGGCACGCCCGCTCCCCTCGCGCCCACGCAGACGCTCGTCGTGACGGGCGTGTACCGGTTCGTGCGCAACCCGATGTACGTCGCTGTGCTGGCCACGATCCTGGGTCAGGCGCTGCTGTTCGGCAGCTGGTGGCTCGTGCTCTACGCGGCCGTCGCCCTTGCCGCGGTCGTCTCGTTCGTGAAGGCGTACGAAGAGCCCACTCTCACTCGCACCTATGGCGAGCAGTACCTGGAGTATCGGCGCAACGTCCCCGGATGGTGGCCGCGGCTCACCCCGTGGCGTGGCGGACCCGAGCGCTGAGCACGCGCCGGGTCACTCGACCGGTGGGCGGTCAGCCGCAGTTGGGGCGGCAGCCGCGCTGGGTGGTCGCATCGACGAGCACCGTGCCGATGTCGGTCGGCTCGAGCGCCTGGTACGCCGCGCCGTCGGTGGCGGCGGCGATCTGCTCGAGGACGTCCTGATCGGTGTCGGGCCCGTAGCCGATCGCGATCACCGCGACGGGCCTCGCCGGGTCACGCAGCTTCTCGAGTTCGGCGAGCAGCCCGGGAAGATCCAGACCGTCGTCCTCCTCGTTGATCCCGTCGGTGTTGAGCAGCACGAGGTTGATCTCGCCCGGGACGTACGTCTCGCGCATGTAGCTCACCGCCGCGAGCACGCTGTCATAGAGGCCTGTGCCGCCCCCGACGAGCGTGTCGAGCGCGTTCGCCGTGTCGATCGTGCGCTGCTTGTGCTCGGGGTCGCCGAGCTTGCCGAACGGGACGACCTCCTGCCAGTCCTGCCCGCCGATCCTGCGGCTGGAGAACACCCAGGTGGCCAGCGACGACTCGGGCGACATCGACTCGATCGCGCGCACGGCGGCCTTCTCGAACAGATCGATGCGGCGCATGTCGGCGGTCGCGGGCTGGAACATCGAGCCCGAGACGTCGTTGAGGGAGAGCATCCGGGACGGCGCGGTCAGCACCTGCCAGGTGCGCAGCACCTCGGCCTGATCGGTCCCGTCGGCGGGCTCATCCGGCGCGGGGGAGTCCGCTGCGTCGGTCGCTGTCGGCGTGGGCACGGCGCCGTTCGCGTCGCGCAGACCGTGCTCGGCGAGCCGATCGCTCGCGCCGCGCACGGCGGCGGCGAGCGCGTCCGCGGCGCTGACCGTGTCTTCGGGTGCGTCGGCGAGCGTGACGAGGGGCACTCCCACCGCGGGCTTCAGATCCGCGGGCTGGATCGGCACCAGGGCGTTCGCGGCGTCGTCGCCGTGCTCGAGCACCGCCTGCTCGGTGGTGACGGCGATCGTGGGGCTCTCGGCGGCAGACGCCGCCGCGAGCGCATCGGCGGCGGTGGGGACCACTCCCGCGTCGAGGCCGAGCACGAGGGCGGTGAACGCCCGAGCGTCGCCGCCCACGGCGGTCTGCAGCGCCAGCAGCGCGGCGGAGCTCGCGGCCTCCGTCGCCGGGTCGGGCAGCACGGCGGCGACGGAGCGCTCCGCCAGGCTCGCGAAGCCGACTCCCTCGGCCTGGAGAGCGGTCGCCGTCGAGGGCGTCGCCGCGAAGACGATCGGGGTGCTTGCCACGGGAGCGCCCACGACGAGGTCTGCGGCGGGTGTTCCGGCGAGCTCCGCCTGGCCGGCCGCCTGCGCAGGCCACATCGCGGAGTCGGGCAGCCAGACGTCGAAGTCCGGCGACGACCCGCCCGCAAGCGCCGCCGCGGTGATCGCACTGTCCTCGGCGCGGATCGTCACCTCCGGACAATCGGTGCGCGTTCCCGTGAGGTCGCCGACGACCGCCTCGAGCGCCGGCGCGACCGCGGGGTCCGCGGTGATGCGAAGACCCGACGGCAGACACTCGCCCGCCGACGCCTGCCCGGTCTCGCCGGCAGCCATGCGCCAGAAGATGACGCCCAGCACGGCCGCGAGCGCGACTGCGAGGGCCACGATCACGCCGAGAAGGATCAGCGAGCGCCTGCGGCGCTGCGCGGCGCGCACCTCTGCGCGCGTGGGGAGGTTGTCTTCAGTGGGCGTGTTCGGCTGCGCTCGAACCACATGCACTCCGGAGTAGGGCAGGCGGCGGCCTGCTTGCGGGGCACGACGCCGAATCCGGCGGACACGGCGTCGTACGCGGGGGGACAGTCCAGTGAGTCTAGGCGACATGCCGCGCGGACCGGAAAGTCGCGCCCCGCCGTCACCGGTGCGGGTGGGCGCGTGGACTCAGTCGGGCACCTCGGCGAACGCGCGCACCGGGAACGTGCCGAAGCCCTCGACCGCGGGCGGGGCCGCGGTGAACCGGGCGCCCCGGGGCGGCAGCTCGCCGAGGTTCGTCAGGTGCTCCACGACGTGGACGCCCGCCCCCAGCAGGGACGAGTGCGCGGGCCGCTCGCCGCCCGACTCGGTGTCGTCGATGTTCAGCGAGTCGATGCCGACGAGCACGGCGCCGGCGTCGACGAGCCACCGCGCGGCCTCGCCGGCGAGAAACGGCGCGCCGGCCCCGTACTCAGGCCGCCCGAACCAGCGGTCCCAGCCCGTGTGAAGGAGCACGGCCGCCCCGCGCACGTCGCGATCGGCGAGGGTCTCAGGACGGATGCCGCGACGCGAGGCATCCCACGCGTCCTCCAGGTGGAAGACCTCTGCGCGCAGGCCCACCAGCGTCGACAGCTCGAGGCCGGCGAGGTCGCTGCCGTCGGCGTAGCGGTGGAACGGCGAATCGATGTAGGTGCCGGTGTTTCCGACCATGTGGATGACGTCCATCGCGAACTCCGTGCCCGGCGAGTACCGTGCCCGCGAGTCCTCGCGGGTGAGGTGCGGGGTGATCGTCGGCGCCGGCAGGCCGGGGTAGGTCACCAGCCCTGCCCGGATCGGATGGCTGAGGTCGACCACGCGGGTCGCGGGGCGCTCATCGAGCGGCGCCGGCGCGACGCCGCGGCTGCCCCGGTGCGGCTCTTCGACGAGGCGCACGCCGCGCAGATCGACCTCGTCGACCAGGGCAAGGCCGAGATGGGCGATCAGCAGCCGGGCGATCTCGTCTTCGGTCGCGGCCGCGGTGGGCAGGTCGAGCCGGAAGCCGGTGCCGGAGAGCCCGCCGCCGTTGGCGAAGCGGAGGTCGAAATCGAAGTGGGCGCGGTACTGCGCAACGGTGCTCGGCATGCGGTCAGCCTAGGATCGCCGCGCCGGTCCGTCCGATTCGGGCGGGAGATCGGCAGAAGATCGCGGTCATGCGGCAGGAATCCTGCGCGGTCTTGACACCCCTTCCGGTGAGGAGGATTCTGACACCAGCATCGCCATCGTCCGGGCGGATTCGGGGCGTCCGGACCCTGGCCACCATCACGACGACGGGATGGGGTGATTCGCCGGTGGATCTCCCCTTGGTCCTGGCAGGGCCGATCGTACGACGGGTCGCAGACGACGCGGTCTCGGTGTGGGTCGCGCTGCGCGAGAGCAGGCCTGTCGAGCTCGCGGTGTGGCGGGAGCCGCAGATCTCGACGGGCCCCGGTGCCGTCGACTCGGGCGCCGACCGGATCGCCACCGGGTCGGCCACCCCGCGAGCGATGGGGCGGAACCTGTTCGTCTCGGTCGTGACCGCCGAGGCCGACCAGCTCCCGTTCGTGCCGGGGGCGGTGTACAGCTACGACCTGCTGATCGACGGGGTGGGTCTGCGCGATCTCGGGCTGCTGGAAGACGAGCGGGCCGGCGCCCGCCTCGCCGGTGTCCACCCCGATGCGCCGCTCCACCTCGCTCTGGGCTACGAGCCCGATCGGCTGCCCACGTTCGTCACGGTGCCGCCCACCATCGGCGAGCTGTGCATCGCACACGCCTCGTGCCGGCGCACCAACGCGCCCGGTCCTGACGCGCTCGCCTACCTGGACGACATCATCAGGACGCGCCGCGCGAACGTCGCCGAGCGGCCGCAGCAGCTGTTCCTCACCGGCGACCAGATCTACGCCGACGACCTGGCCGGATGCCTCCTGCCGCAGCTCAACGAGCTCGGCCGCGAGCTGCTCGGGTTCACCGAGACGCTTCCCGTGGACTCGCGCGACGTGCCGGTGGAGATCGAGCAGTTCCCGGCTCTGCGGCGCAAGCGGCTCGTCCGCGAGATCGGCCGGTTCACGACGACCGACGGCGAGAGCCACCTGCTGTCGCTGGGCGAGTTCCTCGCGATGTACCTCCTCGTGTGGAGCCCACGCGTGTGGCAGCCGCTCGCGGACGCCGACGATGTCTTCACGGCATCCCCCCATGTCGAGGCCAACCACCTCTTCGACTGGGAGGCGGTCGCCGGCAGTCTCGCGGACTGGCGGGACGAGCACGAGCAGGGTTACGAGAAGTCCGTCGAGCGTGCGCAGGTGTTCGCCGCGGCCGTGCCGCGCGTGGCGCGGGTGCTGGCCAACTGCGCGACCTACATGATGTTCGACGACCACGAGGTGACCGACGACTGGATGATCTCGGCGAGCTGGCGCGACCGGGCGATCAATGCGCCGTTCGGCCACGACGTCCTGCAGAACGGGTACATCGCGTTCACCGTCATGCAGATGTGGGGCAACGACCCGGCTGCGTTCACGCACACCACCGGCGCCCCGGCGCCCAAGAACGAGATGCTCCTCGACACGATCGAGAAGATCGGCACGACGGCGGCGCTGGCGCCGGCCACCCGCGCCGCGCTCGACCCGCTGCTGGCCACCGGCCAGGAGCTCAAGGACCCCGAGGCCACGTTCCACTTCTGGGTCCCGGGCCCCCGCCATCTCGTGCGCGTGCTCGTACCTCGTCGACGGTGAGTCCGTGCCCGCGGCCTGGAATCCGCACCGCCTGGAGTACGCGTTCGCC
>NZ_JBIQHX010000017.1:45320-53376 GCF_044508325.1 Microbacterium sp. | reverse complement strand
CGCGACAGGCTCGGGGAGCGCGACAGGCTCGGGGAGCGCGACAGGCTCGGGGAGCGCGACAGGCTCGGGGATCGCGACAGGCTCGGGGAGCGGGGCGGACGGCAACACGTACAACGTGCTCGACGTCACGCTCGCGCCCGGTGTGCCGGCGCCGGTGCCCAACCGGAACTTCTACACCACCAGTTCGTGCGGCGTGTGCGGGAAGGCGTCGATCGACGCGGTCGAGACCGTGTCGTCATACGACGTCGCCGCCGACGACAGCACGGTCAGCGCGCTGACGCTCACGGGCCTGCCCGAGCAGCTGCGCGCTCAGCAGGCGGTGTTCGACAAGACCGGCGGCCTGCATGCCGCGGCTCTGTTCGATGCCCTCACCGGCGACCTGCTGGTGCTGCGCGAAGACGTCGGGCGGCACAATGCGGTCGACAAGGTGATCGGCTGGGCGGCGCTGAACCACCGTCTTCCGCTGCGCGGCACGGTGCTGCAGGTATCCGGCCGCGCGAGCTTCGAGCTCGTCCAGAAGGCGGTGATGGCCGGCATCCCGATGCTCGCTGCCGTGTCGGCGCCGTCGTCGCTGGCGGTCGAGCTGGCCGAGGCATCCGGCCTGACCCTCGTGGGGTTCCTGCGCGGCCCGTCCATGAACGTGTACACGCGTCCCGATCGCGTCGTCGACGTGGCGGCCGCGACCACGCGCTGAGACGCTGTCGCGGCAGCGCCGAGACCACCGAGTGGGAATCGCCCGGCGTCTGCAGGGCGGGCGTCATCGTAGAATGGAGGGTGACCCCGTCTTTTCCTCCCGCGCGCTGAGCTGCGCGCGGTCGTCATATGCGCCCGGCGGGATCCGCCGCGCGCGAAGGAGCGCCACATGAACAGCCCGGTCGACGCCCACCGCCGCAACTGGATCGCCCGCGAGGAGCAGGCCGAGCGGATGATCCCGCTCGTCGGCGGCCTCTATCGCAACCACGGCGTGGTCACCTCGATCCACGGGCGTCGGCTGATCGGCCTCTCCTCGATCGACCTGCTGAAGGCCCACAAGTTCGCCCGCCAGGCCGGCGCCGACGAGCTGTCGCTGGACGCCTCGACCCGGGTGCTCGAGGCGCTGCTCGAGCTCGAGCCGGGCCCGGCATCCCTCGACATCGCCCGCCTCCACCAGGCGTACGTGGACCGCGGCGACGGGGCCGACCTCGTCGACTTCCTGCGTGGCGAGCTCGTCGAGATCCTCGACGGCGAAGACGGCCCGGCCCGGCCGAAGGATGTCGTGCTCTACGGGTTCGGCCGCATCGGCCGGCTCCTCGCCCGCCTCCTGGTGGGGCATGCCGGAAGCGACGCGGGGCTGCGGCTGCGAGCCATCGTGGTGCGCAAGGGCAGCGAGGACGACCTCGTCAAGCGCGCGAGCCTGCTGCGCCGCGACTCGGTCCACGGCCCGTTCGCCGGCACGATCGCCGTCGACGAGGAGAACAGCACGATCCTGGCCAACGGCACGCTCATCCAGGTCATCTACTCCGACGACCCCTCGACGGTCGACTACACCGCGTACGGCATCGAGGACGCGATCGTCGTCGACAACACCGGCCGGTGGCGCGACCGCGAGGGCCTCGAGCAGCACCTGAAGTCGAAGGGCGTCTCGCGCGTGCTGCTGACCGCCCCGGGCAAGGGCGATGTGAAGAACATCGTGTTCGGCATCAACCAGGACGACATCACCGACGACGACCGCGTCCTTTCGGCGGCATCGTGCACGACCAACGCGATCACCCCGGTGCTCGCGGCGATCGACGAGGCCTACGGTGTCGTGCGGGGACACGTCGAGACCGTGCACTCGTACACGAACGACCAGAACCTCATCGACAACTTCCACAAGGGGAGCCGGCGCGGCCGCTCCGCCGCGCTGAACATGGTCATCACCGAGACCGGGGCGGCCAAGGCCGTCGCCAAGGCCCTGCCGCAGCTCGCCGGCAAGCTCACCGGCAGCGCGATCCGCGTGCCCACCCCGAACGTGTCGCTCGCGATCCTGAACCTGACCCTCGAGCGCACAGCGCCGCGCGACCAGCTCAACAGCTATCTGCGCGCCGTGTCGCTGCACTCGAAGCTGCGTCAGCAGGTCGACTACATCGAGTCGCCCGAAGTGGTCTCGACCGACTTCGTCGGCTCGCACCGTGCCGGCATCGTCGACGGGCTGGCCACGATCGCCGACGACGACGATGTCGTCGTCTACGTCTGGTACGACAACGAGTTCGGCTACAGCTGCCAGGTGGTGCGCGTGATCGAGCACATGGCCGGAACCCACCCCATCGTGCTGCCCGAGCGGGCCAACGTCACCCTCGAGACGATGGCGGAGCTGGCCGGGGCGTGACCGGCCCGCACGACGTCGTCGACGAGCGACGCGCGTATGCCGCGAAGCCGCTGATCGGCGCCTTCGTCCTCGACGCGGCCCTCGTCGTGGTCTTCACCGTGATCGGCCGGCTCAGCCACGACGAGCATCCGCTGGCCGGGCTGTGGACCACGTCGTGGCCGTTCCTGCTCGCGCTCATCGTGGGCTGGGCGATCAGCTTCGCGTGGCGGGCGCCGACGGCTCCGGTGCGCACCGGGCTGCCGGTATGGGCGGTCACCGTCGCGGGCGGCATGCTGCTGCGTGCAGCCGACGGGCAGGGGGTGCAGCCGGCGTTCGTCGTCGTGGCATCCGTCGTCCTGCTCGCCTTCCTCGTCGGCTGGCGCCTCGTCGCCGCCCTCGCCGGCCGGGCTCGCCGGACCGGCTGACGGCAGACCGCATCCGTGCCTACGATGGGCAGGAGGGAGGCTCGGATGCTTCAGGTTCGCGTGGCAGGTGTGGCCTTGGATGCATCGGGCCAGCACGTGCTGCTGCTCAAGCCCATCGAGGAGCTGCCCGGCGAGGGCCGGGTGCTGCCGATCTGGATCGGCCAGATGGAGGCGACGTCGATCCTCATCGCGGTGGAGGGCGCCGACGTCCCCCGCCCGCTCGCCCACGACCTGATGCGACGGCTGCTCGAGGTCACCGGCGCCGAGGTGGTGCGGGTCGCGGTCGCGCGCATCGAGGACGGCACGTTCTACGCCGAGGTGACCGTGTCCACCGCCGACGGCGAGCAGGTGGTCGATGCGCGGCCCTCCGATGCCATCGCCCTCGCGTCGCGCACCGCAGCTCCGATCTGGGTCGCCGACGAGGTGATGGAGGACGCCGGGGTCACCGACTTCCTGCCCGAAGAGGACGTGTCCGAGCGCCTCGACGAGTTCAAGCGCTTCCTCGACGACATCGAACCAGAAGACTTCGTCGATCCGGAGGCCTGACATGGCGCGCATCCTCATCATCGGCGGGCACGGCAAGGTCGCCCTCCTGCTCGCCCCGCTGCTGGTCGCCCGCGGCGACACGGTCACCTCCGTCATCCGCAATCCCGATCATGAGGCGGAGGTCGCGGCCACGGGCGCAGCGCCCCTGGTCGCCGATGTCGAGGAGCTCGACCTCGACCAGCTCACCAACATCGTGGCCGGCAACGACGCGGTCGTCTGGTCCGCCGGCGCCGGGGGCGGCAACCCGACCCGCACATATGCGGTCGACCGGGATGCGGCGATCCGGTCGATGGATGCCGCGATCGCGGCCGACGTCCGCCGCTACGTGATGGTCTCGTACTTCGGCGCGCGCATCGACCACGGCGTCCCGCCGGGCAACTCGTTCTTCGCCTACGCGGAGGCCAAGGCCGCCGCCGATGCGCACCTGCACGCCAGCGGGCTGGACTGGACCATCGTCGCGCCGACCTCGCTGACGCTGGATCCCCCGACGGGTCGCATCGACGTGCACGCCGCGGAGTCGCGCTCGGTGCCGCGGGCGGACGTGGCGGCGGTGGTCGCCGCCGTCCTCGCCGACGACGCGACCGTGCACCGCACGATCCGGTTCAACTCCGGCGACACGCCCATCGCCGAGGCTGTCCGGGTCTGACCCTGCGGCGGTCCCGTCGCCGTCGTCCCGACGCGCGGGCCGGCTGAGACGACCGTCACGCCGTGGTCGGCACCCAGCCCAGCGCGGGCGCGACGTGCGTGGCGAACGACTCGACCACGCGCAGGTTGAACTCGACGCCCAGCTGCGAGGGGATGGTCAGCATGAGCGTGTCGGCCGACTGCACCGCCGCGTCCTCCTTCAGCTGCTCGACCAGCACGTCGGGCTCGGCCGCGTACGTCTTGCCGAAGGTCGAGCGGAAGCCGTCGATGTAGCCCACCCCGCCGCTCTCCTGCCGCCCGCCGAAGTACAGGTGATCCTCGGCGGTGACCAGGGGGAACACCGACCGCGACACCGAGGTGCGCGGCTCGCCGGCATGGCCGGCCTCGCGCCAGGCGGCGCGGAACGCGTCCAGCTGCTCGGCCTGCAGCAGGTCGAACGGGATGCCGCGGTCTTCGGTGAGCAGCGTCGACGACATGAGGTTCACGCCGATGCGCCCCGCCCACTCCGCGGTCTCGCGGGTGCCCGCGCCCCACCAGATCCGGGAACGCAGACCGGGGGAGTGGGGCTCGACGCGAAGCCGGCCGCTCCCCGAGCCCGCCGCGGGGCCGCCGCCGAAAGGACTCGATGGATCCGGCTCGGCCAGACCCTCCCCCTCGATCGCGCGCAGGAACAGGTCGAAGTGCGCACGGGCGATGTCGGCGCCGCGTGGGTCCTGCGAACCGGTGTACCCGAAGACCTCGTAGCCGCGCACGACGGTCTCGGGCGAGCCGCGGCTGACGCCCAGCGCGAGGCGCCCGTCGCTGATGAGGTCGACGGCCGCGGCCTCCTCGGCGAGGTGAAGCGGGTTCTCGTACCGCATGTCGATGACGCCGGTGCCCATCTCGATCCGCTTCGTGCGCGCCGCGATCGCCGCCAGCAGCGGCATGGGCGAGGACTGCTGCCGGGCGAAGTGGTGCACGCGGAAGTACACGCCGTTCACACCCAGTTCGTCCATCCCCTGCGCGAGGTCGATGGCCTGGTGTATCGAGTCGGCGGCGGTCAGCATGCGGCCGCCGCCGAGAGGTCCGTAATGGCCGAACGAGAGGGTTCCGAAGCGCTGCATGACGTGTGCAACCGTACGCCCGTGCCGTCCATTCCGGTGAATGGATGCCGGCGGCCACCGCGCTACGCTCGGTTCTCGTGCGGGCACTGGTCACGGGCGGCAGCAGCGGAGTCGGGCTGCAGATCGCCCGGCGCCTCGCCGCGAGCGGTGCCGAGGTCGTCCTGCCCGTGCGCGACCGGGACCGCGGCGCACAGGCGGTCGACGCGATCCGCGCCGAGGCGCCCGCGGCGCGACTCGCGCTGTGCGACCTCGACCTTGCGAGCCTGGACTCGGTGCGCGCCTGCACCGCCGACCTGGTCGCCGGAGGGGCGCCGCTCGACCTCGTCGTGCTGAACGCGGGCGTCGTGCTGCTGGGAGATCCCGCCCGCCACGTCACCGGCGACGGTTTCGAGCTGCATTTCCAGACGAACTTCCTCGGCCACGCGGCCCTCGTGCTGGGGCTGCTGCCCCGGCTGCGCGATTCCGCCGCGCGGGTCGTGGTGCAGTCGAGCCTGGCGTCGGCGTTCTTCGGCGTGCGGTGGGACGATCTGCAGCGGGAGCGACGCTACGGCGCGCTTCGCGCGTACGGCTCCTCGAAGACGGCGCTCGGCCTGTTCGCCCTCGAATTGGCACGTCGCGAGCCTCTGCTCTCCGTGCACATGTGCCATCCCGGCGTGGTGCCCGCGACCCGGATCGCGCCGGACGCCCGCCGGCGGGTGTGGCCCGGCGTCCGCGACTTCGCCGTCCGCCACCTCGGCAACCCGCCTGCCGCCGCGGCGCTGCCGGCGCTCGCCGCGGCGACCGCCGATGCCGCTGCCCCCATGTTCTTCACGCCGTCCGGCCCGCTGCAGATCGCCGGCAGGCGGGCGCGTGCGCGGCGCCCGTTCCGCCGCATCTCGGATGCCGAGGCGGGTCGCCGCGTGTGGGAGCTCGCGGGTCAGCTCACGACCCGGCGACGAGCACAGTGACGATCGGGGCGGTGACCCGATTGCGGGTGCCCCTCGTGCGCGCGTCGGAGGCGGGGTGCAGGATAGGGGCATGGCCGGCGACGTGACGCTGCGGGACGCGACGGCGGGTGATGCCGCGCGGGTGGCGCAGGTGTGGGAGTCGGCGTGGCGTGACGGACACGTCGGGCATATCCCCGATGAGCTGCTCGTGCACCGTACGACGCGCTCGTTCGTCGACCGGACCCCGGCGATGCTCGATCGCACCGTCGTGGCCGAGCTGGGCGGCCAGGTCGTCGGCTTCGTGACCCTCTCCGGCGACGAGCTCGAGCAGCTGTTCGTCGACGCCTCTGCGCGCGGCACCGGGGTGGCATCCCTGCTCCTGGCCGAGGGCGCCCGCCGGCTGCGCGCGGCCGGCGCGACGCCGTGGCTGGCCGTGGTCACCGGAAACGCGCGTGCACGCCGCTTCTACGAGCGCGAAGGCTGGCGGGATGCCGGCCCGTTCTCGTACGAGGCCCCGATCGACGGCGGCACGATCCCCGTCGAATGCCATCGGTACGAGCTGTGACGCACGTCCTCACCCGCGACCAGGCGCGCCGCATCATCGTGCGCGCGCAGCTGCTGGACGCCGATCGCCCCGGCGATGTGGTCGAGGTCGCCGAGCAGCTCGGCTACATCAAGATCGACCCGACCGCGACGATCGCCCCCTGCGAAGACACGGTGCTGTTCTCGCGCATCGGCTGGTCGTACGAGCATGGACAGCTGCAGAAGGCGGCCGAGATCGACCGCCAGCTGTTCGAGTTCGACGGCGCGTTCCGGCCCATCAGCCTCCTGCCGCTGATGCTGCCCGGCATGCGACGGTGGCCGCAGCGGGAGAGCACCCGGCAGTGGCTCGAGGCCAATTCGGCCTTCCGCGCCGACGTGCTCGCGCGCCTGCGGGCCGAGGGCCCCCTGCTGACCGGTGACATCCCCGACACCGCGCAGGTCAGCCGACCGCCGGACGGCTGGTACGGCAAGAATCAGGTTCCGATCATGCTCGACTTCCTCACCCGGCAGGGGGAGGTCGCGGTGGTCGGGCGCCAGGGCCGGCACCGCCGATGGGACCTTGCCGAGCGGGTGTATCCGAAGGATCTGCCGGAGTACGACGAGGACGCGGCATCCCGCCTTCTCGCCGAGCGTCGCCTGCAGGCGGCGGGTCTCACCAAGCCGCACTGGTACTGGAGCGGCGTGGCAAAGGATACCGGCGAGGCCGCCGTGGTGGAGGGCAGCACCGTGAAGTACCGGGTCGACCCCGACGCGCTGGCCGCCCTCGAGGACGACGGCGGAGGCAGGGTGGCCTTCCTGAACCCCTACGACAGCCTGCTGTTCGACCGGAGGCGACTCGAGGAGCTGTTCGAGTTCACCTACGTGCTGGAGCAGTTCAAGCCGAAGGCGCAGCGGGTCTACGGGTACTTCGCGCACCCGATCCTCCTGGGCGACCGGTTCGTCGGCATGCTCGATGCCGAGGTCGACCGCGGGAAGGGAGTGCTGCGGGTCAACGCGGTGCACGAGTTCCTGCCGTTCGAGCCCGAGGAGCACGACATGGTCCGCGCGGAACTCCTCGAAATGGCGGAGTGGCTCGGTGTAGAGTTTTCACAAGAACAACTTGGATGAACTCGAAGGAGCCGCCGTGCCCATCGCCGTACGCAGTATCCGCACAGAGTGGGAGGGCGCGCTGGCCACCGGCAGCGGCGTGTTCGCCGGGGGCAGCAGCGGCGCCCTGGACGGGCTTCCCGTGACCTGGGCCGCGCGCACCGAGCAGCCCGGGGGAAAGACGAGCCCGGAAGAGCTGGCGGCCGCCGCGCACTCGTCCTGCTTCTCGATGGCGTTCGCCCTGCGGCTCGGAGAGCACGACGTCACCCCGCAGCACATCTCGGTCGAGGCGACCGTCACCTTCGACGCCGTCGACGGCGTGCCGACCATCACGACGTCGGCGCTGAAGGTGCGCGCGAGGATCGAGGGTCTGGACGACGACCGCTTCGCCCGGATCGTCGATGAGGCCGCCGAGCTCTGCCCGGTGTCACGCCTGTTCGCGGGCGCCCGGATCAC
>NZ_JBIQHX010000017.1:0-45220 GCF_044508325.1 Microbacterium sp. | reverse complement strand
ATGAGGCCGCCGAGCTCTGCCCGGTGTCACGCCTGTTCGCGGGCGCCCGGATCACGGTGGATGCCGCGCTCGAGCCCGCCGCGTAGCCTGCCGTGCCGCCGGTGCTGCAGGCGCTGCTGATCGCCGTGCTCGTGCTTGCGGGTTCGGTGTGGCTCGGCGGATACGTCGCCGCCGCGGTCAGCGCCCGGACCACGGCGGCGACCCTGCAGGCATCCGACCGCATCGCGTTCTTCCGCTCCCTCGGGCGCTCGTATCTGCGCGTCGACGTGCCGGCGCTCGCAGTCGGGCTCATCGTCGGGGCGGTGCTGCTCGCCGGGCGCGGGTGGGATGCCCTGGCCTGGGCCGCCGTCGCGGTCGGCGCGGCGCTCGTGGTCGTGCTCGCGATCGCGATCGCCCAGGCGCGGCGGATGACCGTGCTGCGCATGCGGGCGCTGAGCGAACCCGACGGTCCGATCGCGGCGCAGGTGCGCACAGGCGCCGTCCGGGCGGCGGTCCGGCGGGCGGTGCTCGGTGTGCTGAGCGTCGCGCTGGTCGTGATCGGGGCGTTCGCGGCCGTCTACTGAGCCGGGGGTCCAGCCACCTCCGCCACGCACAGCTGCGGCTGCGCGAACGGCGTGAGGCGACGCACGTCGGCCTGCGAACCCCATTGCTCCAGAGCACCGCGCATGAGACCGAGATGGACGCCGCACACGATGTCGCGCCGGTGCTCGGCGACCTCGAGGAACGGGCAGTTGTGCAGCCCGATCGTCGTCGTCGCGGCGCCGTCGATGCGCTCGGGCTCGAAGCCGAACTCGTCGAGCAGTCCGACGAGCCGGTCGATGTCGTCGGGGTTCCCGGGCTGCTGCGCGGCCGCACGGTGGCCCCACGTGCGCCCCGTCTCGATCGCGCGGGCGGTGCTGTCCGCTTCGGCGCTGAGCGCGTCGGCGAGCACCTCCGCCAGCGCCCGGTAGTTGCGCGGCCCCGTCGGGTCCATCCGCGGCACGGGCCGGAACAGCTGCGGCGGGCGGCCCGGCGTGCGTCGGGGCGAGGCCACCTGCTCGATCTGGCCCAGCCGTTCGAGGGCGTCGAGGTGGAAGCGCGCCGTGTTCGGATGGATGCCCAGCTGCGCGGCGATCATCGCGACCGACAGCGGCTCGTCGGCGTCCTTCAGCAGTCGCAGCACCTGACTGCGCCGTCGTGTGCGCTCCTTCACGGGGGGAGTTTACCCAATATCCACTTGTGGAAACCACTGTGGACAACCTGGCAGTCTGGAGCCATGACTCAGCTCCGCACCGCAGACGACATCATCCCGCCGAGGCTGCGCCGACTGCTCGAGCTTCCCCTCTACGGGCACCTGGGCACGATCCGGCCGAACGGCACCGTGCAGGTGAACCCGATGTGGTTCGAGTTCGATGGCGAGCACGTGCGCTTCACGCACACCACCTACCGGCAGAAGTACCGGAACCTGCAGCAGAACCCCTCGATGGCGCTGTCGATCGTCGATCCCGACAACCCGAGCAGCTATCTCGAGGTGGCCGGCCGCCTGGTCGAGATCGTCCCCGACCCGGAGGGCGCGTTCTACGTGCGGCTGCAGAACCGCTACGGCAACCCCAGCACGACGCCGCCACGCGACAAGGCCGACCGCGTCATCCTCGTGATGTCGGTCGAGCGTTCGACGGGTCAGTGAGTCCCCCGGGCCTGTCGAGGGGTCAGTCCGCGCTCGAATGGAGCCCGCGCCGGGTCGACAGCAGCGTGATCTCGGGGTGATCGTCGGCCACGGCCCGTTCGGCGCGGTCGAGCAGATCGCGCACGCGTGACGCCTCGCCCGCCACGACCGCGACCCCGATCTCGGCGCGCCGGTGCAGGTCGTGGGCCCCCACCTCGGCGGCGGCAGCCTCGGTGCGGCGGCTCAGATCGGCGATCAGCGGACGCAGGATGCGGCGCTTCTCCTTGAGCGAGTGCACATCGCCCAGCAGCAGGTCGAACGCGATCCACCCGATCCACATGAGCCCAGTCTGTCGTGATGTCGGCAACGGGGCCCGCATCGTCCCGTGATCGTTGGCCATTGATCGGGAGGCACGTTGTCAATGTTGCCCGTGTGTCCTATGTTGATGATGCGTTCACTGTGGTACGCGAAGTCCCGATCGACCGGCGCCACGTGCTCGCTGGGGGATGCGTTGAACGGGATGAGTGCATGAGCGCAGTGATGTTTGCATGAGTGCAGTTGCGCGCTCAGCGGCTCACTCGGCCGCCCGGATCGTCAGCCTGTTCTTGAGCACCATCCTGGTCGCCGGCGCGGCGGCCGTGGCCTCGCCCAGCGCCGCCATGGGAACCGAGGTGACGGAGGCATCAGCCGATCCTGTTTGCGGATCCACGGTGACGCCTGCGCCGCCCGCGCCGCGCGAGATAAACCTCGTGCTCGACGACTCCGGGTCGATGTTCGCCGGCTCCGCGAACGGCCCGCCGCTGGACCGCTGGTCGCAAGCCAAGTACTCGCTTGAGGTCTTCGCGGCGATGTTGGACACAGCCGACACGCTGAACGTATACCGCATGAGCGACTTCGCTACCGGCGCGACCAGTGGCCCCGCCGAAACTCTTTCAGGATCTGAACCGACAAGTTCGCGGGTGGCACGGATTCATGCCATGCAGATGCAGGGAGGCGGAACGCCATATGCGCCGGTCACCCAGGCATATCGGGATCTTGTGGCTTCGAGTGCGCCGGACAAGTGGTTGGTGGTGCTCAGCGACGGATCGTTTGAGGGACAAGACGATGGAGCCGTGCAGAACGATCTCCGTCGCTTCGCGGAGGATGGCTCATCGGGCGAGACGACGCTGCGTGTCGCGTTCCTTGCCATCGGAGACAGCGCCCCGACCCTGCGCAGCGAGCCGGACCGTGGCGTGTTCTTTGAGAAGGCGTCGGCATCATCGGATCTGCTCGGCAAGATGACCCAATTCTCCAACCTGATCTTCGATCGAGATGTGCTCCCTGAGACATCTGACGGAAGGATGACCGCGGACCTGGATCTGAGCCAGGTCATGGTCTTCGCGCAGGGGAAGGACGTGACCATCGGCGAGCTGTCGATCGACGGCAGGTCTCTGGAGCCGCGGTCAACAGTCGCCGTCTCCTGGGCCGAGAACGCCGACGTGCGCTGGGACAGTGGAGCGATCAAGGCAGAGCCGAACAAGGATCTCGAGGGCGTGCTCGCCACCTTTGACGATGTCCCGGCGGGCACCGGCGTCTTCGACATCGCCGGTGCCGAGACGATCGAGGTGTACTACAAGCCCGACGTGAATTTCGGGGTGGTGCTCAGAGACATCGATGATCGGCGCGTGGATGCCTCGAAGATCATCGCCGGCACCTACACCGTCCAGTACGGCTTCATGGACGACAACTGCGAGCTGATCCACTCCGCGCTCCTCGGCGACGTGGAGTACTCGGCGAAGGTGGTCCGTGACGGGGAGGTGATCGCCGACGCGTTCGCATCGGGAGACGAGATCGATCTGGCCCGCGGTGCGGTGCAGTTGGACGTGAGCGCTCGGTACCTGGGGGAGAGCACCGCGGAGTCCACCATCGATCTGACCGTGCTGCAAGCGGCACGGCCCACGACCCTCACGGTCGAGAGCACCACCTTCAACGCCAGCGAGCTCAACGAGTACACGGCGCCGGACGGCGCGATCCGAGTGGACTACGCGCTCGCCTCGCCGGGGGGTGCGGAGCAGTTCAATGCCGACGAATGGGCCCATATCGACACTGACAGTTTCACGGTGACAACCGACGCCGACCTTGACTTCGAGGTGGTGCTCGCCGACGAGCCCGGACTCCTCTATCTGGTCCCGCAGGCACCGGGAGGGGACATCTTCGAGGCGAGCACCGGCGAGGTCACGTTCACGCTGACCGCATCGCATGTCTACGACGAACAGCTTTACGAGTCGGCCGCCGAAGGAAGCACAGTGATCGTCGATGACCTGCCGTTCTGGGAGCGACTTGCGCGTTGGTTCGCGCGGACGGGCTGGTGGATGCTGCTTCTCATCCTGCTCGCGATCCTCATCGTCGGTTACGTCGTGAAGCCGCGCTTCTCGCCTCGTATCAAACGCCGGCCCACTGTCACCGGCGTGCCGATGTCCGTGAGCGCCCGGGCCGAAGAGGGTCGCGGGAAGTTCGCGGTCCAGCCGCTTCGCAAGTGGATGCCTTTCGTCGCTGACAAAGCGACATACATCTACGTCCCCGCCGGGGTCGCCGGCTTTCGAGCGATGAGGCTGAAGGCCCAGCGCGGCGGAAGAATGCAGCTGACCAACTGGAAACAGGTCGCGGAGCGTAGGAACGTCGCGGTCAACAGCACCGACTTGAACGAAGAGACCAGCCGGATGCCGGTCCTCGGCCCGTCGAGCAATGTCACTGCAACCGTCGCGCAGCAGATCCGATACGAGAGCTACCTCAATGTGTAGCGGCAGACCCCTTCTGAGAGGACGCAAGAGATGCCCATCGCACCCACTTTGATCCTTGGCCTCGGTGGCACCGGGTCCAAGATCGTCGAGAACGTCTCCGCAAAGGTGCGCGAGAGCGGCAGTTCACAATCCGAGCGAATTGCGTTCGTCGTGTTCGACACCGATATCAACGACCTCGGGCGCATCCGGCAACAGAGTCCGGAGATATTCACGGTCCAGACCTCGACGCGGAACACTGTCGGTGAGTACCTCAACGTGAACACCAACGCCCGTGACAATTGGTTCCCCGTGAATCAGATGCTCAACCGCAAGACGCTCACGGAAGGCGCGGCGCAGGTGCGGGCCATCTCCCGACTCGCCTTCGACACGACGCTGAAGGGGGGAAACCTGGACGGGCTGCATCAAGCCATCGAGCAGCTGTTCCGGATCGACAAGGATCAGGAGGAGCAGGCGCTGCGGGTCATCATCACCAGCTCTCTCGCCGGGGGCACCGGGTCCGGGCTCATCCTCTCGGTTGCGATGTATCTCGCCAACTACCTGCGCACCAAGTACCCGAAGGCTAAGGCGATAACCCGAGGATTCTTCATCCAGCCGGACGTCTTCTACTCGGTGATCAAGGCGACCGAAGAACAGCAGAACCTCCAGGTGAACGCGTATGCGGCCATCCGTGAGTTGGATGCCTTCCTGATGAAGGGCGACGACACCCTGCCCCCTCAATACCGCAATCTCAAGTTCGAATTCCCGCGGGTCGGCTCCGACGGCGTCGAATCCATCGAGGCCATGCCATACGATTTCTGCTTCCTCTTCGATGCGAAGAACTCCTCCGGAGGAAGCCTCGATTCGTTCGCCACGTACCTGGACCACGCCGCGACATGCATCTACACGTTGTCCATCGGCCCGATGGCGAAGAAGTCGAACTCCCGCGAAGACAACGTCCTTCGTGAAGTCATCAAGAATGACGGACGCAACCGGTACGCCGGCGCGGGCTCCTCGCGCCTCGTGTACCCGTGGATGCACGTGCGCGACGTTGTCGGGCTGCGGTGGGCCCAACTCGCGCTCTCGCGGCAGTGGCTGCAGTTCGACGACCAGTTCAAGGATCGTCAAGAAGCACTCGCGAAGCAGCGCGAGCAGGGCTACGCCGTCAAGGACCTTGATATGCCCGCGGAGTTCATCGGCGCGGTCAACGCCAACGCCGACATCCGGGCTCCGTTCGCCAAGGCGATCCAGAGTCAGTGTCTCGCCTATGACGAGGAGGGCATCTCGGTGGTCGGCAACCGCTGGGGTGAGTACCTCGACGCGCTGCAGAGATATGTGCAGGCGAATGCGGCACAGCCGAACCACGACTCGATGTCGCGCTCCGCCCTGGCCAAGGTCTCGACCCTGCAGGAGACGGCGGACGCCGACGAGTACGTCGCGACCTACTGGGAGCTGAAACGCTACCACGACATCATCGAGCGCGACACGGAAGAAGTCGCCGGCCTGATGGGCTACACGATGTTCCAATCGGAGTCCAGCGGAAACACCAAGCAGCGCGACCAGCATCAACTGGAGACCTATCTTCGCGAGAAGGTCTCGCAGCGATTCGTTCATCCCGTCTCGGCGCGGTATTTCCTCTACAACACCCTGAAGGGCCTGCAGCAGCAGAAGCAGCTTGTCGAGACCCAGTTGGCGAGTACGACGCAGTACTTCGCGAAGTTCGAGGAGAGCGCGTTCGACGATCCGGGCACAGAGGATGTCGAGACACCAGCAGACCTGCTGCAGCGCAGGAAGCGACTCAGCGAGAAGATGCGCAACAAGCCCGGACCGGAGCTGCAGCAGCTTGCCGAGCAGTACCAGCAGTACATCAAGAAGGTCGCTGACCTGCGCTATCAGACGGTGTACGCCAAGGTGCTCGAGGAGGCGATCCTCTACGTGAGCGGGCTGAACTCAGCATTCGAGACCTTCTTCGAGAGGCTCAGCGGAAATCTGAAGCGGCTCCAAACCGACATCGAGATGCTTCGCACGAAGTTCGACGATCTCACCGGCTCGACGACGCGGTATGTGCTCGCCGACTCGACATGTCTGGACAGCCTCTACGAATCGATGCCCTACACCGGCGGAGTGATGACCGTCGACTCCGACCTTGCCGAGTCCATCTATACCAAGGTCCGCGAGTACTACATGCTCGCGGAGGGCAAGGACGGGAACTACTTCCAAGATCTCTACAACAACACGATCCTGGGGTACTTCAAGAAGCAGGTGGTGGAGCGCTACGGCGCCCAGATCGACATCGACGTCATCGAAGCGCTTGAGCGTGAGTACACGATCCGGGAGAAGAACTACGAGGCGGACAGAGTGGCGCACTACGTGCGTGGCGAGATAGATAAGGCGAAGAAGCTCGCCGCCCCCTTCCTCGAGCAGCCTCTCGGGGAAGAGCGGCATCCGATTGAATCCTGCGCGTATAATCCCCATCTCGAGGGCGACGCCGATCCCAAGCGGAAGAGTCTCATCGCCGAACAGCTTGGCAACTACGGCGGCGAGAAGGACGAGGAGATCAGCCGCCAGGAGATCCTCTTCTACAACGCGATGTACGGGATCCGTGCTCGCGATCTGTCGAAGTACTCATCGGCGCGGAACCACCCGACTGAGCGGCGCCCCGCCGGCCAGTACTTCGCGGCGTACTACGAGCTCGTCTCGGGCATCAAGCCTTCTGTGGATGAGACGAAGGTCATCACTCCCCATATCGACCGCCGCTGGCACTGGATCTCGCAGCTGCCCGACCTCGATGAGGGATATCAGGCCGTACAGCTGCGCGGGATCCATGACGCGCTGCTACTGGGTCTGGCGTACAAGAGGATCTTCTGGACCACGGTCTACTCCGACCACCGCGTCTACCAGTACAACTCGGACAGCAAGGTCGACCAGGACTTCGTCGTCTCGAACGGCACCCCGTGCGATCACTTCTGGGAGGTGCTCGATGCGCTGACGATCAATCCGGTTGCCGTCTCGGAGATCACCGAAGCGGTCGACCGTCACACGCGGACGGTCATGGAGGAAGTCCGGGCGGCATCGTTCGAGCAGTCCGAACTGGCCAAGTCCTTGACCCGAGGCATCGAGCTGGCAGAACTGGAACTCGTCGTCCCTGCGATGAAGGGACAGCGGTTGACGCTGTTCGACATCGTCGCCTTCTACGCCTTGACGGTTCCGAAGGACCTCTATTCGGAACTGCAGGTGTACGACATGACCGCAGACTTCCTCGCCAGAGTGCGGGAGGAGGTCGAGGCCTTCGAGGATGAAGGCGACGTTCTCCCCGTGATCGAGCGAGTTCTGCTCGATCAGTTCCGGACCTTCTCCCTGCACGTTCCGGCGCTGCGGGAGCGTGACGACAAGCAGGTCGCTCGTAAGATCCGACCGGTTATCCGGCCGCTCGCCGACCTTTTCGACGAACTGCATCTGCGCGAGGCCGCGGCCGAGGTGCGACCGTTGATCGAAGACCTCATCAAGAACGCGTGAGGGCGGCAACGGCGTGTTCACCGTCATCATCCTGAGCCGAGCGGCCAAGTCGATCTTCGAGAAGTGCAAGACCTTCTTCGAGCCGTTCGTGGATTCGGGTGAGATCGCATTCTGTGAGTGGAATGAATCGCCGAAGGCGGTGACGGTGGACAAGGCGCTCCCGGACCTGCGGCGGGTCATCCAGGGCAAGCCGGCGTGGCGTGCGATCGTCGTCGACCATGCCGCCGGTGAGGTCGACGCCATGCGCGACCCTGAGAATCCGTTCGACTTCCGTGGAAACGACGACATCGCGCTGTCGCTGACGGACTCGCCTTTCTCCCTGGTCCGCATCGCGCATCAGCTGCTGGGATATCCATCACTCACCGCGCAGGCGTTTCGACCAGTGATCCGATATCGCGTGTCCGCCAGTCAGCTTCTGGAGTCGGGACGGGCTGAACAGACGTGGGCGCCGGACTGGTCAGCGCTCGAGCTGGCGCCGGGAGAGCGGGAGGAGGATGCCGCGGCCCGCGCGGTGGCGTCGAAGCTGCGTGAGTTGACGACGGTGCACTCAGACGTACGCGTGCAGTATGAGGAGGTCGAGTACGACGAGGAGGCGGTGCGGACACACCGCGAACTGTCCGAACGATACCGAATGAAGGAGGTTCATCCGTCGGAGGTGCTCTTCATCTCCACCAGGGCCCCGGTGGCCGCTGACGCGCAGAGCGAACTGCGTCGCGCGTGGCGGATGGAGTCGGAGCAGAACACCTCCCGGTTCGTCCCGCGCAACGACTATCCTGCAGCGACGCGGTTCCTGGTGTACGACCTTCTGAATCCGCAGAACTCGGGGTACCGGCAGGACGAACTGCGGTTCTGGATATCGGTCCTCACCATCGCTGTCAACACGCTGCCGGCGAGCACACTCCAGGCTGACCGGGTGTACCGACTGGGCGTCGAATTCTCCAACGTCGGCCTCGGTGACCTGCTCAGCGGGCACATGAGCAATCTGACGGCGCTGCGTGAACACCTCGACTCACGCATCCGTCGTCCTGAACGCCCTCCGGAGATCGACGTCAAGGATCTGCTGCGGGAGGAGAACGTACACGTCAGGTTCGACCGGCTGGGCGGTGGCGAGCTCTCGGTCCGCACGAGCGGCTACGGGCTTGCGGCCGACCTGCCGCGTTCGGAGCAGGCTGCCTGGTCGGAGGAGTTCGACGACCTGCAGGTGAGTGCCAGTCAGTTCGTCCGGAAGCCACGTCGCGTCCTCGCGCGCGCCGTCTATGACGCACGTACGACCTACCGTGGCTACCTCGGCACAGACCATGTCCTCAGCGATATCGACCGCGAGGAGATCGAGGAGGAGCTCGTCAAGCGGGTGAGCACGCTGACGCTCCCCGCGACAACCGGAATCCTCGATCGGGAGCGATTGGCCACACTGCTCGGCGATCAACGGCGTCGTGTGGCGGGATACATCGCTCAGCGGATGCGGATCGGGACGATCGGACTCGCCTCACTGGTGGTGCTCGCGGTGTGGTCGGCAACGTTCGTGCCGTACCTGATGCAGGCGGCGCGCCAGAGCACGAACTCCCTGCTCTGGAGCGTCTTCTTGGTGGCGGCGGTCGTCCTCGTCCTCGCGGCGGTCGGCACCGTCACGCTCCTGCTCATGCGGCGCACGCTCATCCGGCTCCTCCGGGAGACGAACTCCGTCATGCGGGCGTTCGTCGTGGACGTCAATGGCAGCGCCAGCGTCTTCGGGGAGTATCTCTCGCACTTGGCGACCTATATGTACGCACGATCCGTGCTGATCGGGTCCGGGCGCCTGAATGAGCGTGACCGTGAGCAGCTGCGACGCTACACGGCGATCCGCAACCGGGCTGAGCGGATGATCGAAGCGGAACGCGCGATCATCATGTCGCTGGGTCAGCCCGTGAACGTTCGTCGCGCGCCCGCAGCCGTCGCCTCACTCGATGTCGATGACCCGAGGGACGTCGACTCGTTCTTCCAGCTGCCGATCGGCGACCGCCGCGCCGCGGTGAATGAGTCTGGAGAGTTCGTGCGGGCTCCCTACGATTTCGTGCGGAGGCTTCACATCGAGCGCGTGCGCCTCTTCGAGACTCCGGCCGCCGGCGGTACGTTCCGATGATCCTCACATTCCTTCAGCAGCTGCTCTCGGCGGTGCCGATGGTCATCGCGCTGCTGTTCGTGCTGGCCGCCAACATGCCGAGGTCGCGTCGCGTGCAGCAGTACCCGATGCCGATCATCGCTGCGATTTACGCGGTTGGTGCGCTCGTCGTGCTCTACCTGCTGAACACCTGGATCGAGGACGTGTTGCGCGCCTTTTTCCAGGTTCTTCCCATGGTGTACGACACGCGGTGGCAGTACACCATCGAGAACACCGCCGCGGTGCTCATCTTCGTCCTGCTCAAGCTGCTGCTCCGAAGCCTCTTCAGCCGCGCATTCGAGGGCCAGAATTTCCTCGGCAGCACGCTCGTCGACGGCCTCTACCGTTACGACGCTGACTACGGCATGTGGTTCGTGCATCGTCGCAACGCGATGCTGCGGGTGTACCTGCGAGTGTTCTACTGGTCCTCCATCGTGCTTGCCGTCGTGTTGACAGCGCTGGCCGGCACGTTCCCGGCGGCTCCGGCGTTCGCCGCCGTCGCCTTCCCGGCGCTGGCGGCGCTCGTCGTCGGCGAGATCTACTTCGCCGTCGACGGAGTGACCGAGGAGGAATTCCGCCACGATGTCCTAGGGGAACGCGATCGCGCGGAACGGGTCGTTGACTACGCCGCGCTGCGGGAGGTGCTGAAGGACACGTTCGCGGGCCGCGTCATCGATGACGGCCTCGACTTCTCGTCGTCCGACGCGGTGCGCACGTTCGACCGTCTCGACGCCCTCTCGCGGTCGGCGAGTGACGTCGACCAGCTCGCCGCCGCCTACTTCAGCCGGCTCAAGGCGTCCGGAACGACGCTCGATTCCAATCTCATCGACGCGGCAGCAGACATCATGCGCGGTCGCAGCACGCTGGTGAACAACCCGTTCTACGGCGACCTCACCCCATATCTCGTGTTCCCCGCCTACTACCACCTCCTCCACTATCGGAAGTGCCTCATCGTCTGTGGGCGTGATGAGATCGCAGCCGACCTCGTCCGGTGGATCGAGGGCGGGCTGGAAAGCATCACCGGCGTACCGGACCTGTGGCGCGTCGAGCTGCTTGATCAACAGCCTCGCGCGGATCTCGACATCGGAGTGCTCCGGTTCGCTGACATCCACAACCTCGAGCTGTTTCGCGCGAACGACGAATTCCTCGGTGATGTCCACTACGTCATCCTCGGGGAGCCTTCACGAATCCTCGCGACCGGTCAGCTGGGGCTGGGTCTGCTGCAGAGTCGACTGGGCGGCCGCGAGAGTCCCGTGTTCGCCGCATTCGATCGCAATCACGATGGACTGGTCGACGCGTTGGCACACCAGCTCAAGGTAGACCTCACCGATGTCGTGGCCGCAGCCGTGCCGCGTGGCGTCACCACGCGAGTGGTGTGGCGAGCGGACGGGCCGGACATGCACGCCGCGGTGCTGCCGACCATCTCGCGCTACCTCGGAATGGGGACGGAGATCGGGGCTGTCGCACTCAAGTACCAGATCTCGGAAGTCGAATGGATCGGCTCCGGCGCGTTTCCCGTCCACGACATGGCGTGGATCGCCGGCCAGTACTATGCCCAGGTCAACGCCTTCGCCGACCTGGATCTCTCCCAGCACGCACTCTCCGACGCGATCCGCGCGAGGTCCAACCCGTGGGATCTTGCGCCCGCGGACAACCGCTTCCTCATCGTCGAGGACGAGATCTGCAACGTGTACGAGAGCATTCGCCTCTACGCAACGCGCGCTGAGAAGCAGGGATTCGTCAATCTGATCAGCGAGGACTACCTGCTTCGCGACTACATGGTCGCCAATGCTTCGATATTCGCGGCAGATCCGAAGGCGGTTCCCTCGTTCGCCGCCGACCGCGCCCGCACGGAGCGCAACCTCATCCTGCGGCTGATCCTCATGCTGCTCACCTTCGGGGTCAGCGAGCCGGCGCTCGCCCGCGAATTCGCGCTCATCGGCCAGCCGTTGCCGCCGGTCATCCCACCCGCGCCGGACCGGCTCGACGATGAAGAGATCTCGCCCGCGCACGCCACCCTGCGCCGTCTGATCGCCCGTCACACGGGCGTGGCGGACGCAGTCATCACGTGCGAACTCGCTCCAGGTGAGTCGGTTGACGGTGATGACGAACCGCTCGAGCGTTTCTTCCGTCTCGAAGACGGTGGACCACTCGATCCGATCGTGGAGTCGCTCCGAGCGGCGTACTTTTTCGTCGAGGACGAGGTGGAGGATCGCAACTACATCGGTTCCGCACTCTACGGACTCGTCCATCAGATGTACCTGCCCGGGCAGTTCGTCACCTACGCCGGTCGATACTACGAAGTGCAGAGTGTGGGCGACGAGCAGCAGAACGGGGGCGTCGTACTCCGTCGAGCGGCGGAGCACATCCGGGCGCGCCGCGTCTATCGTCTGCTGCGAAACTTCCGGGTCGGGGACATTCGGAGGGTGGAACGTACAGGTGCCGAGATCATCGTGGACGACATCTCCTTCACGCGTTGCTACGCGACGATCGAGGTCGACACGGTCGGCTACCTCGAGTTGCCATCACGTTCCGATCTCGCGGGAGCACGACGCAGCGAAGTCGCTGGAATCCCGTCGCGCAGGTATGCGAACAAGGAACTCCTGCGGGTTCGCATGCCGGGGGTACCCGCATCTGTGCGGCGGACGCTGGCGGTCCTGCTCAACGAACTGTTCGTGACGATCTTCCCCCACGCTCATCGCTACGTGACGGCGCTCACCAGCGACGACGGGGATGCGTTCGGCGACCTCCTTCCGGGCCTCGAGGTGATGGACGACGAGGGTGATGATGATGCGATCTACATCGTCGAGGACAGCTTGATCGATCTGGGGCTGCTTGTCGCGGTGCATCGTAACTGGCGGCGCCTCCTGGAGATCATCACCGACTATCTCGTATGGCATGAGACCCCCACTCCCGCGCCTGCTGCCGGTACCAACTCGGAAGCGGTTCCCGTCTTTCCGGACGATTCGCCGGAGGATGTCGAGCGGCGAGCGCTCATCATCGCACAGCAGGACGTGGCGCCATCGCCGGAGGTCAGACCGCCGCCGAGGATGCCCTGGTGGCGCCGCGTCTGGCGGCGCTTGACCGCCATCCTGCCGTCGTCGCGCCGGGCGTACGGCGTGGGCGCGGAACCGTCCCATCGCGTCGAGCCTCCGCGGTCGACGCCGGTGCCCCCGGACATGGTCACCACCGGAGTGAGCATCGACTATTCACAGGTCGCCGGGGAGGTGGCGGCGGAAACACCGCCAGGTGTGCCCGATATCGTGATCGACGACACGGAGGTCGAATTCGACGGTGCCGGCGGACCGGTTGTGGTCGGCAGCGACGGCGACGATGCATCTGAACAGGAACGTGCCGATGAACAAACGTGACTATCTCGCGTTCGGCGGATCGCCGGCTGCCGCGGCCGTCGACATCGCGGGCTCGATCGAGTACCTGAAGGCGAACGGGTTCGGCAACGGCTACCTCGAGCGCGCCCGCGGTGCCGTCGACGCCCACCGCACCCGTGCTTTCGAGTTCGAACCGCTGAACGCCAACTACTGCGATTTCTGCTTCGCGAAGCTGATGGGCGGTGAGTTCGACCGGCTTGCGGATGGCCGTGAGCGCTGCATGCGATGCACGCGCAGTGTCCTTCGCACGGGGGAGGACTTCGAGCTGATGTTCGCGGAGGTGAAGCGGAACTTCGAAGCCGCCTTCCAGATTTCGATCAACGCCGCTCTGATGGTTCGCATGGTCAACGCCAAGGAGATCGCACGCAGATCGCGCGAAACGTTCCAGCCCACGCCGGGAGTGGATGCTCGGGCACTTGGATTCGCCGAGCAGCACGCCCAGGGATATTCGCTGTTCATTGAGAACGGATCACCGCGACTCGCGGCGATCAGCACCACGGCGCACGAACTGGCGCACATCTGGCAGTACTTGAACTGGAATGTGGGGCGGATCGAGCAGCGTTACGGTGCCCACCATCGTCTCGCAGTCTACGAAGGGATGGCCGCTTGGGCGCAAGTGCAGTACTTGTTGCACATCCAGGAGTTCGACGGGGCGGATCGCCAGGAGTCCTACGTTCTTCAGCGAACCGACGAATATGGGGTGGGGTTTCGCATGTTCATCGAGCGCTATCCGCTGTCCCGCGACGGTGACGTCGATATCGACACTCCGTTTCGTCATCCTCACCCGCTGTGATGGTGGGTCATGGCAGGTGGTGACCTCTACGGGCGCGGACGAGCGAGCAAGCTGCCGGCCGGTATCTGGGTGCTGTTCGGGGCGATCGCGCTCTCTCTGAGCGCGGTCGTCGCGGTTCCGCTCGTAGCTGCCCTGGGTGCAATTCCCGCACCGGGCCACGCGTCCGCCGGCATCGAAGCGACTCCCTCGCCCACCGACGACTCGAGTGGTTTGTCGCCCTCTGCTTCACCGACGCTGTCTCCGAGCGACGAGGCACCGGGTGTGAACGCCGATGCGCTCGCATTGCTGGCCCAGATTCCTGATTCTCCCGGCAAATCGATCGCGCAGTACTACCGGGAGCAGTTCGGTCAGGCGTGGTTCGATCAGGATCGCAACGGATGCGACACGCGAAACGACATCCTGCGGCGCGATCTGAGCGAGGTGGTCCTGAAGGACGGGACGAATGGCTGCAAAGTGCTGGCGGGCAGACTCTTGGATCCGTACACAGGAGAGACCGTGGATTTCCAGTCGGGAGCGAGCACGTCTGCAGAAGTGCAGATCGACCACATTGTTCCGCTCGCGTGGGCGTGGCGTCAGGGCGCCGAGAAATGGACCTTCGAGGACCGGATGGCATTCGCCAACGACCCAGCGAATCTGCTCGCTTCCATCGGCCGAGTGAATCAGGCCAAGAGCGACTCGGGGCCCAGTGAGTGGCTGCCGCCCGCCGAGTCCGCACGCTGCATGTATGCGGAGAAATTCGTCGCAGTCGTCTCCGAATGGAGACTCGGAATCAATAGGGCAGATCGGTCTGCTCTGGAGCGCATCCTTCTCGCCTGCACCTGATCCGCGCGCCGCCGAGTCTTTGGATGCAGGCGCCCTTTCACCCCAGCGCCGCGGCCTTGTCGCGCAGCACCCGCTGCTGCGCCTCGTTGACGGTGAGCGCCGCGGCCGTCAGCAGCTCTGACCGGGCCTCCTCGAGGCGGCCCAGCCGGCCCAGCAGCTCGCCGCGCACGCTGGGCACGAGGTGCGATCCCCGCAGGGCCCCGGATTCCTCCAGGGCGTCGACGAGGGGCAGCGCCGCTGCCGGCCCGCTCGCCATCGACACCGCCACGGCGCGGTTCAGCTCGACGACCGGGCTCGGGGCGACACGCCCCAGCACCTCGTAGAGCACGACGATGCGCGGCCAGTCCGTCTCGTCCACGCTCGGTGCCACCGCGTGGCACTGTGCGATCGCCGCCTGCAGGGCATAGGGGCCTCGGCCGGTCCGCCGCGCGGCGGCTGCGGCATCCGCCTTCTCGAGCGTGCGGATGCCGCGCAGGATCTGCCCGCGATCCCAGCGCGAGCGGTCCTGATCGGCCAGCAGCACGGGCCCGTCGTGCGACTCGCGTGCCGCGAACCGCGACCGCTGGAACTCCATGAGCGCGACGAGCCCGAGCGGTTCGGGCTCTCGAGGCAGCAGGCCTGCGACCATGCGGCCGAGCCGAAGCGCCTCGTCGGCGAGGTCGGGTCGGACCCAGCGCTCGCCGGCGGTGGCGGCGTAGCCCTCGGTGAACACGAGGTACACCACCCCGAGCACGGCGGCCAGCCGCGGCATCCACTCGTTCGGGTCGGGGCTCTCGTACGGCACCTTCGCCGCCGCCAGCGACTTCTTGGCCCGCGTGATCCGGGCCTGCACCGTGGGCACGCTGGTCAGCAGCATGCGTGCGATCTCCTCGGTCGACAGGCCGGCGACGACCCTCAGAGTGAGGGCGACCTGCGATTCGCGCGAGAGCACAGGATGGCAGGCCGTGAAGATCAGGCGCAGGACGTCGTCGTCGATCGGCTGCCATTCGTCGTCGGATGCCTCGTCGAGCGTGTGCGCGATCTCGGCGTAGCGGTCGTCGAGCTTCTCGCGGCGGCGCCACGCGTCGATGGCGCGCCGCTTCGCGACGGCGGTCAGCCACGCGCCGGGATTGCGGGGGATGCCGGCCTGCGGCCAAGATCCGAGGGCTTCGAGCACGGCCTCCTGGGCGACGTCCTCGGCGAGGCCGAGGTCGCCGGTCATCTTGGCGACGGATGCGACGATCCGCACGCCTTCGATGCGCCAGACGGCCTCGACCGCGCGCCGGGTGTCGTCCATGGGTGCGCTCACTCGTCGCCGCGCTCGGCGCGCCACTCCTTCGTCTTCTGCACGTACTCGTTGTCGGCGAAGTCGGCGAAGTCGCTCTCGTCGGTGACGCGACGCACCTCGAGCTTGTTGCCCGGGCCCAGCGGGCAGCGCTTGGCCCACTCCAGCGCCTCCTCGGCAGTCGCGGTCTCCAGGATCCAGAACCCGTTGAACAGCTCGTGCACCTCACCGTAGGGCCCGTCGCTGACGATGGGCGTCTCGCCCGAGAAGTCCACGATGTACCCGGGCTCGGGGGCGAGGCCGTCGCCTCCGACCATGACGCCCGCCTTCAGCAGCGACTCGTTGTACTTGCCCATCGCGGTCAGGATCTCGTTGAAGTCGACCTCGTTATACGCGTCGACTGCTTCCTGCGTGGCCCGCATGATCAGCATGTGCTTCATCTCGATACTCCCTGTTTCGGCGGGGACCTTTCGTCCCCTCTCACTATCGCGTCGAACGGCGGCGAGCGGAATCGACATCGCGGGAGAGGAAGTCTCCGTGCGGTCTGAGATCGGGTCTTGACATCCGATCCGTCTTACTTTTACCGTTAATTCACGCCTGAATAAAGTCACGAGGAGGTGAGTGCGGTGGCCCAGAACCGGAACCAGGCCGACGTCAACCGGACGGCGATCCTCGCCCACCTCGGTGCGCAGGGACCCGCGTCCCGCGCCGATCTCGCGCGCGCTCTCGGCGTCTCGCCCGCGCTCATCACCCAGCTCACGAAGGGCCTGCTCGCCGACGGGCTGCTCGAGGAACTGAACGAGACCAGCAGCGGCGGACGGCCCGCGCGCATGCTCGGTCTCGTATCGCGCGGGATCACAGCCATCGGGGTGAAGATCGCCCCGGATCATGTCGCGTTCGTCGAGGTCGGCATCGACGGCGTGGTCGCCCGGTCGCTGATGAAGCCCTTCGACGCAGTCTCCCCGCTTGCGGTCTCCGACCTGATCGGGCTCGTCCGCGCGTTCATCGCCGAGGGCGACACCACGCGCGTCATCGGCGTCGGAGTCGGGCTGCCGGGCACCGTGGCGAATCGAGGGGTCGGCGTGGTCGACTCGACCCAGCTGGGCTGGAATCACATTCCTCTCGGCGAACTGCTCCAACGCGCGCTCGAGCTGCCCGTGGTGGTGGAGAACAACGTGAACGCGCTCAGCGTCGCCGAGCAGCTGTTCGGGCAGGGACGCGAGTACCGCAACATCCTCGTCGTCACGGTCGGCAACGGCGTCGGCGCCGGTCTCGTCGCCGACGGCGATCTCGTACGCGGTCGCGCCGGGGGAGCCGGGGACCTCGGTCACGTGCCGGTCCGCGAGGACGGCCCGCTCTGCCAGTGCGGCAATCGTGGATGCCTCGAGGCGATCATCGGCCAGGGCGCCCTCGTCAACGATGCCCGTTCGATCCGCCTGGTCGGCGAGGACGAGGGCATCGACGAGCTGCGGGCGCTCGCCGATGCCGGGAACGCGGAGGCGCAGGAGATCTTCGCCCACGCCGGTCACACGCTGGGGCGAGCGCTGGCCGGGGCGGTCAATCTGCTCGACCCCGAGATCGTCGTGCTCTCGGGCGAGGGCGTGGAGGCGTGGGCGCACTGGTCCGGGTCCTTCGACCGCGCGCTGCGCAGCTCGCTGGTTCCAGGAAAGCGCGGTACGGCTGTCGTCGTGGAGCGATGGGACGACGACCGCTGGGCGCAGGGTGCCGCCGCGCTCGTACTGGCCACGCCGTTCGACGCACAGGGGATCGCCGGGGACCAAGGGCGGCTGGTGCGCGAACGTCTCGTGGCGACCGCCGAGGGGAAGCCGTGAGCACCCTCGCCCCGGCTTCGGCGAGCACGGTCACCGCGACCGCACCACCAGGCCCTGCCCGGCGTCGTCCGCCACGGGGCAGGCGGGTGCGCTACGCGCTGACGATCGCCGTGTTCCTGCTGCCCAGTCTGATCCCGCTGCTCGCCTTCGTCATCGGTCCGATGGTGTCGGCCGCGTGGACAAGTCTCCACTCCTGGAACCTGATCGGGCCGATGGAATGGGTCGGACTCGACAACTACGCGCACCTGCTCACGGATCCGCAGACCGGTGCCGCGTTCGTGCACACGGTGTACTACCTCGTCGGCTACCTGCCGCTCGTCTACGTCGGCGGGCTGGCGCTTGCGCTCGCGCTCAACGCTCGGCTGCGCGGACGCGCCATGCTGCGCGGCGCGTACTTCCTGCCGGTCATCACCAGCTGGGTCGTGGTCGCCCTCGTGTGGCGATGGCTGCTCAGTCCCAGCAACGGCGTCGTGAACACCGTCCTCGCCTGGTTCGGGATCGACGGTCCGGGCTGGTGGGCCGACCCTGCGTGGGCCATGCCGTCGATCATCCTCGCCTCGGCGTGGAAGGACCTCGGGTTCGTCATGGTGATCCTGCTCGCCGGGCTGCAGTCCATCAATCCCGACCTGTACGAGGCCGCGTCGCTCGACGGCGCCGGGTGGTGGCGCCGCCTGTTCGGAATCACGCTGCCGCTGCTGTCGCCATCCACGTTCTTCGTCATCGTGCTCTCGCTGATCAACGGATTCCAGGTGTTCGACCAGGTGTACGTGATGACCGGCGGCGGGCCCAACAACTCCACCCAGGTGGTCGTGCAGCAGGTGTACGACCTGACCTTCCGCTATGGGCAGGCGGGCACGGCGTCGGCGCTGTCGTGGCTGCTGTTCGTCGTGATCCTCGTCGTCACCCTGATCCAGTTCTACGGTCAGCGCCGGTGGGTGAACTATGACTGACCGGCGCACCTGGGGGCGCGTGCTCCTGTTCGTCCTGCTCCTTGCGGGGGCGCTGATCATGGTCTTCCCCTTCATCTGGACGGTCGTGACCTCCGTCACTCCAGGGGCGACCCTCACCACGACTCCGCAGCTGATCCCCGACGATCCGTCGCTCTCGCCTTATCTTGAGCTGTTCGAGCGCGTGCCGTTCGGCCGTGTCATCGTGAACTCGCTGATCATCTCGGTGATCAGCACCCTGCTGCAGCTGGTCACGAGCAGCATGGCAGCGTACGTCTTCGCCCGCATGCCGTTCCGCGGCCGCGGTGCGGTGTTCGTGCTGTACCTGGCGACGATGATGATCCCCTTCCAGGTGCTCATCGTCCCGCTGTTCGCCGAGATGAAGGCGCTCGGTCTCATCAACACGTACGCGGGAGCGATCCTGCCGACCATCGCCTCGGCCTTCGGTGTCTTCCTGCTTCGCCAGGCGATGAGCACCGTGCCCGATGAGCTCGATCAGGCGGCCACGATCGATGGCGCCGGGCACTTCCGCATCTTCTTCCAGATCATGCTGCCGCTGGTCCGTCCAGCGCTGGCCACTCTCGCGGTGTTCGCCTTCCTCAACACCTGGAACAGCTTCCTGTGGCCGCTGATCATCCTGCGCGATCCGCTCATGCAGACGCTGCCGGTGGCCCTGTCAAGCCTGCAGGGCCAGTACTCGACGCAGTGGGACGTGCTGATGGCCGGATCGGTGATCAGCATCCTGCCGATGTTCGCGCTCTACGTCTTCGCCCAGAAATACATCGTTCAGGGCGTCGCTGGGACGGGCCTGAAGTAGACCCGACTGCATATTCCGCAACACACATGAACACACCAAGGAGAACACTCGCATGAACAAGAAGCTCATCGCCGGCGCGTCGTTCGCCGCTGTCGCAGCGCTCGCGCTGACCGGCTGCTCGTCCGGGGACGGCGGAGGCGGTGATCAGACCGCAGGGCCCGTCACCATCACGTACGAGAACTTCATCGCGAACGGCGGCAACGAGGAGAACCTGCAGCAGATCGTCGACGCTTTCGAGGACCAGAACCCCGATATCACGGTCGAGGTGCGCACCTCCGCGTACGCCGACTACTTCACGAAGCTTCAGACCGATCTCGCCGCCGGCACCGAGGCCGACGTGTTCGATGTCGACGCGGGCAGCTTCGCCAACATCCAGGCCAGCGGCGTGCTCGCCGAGCTCAGCGGGGTGGATGCCGCGAAGTACCGCACTTCGGTGCTCGACGTGTACAAGGCCGACGGGAGCCAGTACGGGCTTCCGACGTCCTTCTCGGACGTCGTCCTGTTCTACAACAAGGACCTGTTCGATCAGGCCGGCGTCGAGTACCCGACTGCGGACTGGACCTGGGCGGACGAGATGGCTGCCGCCGAGAAGCTCACCGACAAGGGCGCCGGGGTCTGGGGCGACTACCAGCCGATCAGCTACTACGAGTACTACAAGGCGGTGCAGCAGGCAGGAGGATCGTTCCTCGCTGCGGACGGCACCGCCGGCTTCGACTCGGATGCCGGCACGGCGGCGGCCGACTGGCTGGCGGGCAAGTCCGGCACCGTCATGCCGACCGCGGCGGACGGGGCGGGCACACCCGACTTCGACACGAACCTGTTCAAGGACGGAAAGCTCGCCATGTGGCACACGGGCATCTGGATGATCAGTCTCGTCGGGGACCTGCCGTTCGAGTGGGACATCGCCGTCGAGCCCGGTGACACGCAGAAGGCGAGCGCCGTCTTCTCGAACGCGGTCGTCGTGTCGGGCAACTCCGAGCACAAGGAGGCGGCGCAGAAGTGGGCCGAGTTCCTCAGCAGCTCCAAGGAGATGGTCGAGGTGCGTCTCGCCGCCGGCTGGGAGCTGCCGCCGATCAGCGACGAGGCGCTCCTCGAGCCGTATCTCGAGCTGACGCCGCCAGCGAACCGGCAGGCCGTGTTCGATGCACTCGAGAGCATCGCGATCGCGCCGGATCTGGGCGCGAACGCCACGCAGATCCAGGATGCCGTCGGGAACGCGCTCGGCGAGATCGCCGCCGGGCGGGCAACCACCGCCGAGGCCATCCCGGCGCTCGCAGCCGAGGTGAACGCACTTCTGCAGTGAGCCCGACGCCGGGCGGGGCAGTGTGCCCCGCCCGGCGCCACTCCGCCCGGACATCGAAGGAAGACCGTGACCCAATCCACCCGTGACCGTGTGATCGATCGGCTCGCCGCCCGCAGCATCGATCTCATCACCGGACTGCAGACACCGACCGGCGCTTACCCGGCGAGCCCGACGTTCTCGGCCTATGTCGGATACAGCTGGCTGCGCGACGGCTCGTTCATCGCGGACGCCGCCTCGATCGCCGGTCGCGCCGAGTCCGCGTCGCGCTTCTTCGGCTGGTGCGCCGAGGTGATCACCCGTCGTGCCGAAAAGATCCGCTGGATCGTCGCCGAGACCGCGCAGGGACGGATGCCTGCCGCCGCGCACATGCTGCCCGCCCGCTTCACTTTCGCGGGTGACGACGGTGCGGACGAATGGTGGGACTTCCAGCTGGACGGATACGGCACCTGGCTGTGGGCGCTCGCCGAGCACCTCGAGCGGCATCGGCTCGACGGGGCCGCATATCGCGAAGCCGTCGGCCTGACCGCCGAGTATCTGCTCGCGTCGTGGGAGCGCCCCTGCTACGACTGGTGGGAGGAGCACGCTCAGCACATCCACGTGTCGACACTCGCGTGCATTGCGACCGGGCTCGAGGCGGTGGTGCGATCCGGTCTCGTCGCCGACCCGCTCGCGGAGCGGATCGCCGCCGAGACCACCGCGATCCGCCGGCTGGTCGGCGGACGGGGGATCGCCGACGGCCACCTGATCAAGTGGCTGGGCAGCACGGCTGTCGACGGGAGCCTCGCCGCCGTGATCGCTCCGTTGGGGTTCATCGACGCCCGCTCCGATGTCGGCCGACGCACACTTGACGTGCTCGAGGCGCACCTGACCGTCGAGGGCGGCATGCACCGCTACCTCGGCGACACGTTCTTCGGCGGTGGGCAGTGGCCGCTGCTGACCTGCTTCCTGGGGCTCGCGCACCTGGCGTCCGGCGATGCGGTGCGTGCGGGCGAGCTGTTCGACTGGGCTGCGGCGACAGCGACGGCCGACCTCGACCTGCCCGAACAGGTCCCCGCGCACCTGATCGCGCCCGGCATGCGGCAGACGTGGATCGACCGCTGGGGGCCCGCCGCCACGCCGCTGCTGTGGAGCCACGCCATGTTCCTGCGGCTGGGAGTCGCTCTCGGCCGCATCGATCCCACGCGCATCGAGGAGGACACCCGATGATCCGCCACCGACCCGCCGGTTCCGGGCATCCGTATTCCGTCGACACGGAGCAGCGGTTCCCTGTCGTGCCCATCGCCGGCGAGACGGTGACGCTGGGAGCGCGGGCTGACGCCGGCGTCACGGCGGTCAGGTGCACGCTGCAGTGGCATCCCGACGAGGGCGACGGCCAGACGCACGAGCTCGAGCTCGCACGGGTCGCCGCGACCTCGCGCGGCAGGGTCACCGATGGCGGGCATCTGGCCTCGGCCGCGGCCCGGCTGGCGCGGGTTGCCGGCGGCTGGCAGGCGACTTCACCGCCGGTGCGCTTCGGCGGCGAGTATCGCTACCGGTTCACCGCGGTGCGTGAATCGGGGCGCATCGAGCGCACGCGCTGGTTCAGGTTCCGCGCGGCGCGGTGGCGATCGGATGCCGCCGCGCTCACCGAGTTCGGGCGGGCCAGGGTCATCCCCGGTTCGATCGAGGTCCTGCACGACGGCCACCGGGCGTGGCGCACCCGATTCGCGCTGCCGTTGGCCGCGGGGGAGCACGTGACCGGCTTCGGGGAGCGGTTCGACGCGCTCGACCAGCGCGGGACCGAACTCGACGCCGTCGTGTTCGAGCAGTACAAGAGTCAGGGCGCCGAGCGCAAGACGTACATGCCGATGCCCTTCGCGCATGTGATCGGCGGAACGGGCTGGGGCCTGCATGTCGACACCTCGCGACGGGTGTGGTTCGACATCGGCGCCGGGGCCGCCGACCTCCTCGTCATCGAGGCGGAGACCGGCGCGGACGGGGCCGTCGCGCTGCGGCTGTTCGACGGCACGCCCACCGAGGTCCTCGGCGCGTTCCTCGACCGTGCGGGGCGGGCGACGGAGCTGCCCTCGTGGGTTTTCCGGCTCTGGGCGAGCGGCAACGAGTGGAACACGCAGGCCGAGGTCATGCGCCAGGTCGACCTGCACGCGCAGCACGACATCCCCATAGGGTCGGTGGTGATCGAGGCGTGGAGCGACGAGTCGACGTTCACGGCATTCCGCGATGCGCAGTACCTCGTCACCGACGACGGTGCGCCGCACCGGCTCGCCGACTTCACCTTCCCACCCGACGGCGCGTGGCCGGATCCGAAGGGCATGGTCGACGAGCTGCACCGACGCGGTGTGCGGCTGCACCTATGGCAGGTCCCGCTCATCAAGATGCGGCCACATCCGCGCGCCCAGGCGGCCGCCGACGCACAGGCGGCGATCCGTGAGGGTGTGCTCATCCGCGAGCCCGATCCGCGCGGGGGCACGCGTCCGTATCGCAACCGAGGCTGGTGGTTCCCGCTGGCGCTCATGCCCGATCTCACCGACGAACGCGCCGCACGATGGTGGACCGACAAACGCCGATACCTCGTGGAGGAGCTCGGCATCGACGGCTTCAAGACCGACGGCGGCGAACACGCTTGGGGCTCGGAGCTCGTCTACCTCGACGGGCGCCGCGGCGACGAGAAGAACAACACGTTCCCGGTGGCCTATGCCGCTGCGTACGGCGCTCTCCTGCAATCGGCGGGAAGACCCCCGGTCACGTTCAGCCGTGCCGGGTTCACCGGCTCGCAGGCGCATGGGGCGTTCTGGGCGGGCGACGAGAACTCCACCTGGGACGCGTTCCGATGGTCGATCAACGCCGGGCTGACCGCAGCCGCGTCGGGGATCGTCTACTGGGGCTGGGACATCGCCGGGTTTTCGGGGGAGATCCCCGGCTCCGAGCTCTACATGCGGGCCGTCCAGGCATCCACCTTCGTTCCGATCATGCAGTACCACTCGGAGTTCAACCACCACCGCCGGCCGTCGCGCGACCGCACGCCGTGGAACATCGCCGAGCGCACGGGGGATGAGCGCGTCATCCCGCTCGTGCGCCGATTCACGCACCTGCGCGAGCGGCTGGTGCCGTACCTTGCCCACTCCGCAGCGATCGCCATCGCGACAGACCGCCCGCTCATGCGCCCGCTGTTCTTCGAGTGGCCGGACGACCCGGCGGCATGGTCGGCGCCGGCGCAGTGGCTGCTGGGCGACGACATCCTCGTCGCTCCTGTGCTCGAGGCGGGCGCGACCGAGCGGACCGTGCACCTGCCCGAGGGGGAGTGGACGGATGCCTGGACCGGCGACCTGCACACCGGAGGCACGACGATCGCGGCGCCCGCCCCCCTGGAGCGCATCCCCGTGTACCTGCGCGGCGGTGCCGCCGGCGACCTCATGGAAGTGTTCCGGGGATGAGCGACAAGCACCAGGCGGCGTTCGACGTCTACACGCATCGGCTGATCGCGTGGGCGCGCGGCGACGACCGCGTCCTCGGGGTGCTGCTGCTCGGATCGGGCGCCGATCGGGCGCGGATCGACGCGTGGTCCGATCACGACATCGCCGTGATCGCGCACCCGGAGGCGGTCGAAGAACTGCGCGGCACGACCGCCTGGATTCCCGACGCCCAGTCGCTCGTCGCCGTCGGCAGGGAATGGCACGACGGGTTCAAGGCGCTGTTCTCCGACGGTCGGGTGATCGAGTACGCAGTCACCGATCTCGCGGGCCTGGCGGCGTTCCCGATCGCTGCGGCGCACATCGCATACGACGCGGGCGGCGTCGTCGACGCCGTCGGGCAGGCTCGCGCGTTGACCCGGCCGCGGTCGGTCTCGGACGCCCCGGCGACGGCCGCGGTGCTGCTCGTGCAGCTCGTGGTGGGCGTCGGACGCCTGCGCCGCGGCGAGCGGCTCAGCGGCGCGAACGTGATCCGGTCAGAGGCTGCGGCGAGCCTCATCGACCTGATCGTCCAGGTGCGGCACCCCGGCCGGGCGCGGCCCGACCCGTTCGATGTGTGGCGGCGTTTCGAGCACGTCGAGCCGGAGGCTGCGGCCGCGCTCGATGCCTTCCTCGCCCGGCCTGCAGAAGAGGCCGCGCTCGGAATCCTGTCGCTGGCCGAGGCGCTGCTCGAAAAGGCGTGGGCCGGCTGGCCGGCCGCCGGCGCCCGTGCGGTCCGCGGCGTCCTCGAGGGAGCGGGCATGCCGGCGCGGGCATGAACCGCGGCGAGCGGAATCGACATCGCGGGAGAACCTTCTTCCCGAACCTGCCAGACTGAGGGCGACGGAGAGGGCGGTATGGCGGGGGAGACGGAGGCGCCGCGGCGCGCCCATCGCAGGCATCGTTGGATCTGGGTCACCGCGGCGGCGGTGGTCGGCGTCGTCCTGGTGGTCACGGCGATCGGGTGGATCACGCCGTGGCCGTCGGCGATGCTGATCCGCGCCGTGTTCACCCAGGGCGGTGACGCGACGGTGGCCGAGATGCAGCCGCATGTTCCGGACGACCCGCAGCTGCGCGAGGTGCGCGACGTGGCCTACGGCGACGACAGCGGCGTCACCACGCTCGACGTGTTCACGCAGGCGGCGGAGGGGGAGCGGCGTCCCACGGTCGTCTGGATCCACGGCGGCGCGTGGATCTCCGGTTCGACCGGGGACGTCGAGCCGTACCTGCGCATCCTCGCCGCGCACGGGTACACGACGATCGGCGTCGGGTACGGCCTGGGTCCCGAGGAGACCTACCCCACGGCCGTGCATCAGCTCAACGACGCACTGGCGTACCTCGACGCCCATGCCGCCGAGTTCAGCGTCGACACGACGCAGATCGTCATCGCCGGGGACTCGGCCGGCGGGCAGCTCGCCAGCCAGATGGCCACGCTCATCACGAACCCGCAGTACGCCCACCTCCTGGGCATCCGCCCTGCTCTGGATGCCGACCAGCTGGCCGGTGCCCTCCTCAACTGCGGCGTGTACGACCTGCGCGCGATGGCCGAGCTGCAGGGTCTGGCCGCGTGGGGGTTCAAGGTCGCGCTGTGGGCGTACACCGGCGAGAAGGACTGGTCCGAGACGGCGTCGGGGGCGACGATGTCGACGATCGACTTCGTGACCGCCGACTTCCCGCCCACGTACATCAGCGGCGGAAACGGCGATGCGCTCACCTGGCTGCAGTCCATCCCCATGGCGCAGCGGCTGGAGTCTCTCGGCGTCGACGTCACGACCCTTTTCTGGCCCGCTCCGCACGAGCCGCAGCTGCCGCACGAGTATCAGTTCCACCTCGATCTTCCCGAAGCGCAGACGGCGCTCGACAAGACGGTCGCGTGGCTGGACGCCAACACCGACATGCCGTAGCGTGCGGGCTCATGCAGCACGACACCATCGTGGTCGGCGCGGGTGTCGCCGGGCTCACCGCAGCACGCCTGCTCGCCTCCGAAGGTCAGCGTGTCGTCGTCCTCGAGGCGCGCGATCGCCTCGGCGGCCGGGTGGTGACCGACCGCACCGGCGGGTTCGTCACCGACCTGGGCGCATCCTGGATCCACGGTGTCGATGACAGTCCCGTCGCCGCCGCCGCTGCCGCCTTCGGCATGCCGACCCTCGAGCACACGGTGGGCAGCTACCAGCCCGACAGCCGCCCGATCGCGTACTTCGATCCGGCCGGTGGGCGGATGACGGATGCCGCGGCGCGGCGGTTCGCCGACGACATCCACACCCTCGACCGGACGCTGCTCGACGTGGTCGCCGCATCCGGGCCGCGCGATTCGTACCGCGACGTCACCGAGCGGGCGCTCGCCCTGCAGGACTGGGATGCCGAGCGGAGGCAGCGCGTGCGCGAGTTCCTCCAGCATCGCACCGAGGAGCAGTACGGCGCGTGGATCGAGGATCTCGCCGCGCACGGGCTCGACGACGACACGGTCGACGGTGACGAGGTGGTGTTCCCCGAGGGATACGACCGGCTGCCGGCCGCCCTCGCGGAGGGTCTCGACGTCCGTCTCGAGCACGTCGTCTCGCGCGTGCGGTGGGGCTCCGGCGGAGTGGAGGTGTCGACGGCGCACGGGGATATCGCTGCCGCCGCCGTCGTGGTGACGGTGCCGGTCGGGGTGCTCCGGTCGGCGGAGTTCGTCATCGAGCCGCCGCTGCCGGATCCGGTGGCGGGAGCCCTCAGCCGCCTGACCATGAACGCGTTCGAGAAGGTCTTCCTGCGCTTTCCGGCGAGATTCTGGGATGAGGATGTCTATGCGATCCGCCAGCAGGGGCCCGAGGGGGACTGGTGGCATTCGTGGTACGACCTCACCGGCGTCGACGGCGTGCCGACGCTGCTGACCTTCGCCGCGGGGCCTGCTGCCGTCGCGACGCGCAACTGGAGCGACGAGCGCATCGCCGCGTCGGCGCTCGCGCAGCTGCGCCGGCTCTACGGCGACCGGGTCGGGGCGCCCGTCGCCGTGCAGGTCACGCGCTGGCAGGTCGACCCCTTCGCCCGCGGCTCGTACGCGTACATGACGGTCGGCTCGACGACCGCCGACCACGACGACCTCGCGACGCCGGTCGGCGGCGTGCTGCACCTGGCCGGTGAGGCGACCTGGACCGACGACCCCGCGACCGTCCCCGCGGCGATGCTGTCAGGCCACCGGGCGGCCCAGAACGTGCTGGGCAGTCCCGTGCCGATCGCGCGCGCGTGGGCCGGGGATGCCGGATCCCGGCGCCCCGACGCGATCTAGACTCGAACCGGCGGCCACGGTCGCCGGAGGGTCATGCCGAACGACGATCACACCGAGCTCTCGCCGGAGGAGGCGGAGCGCATCGTGAGTCGCGCGCAGGCGGGTGAGCTCGACATCGACGACCCCGAGATCCGCCGCGTCGTCTCGCGCGCGCAGCGCGCCCACGCCCGCCACTCGATGTGGGGCGATGCGCCGCGCCGGCGCGTGTGGCTGTACCTCGGCATCGGCATCGCCTTCCTCACGTTGTGGATCGTCGGACTGGCGGTGCCGCTGCTGCTCACCTTCGGGTGAGGCGCGAGTTCCAGGGACGACCCGGCATCCTGAGCCTGACGCCGCCCTGCGGGCTAGCCTGAGATGATGCGCACCCGACCGACGACCCCCGAGCCCAGCCCGCTCAGCGCCCGCGCACAGCTGGCGGCGCTGGCCGCGGGCGCGGGACGAGAGCGTGAGCTCGAGCGCATCCGGCGGCTTCCGGTGCCGGTCGACCCGCGTCCGGCCGCGGTTCTCATCCTGTTCGGCGTGCTCGACTCGCTGCCCAGTGAGGCACAGGCATCCGCCGTGTCGCGCGACCTCGATGTGCTCCTGCTCGCACGCGCCGACACGCTGCGCTCGCACCCCGGCCAGGTCGCCTTTCCGGGCGGGCGCGTCGACCCCGATGACGACGGACCTGTCGGCGCGGCCCTCCGCGAGGCCCAGGAGGAGACCGGGCTCGATCCCGCCGGCGTCGAGGTGCTCGGCACGCTCGATCCGATCCCGCTCGCGTACTCCGAGCACGAGGTGACGCCTGTGCTCGCCTGGTGGAGGAACCCGTCGCCGGTCGGCGTCGTCGACGAGGCCGAGTCCGCGGATGTGTTCCGTGCCCCCGTCGCCGACCTGCTCGACCCGGGCAATCGGGGCGTGACGGTGATCCGCCGCGACGGGGAGGAGTTCCGCGGCCCCGGCTTCCTCGTCGCGCACGCGTCGGGCGAGCACCTCGTGTGGGGGTTCACCGCGATGGTCCTCGACGCCCTGTTCGACCGGCTCGGCTGGACCGAGCAGTGGGATGCCGAGCGCGAGCTTCCCCTGGAGATCCCCAGCCGCTGACCCTATCGGGCCCAGCCTGAACGATATATCGTTGACATATCGTTCAGCCAGACATCGGGAGGCCATCATGGGCGATTCATTCACCGGAGGTTTCGGAACGACCGGCTTCGGCCTGGGCGGCACCGCCCAGAGCATCTGGGACGCGTTCGATCAGCTGCGCTCGACATTCGAGCAGAAGATGACCCCGCGGATGGCGCGCGGCGATGTGCGCGCCGCCGTGCTGGCGCTGCTGGCCGAGCGTCCGATGCACGGCTACCAGATCATCAGCGAGATCGAGCAGCGCAGCGGGGGCGCCTGGAAGCCGAGCGCAGGCTCGGTGTACCCGACCCTGCAGCTGCTGGCCGACGAGGGGCTGATCGAGGCGGAGGAGGCCGGTGGCCGCAAGACGTACTCGCTGACCGAAGCCGGCCGGGCCGAGGCGGAGGCATCCGCCGACCGGTCCGCCCCGTGGGAGGCGAGCAGGCCGCGCGAGCACAGTCACACCGCCCTGCCGAAGGCGGGCATCGAGCTCGCCCAGGCGGCGGCGCAGGTCGGGCGCTCGGGCACGCCCGAGCAGATCGCCGACGCGGTCGCCGTCCTCGAAGACGCCCGGCGCAAGCTCTACGCCATCCTCGCCGAGGGCTGAGCTTGTCGCAGTCCGGCGCCGTGCCGCCGTCCGCCTCGCGCCCCGGCGGCACGCGCGCCCGCTATCGCCGCATTCTGCGGTTCGCCGCGGCGCTCATCGCGCAGTCGTGGTGGTTCGAGCTCGTCCTCCCGCGTATCGGACTGGCGCGCCTGGCCGACCGCGGCCGCACGCAGCGGCTCACCCGCACCGCGCGGCGCTTCCGTGCGCTCGCCGTCTCTCTGGGCGGGCTCATGATCAAGGTCGGGCAGTTCCTCTCCTCGCGCCTGGATGTCCTGCCGCCCGAGATCACCGAAGAGCTGGCCGGACTGCAGGACGAGGTGCCGGCCGCGCCGTTCCCGGAGATCCGGGTGCTGGCCGAGGAAGAGCTCGGGATGCCGCTCGACCGCGCGTATGCCGCGTTCGGCGGGACGACGGTGGCCGCGGCCTCCCTCGGTCAGGCGCACCGTGCGCGGCTGGAGCCGGAGCTCGCCGCCGACACCGGATTCGCCGACGTCATCGTGAAGGTGCAGCGGCCGGGGATCGAGGCGGTCGTCGACGTCGACCTCGCGGCCCTGCGCCGCGTGGCCGGCTGGCTCACCCGGTTCCGCTTCGTCGCCGACCACGTCGACGCCCCCGCACTGGTCGAGGAGTTCGCGCACACGAGCCGGGCCGAGATCGACTACATCCACGAGGCGATGAGCGCCGAGCGCTTCGCGGAGCAGTTCGGCCACGACCGGCGGGTGCTCGTGCCGGAGGTCGCGTGGGAGCGCACCACCCGACGCGTGCTGACACTGTCCGATGTCACCGCGATCAAGATCAACGACGTCGCCGCGCTGCGTGCCGCCGGAATCGACCCGTCCGAGGTGGCGACGACCTTCGCGGAGGTCATGTTCGACCAGCTGTTCGGCGCCGGGTTCTTCCACGCCGACCCGCACCCGGGCAACCTCTTCATCACGCCGGCGACCCCGGAGGAGGCGGCTGCCGGCGGCCCGGCGTGGCGGCTGACGTTCGTCGATTTCGGCATGATGGGCGAGATCCCCGACACGCTGCGCCGCGGGCTGCGGCGCCTGCTCATCGCGGTCGCCGCGCGTGACGGGCACGGTCTGGTCGAGGCGATCCGCGATGTGGGGATGCTGCTGCCGTCCGCGGACGTCGACGAGCTCGAACGCGCTCTCACGGCGCTGTTCGCGCGGTTCGGCGGCATGGGCTTCGCGCAGCTGCGCGAGGTCGACCCGCGCGAGTTCCGCGAGTTCGCCGACGAGTTCGGGGAGGTCGTGCGCTCGCTGCCGTTCCAGCTGCCGGAGAACTTCCTGCTCGTCATCCGCGCCGTCTCGCTCATGTCGGGCCTGTGCAGCGCCCTCGACCCGCAGTTCAACATCTGGAGCGCCGTCGAGCCCTACGCCGCCCGCCTGATGCGCGAGGAGGGCGGGCACGTGGTGCGCGATCTCGCCACGCAGGCCCTCTCCTACGGGCGGATGCTGCTCACGCTGCCGGGGAACCTCGACACGGCCCTCACGCGGTTCAACGCCGGCACGGCCGAGGTCGCCACGCCCGAGCTCGAGCGCCGCCTCACCCGGCTGGAGCTGCTGGCGCGGCGTGTCATCTCGGCGGTGATCTTCGCCGGCATGCTGATCGGCGGGATCATGCTGCGCGCGTCCGACCCGGTGCCCGGCACCGCGATGATGATCCTGTCGGGCGTGCCGCTGCTGTTCGCCGTGTTCGCGGGCATGTTCCGCAGGCGCTAACGGTCGGGCTCGCCGACCAGGGGGATCGCGTCGGGCGGCGGCTGCGCCGTGCCATGGATCGGGCCCTCGCGTGCGGAGAGGTCGTCGCCGGTGCCGCCCCAGCGCAATGCGATCAGCTGGGCACCGATCGACACCGCGGTCTCTTCCGGCGTGCGCGCGCCCAGGTCGAGGCCGATGGGACTGTGCACGCGGGCGAGCTCGTCGTCGGTGACACCCGCCTCACGCAGCCGGCGCATCCGGTCGTGGTGCGTGCGGCGCGAGCCCATCGCCCCGATGTACGCGACGCGCGGGCCGCGCAGGGCGGCGGTGAGCACCGGCACGTCGAACTTCGGATCGTGGGTGAGCACGCACAGCACCGTGCGCTCGTCGATCAGGCCCTGTTCGATCTGGCCGCTCAGGTAGCGGTCGGGCCACTCCACGACGAGGTCGTCGACATCGGGGAACCGGGCGCGGGTGGCGAAGACCTCGCGGGCGTCGCAGACGGTGACCCGGTAGCCGAGGAAGCGGCCCAGGGTCGCGAGGGCCGAGGCGAAGTCGATCGCCCCGAAGACGATCATGCGCGGTGCGGGGGCGAAGCTGTTCACGAACACCCGCATGCCGTCGCCCATGCGCTCGCCGTCGGGTCCGCGCACGAGGGTGGTGGTCAGGCCGCCGGCGAGCAGGCCCCGCGCGTCGTCGCCCACCCGCTCGTCGGCGAGCTCGCCGCCGAGCGACCCGGTGACCCGGTCCGGCCGGACGACCAGGCGCCTTCCCACGCGTGCCGGGTCGACATGCTCGATCACCGTCGCGACGGCGACCGGCCGCCCCGCCTCGATGTCGGCTGCGACCTCGTCGAGGTCGGGGAACGACTCCTGTGACACCGCCTCCACGAAGACGTCGAGGATGCCGCCGCAGGTCAGTCCCACCGCGAACGCGTCATCGTCGCTGATGCCGTAGCGCTCCAGCGTCGGCGGTGCTCCGGCGATCGAGTCCTCGGCGAGCGCGTACACCGCGCCTTCGACGCACCCGCCGGACACCGAGCCGGCTGCCTCGCCGGCGGCGGTGACCAGCATCGCCGCACCGGGATCCTGCGGCGCAGACTTGAAGGTGCGCACCACGGTGCCCAGACCCACCGTGCTGCCTGCCCGCCACTCCCGCAGCAGCGTGTCGAGGATGTCGCGCATGGCTACCCGTCGGCGGTGCGTTCGTCCGCGGACGAGGCCGCGGCATCCGCATCCTTCTTCTCGCGGTGGAACATCGACCCGATCGCGCCGGCGACCAGGGAGAGGCCCTTCACCGACCCGTCGGCCGACTCGCCCTCGGCGGCGTCGCCGCCGGACAGCATCGACTGCAGGTTCTTGGCGAAGATGCCCATGATCTGCTGCGCGACCTTCTGGATGATGCCCTTGCCCATGGCCGCGGCCTTGCCCGAGAGCACCATGCTGCCCGCCACCGTGCCGGTGGTCGTCGTGCCGTCGCTGGTGAGGGTGAGGGTGGCGGTGCCTTCGGCGGTGCCCTGGCCCGCCTTCTCCTGGCCCTTGCCCTGGTACACCGCGACGTGGGCGGCGTCGTCGCGGGAGACGAGCTCGACCTGGCCGCGGTACTGCATCGAGAGCGGACCGACCTTGACCTTGACGACGCCCTGGTAGACCGTGTCCGAGACCTTCTCGGTCAGTTCCGCGCCGGGAACGGCACCGGCGACGCGCTCGACGTCCATGAGCGTGGCCCAGACCTCGTCGATCGGCGCCTCGACGGTGAAGCTGCTTTCCAGATCCATCAGGGGGTCCTCCTTTGGGGTGGGGTGTCGTCCGCGATCGTGCGGACGAGGTTCTCGAGCTCGGTGTAGCTGTGGCCGCTCACGAACGCGTCGCAGTACGGCAGAGCCGCGGCCATGCCGCCGACAAGGGGAGCGAAGGCGGGAGCGGCCCGCCGCGGATTGACCCACACGATGCGGTGAGCAAGGCGCGTCAGCCGTGACATCTCGCGGGCGATCTCGTCGGGGTCGTCCTGCGCCCAGCCGTCGGAGAGGATCACGACGACGGCCCCGCGGGCGAGCCCGCGCCGCCCGTGCTGATCGATGAACGCGCGGATGCCGTCGGCCAGCCGGGTGCCGCCGGCCCAGTCCTGCGCCGCGCTCGCCGCCTGTTCCAGCGCACGGTCGGGGTCGCGGCCGGTCAGGTGCCGGGTGAGGCGGGTGAGGCGGGTGGCGAAGACGAACGCCTCGGCGTTGCCGCCTGCGACCGCCGCCTGCAGGAACGACACGAACACGCGGGTGTACGGCTCCATCGATGCCGAGATGTCGCACAGCAGCACGATGGGCCTGGGTCGGGGGCGGCGCGCGGCGTGGACGAGGCGGGCGGGGTGGCCGCCGGTGCGGGAGGCGGCCCGCACGGTGCGCCGCAGATCGAGGCGGTCGCCCGCCCGCGCCGACGCCCGCGAACGGCGCCCCGGCCGCAGCGGCGTCCGCAGCACGAGGGCAGCCACCAGCCGCCGGATGCGCGCGATCTCGTCGGGCGTGAGCGCGTCGAACGCGGTGCGGTGCAGCCGCTCCTCGGGGCTGGCCGCCAGCAGCAGCGCGTCGGTGGCGTCCTCGTCGGGCTGCGACCGGCCGGGGCCCGCCGCCGCCGGCGGCAGCGGACCGCTCGGCGCGGCGACGCCGGTGCGCCCGGACTGCGAGAGGTCGGGGGAGGTGCGCCGTCGCAGCGAGGTGTCGTCGGGATCGTTCGGGTCGCCCCGGTGGTCGGCGATGTCGGCCGCACCCCCGAAGACCGCGTCGAAGACCGCATCGAAACGGTCCAGCTGGGGCTGTGACGAGACCAGCGACGCCCGGCTCGACCAGTACAGCGAGGTGCGCGTGCGCGGCGGGACCAGGTGCAGGGACTCGGCGAACCACGCCGTGCGCTCGGGCGTGACGGCGAGGCCGGCGCGCCGCAGCGCCGCCGAGAACCCCACGGCGAGGGCCGCGGGATCGAGGGCGAACGCGCGGGCGACGGGATCAGGCATCCGCACCCACCAGCCACTCGGCCCCGCGCGCCTCGACGGCGTCCAGATCGTCGCGGTTCTTGATCACAGCACCCCAGGTCAGCGCCGCCGTCTCCGGGTCGATGCGGCCGATTCCCAGGGCCGCGAGCGCGGCGACCCAGTCGATGAGCTCGGCCACGCCAGGGGGCTTGGCGAGGTCGAGCGTGCGCAGCCGTCCGACCGCGTCGACGGCGTGCAGCACGAGCGGCTCGGAGGTGCCCGGCACTCTCCTGCGGACGATCTCGAGCACCCGCTGCGGAGGCGGGAAGTCGATCCAGTGATAGAGGCAGCGCCTGGTCAGCGCGTCATGCAGGTCGCGCGTGCGGTTCGAGGTCAGGATCACGATCGGCCGCTCGGCGGCGCGGATCGTGCCCAACTCGGGAATGGTGACGGATGCCTCGGCGAGGGCTTCGAAGGTGAACGCCTCGAACTCGGCGTCGGCGCGATCGATCTCATCCAGCAGCAGCACCGCCGGCCGCGGCCCCGGATGGTCGATCGCCTGCAGGATCGGCCGGGGGAGCAGGAACTCGCGGGTGAACAGGTCGTCGTCGCCGATGGCCCTGCCACCGGCCTCGGCGAGCCGGATCGCGAGCAGCTGCCGCTGGTAGTTCCACTCGTAGAGGGCCTCGCCGGCGTCGATGCCCTCGTAGCACTGCAGCCGGTGCAGCGGCACGTCCAGCCACGCGGCGAGCGCCTTGGCGGCCTCGGTCTTGCCGACGCCCGCCTCGCCCTCCAGGAGCAGCGGCCGTCGCAGCCGGACCGCGAGGAACAGCGCGGTCAGCAGCCCTTCGTCGGCCAGGTAGTCCTGGTCGTCCAGCCCCGCGGCGACGGCGTCGACGTCGGGGGCGATGGCGTCGACGGCGGCCGCGCTCACGCCGACTCCGCCGCTCCGGCCAGGAGCGCGCGATAGTCCGCCTCGGTGTCGACGTCACGCGGCACCGTCCCGCTCACGCTCACCCGTGCGACCGCCGATCCCAGCCGGTCGATGAGCTTCCACACGCCCCGATCGCCGTGCAGGCCCGCCAGCGCCGGGAACGTGGAGCGGGACAGCGCGAACGGATGGCCGATGCCGTCGTCATAGCGCGTCACCGCGATCGGAGCGGTGCCGCGGCCGGCCAGGAGCGCCGCGATGGCCTCGGGGCGCACCTCGGGCTGATCGCCGAGCAGCAGCACGAAGCCGTCCAGGTCGGCGCGCACCGTGGGCAGGGCGGCCGCGATCGAGGACGAGCAGCCGGTGGTGTACTCGTCGTTGACGACGACGTCGAACCCGGTCGTGTCGACGGCCTGCTGGACCTCGTCGGCCGAGCCGCCGAGGGCGAGGATCCGCTGGGGGAAGGGGAAGCCGCGGGCAAGCCCCAGCACCGCGTCCAGGAGCACGCCGTCCCGATAGGGCAGGAGCTGCTTGGGCCGGCCCAAGCGGGTCGACCCTCCGGCGGCCAGCACGAGGGCCGCGAAACGCGGCTCAGGCGGCATAGCGCTCGGGCTCCTTCAGGAACCGGGTCCGGCACCCGGGCGCGCAGAACCAGACGGTCCGGCCGTCGTGCTCGACGTGCAGGGTCGGCTCGGCCGCCACGACCGTCATGTGGCAGACCGGGTCGATCGCCGTGCGCGGCTCCTCGGGCAGATCGCGGCCGGCCGCGGCATCCTTCTCCTCCTGCACGGCCCGCGCGCCCGCTCGCACCTGCACGAGCTCGGCGAGCACGCCCAGCGCGATCTCGGCGGGCGACGTGCCGCCGAGCTTGATGCCGGCGGGCGTGTGCACGCGCTGCCGCAGCTCGTCGTCCACGTTCAGGGAGGCGACCACGGCGGCGCCGCGCTTGTCGCTCGCGATGAGTCCCACGTACGGCACGCCCGCCTCCAGGGCGCGCTCGAGCGCCGGCTCCTCGCCGTGACCGTGGCCGGCCGCGATCAGGGCGGCGACCGAGTCGTCGGGATGCCAGGCCTCGCCGTCGACCAGCTGCATGTCGTAGCCGAGCTCGGCGCCGATGCGCGCGAGGGCCTGCGCGACGGGGGCGTCGCCGGCGACCACGACGCGGGCGGCGGGGACGACCGGCTCGAGGAACACGTCGATCGAGCCTCCGGAAAGGCACGGGTTGTGCACCTCGATCGCACCCTCGTGCTCGACGCGGCCGACATCGCCGGGGCGCACCTGCAGCAGCACCGGCTCGCCGGATTCGAGGGCGGCAAGGCTCATCTCGCGCACGGATGCCTCCACACACGTGCCGCCGACGAAGCCGGTGATGGCTCCGGTGGCGTCGACGACCGCGACGTCGCCCGCGCGCGCGCTGGTGGGCCGCTGCGTGCGCACCACTGTGGCGCGCACGAACCCCTGCCGCTGCTCTTCGAGTTCGCGCTGCCTGTTCGCCACCGTCGGGTCGACCATCGCTGTGCCCTCTCCCTCCATCATCCCACCGCCGGGCGGCATCAGATCGGCGGTCGCGCGTTCCCCTGCATCGCCTCCCACACCCGCGACGGCGTGCACGGCATGTCGATCGCGGTGACGCCCAGCGGACGCAGGGCGTCGATGATCGAGTTGACGATCGCCGGCGGCGAGCCCACCGTCGCCGACTCGCCGATGCCCTTCGCGCCGATCGGGTGGTGCGGCGACTCGGTGACCGTGTGCCCGGTCTCCCAGTCGGGCACCTCCATCGCTGTGGGCAGCAGGTAATCCATGAACGATCCGCCCAGGCAGTTGCCGTCCTCGTCGAACTCGATGATCTGCATCAGCGCCATGCCGACCCCGTCGGTCAGGCCGCCGTGGATCTGCCCCTCGATGACCATCGGGTTGATCCGCGTGCCGCAGTCGTCGACGGCGAGGAAGCGCCGCACGGTCACCTTGCCGGTGCCCTTGTCGACGTCGGTGACGCAGAAGTAGGCGCCGTAGGGGTAGGTGAGGTTCGGCGGGTCGTAGGTGACCTCGGCGTCGAGGTTGCCGTCGACACCCTCGGGGAGGGTCATCGTGCCGTGGGCGGCCAGCGCGATCTCCTGGATCGTCTTGCCCGCCGACGGGTCGCCCTTGACGAACCAGCGGCCCTTCTCCCACTCGAGGTCCTCGGGGCGCGTCTCGAGCATGGCGGCCGCGATCAGGCGCGCCTTGTCGCGCACCTTGCGGGTCACCATCGCCACCGCCGCCCCGCTGACCGGGGTCGACCGGCTGCCGTAGGTGCCCAGCCCGAACGGGGTCTGGTCGGTGTAGCCGTGCACGACCTCGATGTCCTCGGGCGGGATCCCGATCTCCTCGGAGACGATCTGCGCGAAGGTCGTCTCGTGCGCCTGGCCCTGCGACTGCACGGACAGGCGCACCACGGCCTTTCCGGTGGGGTGGATGCGGAGCTCGGCACCGTCGGCCATGCCCAGGCCGAGGATGTCCATGTGCTTGCGCGGACCCGCCCCCACGCCCTCCGTGAAGAACGAGATGCCGATGCCCATGAGCTCGCCGCGGGCGCGCTTCTCGGCCTGCTCTCGGCGCAGCTCGTCGTACCCGACGAGCTCCATCGCGTGCCGCATCGTCAGCTCGTACTGGCCCGAGTCGTACTCGAAGCCGGCCTTGTTGTCGTACGGGAAGGCCTCCGGCGGGATGAAGTTGCGCAGCCGCAGCTCGGCCGGATCCATGTCCAGCTCGATCGCGAGCCGATCGATCATCCGCTCGACCAGGTACACCGCCTCGGTGACGCGGAACGAGCAGGCGTAGGCGACGCCGCCGGGCGCCTTGTTCGTGTAGACCGAGGTGACCTTGCCGTACACCGCCTCCCACGTGTAGCTGCCGGGGAACAGGTTGAAGAACCCGGCCGGGTACTTCGTCGGCTGCGCGGTGCCGTTGAAGGCACCGAGGTCGGAGAGCACGTTCGCCCGGATGCCGAGGAGCTTGCCGTCGCGGGTCGCGGCGATCTCGCCCTCCATGATGTAGTCGCGCGCGAACGAGGTCGACATGAGGTTCTCGGAGCGGTCCTCCATCCACTTCACCGGCTTGCCGGTCACGATCGAGCCCACGATCGCGAGCACGTAGCCCGGGTAGATGCCGACCTTGTTGCCGAAGCCGCCGCCGATGTCGGGCGAGATGACGTGGATCTTGTGCTCGGGGATGCCTGAGACCATCGCCACCACGGTGCGGTGCGCGTGCGGGGCCTGCGACGTCTCGTACAGCGTCAGGTCGCCCGAGACCGGGTTGAAGTCGGCGATCGCGCCGCAGGTCTCCATCGGCGCCGGGTGGGCGCGCGGGTAGACGACCTCCTGCTTGACGACGACGTCCGCCTTCGCGAAGACCGCGTCGGTGGCCTCTTTGTCGCCGCACTCCCAGTCGGTGACGTGGTTGTCGGTGCGCCCCTCGATGTCGTCGCGCACCAGCGCGGCGTCGGGATCGAGCGCGCGCCGGGCGTCGATCACCGGCGGGAGCATCTCGTACTCGACGTTGATCGACTCGAGCGCGTCACGCGCGGCGTACCGGTCGTCGGCGATGACGAACGCGACCTCCTGGCCCTGGAAGCGCACCTTGTCGGTGACCAGCACCGACTGCACGTCGTACGACAGGGTCGGGATCCACGCGAGGTTGAGCGGCTCGAGGTCCTTTCCGGTGAGCACGGCCCGCACGCCGGGCCGGGCCAGCGCCTCGCTCGTGTCGATCGAGACCAGTCGCGCATGCGCGACGGGGGCGCGCAGGATCGCGGCGTGCAGCATGCCGGGCAGCACGATGTCATCGAGGTAGTTGCCCTGGCCGCGGATGAAGCGCGGGTCCTCCTTGCGCTGGATGCGGCCGAAGCCGATCGGGCGCGACGGATCGTCCGCCGCGGGGTTGTGGGCGCGGTCCGGTCCGCGCTCGTGCCCGGTGCGGGCATCATCGACGAGAGTCATAGCTCTGCCGCCTCCTTCTCGCCTTCGGGTGCCGCCTCGGCGGCGGCGCCGGCCGGGTGCTCCGCCGCCCACCGCACCGCGCGCACGATCGTCGCGTAGCCGGTGCATCGGCAGAGCTGCCCCGAGATCGCCTCGCGGATCTCGGTCTCGCTCGGGTCCGGGTTCTCATCCAGCAGGGCCCGGGCGGTGAGCATCATGCCCGGGGTGCAGAACCCGCACTGCAGGCCGTGCTCCTCCATGAAGCCCTGCTGCACCGGGTCGAGGCTGCCGTTCTCGGCCAGCCCCTCCACGGTGCGCACGTGGCATCCGTCCGCCATCACCGCCAGCGTCGTGCACGACTTCACCGGCTCGCCGTCGATCTGCACGACGCAGGCGCCGCAGTTGGACGTGTCGCAGCCCCAGTGGGTGCCGGTGAGGCCGAGGTCGTCGCGCAGGAAATGCACCAGCAGCACGCGCGGTTCGATGTCGCGCTCGACCTCTTCGCCGTTGACCGTCATCGTGACGTGCATGTCATCCCTCCTGTCCCTGCACGCGGGCGATCGCCCGGCGCACCACCCGCTGTGTCAGCTCGCCTGCCAGATGCCGCTTGTACGCCTCGGAGCCGCGCTGGTCTCCCACCGGGTCGACCGCGTCCGAGACGGTCTTGGCGACGTGCTCCAGCAGCGCCTCGGTCACGGTCTGGCCGCGCAGCAGGCCTTCCGCCTCGGCCAGGCGATCCGAGCGGCCGACGGCGGTCGCCCCGATCGCGACATCCTCGATGGTGCCGTCCGGCGCGAGGGTCACGGCCGCCCCTGCGGCGGCCACGGCCCAGTCGCCGATGCGCCGCTCGACCTTCTCGTACGCGTTCGAGGTGCGGGCGCGGATCGGCAGGCGCACCTCGACGAGGACCTCGTTGAAATCGAGCGCCGTCTCGTAGGGGCCGACGTGGAACTCGTCCATGCCGATGACGCGCTCGCCGTCCGGTCCGCGCACGACCGCCTGCGCGTCGAGCACCGTGCACACCGTGGAGAGGTCCTCCGCGGGGTCGGCCTGGCACAGCGACCCGCCGATCGTGCCCCGGTTGCGCACCACGGGGTCGGCGACGACCTTCTCGGCGTCCACGATGATCGGGAACAGCTGGGCGACCTCGTCGGACTCGAGCAGCTCGCGATGTCGGGTGAGTGCGCCGACGCGCAGGACATCGCCTTCGCGTCTGATGTAGGCCAGGTCGGTGACGCCGTTGATGTCGATGAGCCACTCCGGTCTCGCGAGCCGGAGCTTCATCATCGGCAGCAGGCTGTGTCCGCCCGCGATGACGCGGGCATCCTCCCCGTACCGCGTCAGCAGCGCGACGGCATCATCGATGCTCGTCGCTCTCGCATAGTCGAATGGCGCCGGGATCTGCATGGCGGCTCTCCTTAGAACGCACCTGTGAACACACCGTTCGAGCACACCCCGCGACATCGAGGGGGGCTGTGCCTGTGACCTTGCCCCGAGGCCACGGGGGTGTCAACCTTGAGTTAAGTGAAAGGTTAAGACGATGGCGTTGACCCTCACTCAGCTGCGGACCTTCGCCCAGATCGCCCGTCTCGGGTCGGTGACGGCGGCGGCGAGGTCCCTGAGCGTGAGCGTGCCCGCGGTGTCGGCGGTCGTCGGTGCGCTCCGCGACGAGCTGGGCGATCAGCTGTTCTTCCGCACCGGCTCGGGGATCACCCTCACTCCCGGCGGCCGGGTGCTCGCCGACCACGCAGAGGAGATCGTGGGGCGCACCCAGGCGATCCGCCGGGACGTCGCGCACGCCGGCGCGGACGATCGCGAGCTGCGCGTGCTGGCGACCGCGGCCTTCGCCGAGAGCGCGGCGGGCCGGCTCTTCGACGCGTTCGCCAGGTGGGTGCCGTCCGACTCGGTGGCCGTCATCGTCGAGGCCGCCGACGACATCGCCACGCTGCTGCGGGAGCGGGCCTACGACATCGCCCTCGGCGCGAGGCCCGCGCTTGCGGCAAGCCCCGGGTTCGACGTGGTGCCGTTCTTCAAGTACCGGCGGATCATGGTGGCCGCACCCGATCACCCGCTCGCGAGGTCGGGCGAGGAACTCACGCTGCGGCAGCTGCGCTCCACGCCCTGGTTCTGCGGGCCGGGCGGTTTCGAGCACCTCACCGAGGAGGGGCGGTGGTTCGGCCGGATCACCGAGCTGCCGACGGTGATCGAGCTGACCAGCGAGACGGATGCCGTCTCGGCTGTCGCGGGCGGGGAGGGGATCATGCTCGCCTACGAGCACATCGTCGCGCCCCGGCTGCGGGAGCGGGGCAGCGATTCCGCCGATCTGGTGCGGCTGCCCGTGGAGGGCACGCCGCTGTCGGGCCTGTGGTCGGCGACAACGCTGGACGGCGGCCGGGCCCCCGCGTCGGCGCGACTGCTGCAGCGGTTCGTCACGACCGCACGGGCGACCACCGCGATGGTCTCGGCGAGCGGATCACGCGGTCTTTCGCGACGCGGCAACAAGTTCCACGTCGCGCTGTGGAGCTGACCTGCGCTCAGGCCTCCTGCGGTGTCGCATAGGCGATGTGCACGCGATCGATCCGCCCGTCGAACGCGAAGGGCATTCGGTCCGCGTAGGCGCGCGACACCGCGCCGCCGTAGGCGCGCCCGATGTCGAGGCAGTCGTTCGCCGAGAACAGCAGCGGGGCGCTGACGGGCACCTGGCCGGATGCGACCTCGGTGCCGTCGACGCGCAGCGTGATGCGCAGCGGGCCGCCGGGCCGGGGCTCGACGTACGCCGTCTCGATCTCGATCGCGTGGTCGCCGGCGGCCAGCGGCGCGGGGGCGGCGATGGTGGTGCGCTGCACGAGGAAGAGGTTGTACTCGTACGTGAGCACCCCGTCGGCGACGTACGTGGTGAGACCTCCGCCTGCGCCGCCGAGCTTGTACAGGACGCCGTTGGCGCGGTCGCCGACGTTGACGTCCATGGTGACCACATTGGGCTTGTTGCCGAGCGCGGGCGCGCAGAACTCGGGCACGCGGAACGTGTCGCCGGTGAACTCCCACTCCGTGTACGGCGGGGCGATCCGCAGTTCGGGGTGGAGGGGCGCGACCCACAGACCGCCGCCGATCGGGAGGACCTTGTTCTTGGCCGCCTCGATCGCGAACAGCTCCTTCAACGCGGCGAGCTTGCCGGGGTGCTGGTCGGCGAGGTCGTGGGATTGGCTCCAGTCCTCGTCGAGGTTGTAGAGCTCCCACCGGTCCTCGTCCGGGGTCCACGTCTGGATGCCCGGCGGAAGGCCCGGCACCCAGGGCAGGCGCGGACCCGTCGTGGACGCGATCCAGCCGTCCTCGTAGACGGCCCTGCTCGCCATCACCTCGAAGTACTGGACCCGGTGGCGGCCCTCGGCGGTGCTGTCGTCGATCGAGTAGGCGAAGCTCGTGCCGTCGATCGGGTCCTGCGGGATTCCGTTGACCGTGTCGGGGTGCGAGATGCCCAGGATCTCGTAGATCGTGGGCGCCACATCGATCACGTGGTGGAACTGGGTCCGGGGCACCGGGTCATGCGCGATGCGCCCGGGCCACTGGATGAACATCGGGTTGCGTGTGCCCCCGAGGTGCGAGGCCATGAGCTTCATGCCCTGGTAGGGCGAGGATCCGGCCCACGCCCAGGCTGCGTGGTACTGGTTGTCGGTGGCAGGCGTGCCCAGCGCATCAAGGCCCCCGAGCTCCTCCAGCGCCGCGATGTGCTGGTCGATCGTCGTCGGGATCATGTTCTGGGCCAGCAGCTCGCTGATCGTGCCGTTCTGGCCCTCGCCCGACGAGCCGTTGTCGCCCCAGATGTAGATGACGATCGTGTCGTCGGTGTACCCGAGCCGCTCGAGCTCGTCGATGACCCGGCCGGCCTGCACGTCGGCGTGCTCGCCGAAGCCGGCGCACACCTCCATCAAGCGCGCCTGGAACGGCTTCTGGTGGTCGGGGACGTCGTCCCAGCCCTGCAGCGACTCGGGCCGGGGCGTGAGCACGGCGTCATCGGGGATCCAGCCTGCGGCCTTGGCGCCGGCGTGCGCGTCCTCGCGGTAGGCGTCCCAGCCGTCGTCGAAGACGCCCTTGTACTTGTCGGCCCACTCCTTGTGTACGTGGTGCGGGCCGTGGATCGCTCCCGTCGCCCAGTACATGAAGAAGGGCTTGTCGGGCGAGAGCGCCTTGTGATCGCGCAGCCACGCGATCGCGTCGTCGGCGATGTCCTCGCTGAGGTGATAGCCCTCCTCCGGAGACTTCGGGGGCAGAACGCTCGTGGTGTTGCGCACGAGATTGGGCTCGTACTGCGACGCCTCGCCGGCGAGGAACCCGTAGAAGTACTCGAAGCCGTTCCCGGTGGGCCAGTTGTCGTACGGGCCGGCCTTGGTCGTCTCCTCGGCGGGAGTGTTGTGCCATTTGCCCCACGCGGCCGTCGAGTAACCGTAATTGCGCAGCACCTCGGCGATGGTGGCGCTGCTTTTGGGGATGTGGCCGGAGTAGCCGTCCCAGTCGTTGGCGAGCTCGGCGATCTGACCGGCGCCGACCCGATGGTGGTTGCGCCCGGTGAGCAGCGACGCCCGCGTCGGCGAGCACATGGCCGTGGTGTGGAAGCGGTTGTAGCCGATGCCGGCCTTGCGGATGCGGTCGAGCGTGGGCGTGTTCACCTTGCCCCCGAGCGGCACCGGAAGCGCCGGCCCGGCGTCGTCGATGAGGATGATGAGCACATTGGGCGCATCGTCGTGGAGGTGACGCTCGGGCGGCAGCGGCGAGTAGGTGGACTCGGCGAGCGTCCGGCCCGCATAGCTGCCGGACGGCTTCGGCGGGAACGGCAGAGACCGTGCCGGCGGGAGCGGGGTACCGATGACGGTGCGGGCGTCGTTCACGACATCTCCTCAATGCTGTGCCCGGCTCAGCCGAGCAGCTTGGCCTTCGCGGTCTCGAACTCCGCCTCGCTGAGCACGCCCTGGGACTTCAGGTCGGCGAGCCGCTGCAGCTGAGCGACGAGGTCGGTCGAGGCAGCGGGCGCGGGCGGGGGTGGTGCGGCGGCGGGTGCGGCCGCGGCCATGGCCGCAGCCTCCTGCTGCACCTCGTACTGGTGTTCCGCCTGCTCGGCTTGTGCTCGTTCGTACTGGTGGCGTTGAACGCTTCCGCTCACAGCCGTGGCGGTGCCGGCGACGACGGCTGTGCGCGCCGCCATCCCGAGAAGGCCCGGGCGGCCGAATCTGCGCAGCATGTCAGCTGCCTCCTGCCTGTGCCGTGGCCTCTGCGGCCGCCGCGGCGACCAGGTTGACCACCGGAGCGGGGATGCGGACGGAATCGACGACGAATCCCTCCGCCTCGACCAGGCGCGACGCCAGGCGCTTCGCCCACAGGTGCTCGACGACCAGCAGCACCGCCGCCGCACCGACCGGAAGGCGCGAGCCGAGCTCGGTCACGTCCTCGTGCGAGGCCAGTCCGCCGGCGACGAGGTCGATCACGCCGATGTCGATGCCGCTCTCGTCCACCTCGAAGAAGGCGACCCGGCCGTCAGCGTCGCGGGTCACGTGCACGAGGTCGATCACCCGGATGGTGCCTGCCTCGGCGAGTTCGGCCAGGGCATCCAGCACTCCGGCGCTGGGCTTGTCGCCTCGGAAGCCCGCGAGGACGAGTTCGACCGGACCGTACTCCAGGTCATCCATCGTGCGTCCTTCCGCTCAGGCGAGGGCCTTGGCCTTGATCGCGTCGAACTCGGTCTGCGTGATGGCGCCCGCGGCGAGCAACTCCTGCGCCCGCGCGATCTCCTCGGCGGGGGATGCCGAGCCGGCCACCGCGCGGATGTACTCCGCACTGGCCTGCTGCGACTCCTTCACCCGCTCCGTCTGGCGGGCCGCCATCGATCCGCCGCGCGTGATCAGGTAGATGAGCGCACCCAGCAGGGGCAGGATCACGAGCACGATCACCCAGCCCGTCTTCGCCCAGCCGTTCAGCGTGTGGTCGCGGAAGATGTCGATGAGGATCCAGATGAAGATCCAGATGCAGACCAC